>NZ_CP011971.1:0-600000 GCF_001579945.1 Steroidobacter denitrificans | reverse complement strand
AGGCGCAGGCGCCAGAAGCCGGTGCCGATATGACTGATCGCATCGCGCAGCCCGTTATGGCCGCCGGCGCCGCCGGCGAACTTGAAGCGCGCCTCGCCGGGCGGCAGATCCAGCTCGTCATGGACGATCAGGATTTCCTCAGGTGGAACTTGCAAGTAATCGGACAAGGCCCTCACTGCCAAGCCGCAGCGATTCATGTAGATCATGGGCTTGAGCAGCGTGATTTCCCCGGCTGCGATCGTTGTCCGGCAAATATCGCCGTGAAACTTTCCTTGCCCGCGAAAATGACCACCGAGGCGGGCCGCCAGCGCATCGACGAACCAGAAACCTGCGTTATGGCGCGTCAGCAAATACTCGGGACCGGGATTGCCGAGCCCGACGATGATTTTCAAGGCAGTGCCAGGCATGAGGGATATCCATGGCAACGGCGGTCGGAATCCTCACGCCGTGCCGCCAGCGCATTCGTCGCGAACGCGGAGATGCTTTTGAGGAAGTCCATGGCGGACCCCGCGAGACAGCGCAACGACGAGCGGCCCTCCGGCGCTGAAGCCGCCGGAGGGCCGCCAGCCTTACTTCTTGCCGGCGTCCTTCTTGGCGCCCGCCGCAGCCTCGTCCTTTTTCGCATCGCCGCCAGCCGCCGCCGCCGCGGCAGGCGCTTCCGCCTCCTCGGCGCGTGGACGATGCATGGAGACGATCGCTTCGTCGCGGCCGTGGGTCAGCGCCGTCAGTTCCACACCTTCCGGCAGCGGAATATCCGACAGGCGCTTCATCTGGTTGATTTCCATCTCGGACAGATCCACCACCAGCGATTCCGGCAGATCCTTCGGCAGGCAGCTGACCTCCGCCTCGTTGAGCAGATGCGACACCGAACCGCCCTGCGTCTTGACGCCCGGGGAACCTGCGGCACCGACAAAGTGCAACGGCACCATCATACGGATCTTCTCATCTTCCAGCACACGCAGCAGATCCATGTGCAGGATCTGGTTCTTTGCCGGATGACGCTGCAAATCCTTGAGGATCGCTGGCTGCACCTTGCCGCCGCTTTTCACGGACAGGATGGTGGAAAAGAACCGCTCATTGGCGGTCATGGTCAACAAGTTCTGCTGGTCCAGAACCAGCTGCACCGGCTCCGCACCGCCGCCATACAGGATCGCCGGAACCTTTCCGGCTCGACGCAGGCGGCGGCTCGCACCTTTCCCCTGCACCTCGCGCGGATCGGCGACGAGTTCAAAAGAAGTTTTCATGTCGGACTCCAAACAAAGGAACAATACGCGACGCCTGCTTCGCGACCAAAGGCAGGCGGCGCACCCATCAATCGTTGTATCGTCATCGCGGCATCGCCCGGGCCGTATCGCCCAAGCTCTATCGCTCAGCCTCTATCGCCCCGCCTCCTGGCGAAGCGTCGCTTCACCAGGCGCATCATTAATCGATATAAAGCGAGCTGACGCTCTCCTCGTCGCGGATGCGCCGCATCGTTTCCGCCAACAGTCCAGCCACGCTGAGCTGGCGAATCTTCGTGCATTGCCTGGCGGCCTCCGACAGCGGAATCGTATCCGTCACGACCAGTTCATCGAGATCGGACTTCGTAATCCGCTCGATCGCCGGTCCCGACAACACCGCATGCGTGATATAGGCGTACACTTTTTGCGCTCCCGCCTTCTTGAGCGCCTGCGCCGCATGGCACAAAGTGCCGGCGGTATCGACCAGGTCATCGACCAGCACGCAGGTCTTGCCGGCCACCTCGCCGATAATGTTCATTACCTCCGATTCATTGGCGCGCGGACGGCGTTTATCGATGATCGCCAGTTCCGCATCGTCCAGACGTTTCGCCAAGGCCCGGGCGCGCACCACTCCGCCCACATCCGGCGAGACCACCATGAGATTGTCATACTTGCGCCGCCAGACGTCGCCCAACAACACCGGCGAGGCATATACATTGTCCACCGGGATATCGAAGAAGCCCTGGATCTGATCGGCATGCAGATCGACGGTCAGCACACGATCGACACCGGCACTCGCGATCATGTTCGCGACCAGCTTGGCGGTGATCGGCACTCGCGTGGCGCGCGGCCGCCGATCCTGACGAGCATAGCCGAAGTAGGGCACGACGGCGGTGATGCGCGCCGCGGAAGCCCGCCGGCAGGCATCGACCATCACCAGCAGTTCCATCACATGTTCGTTTGCCGGCGGCGAGGTCGGCTGGACGATGAAAATATCGCGGCCGCGGACATTCTCCAGCAGCTCGACCGTCGTCTCGCCATCGCTGAAGCGGCCGACGGACGCGCGGCCCAGCGGCACCATCATATGGCGGGCGATATCGTGGGCGAGCTGCCGATTGGCACTGCCCGCGAATACCGCCATCGTTGAACGATCCATCAAGGCTCCCACATAGGAATGGCTGGGGCGGGAGGATTCGAACCTCCGGATGGCGGGATCAAAACCCGCTGCCTTACCGCTTGGCTACGCCCCAACTTCTTCAGCGATCGAGTGCAGGATGATCCCATGCCGGCGAGCGGTTCAATCCATGTACGACATGGCCGCGCCAGCGTGGCGGCAATTGTGCCAGTGCGCCGCGCGCCGCGCGCTCATCAGGCATGGCCGCAAACACGCAAGCACCTGTTCCGGTCAGCCTTGCATTTCCGAATTTATCAATAAAATCAAGCGCTTCAGCGATCTCTGGATAGCGTCTGCACACCGTGGCGAGACAATCGTTGCGGCCCGCCCCGGAGAGAAAGTCGCGTATTGTCGTGACGGGGGAATTACGTGTCAATTCAGCATCCTGAAACACGGAGGCCGTACTCACCCGCACCCCCGGTTCCAGCAGCAAATAAACCCCGGTAGGAAAATCCACCGGCGTGAGACGTTCCCCGATACCCTCCACCCAGGCGGCCCGCCCATGCACGAACACCGGCACATCCGCCCCGAGACTCAAGCCCAGCTCCGCCAGCACCTCCAGGCCCAGTCCCAGCCCCCACAGTCGGTTCAATGCCAGCAGCGCGGTGGCGGCATCCGAACTGCCCCCGCCCAGGCCGGCCTGCATCGGAATACGCTTGTCGAGCGCGATGGCGACCCCGGATGGAACCTCATGGCGGGAGGCCAGCAGGCGTGCGGCACGGATGACCATGTCCTCCTCGGCGGGAACCTCGGCCGGTCCGTCGATACGCTCGATCCGGCCTCGCTCGCGCCGGTAGAATCTCAACCGATCGCATAGATCGATGAATTGGATGGCGCTTTGCAGCAGGTGATAGCCATCCGCACGCCGCCCGAGGATATGCAGGCACAGATTAAGTTTTGCAGGCGCCAGCCAGGGCGAATCCGGACCCAGCGCCGCACCCCGGTTCATTGTCCCAACCGCCACTGATCCACGACGATGCGCACTTGTGCCTGACCGTTGGAAGCACGCATCTTTACCGGCACCCGGGCACCGGCCTCGGTCGAATAGCGCTGATAATCGATACGCCAGCCATCCTGCTCCAGAACCACATCGCCCGTGCGTTCATCATCATGCCAGCGATATTCTCCAGGCGCCGCCAGGCCCAGCAACCAGTAGCGCAGGTTGCCGGCCGGCACATCCTCGCCCAGACGCGCTTCCAACTCATCCCAGGCAGCCTGTGAATGGAGCACCCGGCCATCGCCGGTTTCCAGCCGCAGCTTTGGCCGCGCGGCATCCCCAAGCAATTGCATATGCACACTGCCCAATCCCAAAGGTCCGCGAATACGGACCTCGGCACGCCGACCCTGCTGCTGCCAGTCGAACGAGCCGGAACCGCCTCGCTGCGTCCCGGAGACACCCAGCCTGCCGTGGGCCTGCCATCGATCCAGACTTGCAAGATCCACCGGCAGGGATGGCGCAGAGCGCGGCACACCCGCGCAACCCGTCATCACGAGCAGCAGCAGGGCCATGAGCAGCGATCCTGGGAAACACGCCGGCATCGCCGCCGGCCGGCCAGGATCGGCCGCCGGTCGCAAGCATGGAGAGTTCATGAGCGCCTCGGGCTATTCAAGCTTTTGCAGCTGCCGCTTCAGCTCGGCGTTGTCGGGATATCGCTCGCTCGCCTGGCGCCACACTTCGCGCGCCTCCGCCTTGCGGTCCAGCGCCAGCAGCACTGCACCCAGGTGCAGATCGAGTTCCGGATCATCGATACGGCCTCTGGCCTGCTCCAGATATTTCAGCGCCTCTACATGACGCCCGAGGCGATGCAGGGCCCACCCCATGCTGTCCAGCACCGCGCCATTGTCGGGCGCCTGGGCCAGCGCGCGCTCGATCAGGCCGAAACCCTCCTGGTACGCCCGGGTGCGATCCACGAGCGTATAGCCCAGCGCATTTTCGGCTGTCGGATCGCCCGGCCGGTCCGCCACGATCTTCCTGAGCGCGGCCACCGATTCGGCCACCTTGTCGGTTTTCTCCAGTTGGAATACCCGGGCAAAGCGCAGCTCGATCGAATCCGGATAGTCCTGCAGAGCCGTATCCAACAACGCCAGCGCGCCGGCAGAATCGGCATTGCTCCCCCTGAGAGATGCCTGCGCCACGAGGGTATCGATACGATACTGCGGCCGGGTCGCGGCAAACTCCCGCAAATGCACCAAACCGGCTTCCAGCCCCTCCCGCTGCGCCTTGAGGCGCGCGGCACGCGCTTGCGAGGCCATCGCCATATCCCCGCCGGTGACGCGCTCATAGAACTGCAGGGCATCCTCCGGATTGTCCTGCTGCTCGGCGAGCGCACCCAAATAAAACAACGATTCGTAGACGAAACGGCCGGTCGAGACCAGATGGCCGAAACGCCTGGCGGCCGCGCTGCGATTGCCGAGCTGGAAATCGATATCGGCCAGGGCGCGCTCCACCATCGCTCCCGCCGTCTCGCTGTCACTCAGGGCGAGCAGCTGCCTGCGGCCCTCCGTCTCCTCACCGGCCTGCAGCAACATCAGTGCATACTCCAGGCGATAGACATCCAGATCCTCCTGCGCGATCACGGTCCGTGCCGTGGCGAGCGCTGCATCCGTCTCGCCCTGCAGCATCTGCACCCGCGCCAGCAACAAGCCGGCCGGCGCCCAGTAGGCCCCCAGTTCACGCGCCCGGCGGGCATGCACCCGCGCCAGCGCGTAGTTATCGGACCGTATCGCCGCCTGCGCCAGCGCATAGTGCGCCTCGGTCATGTCATCGAAACGAGGCACCAACCTCTGCAACACGGCCGTGGCTGCCGACGGTGAGGCTTCCTCGACGAGTTGCGGCAGCAGCGCCAGAAAACCCGCCTGCGGACTGATGAATGCCGTGTTCAGCAATATGCCCAGATGCTCCTCGGCGGTATCGATCCGGTACAGGTGCAAGGCCGCGAAGGCCGCAAAGCGCTGCGCTTCCTCGTTGGTCGGGTTCAGCGCCAGCCAGCGATCCGCTGCTGCCAGAACCTGCGTCCATTGTTCATGCTCATACGCAAGGCGAGCTGCCTGCTCCGCGACAGTCTCATCCTCGCTCGCCAGTGCCGCTCGCACGTAGGCGCGGCTGGCATCCAGATACCGGCCACGCTGCAAGGCCACCTCGGCCCCCAGCACCAGCGCGTCCGGATCGGCCGGAAGCATCTCCTCATCGGATCCGGCTGGCCGGTCTCCACGCTGCCCCGGCAGCGTACAGGCCGACAACAGGGATAGGATCACAAGTATCAGCGCGGCGGCTGACGTCGAAGCATGAGCTGGGATCATCGTCACCGCACTATAGCAGCCTCCAGGCCGTTCTTCCGGGCGGCGCGCAGCCTCTTGGAAACGTGAGTCGCTTGTCATCCGAGCCCCCATCCCTGAGAATCCCGATCCGGTTGCAACAACCACCGGCATGCCACTCGTCGTCATCGGAATAAACCACCGCACCGCCCCCGTCGAGATCCGCGAAAAAGTAGTCTTTGCGGGCGAGGAACTGCCGGAAGCTTTGCAAGAGCTGACCACGGTTCCCGGCGTGCGTGAGTCGCTGATCGTCTCCACCTGCAATCGCACCGAGCTGTATTGCGTCACCGACGTCGACACCAGCATCCTGGTGAACTGGCTGGCCGGCTGGCACGAACTCAGCGCGCTGCACCTGGAAACCGGCGGCGCCCTGTACCGGCTGCGCGGCACCGCCGCCCTGCAGCACCTGTTTTCGGTGGCCTGCGGCCTGGACTCCCTGGTGCTGGGTGAATCCCAGATCCTGGGCCAGCTCAAGGACGCCTACCGTACCGCCCTGAGCCAGGGAGTGACCGGTCCCTACCTGAATCGGGCCATGCAGACCGCCTTTGCGGTCGCCAAGCGGGTACGGACCCAGACCCGTATCGGCGCGAACGCCGTCTCGGTGGCTTCCGCCGCCGTGTCGTTGGCGCGAACCATGTTCGAGCGTTTTTCCGATCACACCGCGCTGCTGGTCGGCGCCGGCGAAACCATCACACTGGTGGCTCGGCATCTGCACGCCAACGGCCTGCGCCGCCTGATCGTTGCGAACCGCAGCCAGGAGCGCGCCCAATCACTGGCCGCCGAGTTCAACGGCTCGGCCATCGACCTCGATGCCCTCGCCGCCCACCTGCCCGAAGCTGATATCGTAGTCAGCTCGACCGCCAGCCCGACTCCCCTCATCACGCTGGAAGCCGTCAAGGCGGCCGTGCGCGCGCGCCGGCGCAAACCTATTTTCATGGTCGATATCGCCGTGCCACGCGACATCGACTCCGCCATCGCCGAACTCCAGGACGTCTACTTGTTCACAATCGACGATCTTCAAAATGTGGTGAATGAGAATCTTGAATCGCGCCGTGCCGCGGCCAAGGATGCCAGCCAGATGCTGGCCGCAGAAACCGCACAATTCGAACTGCAACTGAAAACATTGCATGCCGTGCCGGCCATCCGCCAGCTGCGGGATGAAGCGGACATGATTCGCGATCAGACCGCCGCCCAGGCGCGACGCATGCTGGCCGCCGGACGCGACCCGCGGGAAGTCCTGGAATTTTTGGGTGCGACACTGACGAATCGCCTGTTGCACGGTCCCATCCAACGCCTGCGCGATGCTGCCGAGCGTGGCGAAGAGCATCTGCTCGAAACCACGCGCGCACTGCTCGCCGCCGACCCCAGCGAATGAAAGACTCGATACGCAAAAAACTGGAAACCCTCGCCGAACGCCATGAAGAAGTGAGCGCCATGCTCGCCGACGCATCCGTGATCGCCGATACCGCCCGGTTCCGGGAACTGTCCATGGAATATGCGCGGCTGGAACCCGTGGTATCGCGCTATCAGGGCTATATGCGCACCCTGATCGAGCGCAGCCAGGCGCAGGACATGGTCGACGGTACCGATCCGGAATTGCGGGAACTCGGCCGCGAGGAGCTTGCCAGCCTCGATGCGCGCATCGAACGCGAACAGGAGGAACTGGCCAAGCTGCTATTGCCCAAGGATATCCGCGACGACAGCAATATTTATCTGGAAATACGTGCCGGCACCGGGGGAGACGAAGCGGCGATCTTTGCCGGCGATCTGTTCCGCATGTATTCCCGCTACGCAGACGAACAATGCTGGAGCGTGGAGATACTCTCGGAAAGCCCCGGAGAACATGGCGGCTACAAGGAAATCATCAGCCGCATCGTCGGCCGCGGCGCCTTCTCGCATTTCAAGTTCGAGTCCGGTACGCACCGGGTGCAGCGCGTGCCGGCCACGGAAGCTCAGGGGCGCATCCATACCTCGGCCTGCACCGTCGCCATCCTTCCCGAATTGGATGAAGCCGGCGAGGTGGAAATCAATCCGGCCGAGTTGCGCATCGATACCTTTCGCGCCTCCGGCGCCGGCGGTCAGCACGTCAACAAGACCGATTCGGCGATCCGCATCACCCATCTGCCGACCGGAATGGTCGTGGAATGCCAGGATGAACGCTCCCAACACAAGAACCGGTCGCGCGCGCTGTCGCTGCTGAAAGCACGCCTGATGGCTGCGGAGCGCGAACGGCGTGAAAAGGCCGAAGCTCAATCGCGCAAGCTGCAAGTCGGTTCGGGCGATCGTTCCGAACGCATCCGTACCTACAATTTCCCGCAGGGTCGGGTCACCGACCATCGAATCAACCTGACCGTCTACAAGCTCGCGGACGTCATGAGCGGCCAGCTCGAGGAGCTGATCCAGCCCCTGCAGCAGGAATATCAGGCCGAGGAACTCTCCAGGCTGGCCGACTGACGAGCGGCCGTCATGGACCGTCCAAGTCCGATCCACTCTTCAGAACCCATCCATCCCACAGGCCAAAATTCTCCAAGCCTGAGCCTTGCGCGACAGATTCCACCCCGGGAGGCTACCGGCCGGGAAGCGGCTGGACACCCGAGTCCGGCACCCGCTCCAGAGGCATCTTGAGCAACTGCTCACCGCTGTCGGGCAATGCATTCTCGTCATAGCGCAGCGAGGCGATGATCAGCCACACACATCCGGCCAGCGAGGCCAGAAAGATCAGCACACCCAGCCATGCCACCGGCTGGTGATACCAGTGCGACCGCGATACAGCCGGCCGCCCGCCCGCTCCGGGATCCCTCATCCGGCCTCGTGCGGCTGCGCACCGGAAGACGGTTCGCCGTCCGGTGAATCCATCGACGAATCTACCGGCGGATTGCCGGCGGCAGCGTGCGATTGAGCATAGACCCAGGCGGCAATGATGCGAGCCTGATCCTCGCCCAGGCGAGCCCGCAAGGAGGGCATTTCGCCGGCACGCCCATCCCTGATGGTCTCGGCGATTCGCGCGAAATCACCGCCATACAACCAGATGTCATCCGTCAGATTCGGCGCGCCCAGCACCGGATTGCCGTGGCCATCGGCACCGTGGCAGGCGACGCACAATGTCGCGTAATGGGTCTGGCCTGCTGCCACCCAGTCCTCGGGCGCCTCGCTTCCACCCAGGCTCAGCACATAGGCCGCCACCTGGTTCACGCCTTCACGCCCCAGGGCGCCGCCCCATGCCGGCATGACGCCGCGGCGCCCATCCAGAATGCTGGTCAGGATGGTTTCTCCATCTCCGGCATACAGCCAATCGTCATCCACGAGATTCGGCGCGCCTAACACGGTGTTGCCCCGCCCTGTGCTGCCATGACAGGCCGCGCAGTTTTCCTGAAACAAGGTATGACCGATGGCCGTCACCTGCGCATCACCGGCCAGCGCCTCGACCGTGCCGGCGCGCACGCGCTGCAATATCGGCTCCCTGAGCGCGTCGTTGACACGTACCTGTTGTTCTAGCTGCGCGCCCGAAGTCCATCCCAGCAGACCCTTGAACGCCCCGAAGCCGGGATACAGCGCCAGATAAATGAATCCCCACAAAAACATGCTGGCAGAGAACCCTATCCACCAGGTCGGCAGCTTGCGCACCGATTCGCGCAAGGCGCCATGCGCCCACACATGGCCGGTCGTGCCGTCGGGCAAGACCGGAATCTTGACCCGCGGAGCCCAGAGGAACAGGAAAAAAGTGATGCCTAAATTGAGCACCACCAGGAACATCACCCAAGCGGACCAGAAGGTGCTCATCGCGTCGCGTCCTCATGCATCCGGCCATTGCCGCTCGAGTCATTCATCGACGCCTCCGGCGCGGCGGTCACCGCATCGTGCAGCGACAGCGCATCGCCCATCGGCACCTGAGCCATCGCATCGAACACCCGCCGATGACGAGGCCGCCAGGCCCACACCCAGATACCGATGAAACACACCATCAGGATCACCGTAACCACCCCGGCGAAATTTCCCCAGAACGCACTCATGGCGCAGCTCCCGTTCCGGCACCCCCGGAAGTTTCGCTGTCCGCCCCATCATCCTGGAGCGCCGCGATTTCTGCAGACGCCGTGGAGCGCAGCCCCAACCCTTGCAGGTAGGCCACCAGCGCATCCATCTCGGTCTTGCCGGCGACCGCTTCGGGTGCCACCGCGATTTCCTCATCCGTATAGGGGTCCCCCAGGCGACGCAATGTGCGCATGCGCGCCTGGACGTCGAGGCCGTCGACCTGGCGCTTCTCGAGCCACGGATAGGCGGGCATGTTCGACTCCGGCACCAGCGACCGCGGATCGAGTAGATGCAATCGCTGCCACTGATCGGAATACTTGCCGCCGATACGTGCCAGATCCGGTCCCGTACGCTTGGAACCCCACTGGAACGGCCGGTCATAGATCGACTCGTCGGCGGTGGAATGCTCGCCATAGCGCTGAGTTTCGAAGCGCAGCACACGGATCATCTGCGAGTGACACAAATAGCAGCCCTCGCGCACATAGACGTCCTTGCCCGCCAGCCGCAGGGCGTCATAGGGTTGCACGTTCGCCGGCGGCGTCACCGAATGTGCCCGTATGAGCAAGGGGGTGATCTCCGCCAGTCCGCCGAGCGACACCATGACCGCGGTCAATACGCCGAGCAGACCCGCGCGCTTCTCGATCGCTTCGAAATGTTTGTAGCGCAATCCCATGTTCGATTTCCCAGACAGATTGTTCGGGCCGGCCTCAGGTACGTGCCGGCAGCGGTGCAGGCACCTGGCCTTCGACCGGATCGGGGATATGTTCCGGAAGCGGCACCAGGATCGGCTTGATCAGCTTCGCCCGGGCCATCGCCGCGGTATGCCACAAGTTCCAAGCCATCACCACCATTCCCGAAAGAATCAGCAGCCCGCCGAAGGCACGAATCCAGTAGTAGGGCTTGATGGCGATCAAGCTCGCCAGGAAGCTGTAGGTCAACGATCCATCCGGATTCGTGGCGCGCCACATCAATCCCGCGGTAATGCCCGACGCCCACATCGAGGCCACGTACAACAGCAGTCCCGCCGTGTGCAGCCAGAAATGCAGTTCCATGGCCGGCTTGGAGTGCATCGCCGGGCGATCCAGCGCCCGCGGCGCCATTGCATACAAGGAACCGATCGTGATCATCGCCACCCAGCCGATCGCTCCGGAATGCACATGCGCAACCGTCCAGTCCGTGTAATGCGACAGCGAGTTGGCCGATTTGATCGCCAGCATCGACCCCTCGAACGTCGAGGCGGCATAGAACACCAGCGCCAGCACCATGAATTTCACTGCCGGATCGGTGCGCAACTTGTCCCATGCGCCGTTGAACGTCAGCAAGCCGTTTGCCGCCGAACCCAGGCTGGGCATCAGCAGGACAAGTGAAAACGCCATGCCCACCGATTGCACCCAATCCGGCAGGGCGGTGTACATCAGGTGATGCGAGCCGGCCCACATGTAGATGGAGATCAGCGCCCAGAAATTGACGATCGAAAAGCGGTAGCTCCACAGCGGCTGCTGCGCTTGGCGCGGCACGAAGTAATACATCATCCCGAGGAAGCCGGCAGTCAGGAAAAAAGCCACCGCATTATGGCCGTACCACCACTGCACCATGGCATCCACGACGCCCGAGTAGACCGGATAGGACTTCGTCAAGGACACGGGCAGTGCGAGATTGTTGACGATGTGCAGCAGGCCTACGGCGATGATGAAGGCACCGTAATACCAGTTCGCCACATAGATATGACGAATGCGCCGCCGCGCCAGCGTAGCGAAAAACACCGTGCCGAAAGACACCCACACCACCGCCACCAGCAGGTCTACGAACCACTCCGGCTCGGCATACTCCTTGCTCTGGGTGATGCCGAAGGGCATCGTCGCCATGGCCAGGACGCATGCCAGCTGCCAACCCCAGAACGTGAACAGCGCCAGCTTGCCCAGTGCCAGGCGCGTGTGTCCGGTGCGCTGTACGACGTAGTAGCAGGACCCCATCAGCGCCGAGCCGCCGAACGCGAAAATCACGCCGAATGTATGATTCGCACGGATGCGGCTGAATGTGAGCCAGGGCACCTCGAAATTCAATGCCGGCCAGGCGAGCTGGGTCGCGGCCAGGACCCCGATCGACATCCCGACGATACCCCACACGGCCGCAGCCAGCAGGAACAGACGTATGACGTGGTCATCGTAGGCTTCAGGGGTTTGTATGACGGCTTTCAATGGCGGCTCTCAATAATGAGTTGCGTGCAATTTAGACATTGTATAACTCAGTACCGCTTCCTCACCATAGGATCGGATCCCACGGCACGATGCGGTGTGTCCGGCCGCCATGCCCCTGAGGTATTACCCTGGGTATTAGCTGGAGGCATTGACACTGGAACACCGAGGCATTAATCCCGGACATTACCCAAGGCATTGCGCAGATCCTCGATCAGATCCTCCACGTCCTCGATACCGACCGACAGGCGGATCAGCGTATCGTCGATGCCCAGTGCCTGGCGCTTGTCCGGCGGGATGGACGCATGCGTCATCAGCCCCGGATGATCGACCAGACTTTCCACGCCGCCCAGGCTTTCCGCGATTGTGAACAGCCGGCAATGCTCCAGGAAGCTGCGCGCCTCATCCAGGCCACCCTTGATAAAAAACGTCACGATGCCGCTGAAACCGTTGCGCATCTGACGCTTTGCCAGCGCGTGTTGCGGATGGCTGGGCAGCCCCGGGTATAGAACCCGCGCCACCTTCGGCTGCGCCTGCAGCCAGTCCGCGATGCGCAGGGCGCTCTCGCTGGCCTGGCGCATGCGCAGCGCCAAGGTCTTCAGTCCCCGCAAGGCCAGAAAACTGTCGAACGGCCCGCTCACCGCGCCGACCGCGTTCTGCAGGAAACCGATCTGCTCCGCCAACGCGGCATCGCCGGTCACCGCCACCCCGCCGATCATGTCCGAATGCCCATTCAGGTACTTGGTCGCCGAGTGCATGACGATGTCCGCACCCAACTCCAGCGGGCGCTGCACCCAGGGGCTCGCGAAGGTATTGTCGACCACAGTCAAGATACCCTGCCGGCGAGCGAACGCCGAGACGGCGGCGATATCCACCAGCCGCAGCAAGGGATTGGTCGGTGACTCCATCCAGATCATGCGCGTATCGGCACGCACTGCAGCCTCCAGCGCCCCCGGCTGCGCCAGGTCCGCGAAGGTGATCTCCAGATTGGCCGTACGCCGGCGTACCCGCTCGAACAAACGGAACGTACCGCCGTACAGATCATCCATCGCCACGATGTGGCTGCCCCCATCGATCAGTTCCAGCAAGGTCGCCGTCGCCGCCATCCCCGACGCAAAGGCGAAGCCATGCGTGCCGCCTTCAAGATCAGCGATACAACGCTCCCAGGCGCCGCGGGTCGGATTCGCGGTGCGCGAATATTCGTAGCCCTGGTGCACGCCCGGGCTGCTCTGCGCATAGGTGGAGGTCGTATAAATCGGCGGCATCACCGCCCCGGTGGCGGGATCCGGCGCCTGTCCCGCGTGAATGCAGCGCGTCGAAAAACGCAGGCCGGATGCCGGCTTGGACGTAGAGGTAAACGTGTCGGTCGATTTGAAAGACATGATGATCCGCCATGGTCAGCTGGAAAAACCCCGCAAGGAAGCAGGCGCAAACGGCAGTCGGGCGAAAGACAAGCCGGTCTCATGCCCCGGGCGTTGCCGCGGCCGAATCCACCGCAGATAAGGCTGCGGCCTGAGTGGTGGTCTGGGTAGTGGCCTGGACGGGCGTCTGCGCGGACATCTGGCGGCGCAGATAATTCAACACGTCCGAGCGCGTGACCAATCCCAGGAATTTGTCGTCATCCATGACGGCCGCGGAGGAACGTACCTCCAGCATCGCCACCAGGTTGTTCAAGGAGGTGCTTTTGTCGACGCGCAGAAATGCGGTGGTCATCGCCGCCTTCACCGGCTCATTGAAGCGCTCCGGGCGCCCGAACGCAAAACGCAGGATGTCGTCCTCGGTCACGACGCCGATCAGGCGGTCGTCTTCCATGACCGGCAGCTGCGAGAAGCCCGCGTTGCGCAGACGATTGTGCGCCGTCGTGAGCACGTCATTCGGACCAACGGTGATCGTGGCGCGCTCGCCGTGCGGACGGCCGATCAGATCGCGCAGATCGCCATGGCGCGCACGCTCGATGAAGCCCTGATCTTCCATCCAAAAGTCGTTGAACAGCTTCGATAGATAGCGCGCACCGGTATCCGCCGCCAAGGTCACGACTCGTTTCGGCGTCGTCTGTTCGCGGCAATAGCGCAGCGCCGCGGCCAACAAGGTACCTGTCGAGGAACCTGCCAGTATGCCTTCCTTTTGCAACAGTTCGCGCGCGGTCGAGAAAGACTCGGCATCGGGAATGCTGTAAGCGTGCCGCGTCAAGGAGAAATCGGCGATGGCGGGAATGAAATCCTCACCGATACCTTCCACCTGCCATGCGCCGCTGGCGCCGAAGTTTCCGGTACGCACGTAGTCCGCCACGATCGATCCCTGCGGATCACCGATCACGATTTCCACGTGAGGTGCATGCTGCTTGAAGAACGCGGCCAGCCCGGCGAGCGTACCGCTGGATCCCACGCCCACCACCACGGCATCCAGTTGCCGGGAGGTCTGCTCCCAGATCTCCGGGCCGGTCGTCAACTCATGGGCCCGAGGATTGTCGGGATTGCCGAACTGATTGATGAAATAAGCGCCGGTTTTTGCGGCAATCGACGCACCCAGATCCTGATAATACTCGGGATGTCCTTTACCGACATCGGAGCGCGTCAGCACCACTTCGGCACCGAGCGCGCGCAGGTTGAAGATTTTCTCCTGACTCATCTTGTCGGGCAGCACCAGGATCATGCGATAGCCCTTCTGCGCTGCCACCAGCGCCAGGCCAAGGCCGGTGTTGCCGGCAGTGGCCTCGACGATCGTGTCTCCGGGCTTGAGCTCACCGCGCCGCTCGGCCTCTTCGATCATGCACATGCCGATGCGATCCTTGATCGACCCGCCGGGATTGAGGGATTCGAGCTTCAGGAACAATGCGCAGGGGCCGGTATCGAGACGGTTCAGACGCAGCATCGGCGTACGGCCGACCATCTCGAGGACGTTCTGGTAGATATGCATTCGCCGGCCTCCACACGCTCGCCCGGGATGCGGCTACAATCCGTGTCCGCATCGAAACCACCCAGCATTGTACGTGAGCTGCAGCGATTATTTCTCACCCCGGGATCGGGCTCGGAACTCGGCCTGGAACTCGGCGGTCCGGCCCGGCCATGCCGCAGGTCGCTCAGGCGAAACCGCCCCGATGCGCACACCGACCCTGGATCTCACCCGACCACGGCGCCGCTCATGAATACCGCAAATTCTTCGCAGCAGCGCCGGACATGAATATCGCGGATTCCCCGCAAACACTCGGCGAAGCCCTGCACGCCGCCAGTGCGCTGCTGGCGCGCTCCTCGCCCTCGGCGCGTCTGGACGCCGAACTACTGCTGGAATATGTGACCGGACTGTCCAGAACCAGCTTTCACGCCACCCCCGAACGGGTGCTGCCGGCGAGCGCCGGCTGGTCGTTTCAGCAGCTGATCAAGCGCCGCCTGAAAGGAGAACCCGTGGCCTACATTCGCGGTCAGCAGGCTTTCTGGTCGCTGTTGCTGGAAGTTTCTCCGGCCGTGCTGATTCCACGGCCCGAGACGGAACTGGTGGTGGAACGGGCGCTGGCGCATCTGCCACCGGACAGCAGCGGGCAGATCGTCGACCTGGGGACGGGCAGCGGCGCCATCGCGCTGGCGCTGGCGAGCGAGCGGCCCACCGCGCGAGTGATCGGCGTGGATGTCTCCAGGAAAGCGCTCGATATCGCCTTTCGCAATGCAGGCCGGCTGCAGATCGGTAATGTCCGTTTTGTCCAAGGTTCATGGTTTGCGCCGCTGGCAGGCGAGCGTTTCGCCCTCCTAACCGCGAATCCGCCCTATGTCGCCCAGGACGATCCCGAACTGGCTGCGAACGTGCGTCGTTTCGAGCCGGAACTGGCGCTGATACCCGGACGCACCGGCATGGAAGCGCTGGAGCAGATCATTGCACAGGCGCCCCGGCATCTGACATCCGGCGGCTGGCTGATCCTGGAACATGGTTGGCAACAGGCGTCCGCGGTACGTGATCGGCTTGTGCGCGGCGGCTTCACTCACGTACGCTCGTATACTGACCTGGCCGGTCATGAGCGCGTCACCGAAGGCCTGATCGAAGGTCTGGCTGCCGCTTGAGGCAGAACGGCAGACGCAGCTCCCGTACGCAGCCCTCTTTAAGATTTTTCAGATTATTTCATTTCAAAGGCTTCGCCATGCTCGAATTCAAGACTTCCCTCGGCACATTCACGGTGCAGCTGTTCGATAAACAAGCGCCGATCTCGGTCGAGAACTTCCTGAAATACGCCGATGAGGGTTTTTTCGCAGGCACCGTTTTTCATCGCGTCATCCCCGGCTTCATGGTGCAGGGCGGCGGACTCACAGCCGACCTGCAAAACAAGCGCGGCCACGCCCCGATCAAGAACGAAGCGGCCAACGGCCTCAAGAACAAGCGCGGCACACTGGCGATGGCGCGCACCAACGATATCGACAGCGCGACTTCGCAGTTTTTCGTCAACCTGGTCGACAACGACTTCCTGGATCATCGCCCGGGCAATTACGGCTATGCAGTGTTCGGCCGCGTCGATTCGGGAATGGAAGTGATCGACGCCATCGCCGCGACCAAGACCGGCAACCAGGGCATGCACCAGGACGTGCCGGTGGAAACGATCACCATCGAATCGGTGCGCAGGATCGAAGCACCCGGACAAGACTGAGTTGCGAAATCGGCCTTCGGGATCGATTCGTAGGACCGATGCAGGATGGAACTCGCAGTGCCGATCCGCGGGTCCGGGCTTACAGGACGGGGCTGCGGAGTCGATCCCCGGAATCGACCGGTCAGGGTCGGTCTGGCCGGCGAGGTCAGGCCGGTTTGGACCTTGCGTCCAAGGGTAGCCTGCCGTGGAGCAGGCTACCCGGAATCACGCGACCCGGGATGGGCGCGGGAAACTCAGCGGAACAGGACGCTGAAACTCAGCAGATCGATATCGAATTTACCGATATCGTCCTTGCCTACATCGAAAAAGCGCTGATACTCGACGCGCAGCGCATAGCTGTCGTTGATGTTCCAGGCGGCGCCGATGCCCAGGAACGGATTCTCCGAGCTGGATTTACTCCCCTCGGAATAGTCTTCGCCGATGTCAAAGCCTGCCTCCCGGTAACGCACCCGGGTATCGGCGAAATACACTCCTGCGCGAGCATGCAGATCGAAGCGCTCGGCCACAGGCAGCATGCCCAGCACCGACAGGGTGGGACCGGAACTGCGCACACGTAGCGACAGATTGCCGTCGATACCATCCGTGGCCCGATACTCGGCGGTGCCGAAGTTCGCATAGCCGACCTCCGCGGCCACATAGGAGTTCCAGCGATAGCCCACCTGCAGTCCCCAGGCCTTGTCGTCATCATCCAGGGAGGAGGATTCCAATAGGAAGCCTTCTTCTTCGAGCTCCGCATCGAGGCTGCCCCTGGATGGCAGGTCGAACGTGGCCAGGCCGCCGCTGATACCGAAATAAAAACCGGGGTCCGCCGCCAGGGCCGCGGTCGCCGGGACACAGCCCAGCACCAGTGCCTGCGCCGCGATCTTCGACATCCAGCAAGTCTTCTTTTGATTCATCATCTCTTCCTATTCCATACCAATTGATTGAGAGGCCGGCCGCGTCCAGGCCGACAGCGCGCGCATCCTACCCGACTTCGGGAATGCCGATAAGCGTCCCGGTTCACACTCGGATTCGACAGTCGCCTGCCTCTTTACCCCATTGGGAGTGCCCACGCGCCATACCGCGCTGCAAGTCACGCAACCGCTGTGATCGGCCGCACAAGTCTCGGCGGGAGTCTCGGCGGGAGCCCCAGCCGGATCTTTCGTCAAGCGATCCTCACGAATTCCGCAGCCGGCTGCTTGTGCCACGTCAGCTTTTGCGCTACGTCAGCTCACGGCGCCTCGAGCAGCATAGGATTGGCGAATGCAAACTCACTCATGTCATTCGAACCCGGCATCGTCCGCCGCCGCAACCCGTACCATGGAGCGCACCTGCGCATCCGCCGTGGCGAATTGGCTGCGCCGCATGCTCGCGGATCTTTATCCCGGCTGTTTTGCCTTCGTCATGGCCACCGGGATCATCTCCAACGTGCTGCTGTTCACCGGGCACCGGTTACCGTCGGATCTTCTGTTCGCTGTGAACATCGCCGCCTATCCCTGGCTGCTCGCCCTGACGATGCTGCGGGTCATCCGCTTCTGGCCGCGTATCTGGCAAGACCTGACGGATCCGCGCCTGGTGTTCTCCTTCTTTACGCTGGTGGCCGCCGGCAACGTGCTCGGTGTCGGCATCTACCAGCGCGGCTTCACGACGCTGGCGCTGGCAATGTGGATGTTCGCTTTATCGGTATGGCTGCTACTCATCTATTTCAGCTTCTCCGTGCTGACCTTTCTCAATACCGCTCACCGCGCAAACGTGGTCCACGGCGGCTGGCTCATCGCGATCGTCGGAACGGAGTCCCTGGTCATCCTCGGTACCCTCGTCGCACCGGATCTAGGCAGTCTGTCGCAGAGCATGTTCGTCCTGCTGCACATGCTATGGGGCGTTGGCCTGGTGCTTTACGGTATTTTCATCACCTTGTTCGCCTACCGCATCTTTTTCCACGATGTCGGACCTGACGATGTCACCCCATTGCTGTGGGTGGTCATGGGCGCCGCCGCCATCAGCACCAATGCGGGATCGACTCTCATTCTCGCCGAGAACGGCATGCCGTTTCTGCAAGCGATGCGGCCGTTCATCGACGGCACGACGCTGGTTTTGTGGGCCTGGGGTACCTGGTGGATTCCGCTGCTGATCATTCTCGGCGTATGGAAGCACGGCTTTCGCCGCGTGCCTCTAACCTATACGCCGATGTTCTGGAGCCTGGTTTTTCCCCTAGGCATGTACGCTGCCGCGAGCCGCCAGTTATCGCTGGCGGCTGATTTTCCTGCTCTGCATTCAATATCGCGTGTAATGGTCTGGATCGCGCTGGCCGTATGGGCCGCGACGGCATCAGGGCTCGCCCTGGCTGCACGACGCGAGTTCCGCATTGCCCGAACCACATAACCGGCCTGCGCCACAGGCGCCGCCGGCAGAAATGCTGCACATGACTACATCCAAAAGTCGTGGCCAGAGCGATAGATGACACCGCGCCGTATCCGGTCGATGCGATGGCGGGTCTCGCACGAGCGAGCCAGCCGATGGCCTTGCCCTCGCTGTCGTAAGTAGCGAATCTCGCGAAAGTTGCGCAAGTTCTCGTAAAACTCCGTCCGCTCACTCATATTGCCGCATATTGCAGCGCCGCAACCCGGTCCGCGGTAGGATACGCCGGATATTGATCCATTTGTTTCAAATGAAACTATTTATACCTGACGAACCAAGATGTGCAGCGCCGATACGCAAACCAGCGTGAGCCAGATCGTGAGCGAACAGAACCGCAGCACCACCCGCCAGTCCATGAGCAATCCCGTGGACCCGTTGCGCCTGGAGCATTTCCTGCCTTATCGTCTGTCGGTGCTCTCCAGCCTGATCAGCAGGCGTATTGCCGATGTCTGCGAACGCGAGTTCGGCCTGTCGATCTCCCAATGGAGAATCATGGCCGTACTGGCATGCTACCCCGATCTGTCTGCGGGGGAGGTGGCCGAGCGCAGCGCAATGGACAAGGTGGCGGTCAGCAGAGGGGTCAACACCCTGCTCGCCTCACGGCGCCTGATGCGCAGCTACGACAAGGAAGACCGGCGTCGCTCCATGCTGCGGCTCTCGCCCATAGGTCATGCCGTATACAAACGAATCGCTCCCATGGCGCTGAACTATGAACAGTCGCTGCTCGATTCTCTCAGCCCGGCCGATCGCCGCACATTCGGACGGCTCATCGACGTGTTGACGGAATGTGCCAAAACATCGGCCGGCCTATCGCTGGAATCCGCTCCGGCTGGCGGCATGGTTCGTTCCGCCTAGCCCGTCCGCAGCTCGCATGCCGGCTCTTTTGCAATAACAAAGGATAAACAGCCGCCGGCCCGGACGAACGGCGATGCTTCGCGTCATCGCCGTCCATGAGCCTAGAACTCGAATATTGAACCAGATCATTTGGATCGACCGACTTCAGTACCATAGGTGATTCGCTAAAATGTCCACCACCATTCCCGCTGCGCGCCAGAAGATCATCGAAAGGATTGCCGCTGCCGCCCGCCGTCTGAGCAAACGCAGCGATCCGCTGAACTCGCAGGCATTCATCCGGCAGTATTATCGCGGCGTAGCCGAAGAGGATCTCGCAGAACATCCCGACGAACGACTCGCCGCCGCGGCGCTCGCTCATGAACGTTTCGCCGGCATCCGCAGACCAGGTCAGACATTGGTACGGGTCTACAATACCGATCCGGCGGTACCAGGCACCGAACATTACACCATCGTTGAAACGACACTGGAGGATATGCCGTTCCTGGTCGATTCCCTGAGCATGGTGCTCACCCAGGCCGGACTGGCGATCCATCTGACGGTGCATCCGGTGCTGATGGTGTGCCGCGATCACAATGGGCGCCTGGTCGAACTGGCGGACACGGCCACCGGCGCATCCGGCGGCGTAACCGATACCCCCCAAGCCGGTGCCGGCCGAAGCGGGATTCGCCTGCGCGCGCGCTCACCATCCAGCCGCCGTGTCGCCGGACGCACGATACGCGAATCCTGGCAACACATTCGCATCGATCGTATCGAAGACGCTAAGCAACTGCGCGAGCTCGAGCGAAAAATCCAGCGCACGCTCCAGGATGTGCGCCTGGCGGTCACGGACTGGAAGCCCATGCGCGAGCGGGCGCTGAACATCGCCGGTCAGCTCGAACAGCAGTCTGTTCCAGTACCGTCCGGCGAACTCGGTGAGATCAAGGCGATGCTGGAATGGATGGCCGATGACAATTTCACCTTCCTGGGCTACCGCGAATATCGTCTGCGCCGTGGACGCAGCGAGGATCTGCTGGAACCGCTGCCGCAGACCGGACTGGGCATCCTGCGAGCCCGGCCCGGCGTCAAGCTCACCGCCACACCCTTGCGCGGCGAGTTGCGCAAAAGTGCGCGTGAAGCGGAACTGCTCATAGTCACCAAGGCCAACGCTCTGTCGACCGTGCACCGGGCGAGCCGCCTGGACTACGTAGGTCTGAAAACCTTCGATTCAGCCGGCCGCGTCACCGGTGAAAGACGCTTTCTGGGGCTGTTCACCTCGACGCTCTATCGCAGCAGTCCGCGGGATATCCCGCTGCTGCGCCACAAGATCGAGCGCATCTTGAACCACTTCGCACTCGATCCTGCCAGCCACGACGGCAAGGCCGTCGCCTACGTCCTGGAAACCTATCCCCGGGACGAACTGTTCCAGGCCGGCATCGCCAGTCTGACGCGCACGGTGCGCGGCATCGTCAATCTATACGAGCGTCAGCAGGTGCGCGTGTTCCTGCGCCGCGATACCTTCAACCGCTTCTACTCCGCCCTCATCCTGGTGCCGCGCGACCGATACGACACCCAGGTACGCGAACGCATGGAAACTCTCATCAAGGAGCACCTGCACGCCACCAGTATCGAATCTCAGGTGCGCCTGTCGGAATCGGCACTCGCGCGAGTACACATGATCATTCGCCTGCCCGACAAGGGGGTTCCCAGGATCGATGCGGATGCCTTGGAAAAACTGATCGAGCGGACTGTACGCACCTGGACCGATGAGCTGGACGACGCGCTCATCGACAAACATGGTGAAATCCGCGGGCGGCAACTCGCAACAAGCTTTCGCAGCGCCTTCCCGGCGGCTTATGAAGAAGATGTACCCGTTGCGCTGGCGGTCGATGACATCATGCAAGTCAACGAGGTGATCGTCGATCCGGAACTCGTGCCGATGCGTATGACCGCGGATCCGCGCCCCGATGCGCCGCGATCCATCATCCATTTGCGCCTGTTCTGCTCCAATGAACAGATTCCGCTGTCCCAAACCCTGCCCATCCTGGAGAACATGGGCTTTTTCGTGCTCAGCGAACGTCCCTACCTCATCAGCGTGCCGGGTGCCCAGCCGATCTGGCTCCAAGATGTCGAAATGCAACGGCGCGACGGACGGCCGTTCGACATGGCCAGGCCGACAAAAACCTCGGTCACGAGCACCCTTGCTAAGGCCGAAGCACCCGATCATCGAGTGACGGAGGCCTTTTCCGCGGTGCGCAACGGCCTGGTGGAGAACGACGGCTTCAACCGTCTGGTCGTGATCACGGACCTGAATTGGCGGCAGGCGAGCGTACTGCGTGCCTATTGCCGTTTCGTCCTGCAGACCGGCACCAGTTTCAGCCAAGCCTATATGGAGCAGGTATTGTGCGCCAACGCCCCGATCGCCAGGCTGTTATGGGAGATTTTCGCGGCGCAATTCGATCCTGCGCTGCCGATGCCGCAACGCCGCCGCATCATCGCCAGGCTGCAGCGGGAACTCGCCCAACGATTGGACGGCGTCAGCAGCCTGGACGAGGATCGCATCCTGCGCCGCTTCGCCGGCGCCATTCAGGCGACCCTGCGCACCAACTACTTCCAGTTCGACGCACAGGGGCGCCACAAACCCTGGCTGGCGCTCAAGCTGGATTCGCGCAACATTCCGGAACTGCCACAGCCGCATCCGGCCTTCGAGATCTTCGTCTATTCTCCGCGCGTGGAAGGCGTACACCTGCGCATGGGCCTGGTAGCCCGCGGCGGCATCCGCTGGTCCGATCGGCGCGAGGATTTCCGCACCGAAGTGCTGGGCCTGATGAAGGCGCAAAACGTCAAGAACACCCTGATCGTTCCCGTGGGTGCGAAGGGCGGCTTCGTTCCCAAGCGTATCCCGGCGAGCGCCAGCCGCGAGGAATCACAGCGTGAGGGCATCGAATGCTATCGCATGTTCATCCGCGCCCTGCTGGATGTCACCGACAATATCCTGGATGGCCGCATCGTGCCCCCGGCGCAGCTCGTGCGGCGTGACGGCGATGATCCCTACCTGGTCGTCGCCGCCGACAAGGGCACGGCAAGCTTTTCGGATATCGCCAACGGCATCTCCGCAGAATACGGCTTCTGGCTCGGCGACGCCTTCGCATCGGGCGGCTCGGTCGGCTATGACCACAAAAGAATGGGCATCACGGCACGCGGCGGCTGGGAATGCGTCAAACGCCACTTTCGTGAAATCGGCATCGATGTCCAGTCCCAGCCCTTTACGGCAATCGGCATCGGCGACATGGCGGGCGATGTCTTCGGCAACGGCATGCTGCGCTCCCCGCATACCCGCCTGCAGGCGGCGTTCAATCACCTGCATATCTTCATCGACCCGGATCCCGATCCGGCAGTCAGCTTCGCCGAGCGCAAGCGCCTGTTCCGATTGCCGCGCTCCAGTTGGGAAGACTACGACCCCAAGCTGATCTCCAAAGGCGGCGGCGTGTTCTCACGCAATGCCAAGTCCATTCAACTGTCGGCCGAGGCGCAAGCCATGCTGGGCGTGCAGCAGGATACGTTTTCACCACCCGAACTGATTCGGGCGATTCTCAGCATGCCGGCCGACCTGTTGTGGAACGGCGGCATCGGCACCTATGTCAAGGCCGCCGGTGAGAACAACGCAGACGTCGGCGATCGAGCCAATGACGCCGTACGTGTCGATGGCGCAGACCTGCGCTGCCGGATCGTCGGCGAAGGCGGCAACCTCGGTTTCACCCAGCGCGGCCGCATCGAATACGCCCAGGCCGGCGGCAGGATCAACACGGATTTCGTCGATAATTCGGCCGGCGTCGATTGTTCCGACCACGAAGTCAACATCAAGATCCTGCTCAACAACCTGCCGGCGCGGATCATGACACTGTCACGGCGCAACAAGCTCCTGACCGACATGACGGATGAAGTCGCCGCCCTGGTACTGCGCGATAACTATCTGCAAAGCCAGGCGCTGTCGATGCTGGAATCACGCGCGTCCAAGGACCTGCTCGAGCACGAGCATACGATCCGCGCACTGGAAACCTCGGGCTTGCTGAATCGTTCGCTGGAATTTCTGCCCTCGACCGAAGAGATCGGCGAGCGCCGCAAAACCGGCCGCGGACTGACGCGGCCGGAGCTGGCGATCCTGCTTTCCTACGCGAAAATGGCCTTGTATTCGTTGCTGATCGACTCCGACGTGCCGGAAGATCCCTATCTGGCGCACGAACTGGACCGCTATTTTCCCGCCCTCATGCAGCGTCGTCTGCAAACCCATCTCGGCAAGCATCGCCTGCGCCGCGAAATCATCGCCACCGCAACCACCAACAGCATGGTGAACCGCATGGGCGCAACCTTTGCGCGCCGGGCCCAGGAAGATACCGGGGCCGATGCCGCGACCGTGGTGCGTGCCTATGCCATCGCGCGCGAAGCGCTGGACATGCGTAAGACCTGGGGACAGATCGAGGCTCTGGATACCAGGGTAGACGCCGCCACGCAGTACGAGATGATGTTCGAAACGACGCAGCTGCTGCAATTCTGCACCTACTGGCTGATCCATCAGCATGCGCACCGTCTCGACATCGAACAGCAGGTGTCGCGGCTGCACGATGGACTGGCGGCGCTCGACGTGATCCTGCCGCGGGTGTTGTCCGGCATCGACCAGGCGGACTTCGAGGCTCGTTATGCCCGGTATCGCGAGGCCAAGGCACCAGACATTCTTGGCAGACGCATCGCGATTCTCGCCGCACTGCGCTCGGGCCCGGATCTGGTGGAGATCGCCCAGCAAGCGCGGCTGCCGGTGGAATCGGCCGCCATCGCCTATTTCGGTGTCGGTACGGCGTTGTCGCTGGACTGGATTCGACAACAGATCGAAACGCTCGATGTCGACGGTCATTGGCAGGCGATCGCCCGCTCGACCTTGCGCAACGATATCTACAACCTGCAGCGCACCCTGTGCATGCAGGTCCTGAAGCACTCGCGCAAGGGTACGCCGCGACAGGCGCTCGCCGCATGGCTTGCGGGACATCAGCAGACCATCGAGTATCTGCACCGGACGCTCGCCGACATGCGCACCTTGCCGGCCATGGACTTCGCGACGCTGTCGGTGGCACTGCAAGCGGTACGCAGAACGGCGGAAGGCTGAGGCGGACGGAGGTGGACGGAAGCGGCCGGCGCCTGCATGCCGCCCCTTGCACGCCGCCCCTTGCATGCCACCCGGCGTGCCGGCTCTATCGGCGCCGAGGTTCATTCGTCGCTGCCCCGGCGCGGCAGCGACGATATCCCAGCCTGTTATTCAACTCTGGTATAAAGACACCCTGTGACGACACCCCTGATTTCTTGAGACACCCCTGATTTTTTACTGATATCGCCATGCCTGGAAAACTCGTTCTGATCCGCCACGGACAAAGCACCTGGAACCTGGAGAATCTGTTCACCGGCTGGGTCGACGTCGACCTGACCGATCAGGGACTCGCGGAAGCACGCGCGGCCGGCCGGCTGCTGAAGACGGAAGGATTCGCGTTCGACCTGGCGTTCACCTCGGTGCTCAAGCGCGCCATTCGTACCTTGTGGGTGATCCTGGATGAAATGGACCTGATGTGGCTGCCCGTGGAGCGCAGCTGGCGCTTGAATGAGCGTCACTACGGCGCGCTCCAGGGTCTGGACAAGGCGCAGACCGTCCACAAGCATGGCGCCGAGCAAGTGAAACTCTGGCGCCGCAGCTACGACGTGCCGCCGCCGCCGCTGCCGATCGATGATCCCCGCCATCCGCGCTTCGAGCGGCGCTATGCGAGTCTGCCACCCCAGGAACTGCCTGCCGCGGAGTCGCTGAAGACCACCCTGGACCGGGTACTGCCCTATTGGAACAGCCGCCTGGCGCCTGAACTTGCGGCTGGACGCAACGTGCTGGTCGTCGCGCACGGCAACAGCCTGCGCGCCCTGGTGAAAATGCTCGATGGCATGTCCGACACCGACATCGTCGAGTTCAATATTCCCACCGGAGTGCCCATTCATTACGAGCTCGACGACGCGCTGAAACCCGTCTCGCGCCGTTTCCTGGGCGATCCCGAGGCCATCAAGGCCGCGGCGGACGCGGTGGCCAAGCAGACCGAGACGAAAAAATAGCGCCAGCGGCAATCCCGGCGGCAATCTACGACGCGAGTTCCCGCACGGCCGTCCACAGCTCGCGAACATACTCGAACAGCCAGCAGGCGAGTTCCAGGCGGTGCCATGCGGCTGGTTCGACACCGTCCAGATAGGCAGCCAGCAGCCGCTGCCGACGAGCCCGATCATGACGGTGATAGACGCACGCGGCAGCGAGGTCGAACATGGGCTCGCCGATGCCGGCATACTCCCAGTCGATCAACCGTAAAGTGTCGCCGCCTGGAACCTCGACGATGTTCAGATGATGCACGTCGTTGTGGCACAAACAGGCAATCGCATCACGATCCAGGCAACCGGCAACCTGTCGTGCTCGGCTGCGCAGAGAGTGCAGTGCCGGTGCATCGGCGGCATGTTCATCGAGTGTGCGCCAGTAGCCTTCCACCGTCGCCGTCAGATCGACCCGCCGAACCGATGCCGGCGGTGTAAGGCGATGCAGACGCCGCAATAGCACGGCGAGACGCTCGATGTTGCGTTCATCGCCCGCGGCCTCGAAGCTCCAGGTCGGCCCCAGATAGCGCGTCACCAGAATATGCCGGTCGGGGTCACAATGCAGCACACCGGGTCCGATACCGGCGGCGGCGACCGCGGACAGGATACGAGCCTCGCTGGCACGATCGATCTGGAGCGCATCCTCGGCCGCATCGCTGAGCCGCACCACCAGCGCTTCACCGTCCGCCCGTACCAGCCAGCTTCGATTGGTCAGACCGTGCTTGATATCCGTTACGCTGGTGATGGCGGCGGCTTCCAGCCCGAGCACCTGTGCGGCGGCAAGAACGGCCGGTGCAATGTGGTTTATGGCGCCCACGGTCGCCCGCCGTTACCTGCAGCCGCCACTTCGGCATGGGCGCTTCGCGACTGACCCTGATCGTCCTCGTCCTGCACGCGCTGCCGGCGGCGCCATACCAGATATCCATGCACCACGATGCCGAGATAGACGATGAACAATGCAGTGGTGACCAGCAATCCCTGCGTGAAATACAGCCAGGCTGCCGCGCCGTCGACCACGATCCAGTACAGCCAGTTTTCGATCACCCGGCGCGCCACCATCCAGGTCGTGACGATGCTGCCCCAGGTCACGAATGCATCGAGGTAGGGCGCCGCCGCATCGGTGCGTGACAACAGCCAGCCGTTCGCCAAAGAAACGCCAACGATCAACACAGCCGCCACGACATGCCGCCGCGCGCTCCAGGAGCGGATCAGCACCTCCCCGGCGGCATCGCGCCCCCGGCGCCATTGCGAAAAGCCGTAAACCGCCATGATCAGGTAGAACACCTGCAGCACCGACTGCATGTACAGAAACGCGCGCGCGAACAGCACCAGGTAGATTGCGGTACTGATGAACGCGCACAGCCAGCACAGCAGACTGCGGCGAACGGCCAGCAGCAGGTAGGCGAGCCCCAGCAAGGCCGCCCCGGCCTCCCAGGGCGACGTCGCCAGCAACTGCTCAAGCGGCTCCTGCATGTGCCGCTACGGCGCCGATCCGCCCAGCACTTTCATCACGAAAACCTTGCGGCCGGCCTCACTGAAGCTTGCTGCGGTCTCCATGCCTAGAATCTCGAACAACCGCACATGCTCACCTGCGATCTGGGTACTCATCGCATTCGTCGTGATCTGAAGCTCCGGATAGGCGTTCAGACGCTCGATGAATCCCTTGACGGCAGGAATGAAATCCGCATCGAGCGGATACAGGCTGATTTCTACTGCAGTACGCATCATTCAGAACTCCCAACGCGCCGTGACACCGAACTGACGTGGTTCTCCGAGATGGGTGTAGCGCTTGTCAGCCCAGTCCGGCGGCTCGTTTGCAAAATAGAAGCCACGCACCACGTATTCCTCGTCAAATACATTGCGGCCCCACAGATACACGCCCCAGCGCTCCGCTTCATAACCGAGCTTCAGGTTCGTAAGCGAATACGCCAGCGCGCGCTGATCTATCGGAGGCACATCGAAGTAATAGTCGTCGACCGCAACGAAATCGACTCTGGCCATCCAGCCGAGCGGGTGTCGCCAGGTCGCATTGAGCGAAAGCTGATACTCGGGCGCGTGCGCCTGATCACGGTCGCTGACATCGACGCCGGTCGAGTGAAACCCCGAATAACGGCTATGCAGCAGACCCAGCGTCCCGCCGAGTTCCAACCGCTCCAACGCCCGCCAGCGCAGGCTGGCCTCCAATCCGGTGTTGCGCCCGCTGGCGGCATTGTCGGTCAAAAACAGATAGCCGCCGGCCGCACCCTCCAGCTGGATACCCGTGGAGACTTGCATATCGTCGCGGTACATATGGAACAACGCGATATCCGCATACAGACGCCGGTCGAACCACTCGCCCTTGGCACCGATGTCCAGGCTCCACAAATACTCCGGCGCAAAACGCTCGCGCAGGGCCGAGGCTCGGCCAAGATTGAATCCCCCCGCCTTGTAGCCGCGCGACAAGGTCGTATACAACCTCAGGCCGGCGCTCGTATCGAAGTACAAGGACGCCTGTCCGCCGAGCATGCGGTTGCGCTGCTTCGCATCGGTTGTACGCGACAGCCCGCTCTGGATGCCGTGATCGCGGTAGTGCGCCGTGCGCTGTTCCGCACGCAGCCCGAACGACCATCCCCAGTGCTCGTCCAGTCTGCCTTCGAGCTGACCGAACAAAGCGGCATTGACGGCATCGTAGCGGCTCGCCAGCCGATCGAAGCTGGTACCGGAATATTCCGGATAGTCCGGATCGACGAACACACCGTCGCGCAGTTCATCGATGCGGTGATCGACATCCAGGGCGTAGGCACCCACCAGCCAGGACAGCTCGCCGGCGTGGCCCTCATCATCCGAGGCCAGCCGCGCCTCCAGGCTGCGGCCCCGCCGGGTGCTCAGTGCGCTATAGAAATAATCGTAGACATAGGGTGCCCAGCTGTCGGCGTTACCCCAATCCTCGTCGTAGCTATACTCCGCATCCGCCTGCGAAGCCGTCGCAATCAAGGTCAACCGGCCCAACGAGCCCGCAGGTGTTTCCACACGCAGCGCGCCGCCATCGGCCTGCTGGGCGTCCTTGCCGGGACGATCGGCGAGGGAACGGCGCGAATTATCGATCGACCAGGCGTCATAACCGTTATCCAGATCGGTGTGCAACCAGGTCAATTGCACGCGGGTCTGTTCTCCCGGCTGCCACAGCCATTTCGCGCGCGCGCTGAGTTCATCGCGGCCATCGGTGTCGTCGCGCCCCAAATAGGCATTATCGCGAAAGCCGTGGCTGCGAAAACGCTGTACGGACACTCGCCAGGCGGCGTTCATCGACTGTACGGGACCGGTCGCAACCGCGCCCAGCGAGCGGCCGCCGAACTCCGCCAGCGAGGCTTCGGTCGCAAAGCCGAACGCCTGCTCGGGGGCGCGCCCACGTACCGCGATGAGGCCGGCCAGCGCATTCGCGCCATAAAGCAGGCCCTGTGGCCCACGCAGCACCTCGATGCGATCCACGTCGAAGGACGTGGCCGGCATGCCGATACCGCTGAAATCGATATCGTCGATCAGGAACCCCACCGAAGGATTGGGCGCACCTTCCCATTGTTCACGTTCCCCGACGCCGCGAATCTGAAAAAAGCGCGGCCGTGAAGTGCCGCCTGCCCAATGCAGATTGGGTACGCTCGTCATGACATCCTGGAAATGCTGCCGGCCTGCGTCCTGCAGAGTCTGACGGCTCAGAACGGTGATGCTCGCAGGGACGTCGGCCAGTGCCTGCTCGCGCAGGGTGGCGGTCACGACGACTTCTTCCAGGACGGTCTCGCGTTCCACGCCGACGGCAGTCCCGGTAGCCGCCGGGGTCATCTTCCCGGCGACCGGTACCGGCGACATCTGAGCCGCAGCGATCCTCCGGGCGGCCAAAGCAGAAATCCCGGGATGAGATAAAGGCGCGGATACCTGCCCCTGCGGCCGCGCCGCCTCGGCGTCGGCACCGATCGCGCCGGCCATCATCGCCACGAGCAAGCCGCCGATCCAGCCACGGCTCGAAACCGAACTACACATCTCCAGATCCTCTTTGCAGTAGAGAAGATCCGGCGTTCGACGCTCTGAAAGCAGATGATGATCTGATGAAATGAAAATGCACGACCTGCTCCCTACGCCGGTACTAACCGGATCAGGTTCAACGGGTTCGCCGACTGAGCGATCGCAAGCGATCACATCCGGCGTCTCAGGTCCCTATCGGGACCACCCCTTAGGCAAGCGCGATTGTTACATGATTATGCCGCTCAGCGCCACACTCGACGATTGACGTTCAGCCGCAGTTCCGCCATAAGTGTCGGCTTCCAGCTCCCCCCAACGAGGACTTCCGTCCATGTCCAATCGCCGTCCATGCCGGCTTTTCCACGTCGATGCGTTCACGCGTGAGCGTTTTTGCGGCAACCCCGCCATCATCGTGCTGGACGCCGACGCGCTGTCGGAGGAGCAGATGCAGACGATGGCCGCCGAGATCAACGGCGAAACCGCCTTTGTGCTCGAAGCGGAGTCCAGCGATCACGATCTGCAGATCAAGTATTTCACGCCCCGCCACCCGGTCGCTTTCGTAGGGCACGCGACCATTGCGGCGCATTATGTACTTGCGAAAAAGATGGACATGCCGGAGCGCCGCCTGCGCCTGCGCACCGACGTCGGAATCGTCGAGATCGACGTGACGCAAGTCGACGGAGATTTCCGGATCGGCATTACCCAGAATCCGCCGATGCTCGGTCCGGTCATTCCCGATCATCATCGTCGTCAGGTGCTCGACGCACTGGGTATTTCCAGCCCCAGCTTGCATGGTGACTGCCCGCTGCAAATCATGACGAAAGGCGGCGCGCGACTGTTGATCGGCCTGAATTCCGTCGCGCTGCTGGATTCTTTGAAGCCGAATTTCGAAGAACTGGCGCGCCTCACCTCGCACGTCGGGGCGGAAGGCTACTTCGTGTTCGCAGCGGCGGACGGCACCGATGGGCAGGACGGACAGATCGAAACGATCTCGCGCATGTTCGTGCCCGCAAGGGGCATTCCCGAAGACCCGGTCAGCGGCAATGCCCACAGCATGCTCGGCGTCTACCTGGTGAACAACGGCCTGCTCACACCTCGTGAGGGCCGGGCTGTACTGCGCGGCCGGCAGGGCATGTGGATGCGCCGTCCCGGCACCGTGGAAATCGAAGTCGAATGCTCCGGCCGCGTCGCACAGTCGGTGCGCATCATCGGCGATGCCGTGATCATATACGAAGCCGAGATCCCGGTGTAGACTTCCACCCGAGGATCTGGATCCGTCGTGGGTCACATCCTACGCCGACTCTTGATTTCCATTCTTGATCTCGATGTTGAAGATCGTTCGACGAAACCCGGCTCCACTCGAGGCCTTGGCTATCTATGCTTCGAAATCCTGAGGGCATGGATAGCCAAGGCCTCGAGTGGAGCCGCGCAATCATGACGAATTTGCGCAAGAGTCGCTGACGATACCGCGAATCAGAACGGATTTACGTGGAGTGCCGAGGCGAAACGGCGAATCAACGCGGGTTCACGCGGATCGGGAGGTGGCACGCAGTCCCGGTTGGGCAGCGCGCAATGTCGTAGTCGTCCGGCCGCCGCGTTGTATGTTCAGCACGTGGCGGATCGAGGGCACGATGTCCTCGGAATCGTGTACCGCCATGACCACCTGGGTGCCGCCGCGCGCCACCGCTTCAATGAACGACAGCACATGCGCGCGCACCGTACCGTCCAAACCCGTGCAAGGCTCATCCAGCAACAGCAACCAAGGGTCATTGACCATGGCGCGCGCCAACAGCGCCAGCCGGAACTGTCCATAAGACACCTGGCGCGGTCTGCGTTCGCGCAGCCGCTCGATACCGAAAAAACGCATCCAGCGCCGGGCCGCCCCGAGATCCTGGGCCGTGGGCTGCGTTGATAGCCCGACACTGGAATAACGCCCCGAAATCACGACCTGTTCGATGGACTGCACCGTCTCGTGTGTTGCATGCAGTTCCGGCGACACCCAGCCCGTGCGCCGCTTCCAACGCTCGATCGGCGTGCCGAATGGGCATCCCCACCGCTCGATCGTACCACCCAGCGCCGGGTGCAGATCACCATGGAGGAGGCTCAGCAAGGTGGATTTCCCCGAGCCGTTCGCACCCAGCACCGCCCAGTGTTCGCCCCGATTCAAGGTCCAGTGGAGCCCGCGGATCACACGGCGATAGTCTCGATAGACATCGGCATTGCGGATGCGCACCAGCCAGCCGCGGCGGGTGGAATCCTTCGGCCCGGCAGGGCGAGAACGCAATGCGGCCGGAAGATCGATGGAGCCGGTCTTCGCGACACCATGGCAAGCTTCGGCGCCGCCCCCCGAACGCTTGGCGCGCACCGGCACCGGATCATCGGCTTCGCTCACCTCCACCGCTCGATCATATCTGCGTACAACGGCTGTCGGCCCGCTGCGCTGCATCAATCCCTTCGCGTCTGGCGAGCTTACCGGTCCGGCCGAAACGATTCGGCCCGCCACGATTTCGGCTATATGCGTCACATTGGCCGGCAGCTCTTTGGGCCGGTGCGAAGTCAATATCCAGTCATGGCCGCCACGGGGCCGTTCCAACGCCTGCCTGAGTTGTCTTTTTGCGCTCGCATCGAGCCCATTGAACACCTCGTCCAGCAGCAGCACCTTGGCTGGACCGGCAAACGCCCGCGCCACCAGCGCCAGGCGGCGCTGCCCATAGGACAGGCTCAAAAAACGGCGATCGCGTAATCCCCATAAACTGAATCGGCGTATCACTCGCGCCACCCGCTCGCGTTGTGCGCGCGATGGCCGGGTCAGTGGAATATCCTCATCGAACAGGCCGGTCGTGACCAGTTGCGTCACGCTGAGATTCCAACCGTAGCGAATGTACTTGTCCTGATGTTCTGACCCGACGTAGGCCATGTACTGCTTGATGTTGCGCGGCTCATTGCTGACGTTGCCGTCGAACCGGTAGCAACGGCGTTCGTGCCCCGTCGGCGTGGGCCACACATCGCCCCGCAGCATCTTGAGCAAGAATGTCTTGCCCGATCCGTTGGCGCCGATGAGCGCCCAACGCTCGCCGCGGCGCAGAGTGAAACTGACGTCCTGCAGTACAGCCTGGCCGTCAAGGATCAGCGAACAATTCGCCAGCTCGATCGATGCGGGTTCGGCAATCTGCAAGGCGTCAGTCCGTTTCCGCGGCAAACCAGGCGGCATCATCGGCTGTCGAATCGCGACACACGCGTCCATCTTCTTCGAGCTTCAGCAGGTGTGCCCGTAGTGAAAACATCGCGACCGGGTGCAGCCGTACATCGACATCATCATAAACCTCAGGCAACAGTGCTTCGATCCGTGCCCTACCGGCCTGGCGTAATCGCAATAAGACCTTGGCTTCGCGCCCCAAGCGATGAGCGATCAACCGATCGACCTCGGCCGTCGCGTCCTGGATCAATTCGCCATGCCCCGGGGCGATGCAGCGGACCGGTTCGCGCTTCAGGCGCTCGAGCGAATCAAGATACTGACGCATGTTCCCATCGGGCGGCACAATCACCACGGTAGACCCCTGCATCAGATGATCTCCCGTAAACAGCAACCCCTGCTCCTGGAGCAGGAAGCACAAGTGATTCGAGGCATGCCCCGGTGTATGCAGCACCTTCAGGTGCATTTCGTCGACCCGCAGTTCATCACCATCGTTCAAGACCCGCAGCGGCGCGAACGTCCTGTCCTGCCGTCCATGGAGGGGCGGTGGACGTCCCAGGATCGTCGCCCCGCTCGCCTGCGCCAGGGCGGCGGCGGCGGGGGAATGATCCGGATGTGTATGGGTGACCAGCACGGCATCGATACGCGCCGCAGTCTGAGCCAGGATCCGCTCGACATGCATCGGATCATCCGGGCCTGGATCGATCACGATACAACGGTCCGTACCGAGCAGATACGTATTCGTTCCCGGTCCCGTCATATATCCAGGATTGCGTGCCACGAGACGCCGTACTGCGACGGCAATCTGATCCAGCTGGCCTGATACGAGCGACATCCCAACCTCGAACGCAGAGAAGCCGACAGATTAACCACAAAGGGCGTCAAGCAGAAGTGGACACTCGGGGACGACCAGTCACCGCTGGAGAATCGATCAGCCAACACCCAACAGCGGCGATGTGAATGCTACCCACCCGATGGCGGCATGCAGGGCCAAGCCGGCCGCGCCGCAGTCGCTGTTCCAGCGCTAGCGGATTCCCGCTATGATCGGGATGCATAGCTCGAATCGGTCCGGCATCAAAACATGCAAGGCATCGTGTACCCAGCTCCGGCCGGTCAACCGGCCGGGAGTCGGACGGCAACGGCTACGATCACTGCCCCGACGGATTCGACGCTGAAACCATAAGTATCGATACAGATCGTCACGGTACGGGTCAAAGGGAGTTTCGCACATCACCGTCTCTGCGAACATCATGATTGCCTCGCTGGCAGGACTGGGTACCCTGGCGGTCGTCTCCTGGAGCGTGTTTTTTCTCCGTCACCGTCGGCCGGAGGATCCGGGAACGGCTGCGGCGGTGAAAAGAGGTGCTTCGGCCACCGAGCAGGCAGCCCGGAATGAAATGTCTACAGCGGATAACGAACTGCGCTTCTCGACTACCGCAACCGACGTTCTTTTGGCACGGTGCGACGAACTGGCCTTCGGGCTCGCGCCCGCCGATAAGCCGTTCAGCGCACATGAAGCTGTCCTGGAGCGTATTGGACAGGGCCTCGCCGCCGCCATTCATCAGCGTGATTATTTTCCACGCCGGCCGCTGCTGCTGCCCAGGCTGCTGCAGATGCTGAACGATGACGAAAGTACCCGCCAGGACGTGGTACGCCTGCTGTTGGATGATCCGGCGCTCGCCGGCAACGTGCTGCAGCGTGCCAACAGCGCTTATTACCGCCCCTCGCCCATGCCTATCGACAGTCTCGACGCCGCCGTGCGCGCGCTCGGGACCGACGGCCTGCGCGGGCTGGTGGCGAGCGCGATTCTTCAACCCGTGTTTCGCGTCCCCAAGGGGATCTTCGAAGATTTCGCGCAAATCACCTGGGAGCAGGCACAGCGCTCGGCCAGAGCGGCGGAGACCGGTGCGCGTTCGGCCGGCAGTGCCGATCCATTCGTTGCTCAACTGCTGGGACTGTTGCGGCCGTTGGCGCGTATCGTCCTGTTCAGGCTGGCGATGGATATATATAGCGGGCATCCGGATCTTTCGCCTCATGCCGAGGTATTCGCACGATCGATGCGCCGGCATGCGTCCTCGGTGGCACGGCTCATTGCATCCTCATGGGCACTGCCCGATCCCTCCCTCCTGGCCCTCGACGAACAGTTGCACGAGCAGCCGCCGTCGTCGATGTCGATGCTGGGACGTTGTTTGTATTACGGTGAGTTATGCGGGGCTGCTGCAATGCTGGAGGCACGCGGCATGTTGGATCGTGACGACGCTGAGACACTGCTCACGACCCAGGGCCTGCCGCACGATGACGCTCGTCGAATGCTGCAGGCCGCCCTGTCCGCCGACCGGGAATAGCGCAAAAACCGGACCGCTGCCCGCTTCTAGGGAGTGCCGCTCGCCTAGCCGGTCCGGACTGCCCGAAAAATCAGTGATGACGGCGCGACGAAATTGTGCCGAGGAGCTTCTGAATGCTGGTCACCTTCCGATCCACCGCCACCGAATCAATCACTCTGTTCGGCGAGCACGCCAGCGCCCTGCTGAAACTCATGGGGACCACGGGCCGGGTTCCCGGCGCGCTCGGTGCCGAGGATGTGCCGGCGGCGTTGAGCTCACTCGAGAAAGCAGTCGAACGACTGAAAACGGAAGCTCGGGCGGAAGCCCAGGCGCAGACTGACGACAGAGTCTCCCGCGCCCCCGCATCCTCCAAGGTGGCGTCCGCCGAAGTCGGCGACGACTCACACCGGGAGCACTCCGACGCGGACCAGGCGCCGCCGATTTCCATCGAAATGCGCGCAGTACCGCTGATCGCTCTGCTCAAGCGAGCCGCTGCGGCGGGTGCCGAGGTCATGTGGCAGGCAAGCTAAACCCGGCTGCATGACGAAACACCCGCCACCGCGGCTGCCCGCAAACCCGTTAAACTAGTGCCACGATCAGGATTCGAGGCCTCCATGGGACGCATTTTCGAAGTCAGAAAGCACACGATGTTTGCGCGCTGGAACCGCATGGCCAAGCAGTTTGCGCGCATCGGCAAGGATATTACGATCGCCGTGAAGGCAGGAGGCCCCGACCCCGCAGGCAACCCGCAACTGCGCCGGGTGATCCAGAATGCGCGCGCGGTCAACATGCCGAAGGACAAGGTCGAGGCGGCGATCCGCCGCGCCTCGGGCAAGGAAGCGGCCAACTACACCGAAATCCTCTATGAGGGCTATGGCCCTCACGGCGTGGCTATATTGGCCGAGGCGGCTACGGACAATCCCACCCGTACCGTCGCCAGCCTGCGCAATATTTTCTCCAAGCACGACGGCAATCTCGGCACCGCCAACAGTGTCAGCTTCCAGTTCAAGAAGATGGGTGTATTTCGTCTGAACCCCGAAGGAATCGACCAGGATGATCTGGAGCTGTACCTGATCGATCACGGTCTGGAGGAAATGGGCGAAAGCATCGGCGAGAAAGACGAACCCCAGCTCGTGATCCGCTGCCTGTTTCCCGAGTTCGGTCAATTGCAGAAGGCACTGGAAGACCGCCATATCACGCCGTTATCGGCCGAACATGAATATATTTGCCTGACGCCCACGGAACTCCCCGAGCCCCAGGCCACCGAAGTGATGGAATTGATCGACAAACTCGAGCAGGACGAGGATGTGCAGAAGGTGTATCACACGCTGGCCTGATCGCGCCCGCACGACGCCTCGTTAAGCAGCTGCTCCATGTAATCGTTCGTCTTAGTGCTTCTAACGAAATGAATCTTCACGATGTTGCCACGGCCGAAAAATCGCCGTAAGCGTCATTTCGTTGGAGCCCCGTGATATTCCGATCACCGCGATCTCGAAAAGCGCCAAAGGAAGGCCGGTATATCCAGTATCATTCGACCAGTGTCATGCGACGCGACACGCCGCTCGTGATCAAAGTAGAATTCACCCTGCGGTCGCAATGATCGGCGCAGGGCTGGCCGCAAGGCCCTACAGCGACATACACGACGCGCCCGTAGCTCAGCGAATAGAGCATCGGTCTTCGGAACCGAGGGTCGGGGGTTTGAATCCCTCCGGGCGCGCCATTTTTCCAGTGAGGTCCAGCCCGATCCGCGAAAGTCTTCCCCCGCGGCAAACGGGATGGCCAGCTCAGGCGCGGCAGCCTACGCTCATTCGGCACCCACGCGCCGCACCGCCTCCGCCAACGCAATCACCGACAATGGCGCACATTCCTCCGCCTTGTTGCTGAGGCTTCCCAGCCGGGCCTTGGGGGATAGCGCGGTCGCAAGCTCGGCCAACGTGGGATCGATCGTTGCGGGCTCGACCAGAAGGTCAGGCGCTTCGCGAACCGAATCCGGGCCGCCTGATGGCTCAGGGAACAGTGTCTGCTGCATGGACTCCACCACCACGTCGATGTGGACGTAAGCATCACGGGCTTGTTGATCCTGCCGCAAGGCAGGCATTCCAATTGCTCAGCGTAGGGAAATCGTAACTACGCCGCTTCTGATCTCAGGGCGCGCAGCGCGGCAGAAGGCTCCTTTTCCATAATCCGAAGCAGAGCCTTGGCCGGTCCGGTCGGAGCTCGTCGGGCCTGCTCCCAGTTCTGCAGCGTCTTGATGCTGACGCCGAGCAGCCGGGCGAACTGAGCCTGCGAAAGTTCAGTCTTCTCCCGCACAGCCTGAATCCTGGACGGCGTGAACTCAAAGCGACGCGACGGCTTGCGCTCGCCCCGCGCGATGGCGCCAGCTTGCTTGATGCTTTTGGTCAGCTCTGCAAACAGTTTCGGGTCCATTAGCCGAACTCCTCTTGTACCAAGTCCTTCAAGACCTTGAGCTGGTCGGCAGTCAGGTCTTCCTGCTCGTTCTTGGCGTAGGCGAGCAGCATGTAAATCTGTGATCTGGGCTTTACCCAGTAGTAGATGACCCTGGCACCGCCGCGTTTGCCGCGGCCTGCCAGACCCATCCTGATCTTCCGCAATCCCCCGCTGCGTGGGATCAGGTCGCCTGCCTCGGGCTTGGCCATGAGCCGGGCTTGCAGTTCCCGGTATTGGTCATCGTCAACCAGCGCCTGAATCTGGCGCGTGAAGACAGGTGTTTCCAGGAAGATCACCCAACTATTATACGCCAACGGCGGCTATACGCCAGTGAAGGATATGCTGGTTCAGGAAGGCCGCTCCGATGCGGTCATCGCCTATCTGGAATCCCTCGCCAGCGGTTCTGCCGCGTGATTTCGACAGTCATCGGTGAGGGCGGAGAAGCGGTCCTCTATGGCGCTTGATGGCTGATAAGCTGGCGCATTGCGCTCGAGATAGGCATTCCAGCCAGTCAGCGTATCCAGCAAAGAGTTCGAAGTTTCTCCTCTCGGGCGCGCCACTTTGCTTTTCCCATTCCGAAAATCGTTCAAGACCTTGAAAGGCAGGGTCACTTCGGGAGTTTTAAGTCCCTTATCTCGCATGTAGGCCAGCCGGGCCGGTGAAGGCAAGCTTTAGCACCGCTCTCTTGTCCTCCAGTCGTTCCGAATGCCAGAACTGACAGGGCTTGCGAGAAAGCCAACGATAACGACCTGGACGACGACATACCGTTCTGATGCACGCCTCGCGGCGCTCCCGGTCGTGCGGCCCATTGCTGTTTTTGATCTTGACCAAAATGTACCTTATACGGTACTATAAATAAAAAGGGGTATTCGCGCGTGGTCGAGATCAAGAAGCTTCCAGCGGCGTTCTATTGCACGGCGGCGGGTAACGAGCCAGTGCGGGAATGGCTCAAGGCGCTTGACGAACCTGACCGCCGCATCGTCGGCCAGGACATTGCCACCGCCGAATTCGGCTGGCCTGTCGGGATGCCCGTCTGCCGCTCGCTCGGTAAAGGATTGTATGAAATCCGCAGCGACATCAGCCGTGGGCGCATTACGCGCATGATCTTCTGTGTCGAGGACGGAAAGATGGTTCTGCTGCACGGGTTCATCAAGAAGACGCAGAAAACTCCGAAGGCGGATTTGGATTTGGCATTGAAACGAAAGAAAGAGGTAAGCACATGAGCAGGAAAAAGAAAGGGCGCATCGGCTCGTCCTTCGAAAGTTTCCTGAAGGACGAAGGCACCTACGAGGAAACCAGCGCGCTGGCGATCAAGCGTACCCTCGCATGGCAGCTTGAAAACGCCATGGCGAAGGAGAGCCTGACCAAGAATGAAATGGCTAAACGGATGCACACGAGCCGCAGCCAGCTTGACCGCATCCTCGACCCGAACAACGACAGGATTCAGCTCGATACAGTGTTCAAGGCTGCGCGGGCGCTTGGGCGTGAGGTGAGGCTGGAACTGGTGTAATGCGGCAGGCCACGCGAGCTGCTTGGCGGCCCTATCATGTCCCAGCCTAACGTCGTAGCTGCCTCCCTTGCAGTGATTAGCGGGCGTGCCCGCGCGGTGATTCGCGCCACAAGTGCGCGACCGCTCCGCAGAAGGGTGCGTCATATCCACCATAATTCACGTTATGGTGGAATTACCGCAATCAGACAACACCTAATGCAGAGAAGTGATGGAGCAGGTGGCAGAGAAATGTTCCCTCGTCTACGGAACTGGCGCGAATCCAGGCAAGCCGTTCAAGTGTTTATCCCATTCCATCAGGGTTGAGAAGAGACGTTCGATACGGAAAGAGTTTGAAGTTTCTCTCACCAGGCGCGCCAGTCTACTTTTTGTGAAACCCCAACAGAATGGGGACACATTCAGCTCTTTTCTCAAGGGTAATCAGCTTGGAGTGGAGAGCGATGACAAAGGCAAAACAAGCGCGGATGCTCGCTAATCTGAAGTTCTTGTGAAGAAAGAGTAAATTTATTCGCAGGCTCAGATACTTAACCTGAGCCTGGGGTGCTCGCGCCTGGCTACACGGTGATCTTCTGCAACAACTCCAGTGCGCGCTGTTGTTTCGAGTTCGCGGTGGTCACCGCGGCGAACGTGGATGTCGACTCGCCGGGCAGCGCGGCGCGGCAGGTATTTCGCACGATCGTGGACAACTCCGCCAGGAGCGTTGAGAAGCTGTGGGCGGGCGTTGCGTCGGGAAGCCGACCCGTCAGGGCTTTGCGTTTCGCGGCCTCAGAGCGCTTCGCCGGCGCCACCGGATCGCGCGTGGCTTTGGCGGCCTGGTCTTCGTCCGCAAACAGCAGCTCGCGCCAGGCTTCGCGCATGTGCCATTCGATGTAGTAGGCCAGTACGCACAGCAGGATATGTGCGCGTACTCGCTCGGCGAGCCGATGATGGATCGGCCGGATGCGCAGATCCACGCTCTTCAGCGTTCGGAACGCGCGCTCTACTTGAGCCAACGATTTGTATTGGCGCACGCATTCGGCCGCGTCCATGATCTGGGCCGGGACGCTGGTGCGGATGACATAGAGCCCATCGAGGCGGGCTTCGGTTTCGATACCGTCGGTCTTGCGCTCGAAGCCGAAGAGATCCTCGCGGATATCGAGTGCGAAGTGCTTGGCCATCTTGTATTGATTGACTATGCGGCCAACCCGCACACCGATGTTATCTTGGCCTCGCAAGCGCCCCTTGGCCACGGACGCGCGGATCTTCTCGAGCTGCTTTTCGGTGGCGCACAACAGCTCTTCGCGCTTGTGTGCGCGCAGTTGCGCGAGCGCCGGGTTACGGCAGGCAACCAGGCGTTCACCGGGATAATCGGGGTGCTCAAGCTCGAACAGATTGCGCTCGTCGAACAGATCCAACTGCACATGTCCCTGGTTCACCAGCGTGCGGATGGAGGTGCTCTTGAGCGCGGTGATCCAGCGTACGCCTTGTTCATTCGTCAACGTATGGATGGCTTTCTGGGAGATCATGCCGCGATCACCCACCATCACCAGCTGCTCGACCCCAAACTCCTGCTTCAGCCGCGCGATTTCCGGCATCAGCGTTTGCGGGTCTGAGGTGTTGCCCTCGTAGACCGATACAGCGACCGGACAGCCCCGGCGGTCGGTGAGCAAGCCGTAGTTGACCTGCAGCATCCCCCGCTTACCGTCGCGGCTGTAGCCGAGTTTCGCCAGCGGGCAGGTGGTTCCCTCGAAATAGCTCGACGACAGGTCGTAGAGCACTACGCTGTCGGGACCCAGATGCCGCTGGGCCAGCTTTTTCTGGATCGCGCCCTGGCGCTCGAGCAGCCAGTCCATGGCGGCGTAGAGTTCCGTCTCGCTCGCATCCGCCACGCCGAAGTCCTGCGCGAGGGTGGTGGTGTGCCACCAGCGGGTGGTGGCGAGCTTGGTGCGCGGGCAGAGCACCCGGGCGGCCAGCATGGCCAGCACCAGATCGCGTTCGCGTGAGGGCTTCGTGCCCAGCAGTGAACTCAGGCGCAGCTTGGTCATGGCCAGGCGCACCGCCTCGACGTGGCCGTGTGCCTGCGATCCCACGACGTTGAACAGCGTCTGGAGTGGGTACAGGGGCTCACCCTTGAGAATCGCGCGCAAGGCATGGATCTGCTCATCGGTGAGGCTGGACAAGTTCGCGATCGTGCGCTTCCTGACCGTGTTTCCCTCGCGGAACGTCTCGCGCAGCAGGTAGGCGGGGCGGGACTTACGGTTGGGTACAACATCGATATGCATGCGCGTATTCTACGCTAAATTGGCCCCGTTGCAACTATTTACATGGGTACATATTTTGCGCAGAAAGACCACACAAGACTCGCAAGCCACTGATCCGCAACGGCTAACTAATTACCCAACGGGGGAATTCAGAAAGAACTTCGGGCTAATCTCCCCACAACGTCGAAATCGGCGCGGCGAACAGCCGCTCGCCGAAGGGCACGAGCGTGTCGTGGTCGTAGAGGACCAAGCCGAGCGTGAATCTCTTGCCGCATGCGTCGGCAAGTTTTCGCAGCCCCGAAAAATCCCCGCTCGACACCGTCGCGCTGCTTTTGACTTCGATGCCGACGATGTGCCCGTCATGGTCTTCGATGACGACGTCGACCTCGTTGTCGTATCGGTCCCGAAAGTGGTGGAACTCGAAATGGCCGCCACTCCAAGTCGCAAGCTTGAGGAGTTCGGCGAGCACGAATGTTTCCAGCAAAGATCCGAAGACCGTGCGATCCGACTGCAGGCGCTCGGGGGAAAGATTCCGTAGGGCTGCGAGTAGTCCCGAGTCCAGGAAATGCAGCTTGGGTGTCTTGACGAGGCGCTTGATCTCATTGTCGTGCCATGGTGGCAGCGTGCGCAGCAAGTACAACTTCTCGAAAATACCCACGTACTTTTGTGTCGTCACGTGAGAGATGGCCAGGGGCGCGCCGAGGCCGGAGTAATTCACCAGCTGTCCCGAGTGCTGCGCGAGGATGCGCAGCAATCTCGGCATTTGCCTCAGATGATCCACTTTGGCGATATGACGCACGTCGCGCTCGATGATGGCTTTGAGGTAGTCCAGAAACCATTTCTGTCGGCGCGCCCAGGAGGGACGCTCCAGGACTTCCGGGTAACCTCCGGATAATACGGTTCGAACCAGCTCGGCGCCGATGACGAGATCGCCGACGGCGGGCGCTTTGCCCTGGAAAACACGATCGAGAAAACTGCCCGGCTTGCCGCGCAGCTCGCCCTGCGACAGAGGCAGCAGCTCGGATAGCGCCATGCGGCCGGCCAGCGAATCCGCCACTTGCGGCAGAGTCATGAGATTGGCCGAACCCGTCAGCACGAAGCGGCCGGGACGCTTATCGATATCCACGCTGCGCTTGATGGCCAGCAACAGGCGCGGGGCGCGTTGAACTTCATCGATAATGGCGCGGTCGAGTCCGCGCACGAACCCCACCGGATCTCGTTGAGCCGTATCGAGTGTGGTGTCGTCATCGAGCGTGAGGAAGGGCATGTCATCCCTGGCGAGCTTCTCGGCAAGCGTCGTTTTACCTGCTTGGCGAGGTCCCGTGATCAGCGCGACACGGGTATCCGACAGCGCCTGGCGTAACTGGCGCTCGATGAAGCGCGGGTACATGGAAACCATCTGCGAATTATCATGATGAGGGTCACGGCTGATTGTAAATAAGAAGCCGGCTAATTGAAAGCCAATGGCCGGCTAATTGAAAGCGCGGGAATGGCCGGGCGAAAGCGGCCGTGCGCCTGCAAACTCTATGAGCTCGTTCCGGCCAGACTCCGGAAGAGCGCGTTATCCCCCAAGTATTCAGCCCATTCCACCAGCTTCGCGAAGACACCTTTACCGCAGGCGATATCATTGAGGCTTGATCGCGATCTTGAGCACCCCGTCGCGCTGATTGGCAAACAGGTCATAGGCCTCGACGATGTCATCGAGCTTGCGTTGATGCGTGACCAGCACACCCAGATCCAAACGCTCGGCGGCGATCACGTTCATCAGCCGGCGCATGCGCTCCTTGCCGCCAGGGCACAGCGCAGTGCGGATGGTGTGATCGCCCAGGCCGGCGGCGAATTGCGCCAGCGGGATCGACAGGTCTTCCGAATATACGCCCAGACTCGACAGCGTACCGCCGGGTTTGAGCACCTTCATCGCCTGCGCGAACGTGGCCTGCGTACCCAGCGCCTCGATGGAGCTATCGGCGCCCTTGCCGCCGGTAAGCTTCATGACCTCGTCCACTACATCTACATTGCGGAAGTTCAATGTCACGTCGGCGCCCAGCTTTCCGGAGATACCCAGGCGGTGCTCGTTGCCGTCCACGGCGATCACGGTGGTGGCACCCAGCAGGCGTGCACCGGCGGTGGCGCACAAGCCGATGGGACCCTGAGCTAGGATGACCACGGTATCGCCGAGTCGAATATTGGCGTTTTCCGCACCCTTGAATCCGGTGGACATGATGTCCGGACACATCAGCACCTGCTCATCGCTCAGACCTTCGGGGATGGGCGCCAGATTGGCCTGTGCGTCGGGTACCAGCACGTATTCGGCCTGAGTGCCATCGATCATATTGCCGAAACGCCAGCCTGCGGTGGCCTTATAGCCATGGTTGCCGCAACGGCCGTGCGGGATCAGGTAACTGCCGTCCTGGCTGGGATGGCCATCCTGGGCTGCGTAGCTATTGAAATTTGGACAGATGGCGCCGGCAATCACGCGTTGACCTTCCTGGTAGCCCTGTACGGCGCTGCCGAGTTTTTCGACGATGCCCACAGGCTCATGGCCTACGGTCAGGCCTTTGGCGACCGGATATTCACCCTTGAGAATATGGATATCGGTACCGCAGATCGTGGTGGTAGTGATGCGGATCAGCGCGTCGTTGGGACCCACTTGCGGAATCGGCTTGTCGGCCAGCTCGATGCGGCCCTTCTCGACAAAGATGGCGGCTTTCATCATGGCAGTCATGTCGACCCCCAATATCGATAATTCAATGAATGCTACTCTGGAATTCCTGTGGTTGACTCTCAACTCGTCGTCATAAAACGAGCCTTATTCAATCACCGGCCCGATGCACCTTTCTGGCAGCAGAATATTCAGCTAAGGTGATAATGCTCGAGATTCCGGCCAACCAAAGACGCTGGGTATGGCCGGGACGCTCATACCGTAATTCCTTGCATCACTTCAATTGATCTGCTGTTGCAGCAATCCGCTGCTCCATCTCGACCTCGGCCTGCAGCGAATTCAGATCGCGAAAAATCGATGCGACAGCCAAAGTGCGGTTGCCGCGATTGAAATGCAGCAGGCAGTCCCTGGCGCCGATGTCGCCCTCGACTATGATCCGGTCCCATTGTTCGGCATGCCCGACATAATTGATCGGTACGTCGTAATGCTGGGTCCAAAAGAACGGCACGGCGGTATATTTTTCGCGCCGCCCCAGCATGTTGACGGCAGCCGTCTGTCCCTGTCGCTGGGCGACGACCCAGTGTTCGACGCGAATGATCTCGCCCGTATGCGGATCAGGCCATCGTGCAATATCGCCGGCGGCGAATATGCCCGGCAAGCTGGTTTCGAGATATTCGTTCACCAGCACGCCGCGCTCGACGCGAATACCTGCCGCTTCGGCGAGTTCGGTACGCGGCTTCACACCGATTCCGACGACCACCAGATCGGCCTCGAGTGTACCGCCGCCACTGAGCAGCACGCGCCGGCCGTCGATGGCGGTCACTGTCTCCTCGAGATGGAAGATGACTCCATGCTGCTCATGCAGCGCGCGTACAAAGTCGCCGATCTGCGCCCCGAGGACACGCTCCATCGGCCGCTTGTCCGGTGCCACCACGTGGACTTCGATATCGCGCGCCCGTAATGCAGCCGCAACCTCCAGGCCGATGAAGCTGGCACCCACGATCACTGCACGACGTGCATCGATGGCGCGTTCGATGATGGCGCGACAATCGGCCAGTGAGCGCAACGAGCGGACATGCGGCTGATCCGCACCGGGAATCATCAATCGTACCGGCTCGGCTCCGGTCGCAAGCAGGAGCCGGTCGTACGACTGCCTACCACCATCGGCGAGACCGATCTCGCGGGCCAGCGGATCGATATGCACCACCTCCGTCTGTAGGCGCAGATCGATGCCGTTCTGCGCATAGTAACTTTCCGGGCGCAGCGGCACCCAATCTTCCGGCGCGGCTCCCGCAAGATAGTCCTTCGAGAGGTTCGGCCGATCGACCGGTGCGGCATCGTCATTGCTCAACATGACCACGTCGCCCTGATAGCCTTCGCGGCGCAGCCGTTCGGCCGCAGCGAATCCAGCTGCACCGCCACCGACGATGACGATGCGCGCAGGCGTCTCAGCGGATGATTCGAATGGCTGTATTTCCGACTGTGCCCGCTGCCCGCGTACGAAGAGTCTGCCGTCGCGCTGTTCCACCGACCAGCACGCAAGAGGGCTAAGTGCCGGTGCACGCAGCGCCTCGCCCGTGCGCAAATCAAAGCATGCGTGATGCCAGGGACAACGCACCGTATCGCCGACGACCAGCCCCTCGGCGAGTGGCCCGTGATAATGCGTACATAGCGCGTCGACCGCGAATACGTCGCTGCCGCGGCGCACCAGCAACACGGCATGATCGCCGACATGACCGGCTAGCTTGCCGCCGTCGGGCAAGTCTGCCAGTACCACGCCCGCGGCAAGATCAGGCCCGGCGTGATGCGAATTCCCTGCAGACATGATTCATCTCCCGAAATACCGTGCATGGACAATCGCCATGCCATCAGAGGTTCAAAGATAACAATTCATGCCCTGGAACCGGGTAGGTACAAACACAGGGACTGCACCAATCGACCAGGTGCCTCACCTCCTACGGGTCGGTTCCATACGAACGCCTTCCACGTGATCTTATGAGCCTGTCGATCGATCCCGTGCCAGCGCGATGAAGGCCTGCACATAGCGAATCTCGAGATCAGCTTCGCGCATGCCCAGGAAGATCTGCTTGGCAATGCCGTTTCGGCCCAGCCGAACAGCCGTGATGGCCATCCTGCCGGCATACTCCTCGACCAGCCACCGCGGCAGTGCCGTCACACCGCGTCCGCCCTCGACCATTTGCAACATGATATCGGTCGTCTCGATGATCTTGTGGCGCCGAGGCGAGATGCCGGCCGGCAGCAGAAACTGGTTGTAAATATCCAACCGTTCGATGGCGACCGGATAAGTGATCAGCACTTCGCGACTCAGATCGACCGGCCGCACATAAGCAGCCCCCGCCAGTGGATGTCCACGCCCGACCACGAGCACCTGCTCATAGTCGAACACCGGCTCGAAGCGCAGCCCGCGCCGATACAGCGGATCGGGGGTGACCAGCAGCTCGATCTCGTAGCCGAACAGTGCGCCGATACCGCCGAATCGGAATTTCTGCTTCACGTCGACATCGACATCGGGCCATGCCTGTAAATAGGGCGAGACGACTTTCAGCAACCATTGATAACAAGGATGGCACTCCATGCCGATGCGCAGGACGCCGCGTCCACCCGTTGCAAACTGGCGTACTCGTTCCTCAGCCTGTGCCAGTTGCGGCAGCACGCGATGAGCCACCGCCAGCAAATATTCACCCGCCTGGGTCAGCCGCAACCGGCGTCCCTCGCGCAACCAGATGGCGGTGCCGAGCTGCTGCTCCAGCTTGCGCACCGTATGGCTGAGCGCCGACTGGGTCGTATGCAGCGCCTTGGCCGCAGCGGTCAGGGATCCCTCCGTGTCCACTGCGCGAATGATGCTTAAATGGTTTTTTTCCAGCACGGCTACACATGAATAAAATTAATCGATTTGTGAATAAAGACCATTTTACCTCATGGATCAAGCATCCTACGATCCCCGTGACTCTCCCGACAAGAGCATCGACAGACATGGCGACCACCCACAACCTTGGCTTTCCTCGCATCGGCGCACAGCGCGAACTGAAGTTCGCCCTGGAGGCGTACTGGCAGGGGCAGATCTCCCGGAACGAGATCGAGGCGGTCGCGGCACAACTGCGCAAGCGTCACTGGGATAATCAGTCCGCGCTGGATTGGGTGCCGGTGGGCGACTTTGCCTTCTATGATCAGATGCTGGACATGAGCTTCACCCTGGGTAATCTGCCGGAACGCGTGCGCGGCTTCCATGGCAATACGCTCGACAACTACTTTCGCGTGGCACGCGGCCGTTCGGCCGAAGCTGCAGCCGACCATGCGCGATGCTGTGGCGGCGTCGCTGCCGGCGAGATGACCAAGTGGTTCGACACCAACTATCATTACATCGTGCCGGAGTTCGACGCGCAGAGCGAATTCAGGCTGGATGCCTCTCGCCTGCTGGTACAACTCGCCGAGGCCAGGTCGCAAGGCATCAACGCCAAACCGGTGATCATCGGCCCCATCACCTATCTTGCGCTCGGCAAGGCCAAGGATGATTCCGACAAGCTCGCACTGTTGCCGCGCCTGTTGCCCGTCTATCAGGAACTGCTCACCGCATTGGCCGCTCAGAGCGTGGCATGGGTGCAGATCGACGAGCCGATCCTGGTCACCGAATTGGAGGATCGCTGGAGGCAGGCATACATCAGCGCCTATGCGGCGCTGAATACCGGCAAGGTCAAACTCCTGCTGGCCACTTACTTCGGCCCGTTGCTGGAGAACCTGTCGCTGGTGGGTGCTCTGCCGGTACAGGGCATACACCTGGATGCCATCCGTGCACGGCAGGAAGTCGATCCGCTGGTCGCCCGATTGCCGGCCGACCGGATCGTGTCGCTGGGTGTCATCGACGGACGCAATATCTGGAAAACCGACATCAACGCCCTCCTCGACTGGCTGGAGCCGCTGGCGATGAAACTCGGGGATCGTTTATGGATTGCACCCTCATGCTCGCTACTGCATGTACCAGTCGATCTCACCAGCGAGCAAAAACTCGATCCGGAAATAAAATCCTGGCTAGCCTTTGCTTTGCAAAAACTCGATGAGTTGCACACCGTGGCGGCTGCCCTCGACAAAGGCCGCGAGGCAGTGACAGCTGAGTTGGATGCCAACCGTACCGCCATCGAAATGCGGCACAGATCGCCGCGCGTCAACGACCCGACCATCAAGGCAGCGGTCGCCGCCATCGACGCCGAATTCGGCCGGCGAAAAAACACCTACACGCAGCGAGCGCTCAAGCAGGCCGTACGGCTCAAGCTGCCGAAATTCCCCACAACCACCATCGGCTCCTTCCCCCAAACCCCCGAGGTCCGCCAGGCGCGCAGTCGGTTCAAAGCCGGCCGGATCGACCAGGCCGCCTACCACAAGGCGATGCGCGCCGAGATCGAGCGCAGCGTGCGCGAACAAGAATCGCTGGGTCTGGACGTATTCGTTCACGGCGAAGCCGAGCGCAACGATATGGTCGAATATTTCGGCGAGCAGCTCGATGGCTACGCCTTCACCCGGTTCGGCTGGGTCCAATCCTACGGATCCCGCTGCGTGAAGCCGCCGATCCTGTTCGGCGATATCAGCCGTCCGAAGGCCATGACGGTCGAGTGGATCAAGTATGCGGCCTCGCTCACCGACAAGCCCATGAAGGGCATGCTCACCGGTCCAGTGACCCTCCTCAACTGGTCCTTCGTCCGCGACGATCAGCCGCGTTCGGTCTCTTGCAAACAGTTGGCGCTGGCGATCCGCGCCGAGGTGCTGGACCTGGAGAAGGCCGGCATACGCATCATTCAGATCGACGAAGCCGCCCTGCGTGAAGGGCTGCCGCTACGCAAATCGCAATGGAAAAGCTATTTAAGCTGGGCAGTGGAAGCGTTTCGCATCGCCGCCAACGGCGTCGCGGACGAGACCCAGATCCATACCCATATGTGCTATTCGGAATTCAACGACATCATTGCCTCGATTGCCGACATGGATGCCGATGTCATCACCATCGAAACCTCGCGCTCCGCCATGGAATTGCTCGATGCATTCGACGACTTCCGGTATCCAAACGAAATCGGCCCCGGCGTGTACGACATCCATTCACCGAACATCCCAAGGCGGGAACACATCGTGCAACTGATGCGCAAAGCTGCGGAACGCGTTCCTGCCGAGCGACTGTGGGTCAATCCCGACTGCGGCCTGAAGACCCGGCAATGGAGTGAAGTCATTCCGGCACTCGCCAACATGGTCGCGGCAGCCCGGGAGTTGCGCGCTGAGGTAAACTGATCTGCACGAATCATCCTGGAGTTGCCATACGTCATGAAAATCCTTGATCGCCGGTAAGACTCGAACGCTTTATAGTTCTGCTCCGCGGCAACTTGATCCTAATCGAGGATGATCCGTCCGGTTCCGGACATCGTGATGCGGCACCAGCACTTGCTCAACTGAAGATACTGCGCGACGACCAGCCCTCAAAGCACCTCGTTCAGCCTGCGCGTCAGCACCCAGGCCTGCACCTCCAGTGCGTCCGCCAGCAGAAACACCTCGTCCATGTAGGGTGGGCGATTGCCTGATTCGATGTGATTGATCTGTCGGGCGCTGAGGCCCGTCCTTTTAGCCAGATCTGCCTGCGTAAGCCGGCGCTGTCGGCGCATTTCGCGAATGACGAGGCCCATGGCCTCGGTCGCCCGTTTTTCGTTCATATCCGCTCCAGGATTCAAGGAACCGACATTCCATGCGGCTACTGGACATGTCCGATGCCATGTCCGTCGCTGGGGGAGCAACTATGCCACGAACAATCCCTGACAATGGTGCGGTAAGAATGAATCGAGTCTGGAGCGAATCGCCGCGATGGTGTTTTTCGCAATATTCACTCCATCGCCTGCTGTCTCGCTCGCTTTTTCTGTCAACGCCGCCGCTGGCCCCGCCAATAGCGGATCAACACAAAACCCGTCGCCATACCGCCGAGATGCGCGAAGTGCGCTACCCCCGACGCCGTCTGGGTCATGCCCAGATACAACTCCAACAGTCCGTACAGGGTCACAAACAACCATGCCGGCATCGGTATCGGCGGAAACAGCAACATGATTCTGCGGTTCGGATAGGCCATGCCGAAGGCCAGCAACAGCCCGAACACCCCGCCGGACGCGCCGATCGTCGGCAGCGGCGGCATGCCGGCCATGCTGACAACGATCAGGTGCATGAGAGCAGCACCGATCACGCACACGATGTAATAGATCAAGTACCGCTGCGCGCCGAACAGCCGCTCGATATCCGGTCCGAACATGAACAGCGCGAACATGTTGAAAAACAGGTGCGCCAGACCGCCGTGCAGAAACCCGTAGGTCACCAGTTGCCAGATCCGGAAGCTGGGATAGCCAAGACTGGCTGCCTCCGGCGGCCAGAGCGCAAACCAGACATCCAAAAAATTTCCCAGCAGATGCTGCAGGGCGAAAATCACCACGTTGGCGATGATCAGCGCCTTGTTGATAGGTGTTATTCGATCGTACATCCCGCAAGTATGGGCATCTCGACAGCCGATTCAAACCTGTCATTGCGCAGCATCGGATCCCATCCCGATGGAAGACTTCAAGACTTCAAGGCTTGCGCCGCCCGCGAACGCATGTCCACGAATCGATACGGCCTTCACCAGCACCCAGACGCGCAATCCTCCGCGCAGGCCCAAGGCGGCCGTCGCCTCGCGAGTCACCCGCGCCATGATATGCGCGCCACCGACGTCGACTTGCACCAGATCCGTATCGGCGTCGTCGCCGCTCACACGGCTAACCCTGCCGGTCAACATATTGCGAACGCTCAGACCCTCCGGGCGCGACGTCGCCAGGATGATGTCACGCGCCAGCAATTGCACCCGAACCATGGCTCCCCTGCGCGCCGCCCGCATCGGGACGCTCAACACGTTCTCGCCGATGCACACGGTGGCGAGCCTGCCATCGCCGTCGTTTTCGATCCTGCCCAGCAATACGGCGCCGACCGATTCCGGACCGACGATCGCCCGCAACCGCGGGTGCAGGCTGATGTCGTCCAACCCGCCTTGCACCACCACCCGGCCTTGCTCCATCAGTACCACATGCGTCGCCAGGCGCAGAACTTCCTCGAACTGATGGCTGACATAGATCATGGGCACGGACAATTCGTCGCGCAGCATCTCCAGATAAGGCAGAACTTCGTCGCGGCGCGCCGCATCCAGCGCGGCCAGCGGCTCATCCAGCAACAGTAGCCGAGGCTGGGCCAGCAGCGCACGCCCCAGCGCGACACGCTGGCGTTCACCGCCGGAGAGTTGATGCACCCGGCGGCGCAATAGTGCCTCCAGCCCGAGCAGCTGCACCGCCTGATCGAAGCCGATGCGCGCCGGTACACGCGACGCACGGCGCTGCGCATAGCGCAGATTGCCGCGCACATCCAGATGGGGAAACAGCCGCGCATCCTGAAATACATAGCCGATACGGCGCCGGTGTGCGGGCACTCGCTGCCCGAGCAGGGAATCCTCGAGCACGACACCATCGATCGCGATACGCGCCTGGTCCGCCGCGACCAGACCGGCGACGATGTTCACCAGCGTGGTCTTGCCGCAGCCGGACCGGCCGAACAAGGCCACCACGCCGGGCCTCGGCACCTCGATCGCGACCTCCAGTTCGAAGCCGATGCGCCGCTTGCTCACCGCGATACTGAACATCGCTCAGCGTCCCAGCAACCAGCGTACGCGCCGCGCGATGAGTTCCGCGACGATCAAGCCGAGCAACCCCAAGGAAAATGAAATGGCCGCCAGCCGCGCCGCCAGCGCATCGCCACCAGGTGTCTGCAAGGCAGTATAGAGCGCCAGCGGCAGGGTACGCGTCTCGCCGGGAATGTTGGAGACGAACGTGATCACCGCGCCGAATTCGCCCAGACCGGCCGAGAAGGCCAGCACCGCTCCGGCCAGGATGCCCGGCAGCATCAATGGCAGCGTGACAGTGAAAAACCGGTCCCAGGCGCCGGCACCCAAGGTGCGCGCCGCCTGTTCCAATCCCGGATCTATACCTTCCAGCGAAATGCGGATCGCACGCACCAGCAGCGGAAACGACATCACCGCGGTAGCGAGCGCGGCACCCGAGCGGGTGAATATGAGCTGTACGCCGAAGTGTTCATACAGCCAGCCGCCCAACGGACCCCGCATACCGAACAGCAGCAACAGCAGATAACCGACCACGACCGGCGGCAGCACCAGGGGCAAATGCACCAGTGCATCCAGCAGCAGCCGTCCCTTGAACCGGGTCCGGGTCAACACCCAGGCGATCACGATCGCGACCGGCAGGCTCACCAGGACGCTGCGCAGGGCGACGGATAAGCTCAGGCGCAGGGCATCGAGTTCCACAGCTGTCATTCGTCGTTCTTCCCTCACGCGCCCAGCCGGCGGTACCATGCTGCCCTAATATGTCTCCGATGATGGTTCCGTATGGAACCACGGTCGAAGTGTTTTCTCATTTTGAGTATTTTCTCATTTTGCCGGGTTGCTGGAGGGTGTGAGCAATGAATATTCGTATTCTGTGGGGCGTCATGCTGGCGGGCCTGCTGGGCGTGACCGGAGCGAATGCTGAATGCCTCTACCCCAAGGCGCCGGACAACAGCCCCAACGGTGCCACCGCCACCGAAGAAGAAATGATCGCGGGTATGCAGGCGATCAAGGCATACAATAGCGAGGTCAATGCTTATTTGAGCTGCCTGGAGATGGAAATGAACGCGCGCATCGAGGCGGCGGGCGCTGATGCCTCCAAGAGTCAGATTGCCTCGATCCGGGCCATCCACAGCAAGCGGCATAACGCCGCTGTCGAGGAACTCGAAGCGCATGCTGCCCGTTTCAACGAGCAGGTCCAGGCGTACAAGGCGCGGCCCAAGAGTTGATCGCCAAGAACTGATCGCAGCGGAGTGCCACGCCGCGGTCAGCGGCTGAAATGAGGTTGGGCGCATCGATCCGCAAGATCGACGATGTGAAACTCGACCCGTCTTTTTCTCGATTCTTCTTTTAATGCGGCAGGAATCCGCCTGCCTGCATGCCGGCATCGACCGGCGCCCCCCGCGGTGCGGATCGGCCTCGAAATCCTGCGACCGCCGTCGCAGTTATATGATGCCGTGCCGTCCGGCCATCAAGTCCATGGAGATCGGGCCGATGCTTTGCGTGCCAGCCGTCGCGCACGGTGCGCCCGGCCTACTTCCTGCCTGATGGAGAGACCTGTAATGGATCGTAAAGCGCTCAAGCTCGCCGCCGCCCTGGCGTTTGCCGTGGTTTCGTGGTCGGCCCAGGCCGAATGTATCTACCCGAAGGCGCCGGCTACGATTCCCGATGGAGCGACCGCCACCGAGGGGGAAATGATCGCCGCCATGAACGCCTTCAAGACCTACAACAATGAAGTGACGGAATTCGGTGCCTGCCTGGAAGAAGAGACCAAATCCAAGGCAGCCGGTACCGCCCAACTCATGCAAATGAAGACCATGCAGGCCAAGAAACATAATGCCGCCATCGCCGAACTGCAGGAAAAAGCCAAGGCGTTCAATGAGCAGGTACGTATTTTCAAGGCCAAGAGCTGATATCTCGCCAATTCGGTAGCCACACACCACTCCTCATGACACACTGAAGCCCCCGGCAAGCCTGCCTGCCGGGGGCGTCGTTGTTTTCGTGATGGACCCATGATCTCTCCCGCCCAGGCCGAAGTCGCGATCCGGAGCCACGTACCGCTCCTGCCCGCCGTATCCCTGCCGCTGTCCGCACTCGCCGGCACGACACTGAGGGAAAATACCGTCACGACTCGTGACCAACCGCCATTCGACCGGGTCATGATGGATGGCATCGCTTTGGCTTGGTCGGCATTCGAGAACGGTTGCCGCCGCTTTCATATTGCCGGCATCCAGGCTGCCGGCTCGGCCCCGCTACACCTGAGGGATCCGCGAAGCTGCATCGAGGTCATGACGGGGGCAATGCTGCCGGCCGGCTGCGATTGCGTGGTTCCCGTGGAAAAGATCGACATCGACAGCGGCACGGCCGTCTTGCAGGAAGGCGCCGCACCGGTCCGCAGGATGAACATCCATACTCGCGGACTCGACGCCCGCCGCGGCGATCCGCTGCTGAAATCCGGTACCCTCCTGGGTGCCGCGGAAGTTGCCGCCCTGGCCGCCAATGGATATGCCCAAGCCCTGGTGAGCCGGCCACCGCGTATCATGATGATTTCCACCGGCAACGAACTGGTGGAGCCCGGCGAACCTCTTGCAGACTGGCAGATCCATCGCTCCAATATCTACGGACTCTGGGCTGCGCTGCGCCGGCACGGTTATTCTCAGCTGGCCCAGGACCACCTTCCCGACGATCTGTCTCTGTTGCGCACCCGCCTGCGCGCCCACCTCGATGCGCATGACGCGCTGATCCTCAGCGGCGGCGTATCCATGGGCCGATTCGACTTCGTGCCTCAGGTCATGCGGGAACTCGGCGTCACCCAGGTGTTCCACAAGATCGCGCAGCGTCCGGGCAAGCCGATGTGGTTCGGGGTGGGCGCCGGAGGCCAGGCGGTGTACGCTTTGCCAGGTAACCCGGTCTCTACGCTCATGTGCCTGACCCGCTATGTGTTTCGCGGCCTGGAGGCCGCCGCCGGAACCCCGGCGTCACCGCTCGAAACGATTGCATTGGCGCAGGATTTGCCGGCAATGGCCGTGACCCGGTTCGTACCGGTGAGAATCGGCGGATTCGCGCTCGACTCCAAGCCATGGATTGGTGAACATGGAGACCGATGTGAAAAGTCCGGCTTGCCGATGGACTTGCAAGCTCCAGCCGCCAGGCCACGGCCCACGCAGGGATCAGGGGATTTCACCTCGCTCATCGGCACCGACGGTTTCGTCGAACTGCCGCCGGCAGAGGCGATCATCGCGCAAGGCACCAGGGTGCCCCTGCATCGCTGGTAAACGACCAGGACCGGCTCCATGACCGACTCCAGACACATTGTCTCGTTTCCAATCCCGTCCGCCGCGCCGCCGCGACCGCGCGATCAGCTCGGACGGCCGCTCCACGACCTGCGTATTTCGGTCATGGACCGCTGCAACTTCCGCTGCACCTATTGCATGCCACGGGAAACCTACCACGAGCACTATCGATTTCTGAAGTCGAAGGAGCGCCTGTCGTTCGAGGAAATCGTCCGTCTGAGCCGTCTTTTTGTCTATTTCGGCGTGGAAAAATTACGTCTGACGGGCGGGGAGCCGCTGCTGCGGCCGGATATCGCTGAGCTCGTCGGGGAGTTGACCTCGATCGACGGCGTCAAGGATGTAGCGCTGACGACCAACGGCGTGCTGCTGGCTCAGCACGCCGCTCGACTCAAGGCCAACGGCCTGAATCGGGTCACCGTCAGCCTTGACACGCTGGATCCGGAGATTTTCAAGCAAATGAGCGGCGGCTTCGCGGAACGCGACCGGGTGCTGGAGGGTATCCACGCGGCACAGGCGGCGGATCTGGCGCCGATCAAGATCAACGTGGTCGTCCAACGCGGCGTGAATGATCATACGCTGCTCGATACGCTCGAGTATTTTCGCGGCAGCGGCATCATCGTACGTTTCATCGAGTACATGGATGTCGGCAACAGCAACCAGTGGACTGCGGATCAAGTCGTCCCCTCGCGCGAATTGCTGGCGCGTATCGGCGCTCGCTGGCCGTTGCACCCGGTACAGGAGAACTACCACGGAGAAGTGGCCGAGCGTTATGCCTTCGATGACGGCGCCGGTGAGATCGGCTTCATTTCCTCCATCTCCAATCCTTTCTGCGGCGCGTGCACGCGGGCACGCCTGTCCTCGGAGGGTGTGCTCTACACCTGCCTGTTTGCACAGGCAGGGCTGGATCTGCGCGCGCCGATGCGCGGCGGCGCCAGCGACAAGGAACTCCGGGAACTCATCGCCTCGTGTTGGCACGCACGCTCGGACCGCTACAGCGAGTTGCGTCAAAGCCTGCAGAAACGCGCGCCGCAACAGCAGCACAAGATTGAAATGTATTACATTGGCGGCTGACATGAGCTCGTTCTCGCATATCGATGCCGATGCCCTGCCCACCATGGTCGACGTCGGCGACAAGGCCGTCACCAAGCGCACCGCCACAGCCCAGACTCGCGTGCGCTTTCCGGCGCAAGTCGCCGAAGCGCTACGCGTGTGCCAGTTCAATACGCCCAAAGGACCGGTATTCCAGACCGCCATCATCGCAGGCACGATGGCGGCGAAACGCACCCACGAACTCATTCCGTTCTGTCATCCGCTAGGCATCGAAAACTGCAAGCTCACGATCGTGATGGACGGCGACGACGCCTTGGTGCAATGCACGGTCGGCGTGCACCACAAGACCGGTGTCGAAATGGAGGCGCTCACCGGTGCCAGCGTGGCGGCGCTCACCATCTACGATATGTGCAAGGCTCTGTCGCACCGGATCGAAATCCTGCAAACACGCCTGCTCGACAAGCGCGGCGGCAAAAGCGGCACGAGCACGAGCGACCTGTCTGACCCCGACATGGCCGCCGGGACCCTGAGCAGGATGGCCGGGCCGGCCAAGCCCGCCGCTACTGGAGGAAGACCGCGATGATCCCCCCCCTGTTCGGACTGGTGCTGGCCGGCGGTGCCAGCCGCCGCATGCAGCGCGACAAGGCAGGCCTGGCCTATCATGGACAACCGCAACTGCAATGGGCCTTCGATCTGCTGACGCCGTTCTGCAGCTCGACATTCGTTTCGGTGCGGGAAGAACAACGGCGGGAGCCGCTGCGCGCTCGCTTTCCGCAGATCGTCGATCGCAACTCCGTCCCCGGCCCGATCGCCGGCATCATGACGGCACTCTCGGAACATCCTCAGGCCGCCTGGCTGGTCCTCGCCTGCGACCTGCCGTTTCTGACTCCGTCGCTGTTACGCTACCTGATCACCCACCGCGAGCCGCGCAGGAGCGCCACGGCCTATCGAAGCAGCCATGACGGGCTGCCCGAACCCTTGTGCGCGATCTGGGAGCCGGGCGCCCGGGAAGCCCTGCGGGAGTTCGTAGCGGCGGGCCGGCATTGCCCGCGTAAGTTCCTGATGGGGGCCGACATCCTGCTCCTGGACCTGCCGGATGCGCACGCCCTGGACAATATCAACACCACGCAGGAATTCGCTGCTGCCGTCGATGCGCTGGATACGCTGCCGCCTTTCCGCCTCGCCGCCGGCCTCCAAGGCAACGAGACCCAAGACACCGGCGATGACGCAGCGGGGCGCGGCAAGACCCTGCGCATCCGCTACTATGCCGTGCTGCGCGAACAGGCGGGCTGCCACGAAGAAACCATCGACACGCAGGCCGCGACACCGGCCGAACTGTATGCGCAGCTGGCCCGCCGGCACCCTTTCAAGCTGGCGCCTGCGCAATTGAAGGTCGCCTTGAATGCGGAATTCAGCGACTGGGACACGAATTTGCGCCATGGCGACACGGTCGTGTTCATCCCCCCGGTGGCCGGCGGATGACACCATTCACCCTCAGCCAGGCGCCGCTCACACCGGAAACCCATCGCACCGTTCTGCAGGATGCGTCGGCCGGTGCCTACGCCTGCTTCGAGGGCTGGGTGCGTGACCATAACGAAGGTCGGGCGGTCATTCGCCTGGAATACGAAGCGTTCGAGGCCCTGGCCAATCTGGAAGGCGCCCGCATCGTACAGGAGGCCATTACCCGCTACGGTGTGCGGGCGGCCTGTGTGCATCGCGTCGGATCGCTTGAAATCGGCGATCTGGCGGTATGGGTCGGCGTCAGTGCGCCGCATCGCGGCCCGGCCTTCGATGCCTGTCGTTACATCATCGATGAAGTCAAGCATCGCGTTCCCATCTGGAAAAAGGAACACTATCTCGACGGCGATTCCGGCTGGGTGAATTGCGAGCATTGTGCCGCGCATGCCCGGCACGCTCACTCTCCCGGCTGAACCCCGCCACCCCGGCCGCACCCTGTCCGGTACCGCGGCATCGGTCCGGCGAAAGACCGCCTCGATCGGGCAGTCGGCCGGTCAGCGCACCCCATCCAAATGGATCACCAGATCGATGCGGCGATTGCGGGCTCGGCCGGCGGCTGTCTCGTTCGTCGCCACCGGCCGCGCCTCGCCATAGCCGATGGAGCTGATCTTCTCGGGGTCGAGCGCGAACGTCGAGACCAAGTATTGTTTCACCGCATCGGCACGATCCTGCGACAGGATCAGGTTCGTGGAATCGCTGCCCTCCGCATCGGTGTGGCCCTCGACCGATATGGTCGCATCGGGGAACAGCGCCAGCGCCTCGTGCGCCTTGCCCATCAGGCGTACGCCGTCACGGCCGATCGCGCTGCGCCCGGAAGCAAAGCGCAGGCCGAGGAGTGACAGAATCACATCCTCGCCCTGCCGATAGACCCGCGCTTCCTCCGGCGTGAAACTGTTTTCGATACGCGTCAGATTGGCGCGCAGACGCTCCTGTTCGTCCACCCGGCGCTGCAAGGCGATACGTTCCTCGGCGACGCCGCCCAGACGCGCCTCGAGACGCTCCAGTTGTGCATTTGACGCGTTTAGTTGTTCGTCGCGATCCAGCAGTTCCTGGTTCAGACGACGACGTTCCTGTACCTGCTGCTGAACGCGCTCGGTCAGCTCCCGCAGCGAGGACTGCATGCCCTCGTCGAAGCGCAGCGACAGCTCCATGTCCGCGGCCATCCGCTGCAAGGGTTCTTCCCAGGAAAGCATGAGCGCCTCCAATCCCGCCTGGCCGTCTTTCTGCTGCTGCAAGGTACGCTCGATCAGATGCGCCAGATGCATGGCGTGGCGAGCCTCGTAGCTGGCTCGTACCGCCAGTCGCCGCGAGGCGGCGAGATCATAGCGACTGCGCTGAATCTCCTGTTCGGCATCGGCCAGATGGCGTCGGGCTGCCGCCAGCGAGCGCGGCGCGAGACGCTCGACTTTTGCGGCATCGGCCTGGTCGATCAGCGCGCGCGCTTCATCGAGCACGCCGGCCTTGATGGCCGTCAGTTCGGCGTCACGCAACAAGACTTCGGCTTCGGTTGCCCGCCGCTGAGCCTTCGGGATGTCACCGGCCTCGTTTTCCTTCATGGCCTGCTGGAAGCGTTCCGCCGCCCGCAGCCATACCGCAGCCGCTCGGACAGGAGCCAGCGCAAGCAGCGCATCCTCGCGCGCCTTCAGGGTGGAGCCGAAGGATTGGCGCGCCAGCGTGGCCGATGCCGTGGCGCGCTGCAGCGCCGCCTGGCCCGACTGCACGCGTTCACCGACACGCTGCTCGCGGCCACGGGCAGTATTCCTGAGTGCATCCTCGTGCGCCTTCAGCGCCTGGGCATAGGCCGTGGGCGCCAGCACCTCGAGCCCGTCGGCGCGCGCCTGTTCCAGCGCGACTCCCAGCGCCTCCACGGACCCGGGTATCCTTTGCTCCGGCGCCGCCGCCGAAATAGGCCGGCCGAGATCGGATCGGGCATTCAGGACGGAAGCCGCATCGAGCGCCGGCGCCGACAGGCCGAACGCCGTGCCGATCGCCAGGACCGCGCCGAACAGGCACCGCCCCGATGGACGCGCGGCCACCGGAAATCGCCGCCGATTCACGGCCTGAGTTGCCCGCTGCCGTGGACGACGTATTTATAACTGGTCAGCTGCTCGACGCCCACCGGCCCGCGTGCATGAAACTTGTCGGTGGATATGCCGATCTCCGCACCCATGCCGAACTCCCCGCCGTCCGCGAACTGCGTGGATGCATTGTGCAGCACGATCGCGCTGTCGACGCCCGCCAGGAAGCGTTCGGCGGTCTGCGGATTGCCGGTCACGATGGATTCGGTATGACCGGAACCATAACGTTCGATATGCGCCATGGCCCCCTCCACCGTATCCACCACGCGTGCGGCGATGATCGGTGCCAGGTATTCCGTCATCCAGTCCTGTTCGTTCGCGGCGACCACCCGGGCATCCAGCGCCTGCACCGCTTCATCGCCGCGTACTTCGCAGCCCGCTTCCAGGAGCGCGGCCACCACGCCCGCGGCGGCGGGACAATCGCGATCGAATAACACCGTCTCTGCCGCACCGCAGATGCCGGTGCGCCGCATCTTGGCGTTCAACACCACCTCGCGGGCCATATCCGCATCGGCATCACGATCGACGTAGACATGACAATTGCCTTCCAGATGGCCGATCACGGGCACGCGCGCCTCGCGCTGTACGCGCTCGACGAGGCTGCGCCCTCCGCGCGGAACCAGGACATCGATGTACTGCGTCATGCCGGACAGCAGCAGACCGACCGCGGCCCGGTCGGTCGTGGGGACCCGCTGAATGGCTGCCTCAGGCAGGCCCGCCTCACGCAGGCCGCTCACCAGACAGGCGTGAATCGCGCGGCTGGAGTGGCTGCTTTCGCTGCCGCCGCGCAGAATCACCGCATTGCCGGACTTCAGGCACAACGCGCCGGCGTCGGCGGTCACATTCGGACGACTCTCGTAAATGATACCGATGACGCCGAGGGGGACACGCACTCGCGCGATGCGCAGACCATTGGGTCGTTCCCAGGAAGCCATGACGGTGCCCACCGGATCGGCGAGCGCGGCAATCTCCTCGATGCCGCGAGCCATCGCTTCCACCCGCTTATCGTCCAGGGCGAGACGGTCGAGCAGGGCCGCGGACAAGCCGCGTTCGCCGGCCTGGCGCAGATCCAGTGCATTCGCTGCCAGGATATCGTCGCGCTGCGCCCGAACAGCCGCGGCTGCGCCCAGAAGCGCCGCATCCTTGCTGGCCGAGCTTGCCCGCGCCAGCAGACGGGCCGCTTGTACGGCGGCCCGGCCCAAGGCGTCCATCTGTCCGGCCAGCTCTGCGCCGGCTACCCCATCTGAAGAAGAAATCATATTCGGACTCGAAGAAAGAGTGTCCACGAAAACATTCTAGCGCGACTCGCCCGGACCCGAGCCGGTGAGCTGTGCATTGGCGACAGACATGCCACAATGCTTCGCAAGGGGAACCGGATGCGGGCCGGGTGCGTCTGTCTCGTGCAGCCCGCCAAAACCCACGCCGTCTGATCGGCGGCGGACCTGGACGCCGGGCACCCGCTGGAATCAACTTGATTGCAGGAGAAATATCGATGTACGGGTCGGCGTACGCAAAGAAAAATCGTCATCGGAACGCCGCTTGCGATCGGGGCCGAAGCCTACTGTGGGATCTGGCTCTGGTCGGCGCGTTCGCCCTGCTCGCCGCGCCGGCCTGGTGCGGCATCGTCCGGCGCCGGCGAGTGAAATACCCGCAGGCCATACGGGAACGGGCGATCGATGATTCGCTCAAGGGCACCTATCCGGCCAGTGATCCACCGGCCTCGCGCTACGTTGATATTCCCGCCAACCGCCGCTGAACGCCAGGCCCCGCCTCAAAACGCCGTCAGCCCCTCGCCGTCAGCACCAGATCGTCGCGGTGAATGATTTCATCGCGGCCCTGAAATCCCAGCAGCGCCTCGATCTCCTGGGAGCGGCGCCCCCGCAGGCGTATGGCATCGGCGCTGGAATAAGCCGACAGGCCGCGGGCGATCTCCTTGCCCTGCGTATCGCGCACGATCAAGGCATCGCCGCGCTGAAAATCTCCGCTGACCTGCAAGACGCCGGCCGGCAGCAGGCTTTTGCCATGCCTGAGCGCCACGACGGCTCCCGGATCCACGCACAGCTCCCCGGCCGGCTGCAGGGAACCTGCGATCCATTGCTTGCGTACCGTCGCCGGCGTGGCGGAAGGATAGAACCAACTGCAGCGCGCCCCTGCTTCGAGCCGCTGCAAGGGATGCATCTCGCGGCCCAGCGCCACCGCCATATGGCACCCGGCTGCCACGGCGATCTTGGCCGCCGCGATCTTGGTTGCCATGCCGCCGGTCCCCGTTGCTGAATTCGAGCCGCCCGCCATTCGCTCGATTTCAGGCGTAATGGCATGAATTTCCGGAATGAAGCGGGCATCGGCAACACGCGCAGGATCCGCCGTGTACAACCCGTCGACATCGGACAATAGGACCAGGCAGTCGGCGCTGACCATTTGCGCCACCCGCGCAGCCAGACGATCATTATCGCCGTAGCGGATTTCCGCGGTGGCAACGGTATCGTTCTCGTTGATGACGGGTATGGCGCCCAGGCGCAGCAGGGTTTCCAGCGTACTGCGGGCATTCAGATAGCGGCGCCGCTCCTCCGTATCGCCCAAGGTCAGCAGGATCTGGGCCACTTTCAAGGGATGCCTCTCCAGGGCCTCCTTCCAGGCGTGGGCAAGCCGGATCTGTCCCACGGATGCAGCCGCCTGCTTCTCCTGCAGTTTCAGCTTGCCGGCCGGCAGGCCCAGGGGTTGACGTCCCAGGGCAACTGCGCCGGAGGACACCAGCAGAACCTCCTGCCCCCGCAGGCGCAGTGCGGCGATGTCGGCGGCCAAGCTGCGCAGCCAGGGTTCGTTCAGGGAACCCGTGTCACTGCACACCAGCAGCGCCGAACCGACCTTGACGATGATGCGCTGCGCACCCAGCAAGGGAGCGGCGTAACGGGTGGACTCCGTCGTTGTCATGATCCGAAAATGAAGTAAGGGGGCGCAAGCGTAACGCGGGCGCTTGGCAGTCACCAAGAATGTCCCTAATATTCTTTCCGAATTCGTTCCGGCCCTGTGCCGGTTCCCTTGTCGTCTGAGGTGCTTGCGTGGCTAGAGACTACGATCCGGTGAAGGGGCAGTGGTATGAGGATCTCGAGGAGAATGAGATCTTCAAGGTGCTGTCCGTCGATCCGGACGAGGAAATTGTCGAGATCCAATACGAGAACGGTGATATCGAGGCCATCGATCTCGATACCTGGCACGAACTCGACCTCGAACATGCCGACGAGCCGGAGGGCTGGGCCAGCGATGACGAGGATGATCAGGATGACGACGATTGGGACGAGGACGAAGAAGACGATGAGGACGACTGGGACGACGACGAGGATGACGACCTCGACGACGAGGATGACGATTACGACGATAACAACGATACCTGAAAGCTCCTGTTCACCAAACGCCGCCGGCAGCCTTCCGGATCGGCGCCGCTGAGCCGCATCGGTGCCGGGCGCCTGCGGCTTCCCCGGCGCCCCCTGCATTCACTTCGCCCTGTTTCACCTGTCTCCCGGCCCGGGAGCGCCGGGGTATTGAAAATTTCGTTTTCGATAGAATGCAGCGGACAGATTCGCCGTCATCTGCGGCCGGAGTCCTGATGAAACGCATTTTTCTATTCCTTGCCACGAACGTGGCAATCCTGCTGGTGCTCAGCGTGACACTGCGCCTGCTGGGGATCGACAGCATCCTGGACACCCAGGGTGTCGGCCTGGACATGAACTCCTTGCTGGTGTTCTCGGCCGTACTGGGCTTCGGCGGCTCGCTGATCTCCCTGGCACTCTCCAAATTCATGGCCAAGCGCACCATGGGCGTGCGTCTCATCGACCAGCCGCGCAACGCCACGGAAAATTGGTTGATGGAGACCGTGCGCCGCCAGGCGCAGGCGGCCGGTATCGACATGCCGGAGGTCGGTATCTTCGATACGCCGGAAATGAATGCCTTTGCCACCGGTGCCCGCCGCAATAACGCCCTGGTCGCCGTCAGCAGCGGCCTGCTCAACGGCATGACCCGGCACGAAGCCGAGGCCGTGCTGGGCCATGAGATCAGCCACGTTGCCAATGGCGACATGGTGACCCTGACCTTGATCCAGGGTGTCGTAAATACCTTCGTGATTTTTTTGTCGCGCGTCATCGGCCATACCATCGACCGCATGGTCTTCAAGACCGAGCGTGGCCATGGCCCGGCTTTCCTGATCACCGTCATCATCGCGCAACTGGTGCTGGGCATTCTCGCCAGCATGATCGTCATGTGGTTTTCGCGGCATCGCGAATTCCGCGCGGATGCCGGCGGAGCGCATCTGGCCGGCCGTGAGGCAATGATCGGCGCACTGGAGCGTCTGCGTCAGAAGCATCCTGGCCCATTGCCCGAACAGATGGCTGCATTCGGTATCAGCGGCTCGCTGGGCCATGGGCTGAAGCGGTTGTTCATGACCCATCCGCCGCTGGAGGAACGCATCGCGGCACTGCGAGCACAATGATGCAATGCGCGTGAACTGCGCCATGCTCGATCGGCTCCGCGAGATCGTGGGCGCGCACGGCTATTACGACCGGCAGGAGGATCTGGAGCCTTTCCTGATCGATCATCGCGGGCTCTACCGTGGTGCGACACCCCTGGTACTGCGCCCCGATGACACCGCCCAGGTCCGCGCGATCATGCGGCTATGCAATGAGCATGGTATCGGCGTCGTGCCGGTGGGCGGCAATACCGGTTACTGCGGCGCCGCGACGCCCTCCGCCGACGGCTCCCAGATCGTGCTGTCGATGTCCCGGATGCGGCGCATACGCTCCCTGGATCCACAGAACGGCATCCTCATTGCCGAGGCGGGTTGTGTGCTGGCTGATGTGCAGGCGGCGGCAGCCTCCGTCGATCGTCTGTTTCCACTGAGTCTGGGTTCGGAAGGCTCCTGCCAACTCGGCGGCAACCTGTCCACGAATGCCGGCGGCACCGCGGTGCTGCGCTATGGGATGATGCGTGACTTGGTGCTGGGCCTGGAAGTGGTGCTGCCCGACGGCCGTCTGCTCGAGGAGCTTGCGCCGCTGCGCAAGAACAATACCGGCTACGACCTGCGCGACCTGTTCATCGGTGCGGAAGGCACCTTGGGCGTCATCACGGCTGCCACATGCAAATTGTATGCACGTCCCGCCGGCCACTTCACCGCGCTGGTCGCGGTGGCGGATCCGCAAGCCGCGGTGGAGCTTCTGTCGAAACTTCGCAGCACCAGCGGCGATGCGGTATCGACATTCGAATTGATGCCGCGCATCGCCCTGGAACTGGTCTGCCGGCACATCCCTCCTCTCACCGACCCCTTCGCCCAGGCTTATCCCTGGTATGTGCTGCTGGAGATCGGCATCCACTGGCGTGATCCGGAGGTGCGCGCGGCCATCGATACCGAACTGCTCGCTGTCCTGGACGCAGCCGCGCCACTGGATACCGTCGTCGCGGCCAACGAAACCCAGCGCGAGATATTCTGGCGCATCCGCGAATCCATACCGGCAGCCCAGCGTCGCGAAGGCGTGAGCATCAAGCACGATATTTCCGTGCCCACGAGCGAATTGCCGCGCTTCATCACCGAGGCCTCGGAGCGGATCACGCGGATCGCCCCCGAGGGCCGCATCGTGGCTTATGGCCATCTCGGCGACGGCAACCTGCATTTCAACGTATCCGGTCCCGGCGGCAATGCCGACGATGATCTCCTGCGGCATGCCGCCGACATCCAGCGCAGCGTGCACGATCTGATCGCCGCCTACGCCGGCAGTTTCAGTGCCGAGCATGGCATCGGCCAGCTCAAGCGTGATGAGTTGCTGCGCTACAAGAATCCCGTGGCCGTGGAACTCATGCGCAGTCTCAAGCGGACACTCGATCCCGGAAGGATCATGAATCCGGGCAAGATCCTCCAAGACTGTTGAGAAGCTAACGCAAAGGCGTATCCGGATCAGGCCAGAGTCACCGCCGGTTTCGCCGCTGCATGTGCTCGGGCGGTGCGATCCAATGCCGCAACCAGATGATAAATGGCCTCCAGCAGCGGCAAGGACAGATTCAAGTCCTGCGCCCTGCGCACCGCATCGCCCAAGGTCTCGTCGATCTCCAGCGCCCGTCCAGCCTGTAGATCCTGCAATGCCGACATGCGATGTTCGGGTGCATCCTGCTTGAAATGCCTGCCGGCCTCGATCACGGCGGCAATGGCCTGCTGCTCCGTGCCCTCCACGATCATGCGCAGCGGCAGCAGTGATTTCTCGTCGCCCGGCCGAATCCCCGATGCACGAGCCAGTTGCAGCATCTCGCGTACCAGCCTCACCAGCACAATGGCGCAATCCGGATCGCTCAAATACCGCCAGGTCACACAACGGGTCGTGACCGCCATCGACATCAGACCGACCCAGCCCACGAACTTGGTCCATTCCCGCGCCAGGATGTCCGGCACCGCGGCCGCGCGCACACCCGCCGCGTCGATCGTCGCGGCGATATGTTGGGCACGCGCGCTGTCGCCGCCGGCCGGCTCCCCCACCAGCACGTTTACATTGCGAGTGAACAGCACCTCACCCGACGGCAACAACTCTCCACTGGTGTTCGCCAAGGATCCCAGCACTTTGTCTGCGCCGAAAACCTGCACCAGCTGATCGTTCTTCCACAGCCCGTTCTGAATCGAGAACGCTGCATCCACCTGCGCGCCGCGCAAAGGCTCGAGCGCCTCCCGCGTCCCCATGGTCTTCATCGCCACGATCAAGACCTGCGCACCCGCCAGCCGCGAGGCATCCTCCAGCACCGGTACCTGGATGCGAAAGTCGGATAATCCCTTGAGGCACAAGCCTGCGTTGCGCACCTGTGCCGCCCGCCGGCCGCGCGCCAGCATCACCACGGAATGTCCCGCACGCGCCAAGTGCGCTCCCAGGATGGAGCCGATCGCACCGGCACCCAGAACGGCGAACTCGGGTCGATACATATTCACGACACCGCTCCTCCGTGCCGCACCTGCAATTGCCGGCGATGATCACGCCGGTCCACAACGGATGCCGCTCCAACTCAAGCACTGAGTCTTGTCGGGTGAGCGGCACGAGGTTGTTCCGCAAGGGAAGGTTGAATGATCGGCGATAGCGGTTCCCCGAGTCCAGCCGCATCGAGCAGGCCCTTGCCGGACAGCCACTTGCGATTGAACAAGCGTGACTGATATTTCGCGCCGCCGTCGCACAGAATCGTGACGATCGTATGTCCCGGCCCGAGCTGCCGGGCGATTTGTACGGCAGCGGCGACGTTGACGCCGCTGGTGCTGCCGAGGAACAGGCCTTCGTCACGCAGCAATTGATACACCGTACGTACGCATTCGATATCGGTCACATGCACGGCATCGTCGAGCGGTGAGCCTTCCAGGTTCGCGGTGACGCGTCCGATGCCGATGCCTTCGGTGATGGAACCACAGCCGGTCGGTTTAAGTTCACCATATCGCCGCCAGTGATACAGCGAACTGCCCTGGGGGTCCGCCAGGTAGACCCGCACGTCGGCATCGCGGTCATTGCGATACTTCTTCAGTGCGCGCGAAATACCGCCGAGCGTGCCACCGGTCCCGGTTGCGGCAACGAACGCGTCGATTCTGCCGTGGGTCTGCTGCCAGATCTCGGGGCCGGTCACGCGCTCGTGCACGTTGCGATTGGCGATATTGTCGAATTGATTCGCCCACACCGCGCCCGGGATTTCCAGGGCCAGCCGGCCGGCGATCTTTTGATAATGGTTCGGATCGCTGTATGGCACGGCCTTGACGCGCAGTACCTCGGCGCCCAGTGTTTCGATCGTCTGGTATTTTTCGTTCGACTGGTTATCGGGCATCACGATCACGCAGCGATAGCCGCGCGCATTACAGACATGCGCCAGCCCGATACCGGTATTGCCTGCCGTGCCCTCGACGACCGCACCACCGGGCAGCAGGTGTCCGTTGCGTTCGGCATCCTCAATGATGGCCAGCGCAGCCCGATCCTTGACCGAACCGCCCGGGTTCATGAATTCCGCCTTGCCGAGAATCTCGCAGCCGGTATCGGCGCTGAAACGGCGCAGACGAATCAGCGGCGTGTTGCCGATCGCGCCCGCGAAACCCTGCTCGATACGTCTTTCCCCACCATGGCGACAACCTGGGGCATCGATGCTGCGGATGCTCATACGATGAGTCTCCCTTCGGTGATGTCCACCGCGGCGAACACGTCGTTCACCAGTTCACGATCATCCACGACATTGACCGGTATATTGCGCAGGCGGGCCTGGCGGGCGACCCAGGCATTAGCCGAAGGCCGGCCTCAGGCGCTGCTGGCTGCCGCGCGGCGCGGCTCGACCTTCAGCGGAATGACACGCCGCGGCTGCAGACCGCATTCACGTGTCTCCGGATTCTCCCACCACCAGCGACCCGAACGCGGATCCGCGCCTGGTTCCACCGCCCGTGTGCATGGCGCGCAGCCGATACTCGGAAAGCCCTTGTCGTGCAAGGCGTTGTACGGCAGGTTGCGCGCCCGGATATAAGCCCACACATCCTCCTCGGTCCACTCCAGCATCGGACTTACTTTCCACAAGTCGTAGCGCTGGTCCCAGGAAATGGCCTCGCCCTGCGCGCGTTCGGCGGACTGTCCGCGGCGTACGCCTGTCACCCAGGCCTTGCGGCCCGCAATGCCGCGCTTGAAGGGCTCTATCTTGCGGATGTTGCAGCAGGATTGACGCTCATTGAATCCTTGGTAGAAGCCGTTGATACCATGGTCGCGCACATACTGCTCGACAGCCTCGGCCTGCGGATAGAGCACCTGTATGCGCCTCTGATAACGACGCTCGACACGATCCAGCAGCGCCAGGGTCTCATCATGCAGACGGCCGGTATCGAGCGTAAACATGTCGATGTCCGGCACATATGTGCAGATGATGTCGGTCAGCACCATGGCTTCCGCACCCAGGCTGTTGGAATAGACCACGTCCTGGTAATCGTGGACAGCACGCTCGAGCACGACGCGCGTGTCCTGAACCAAGGCTTGCAGACGGGAGGACAACTGCTCGATGCTGGTCTCGATGCTCATTGAGTGCTTCTTCAGGACTGTTGCAGGCTGCAGGTCAGGCTTGGTATTCATCGATTCCGCTCGGCTTCGGCCATCGGCTTCGGCCATCGGCCCCAATTGCGGACGGTGCCGGCAGGTACCGGCTGCCGACCGTCTCGTCCGGGCGTACAGACCGGATCTTGGTTCCAACCGAATCCGGCCTCTCCGACTCGGAATCGCCGGGATGCCCCGACCCATCGCATGAAAGACACTTTAACCAACTCGGTTGCCACCAGGGAAAGACCGGTTCGTTCTGTCATGATGCGGCGCCGTTATGACTTCTGTGCCGCGTTCAATTAAAGTCAAGCGCATGAAACTACAGCAATTGCGCTATCTGGCTGCGATCGTCGAAAACGATCTCAATATCACTGCTGCCGCGGAACGGATGCATACCTCCCAACCCGGCGTCAGCAAACAGCTCAAGCAACTCGAGGACGAACTGGGATTTCCGATCTTCCTGCGCCAGGGACGCACGCTCACGCGCATCACCCCGTCCGGTAAGCGTGTGATCGAGCGGGCTCAGAAAATCCTCAAGGAAGTTCAGAACATCAAGCGCCTGGCCGACGAGCAGAAGGACGATGGACGCGGCACCCTGTCCATCGGCACGACCCATACCCAGGCACGCTACGTCCTTCCCTCGGTCATTCGCACGTTTCGCCAACGCTACCCTCAGGTGGAATTGCATCTGCACCAGGGAACGTCCGAACAGATCGCCGAGATGGCCTCGCTCGATCGGATCGATTTCGCCATCAACACCGGTTCGCAGGAGATGTTCACCAACCTGGTGCTGCTGCCCTGCTACCGCTGGCACCGGCGCCTGGTCGTGCCTCATGGCCATCCGCTGGAAAATGAGGCGAAAGTCACGATCGAGACCCTGGCCAAATACCCGATCGTCACCTACGTGTTCAGCTACTCCGGGCCCTCATCGCTGCAGCAGATTTTCGCGCGTGCCGGTAAAACGCCGAACGTCGCCCTGACAGCCCGCGATGCCGACGTCATCAAGACCTATGTGCGCCTGGGACTGGGGGTGGGTGTGATCGCCAGCATGGCGATTGATCCGCGCGAGGATGCCGATCTGGTGTCCATCGACGCTTCGCACCTGTTCCCGGCCCATCTGACCTGGATCGGCTTTCATCAGGGAGCGCTGCTGCGCAGCTACATGTACGAATTTCTGCAGGCGATCGGGCCGCATTTGACACGTCGCCTGGTCGACCGGGCGGGCAACGCCTCCACCGTCGAGGAGGTCGACGCACTGTTCGCGGACGTAGACCTGCCGATATTCCGGTAATCTCACCCAGGTTCTTCACCAGACCGCCAGCCGGATCCTAACGACATCCATGTCCTCCACACCGCCCGAGCGCCCCAAGTCCCGTTCGCTCACGCCGCTGCGCGCGTTATGGCCTTATCTGCGCAAATATCGCTCGACTCTGGCCCTGGCGCTGATCGCCCTGTTGATCGCCTCGGCAGCCATGCTGGTATTGCCGATCGCCTTCAAGGACGTCATCGATAAAGGCATGGCCGTCCAGGATCGCGGCACCATAGACACCTATTTCGTGGCGTTCCTGGTCGCCGCGGGAATATTCGGCGTGTTCGCGGCGCTACGATTCTATCTGGTCACCTGGCTGGGGGAGCGTGTGATCGCGGATCTACGCGGCGATGTCTATCGCCGCATCATTCGCATGGATCCGACCTTTTTCGAAACCACGCGTACCGGCGAAGTCCTGTCGCGATTGACGACCGACACCACCTTGATCCAGTCGATTGCCGGCGTGAACCTGTCGATCACACTGCGCTCCAGCATCCAGCTCATCGGTGCGCTGGCGCTGCTCATCGTGACCAGCCCGGCGCTGGCCGGCATGATCCTGCTGCTGCTGCCCCTGGTGATCGCGCCCCTGATCGCGATCGCACGACGGCTGCGGACACTTTCGCGCCAATCCCAGGATCGGATCGCGGACACCAGCGGCCTGGCTGGTGAAACCCTCAATGCCATGCAGACCGTACAGGCGTTTACTCTCGAGGATTTGCACAGCGAGCGCTATGGCCGGGCGGTAGAGGACTCCTTCACGATCGCCGTGCAGCGCACCCGCGTACGCGCCCTGCTGACCGCCGCCGGTACCATGCTTATCTTCGCGGCAGTCACTCTGGTGTTATGGCAAGGCGCTCACCGCGTCCTGGCTGGTGAAATGAGCGGCGGCGAGCTCAGCCAATTCCTCATCTATGCCGTCTACGTGGCGATCTCCGCTGCCTCGCTCAGCGAAATGTGGGGCGAGGTCCAGCGCGCCGCCGGTGCCATGGAACGCTTGGCCGAACTGCTCGAAGCCACGCCCCGGATCGTGGCGCCGGCGAACCCGCGGAGCTTCGCCAGCCCGGCGCGCGGTTGCATTCGCTTCGAGGACGTGTCGTTTCGCTATCCCTCCCGTCCGGACAGCCTGGCGCTCGATGGTTTCTCGCTCGAGATCGAATCCGGCGAGACGGTTGCCTTCGTCGGCCCGTCCGGTGCCGGCAAGAGCACGACCTTCCAATTGCTGCTGAGATTCTACGATCCCGCCAGCGGGCGTATTGTCATCGATGGCATCGATATTTCCCTGGCCGATCCCGGCGAGGTGCGCCGCCGTGTCGGCCTGGTACCCCAGGAAACGGTGCTGTTCGGCGCCAGTGCTCGTGAAAACATCCGCTATGGGCGGCCCGGAGCAAGCGATGCTCAAATCGAGACGGCCGCTCAAGCGGCAGGTGCGGATGCGTTCATTCAGGAGTTGCCGCAGGGGTATGACACTTTTCTAGGCGAGCGCGGCGCACGTCTCTCCGGCGGACAGCGCCAGCGCATCGCGATCGCACGGGCCTTGCTGAAGGATCCGCCCATACTGCTGCTGGACGAGGCGACCAGTTCACTGGATGCCGAGAGCGAGCGCTATGTGCAGCAGGCCCTGGAGCGGCTGATGCAGGGACGTACGACCATCATCATTGCCCATCGCCTGGCCACGATCCTGAAGGCGGATCGTATCGTCGTCGTGGATCATGGCCGCATCGCCGCCATCGGCACGCATGCCGAACTGCTGGCTAACAACGAACTCTATGCCCGGCTCGCCGCCCTGCAATTCGCCGACTTGGCGGCTGGCTGAAGGCTGGAGTCATGGCCGAACATCCGGGTGAAGTCTAGACAACGTTCGGGCTTGGGTCGACGTTGCGAGAAATCAGGCGGCCGCAGCAACTGCGGCGCCATGGCATAACGGGTGGGCAGGCGGGCAAATCAGCCGGTGCGGCGCAGCGGCACCGCATCGGCATCGGCTGCGCCCCGGCAGGCCACAATGAAATCATTGAGCGCATGCAGAGCCGCATCGAGGTCTGCGCCCGGCGGCAACTCGAAACTGTCGAAGCCGCAGCGTGCCATATAAGATAGCCGGTCACGCTGGAGACGGCCTATGGCACGCAGTTCGCCGGTGAATCCGTAGTGATTGCGCAGCAACTGCGCCTGGCTGTAGCCCTGATCCTCGTCCCCGCCGTCGAACTCGATGGCGATCAGCGAAACGCGTAGAAAATCCTGCGCCAACGCGGCCACCGGATCGGTCGGTGCGATGCGCACTCCCAGACGGCCATCCCACAGCCACAAGCGCTTGCGCTCCTGAATCCAGCGATCGAACGGCAGGATCAAGGCCCGTTTCCGGCCGAGAGGATCCTCCTCGGCGTAGCGCCACTCGTCGATGACGATATCACGCTGCTTGATGATACGGCGCATAGACACGAGCCTCGAAAGGAAAAAGACCGTTGCGGCCGGAGAAAACGCGGCGGAACCGGCCGCTAGACTGCACTGCCTGCTGGTCCACGCTCCATGGGTCGATTCGATCACACTGAACCATGGCCGGACTTTAGCCGGCTGCGGCGCGACCATGAAATATGGTTTGGATATGTACTGATGCCTGAATGACACCCTGCGAACGCCGGCAGGCCGGCCGGATTCAGCCGGCACCCTCCGGCCGGTGGCGCATCAGGCCCTCCTGCGCCGTGGAGGCGACCAGATGGCCATCCCGGCTGTAGATTCCGCCCTGGGACAGTCCTCGCGAACCCGAAGCGTTCGGACTGTGCAGCACATACAGCAGCCAGTCATCCAACGCCGCCGGACGATGAAACCACATGGCATGATCGACGCTTGCTATCTGCAGGTGATCGCGGTTTGTGCCCGGCGGCAGTCGCAGGGTCGCCACGCTCAGCAGATAATAGTCTGAAACATACGCCAACAAGCAGTGCTGCAGCACCGGGTCGGGCGGCAGCCGATCCACTGCGCGAAACCAGATCATCAGGCACGGCTCTTCATTCCCGGCAAGGGAATCCAGCGGTATCGTCGGACGGAATTCGAAGGCTCGCCGCAACCGTGACCATGGAATGGTACGGCTTGGATTACGACGTTCAAACTGCTCGATCGCCTCGTTCGTGTCCCCCAGCGCTTCCGGAGCAGCCACAAGAGGCATCGGCGCATGGGAATCGGTGCCCTGCTCCTTGAGCTGAAAAGAGGCCGACATGTGGAATATCTGCTTGCCGTGCTGCAGAGCCACCACCCGCCGAGAGGAAAAACTGCCGCCATCCCGGCTGCGATCGACCTGGTAGATGATGGGATGATCGGGATCGCCCGCCCGCAAAAAATAGGCATGCAGGGAATGTACCGGGCGGCCCTCGAGCGTCGCATAGGCTGCAACCAGCGCCTGCCCGAGTACCTGGCCGCCAAAAACACGATGATGTCCCGGATCGCGGCTTTCGCCTCGAAACAGATCGGGCTCCAGCCGCTCCAGCCGCAGCACCTGTAATACATCGACGAGCAGCGGATCGAGCGGCGCATCCATTCGGGTGCCTCAGCTCGCCGCACCGTCGGCGGCCACACCCAGGCGCTTCTGCATGATAGGGCTGGTCGTCGTGTATTGCAGCGGAATCTTCTTGGATGGATTGAGCCGCGCCGCCACGGCAAAAGCTGCCAGCGCCGCCTCGTGGAATCCCGACAGGATCAGCTTCTTTTTGCCGGGATAGGTGTTGATGTCGCCGACCGCAAACACACCGGGAATATTGGTCTGGAATTTCTCCGTGTCGACCTTGATCGCGCGCTTGTCGATGTCCAGGCCCCAATCTGCGATCGGCCCCAGCTTGGGATGCAGACCATAGAACACCAGTAAATGATCGGCGAATAGTTCCTCGATCCGGCCCTGCGGGGTCTTCACCCGCACACCCTGCAGCACGTCCTCGGTAATGATCAATGACTGGGAGATGGCTTCTACATAGCGCATGCTGCCGTGGCTGACCAGTTCGCGCATCTTGGCCACCGAGGCCGGCGCGGCGCGAAACTCCGCGCGCCGATGCACCAGGGTCAGGCTGTGCGCCTTGCCTGCCAACTCCAAGGTCCAATCCAGCGCAGAGTCCCCGCCGCCGAAAATGATCAGATTCTTATGAGTGAATTCGGCCGCATTCTTGACCTTGTAGTGAATATTTGTGCCTTCGAACGTCTCGGCACCGGCCAGCCCCAGCCGGCGCGGCTGGAAGGAGCCCAGGCCGCCGGCGATGATGACACTGCGGGCATGGAAGCGTGTATCGCGCGAGGTGCGCAGCAGGAAGGACTGATCCTCCAGCACTTGCAAATCGATCACTTCCTCGCCCATGTGGAATTGCGCATTGAAGGGCTTGGCCTGCTGCAACAGCCGGTCGACCAGTTCCTGTGCCGTGCAGACCGGTACGGCCGGGATATCATAGATCGGCTTTTCCGGGTACAACTCGCTGCACTGACCTCCCGGATGCGGGAGCGAATCGACGATATGCGCGCGGATTCCGAGCAGTCCCAACTCGAAAATCTGGAACAGCCCGCTAGGTCCTGCGCCGACGATGACGACATCGGCCTGAATGGCGCCGTCCACGGCGGCGCTGATGTGGCTCTCGCTCAAGGATTTCTCTCCTGCAGATCGTCTGCAGCAGAGGCTGCGGCGCATCCGGATATCAATTGCATCCTGATACTATACGAGAGGCGTCCCGCTCTGGGTACCGCTTCGATCTATGGCGCCGGCATTGTCCGGCATCCACCGCCATGAAAGAATCCGTCACGGTCGTGCGGCAGCGTAAGACTGACCAGACCGGCTGGATCGGTACGATCCGTGCGGCATCGACCCGCGCACCGCGGCGGCCCCCATTGAACGACATATAATGATGAACGGAACTGAATTCATTCGCGGACGGAGCAGCTGACCGGTGCTGCTCACCCTGATCGTGCTGCTGCCCTTCCTGGGCAGCGCTTGCGCCGCATTCCTGCCCTCCAATGCGCGCAATGCCGAAGCCTGGCTCTCCGGTGCCGTTGCATTGGCCTGCGTCGTGCTCATCGCCATCCAGTATCCACTGATCGTCGAGGGAGAGGTCGTGCGCGCGGCCCTGCCCTGGATGCCGCAGATCGGGTTGGAACTGAACTTGCGCATGGACGGATACGCCTGGCTGTTCGCGCTGCTGGTCTCGTTCATGGGCACGCTGGTCGTGCTGTATGCCCGCTACTACATGTCGCCCGCCGACCCCGTGCCGCGTTTTTTCTCGTTTCTGATGGCTTTCATGGGGGCGATGCTCGGCGTAGTACTGTCGGGCAACCTGATTCAGTTGGTCATGTTCTGGGAATTGACCAGCCTGACTTCATTCATGCTGATCGGCTACTGGTATCACCGCAGCGATGCTCGCCACGGCGCCCGCATGGCCCTCACGGTCACGGTCGGCGGCGGTTTTTGCCTGCTGATCGGCGTTCTCATCCTGGGCCATATCGCCGGCAGCTACGATCTCGACCAGGTGCTGGCCGCCGCCGACGCCATTCGCACGCATCCCTGGTATTCCGCCATGATGCTGCTGATCGTGCTGGGTACTCTGACCAAGAGCGCGCAATTCCCGTTTCACTTCTGGCTGCCGCATGCCATGGCGGCGCCCACGCCGGTCTCGGCCTACCTGCATTCGGCCACCATGGTGAAAGCCGGTGTATTCCTGATGGCACGCCTGTGGCCCGTGCTCAGCGGCACCGACCTGTGGTTCTGGACGGTCGGAGGCGCCGGCCTGTGTACCTTGTTGCTGGGAGGATTCGCCGCGATTTTCCAGCGCGACATGAAAGGCGTGCTGGCGTATTCCACGATCAGTCATTTGGGACTCATCACCCTGTTGCTCGGCATGAACAGCCGCATGGCGCTGGTGGCCGCCGTGTTCCACATGGTGAACCATGCCACCTTCAAGGCTTCCTTGTTCATGGCGACGGGAATCGTCGACCACGAAACCGGCACCCGCGACCTGCAGCGCCTGGGGGGGCTGTCCCGCATCATGCCGATCACCACGATCGTAGCGACCGTGGCCGCCGCCGCCATGGCGGGTGTGCCGCTGCTGAACGGTTTTTTGTCGAAGGAAATGTTTTTCGCGGAAACCATGTTCGCCGGCCACGGGCCGGCGCTGCGCATCGGCCTACCTGCCGCAGCCACGATTGCCGGGATGTTCAGCGTTGCCTATTCGCTGCGCTTCATCGACCAGGTTTTCTTCGGGCCGCCGGCACGGGATCTGCCGCGCACTCCGCACGAACCGATACGCGGGATGCTGCTGCCCAGCGCACTGCTGGTGATCGCCTGCCTGCTGGTCGGCATACTGCCGGCCAGCACCGTGGGGCCCTTCCTGGAAACTTCGATGCACTCGATCCTGGGCGCAAACCTGCCCGAGTACAGCCTGGCCGTATGGCATGGATTCACCATGCCGCTGGTGATGAGCGTGCTCGCCATGACCGGCGGACTCACCATCTATCTGCTGCTGCCGGCCAAGCGGCGCAGCGCGACCGGGCCGGCGCCCGTGATCTCGCACGTCGATGCCCGGCGTGCCTTCGATGTCTTCATCGTCAGCATCATCCGTGCCTCGGCCTGGCTGACCCGCCTGATCACCTCGCGCCGGCTGCAGACACAACTCACCTGGGTGGTCTGCGCCGCCTTCGCGGTCGCCGCGGTGCCCCTGTCGAAGGAAATCCTGCTGCGAAACGACCTGCAACTTCTGCCGGCGGACCCCGTATTTGCGCTGCTGTGGCTGGCGGGCGGCGCCTGTGCAATCGGCGCTGCACTGCAGGCAAAGTATCATCGGCTCGCCGCCCTCATCATGGTCGGCGCGACCGGGCTGGCCACCTGCCTCACTTTCGCCTGGTTTTCCGCACCGGATCTGGCGCTCACGCAGATCGCCGTCGAGGTCGTCACGCTGGTGCTGATCCTGCTGGGCCTGCGCTGGCTGCCGCGACGGCTGCTGCTGGATGAACCTCGCGATACGCTGCGCGCCAAGCTGCGGCGCAGCCGCGACGCTGTGATCGCCGTCGCCGCCGGGGCAGGCCTGGGCCTGGTGTCGTTTGCGATGCTCACCCGCCCCCCGGTGGGCGGCCTGTCCTCGTTCTTCCTGGAAAATGCACTGCCGCAGGGAGGCGGCCATAACGTCGTCAATGTGATTCTGGTGGACTTCCGCGGCTTCGATACGCTGGGCGAGATCACCGTCGTAGGCGTCGTGGCGCTCACGGTCTATGCCTTGTTGCGCCGCTTCCGTCCGGCCCCGGAGAGTATCGCGGTACCGCACGCCCAGCTCAACCAGTCCGAGATGACGATCGACCCGGATGCAGAGCTGCCTTCCGGCCACATGAAAGTACCAGCGGTGATCCTGCGGCTGCTGCTGCCCATGGCCGTGATGGTCTCGTTGTACTTTCTGCTGCGCGGTCATGATGCGCCGGGGGGTGGTTTCGTCGGCGGACTGGTCATGGCCACTGCCATCCTGATGCAGTACATCGTGGGCGGCGCCATATGGGTCGAATCGCGGCTGAAGATCCATCCGCGCTACTGGTTGACGCTGGGATTGCTGGCGGCCACGAGTGCCGGGCTGGGCGCGTGGCTGGCCACGCGCCCTTTCTTGACCGCGCTCACGTCAGACTTGCATCTGCCCTTCGTCGGGGATCTTCATCTGTCCACCGTGCTGCTGTTCGACCTGGGCGTCTACCTGCTGGTGGTCGGCGGCACGACCTTGATCCTGATCGCGCTCGCCCACCAATCCTTCCGCACGACACGCAAGGTGCGCCTGCGCGTCGAGGCCGCCGAGGTACGGACCCAGCAACCGGTGGGAGCCGTCTCCTGATGGAATCCATCTATGCACTGGCGATCGCCGTACTGACGGGATCCGGCGTGTGGCTGCTGCTGCGGCCACGCACTTTCCAGGTCATCATGGGCCTGTCGCTGCTGTCCTATGCCGTCAACCTGTTTATTTTCGGCATGGGACGGCTGTCGTTGAACGCGCCTCCCATCATTCGCGGCGACGAGGTCATGGATCCGGCATCCTACGCCGACCCCGTACCCCAGGCCCTGGTGCTCACCGCCATCGTCATCGGCTTCGCCACGACCGCCCTGTTCCTGGTGGTCCTGCTGGCCTCGCGCGGCCTCACCGGTACCGATCATGTCGACGGACAGGAGCCGGAGACATGAACATGCTGCTGATGCACCTGCCGGTGCTGCCGATCGTAGTGCCGCTGCTGGCCGGTGCGCTCATGCTCATGCTGGCGGAATCCCGCAGGGTGGTGCGTGTCAGCATCGCCCTGACTGCGATGCTGCTGCAATTCGTGGCGGCCTGCACCTTGCTGTATCTGACCACGGATTCCATCCCGCACCTGTGGTCTGAAGGTGTGGGTGTCTACACGATCGGGGATTGGGCTGCGCCCTTCGGCATCGTGCTGGTGGTGGACCGGCTGACGGCATTGATGCTGGCGCTCGGCGCCTCGGTGGGCCTGGCGTCCCTGGTGTATTCGCTGGCTCGCTGGGATCGGCTCGGCCCGCACTACCATTCCTTGTTCCAGTTCCTGCTGATGGGTTTGAACGGTGCATTCCTGACCGGTGATCTGTTCAACCTGTTCGTATTCTTCGAGGTACTGCTGGCTTCCTCCTATGGCCTGGTTCTGCACGGCTCCGGCAAGGCGCGTGTCAAGGCCGGCTTGCATTACATCGTCGTCAATCTGGCCTCCTCGCTGCTGTTCCTTATCGGCGTGGCACTTATCTACGGCGTTACCGGTACATTGAACATGGCGGATCTGGCCGGTCGCATCGCCGCGCTGACGCCGCAGGACCGGCCCTTGTTCGAAGCCGGCGCCACGGTGCTGGCAGTTGCCTTCCTGGTGAAGGCCGGCAGCTGGCCGCTGAACTTCTGGCTACCAGGTACCTACGCTGCCGCGGGGGCACCGGTGGCAGCGGCATTTTCGCTCATGACCAAGGTCGGCATCTATGCACTGATCCGCATCGGCACGCTGATCGGCGCGAGCGACGCCGATGCGACTTTCATCGGCACGGCGCTGTTCTATGCCGGCATGGCAACGCTCGTCGTCGGCACGATCGGTCTGCTGGCCGCGCAACATCTGGGTCGCCTGGTCGGTTTTTCGGTGATCGTCTCCTCGGGAACCTTGCTGGCCGCCGTGGGCTTTTCCAGCGAAGTACTGACGGCACCGGCCCTGTTCTATCTGCTGACCTCGGTGCTCGCGACCAGCGCATTCTTCATACTCACCGGCATGACTGAACGTACCCGCACACAATTTCCTCCCATGGCCGACGCGGCCGCGGCGCCTTTGCCGGCGATCAGCTACGAAGCCTTCGGCGTGCGCGAATCTCCCGATTCGCATTCGCTCGATGATGAAGTCGGCATTGCGATTCCGGCCGTCATGGCCTTCCTGGGCCTGTCGTTCGTATGCTGCGTGCTGCTCATCTCCGGGCTGCCGCCTTTATCGGGGTTCATCGCAAAATTCGCGCTGCTGTCCGCCATCTTCAATACAGGCTTCGAATCCGCCCCCACGCAGATGTGGTCGTTCATGGCCGCGATCATCGTCGCCGGTTTTGCGGCACTGATCGCTCTGACACGCGTCGGCATGCGTCTGTTCTGGACCAACGTCACCCGCACGACTCCGCGGCTGCGCATCATCGAAGCGGCGCCGGTGGCGTTTCTGCTGCTGCTCACCATGGGCCTGACGGTCGCCGCCAACCCCGTGATGATCTACCTGGACGCCGCCGCGCGGTCGCTGCACGATCCCGAAACCTACATCCGGGTCGTGCTGTCCTCGCGCACGCATCTCGCACCGGTTGAAGCGAGCCAGCCATGAAACGCCGCCCGCCGCTGATGCTGATCGCGGTCATGTTCGTGATCTGGCTGTTGCTCAACAACTCGGTCTCGCCCGGACACCTGGTGCTGGGAGCGATACTGGCCCTGCTGCTGGGGCTGGCCGGCATGACCATGCGGCCGCTGCAGCCGCGTCCACGACGCCTATATCTCGCGGTCGGGCTTTTTTTCGTCGTGCTGATCGACATCGTTCGATCCAACATCGGCGTCGGGCGCATCATCCTGGGTATGGTTCCGCCGGACCAGGTGAGGTCCGGATTCCTGGACATTCCGCTGGAACTGACCGATCCGCACGGACTCGCCGTACTATCCACGATCGTGACGTCGACGCCCGGCACGATCTGGGCGGCTCATGACGAGGAGAATAGAATCCTGACCTTGCATGTACTCGATCTCAAGGACGAGGCAGGCTGGATCCGCACCATCAAGGAACGGTATGAACGCCCATTGATCGGGATTTTCCAGTGAATATGTTGCTGCACTACGCCGTCTGGTTCGCGCTTTTCTGCTTTTCCATGGCCATGGTGTTCTCCGTCATACGCCTGCTGCGCGGCCCGGCCGCCCAGGACCGCATCCTGGCGCTGGACACTTTCTATATCAACGGCATGCTCACACTGCTGACGCTCGGTATTCGTTCGACCAGCCAGGCCTATTTCGATATCGCCCTGATGATTGCCTTGTTCGGTTTCATCGGCTCGATGTCGCTGGCCAAGTTTCTGCTACGCGGCGAGGTGATCGAGCCATGACGACTCAGGATGTACCCCTGTGGGCCGCCCTGCCCGCGACACTTTTGTTGATCGCCAGCGGTCTGTTCGCCTTCGTCGGATCACTCGGCCTGCTACGGCTGCCGAACTTCCAGGCGCGCATGCACGGGCCCTCCATGGGGACCACCATGGGAACCGGCTGTCTGCTCTTTGCTTCGATGCTGGTCGCCTCGTCGCTGGCGCAGCGCCCCGTGTTTCACGAGCTTCTGATCACGCTGTTCGTGGTCATGAGCTCTCCCGTGACCGCGATGATGTTGATGCACGCCGCCATCTACCGGGACAAGGACCGATTGCAGGACCAGGCCGAGGCGGCGCGGTCGAGCCGCAGCTGATCAGAATCGATGAGGCTGATCTATCTCGTCGCCGGCATCATCGCCGTCGGGTTCGGCATTGTCGGTATATTCCTGCCCCTTCTACCGACGGTGCCCTTCATGCTGGCCGCCGCCTTCTGCTTCGCCAGAAGCAATCCCGAATGGGAACGGCGCCTCCTGGACAATCCGCAGTTTGGTCCACCCATGCGCGCCTGGCGCGAGCGCCGGGCGATCAGCCGTCGTGGCAAGGCCGCCGCGCTTGTCGCGTTGGCAATCGGTTCGATCGTAGGACTGGCGTTCCTCGATGCGCCTTGGCGCTTCGCACCCACGGCGGTCGCGCTGGTGTGCGGAACATGGATCGTCACCCGGAGAACGGATTAGCCGTATTCACTGCCCGATCCACGCCGCGATCTGCGCATCGCTCGGCGTGCCGGCCGTGAACACCGTCTCGCCATTGGCGGTCAGCAATGCAACATAGGGCGTGACGCCGCGCCAGCGCGAGTCGACCCGGTAGCGCAGTGAGGCCTCATTCCCTTCGAACAGGAACAGGCGCGATGCATGCCGGTAATGCCGGTTCTTCAACAACTCGGACGCCTCGGCGTCATCGATCACGACCGCGACGACATCGCCCTCGATGCCTCGTTCCCTGAGCGCACCCGACAGTTTCGCCAGCACAGCGGGACAGCTTGCGCAATAGGTGGCCGTGAAGACCACGGCGGACGGCCGGGACAGCTCCTGCTGCAAGTCCTCCCAGGCGGCGGCATCGAATCGCTCCACGCTCGATGGCGCCGCCGCGGCCGCGGCAAAAGCGCAAACGGCGACTAAGGCGCCCGCCGTTCCAGCCCGACGCATGGCCATTCCAACTCCACGCACGACCGTTCCGGTCCGGCGCACGGCGCTATCCGAACATCCGCTCAACGCGCACCTCCTGGCGCGTGCGCCATATCGCGAACAACTGCCGATCGCGACGCACCAGGAACGGATTATCGCTCTCATCTTCCGTGCTCCCCAGGACACGCATAGCGAAGGTCCTGCCGTCATCGTTCGAAAGCCAGGCCGAATAGCGCGTGCACGCGCCGTCAAAGCTTCGCCATACGATCGCGACATTCGTACCGACGCTGCCTACGTCGGCATGTTCCGCGCCCGCATCGGGCAGCTCCAAAACCGGGCCGCGCGGCGCGCCCTGCTCATCGAGAAGAGCGTACCTGATCGCCGGCACATCGTGGCGCACGCCGAACCATACGGCGTGGTAACCACCGCCCGTGCCGCTCGCCAGCCCCGGACCATGATGCGGACAAGCATCGATCTTCCACTCGTCGAAACTTGCACGCCGCATCTCGCTCGCGGAGCCGCCGCCTGCGGCGATCGTGCAGAAGGCGTGATCCCTCACGTTACCGGCAAACACATGCCGCCACATCGCCGCCAGGCCGCCGCCCGCGGCAGGTGCAAGCGCGATGCGGCAGCATTCGCACGAATGATCGGCCAGCTTGATATCGGGCCCGAATGTGCGGCCGCCGTCGAGCGACACATTGCGATAGATCGCCGCGCCCGCATAACTCCCGCCATCGTCCTTCAGCCTGGCCGCCTCCAGGTCGCGCTTGTCGATCCACAGCGTATGCAGCGCACCGCTCGAGTCGAAGGCGATCGATTCGAAGCGGTGCGTGATGAGCTGCCGATCGCGATGCACGGTGAACGGCAAGGAGAAACTCGCTCCTCCGTCCACCGAGCGCAGCATGCGAATCTCACCGGTATACGGCTTCGAGAGCGGCTGCGTGTAGGAGATGACCACCCGCCGATCCGGTCCGAAGGCAAGCTTCGGCCGCAATTCGCCTTCGGCGGCGATCGTATCGTGCCCGGTATCGATGACGCGCGGCGCACTCCAGTGCGCGCCGTCGCTGCTGCGCTGCACGAACAGCTGCCGGCGTTGGTTCAATCCGACCATCCACAAGCTGCCGTCCGGCGCGAAAGCAGAGCTCATCGCCAGTCCCGTACGCCTGCCGGCTTGAGCATGCCGATGCGTATCGCCGGCATGCGCCAATGCGCGCACGTACGGCCAGCAAGACAGAACGCCCAGCGCGGCAACAACCGTTCTTCGTCGCATGCAGCCTCCCGCGCTACCAGAGCACATCCACGCCGGCAAAGTAGGTGCGCGGCAGGCCCGGTGAATAGACCGGCGTGCCGGACGAAATCTGGGCGCTGTCCGCATACCGCGTATCGGCTATATTGTAGATACGACCGAACAGGGCGACGGACGGCGTCGCCTGCCAATGGGCGCGCACGTTGAACAGGTCATGGCCACCATACTTGGGAAAACTGCTCGCATTCGACGCCTCGAGCCAGTAGTCGTCGACATGAATCCATTCGAGCTGCATATCCACACCCGCCGCAGAATTCCACGAAAGGCGCGTGTTGCCCAGAACGCGCGGTGCCGCTTCGATGTCGTTGCCGCTGAAGTCCGCCGCCGCGGTCACCCAATTCCGGTACTCGTGCCGCGCATAGGATAATGCCGAGTCCAGCCGGACGCTCGGCGACAGCTCCACACCCATCCCGGCCTCCAGACCGCGATGCGAGGTCTTGCCGGCATTGACGTTCGTGGTGAGGTTGGTGGCGATATCGCGCTGGCTGACGAGGTCATCGCGCTTCACCAGATCGAACGCGGTCAAATCCAGGGACCAGCGATCGAATTTTCCACGCCAGCCGATCTCGAATTGCGTCGCCGTGATCGGTTTCAGGTTCATCGCCAACAATGCCCTGGCCGCGGCATCCGCGGCATTCGCGGCCACCGATGGCCGAAACAGTTGACTTTCGGACGGCACCCGAAAGCCCGTGTTGTAGGACGCATAAATGCTCATGCGATCGCTCAGCGCGTAGGTCGCACCGATCTTCGGGCTGACATGATCATAGTCGACCGTCGTATCCGGCGTCTGGCCGTAGAACGAGGTTGCCGCCCCCTGCACAGATGTTCCTGCCAGCTTGTTGTCGAGATCGTAGCTCAGTGCATCGTAGCGAATGCCCAGCGTCACGCGCAGCCGCTCGAGCGGTGAAATCTCGCCCTGCAGGTACGGCGAATATGCACGGAAGGTCACATCGTAATCGTAGATGCGAGCGCCGACTCGATAATCACTGAAGACACGGGAGGCGCCGCTGCCGGTAGCGATCACATCCAGACGATTTTCCTTGCGCTCGCCCGGGCTGATATCCACATCAAGGCCGCCGATGAGACGGGCACGCATGAACGCCGGAAAATCCTGCCGCCATTTGAACAAGGCGCCATAGGACCGGTTGGCGGTCTCATAGAGCGTCGGATCGTAGCTCAGGGAGAAGGACGCCAGCAGTTCCATGCGATTGTCGCGCACATACGGCGTGATGGAGAGCAATCCGTTGCCGAGTTCCTTCTCGATCGCCATGGACAGGCGCAGTGCTTCGACCTTGCGATAGGCGATAGGAAAATTGTTGCGGGTCGGATCATTGCGGTAATCATTGTAGATCAGCGGCGAATTGGCGCCGGTATCCTGATCGATATGTCCCGCTGCAAGCAGCGTCTTGAGGTGCACGCCGGATCGGGTCGTTAGATCCCAGCGCAGATCGACGCTTTTCCGCTCGTAACCGGTGTAATGGCGCCAGCCGTCGGAGCGCGTCAAATTCGCTCCGCCGCGCAGACTACCCCATGCACCCTCGCCGGTATCCGCCTCCAGCATCAGGCGCCGCCAGCCATGGCTGCCGGCATCGAGAGAACCACCCAGTCCAGCCATCGGCGCCGGGGCGCGCGTCAGCATATTGACGATGCCGCCGACAGCGTCGGATCCATACAGTGCGCTGCCCGGTCCGCGCGTGACCTCGATGCCGCCGGCCATGGGCAGATCCAGCTCATACAAGGCATTATGGTTGAAAAAACCGGTCGCACGAATCGGCAAACCATCCTCCAGGAACAAATAGAGCGGACTGGTCGTGAATGGCTGGCGGATGGCGGTCGTATGTCCTTCGCCGTTTGTAACGGATACCGCAACGCCGGGCACCTGGCTCAGAATCTGTTGCGGATGCGTCGCGCCCGCCCTGCGTACGGCGGCCTCGCCGATGACACCGATCGACGCCGGCGTTTCGGACAGCAGTTCCCGTTCACGAGAAGCTGAAACGATCACTGTATCCAGTACATTTCGCCTGGCTGCGTCCACGGACTGCGCCGCCTCCTGGGCGAATACAGCCTCGATCGCCACAGCATCGATCACCAGGCCGGCGGCGATGCATATCGCCACCGACCCGAAAGGTCGTTTGATCATTTTTGAATATCCAAAAGCAAGGAGCGCACTCCTGGTCGGAGTGCGACATTCAATCCACGATCAGCTTGCTTCAGGAGAGTCCGGGCGGGCCGCGAATGGGATGTGCGCGGGGAACGTCGACAAGAATCGGCGCAGCAGGCGCAGCGGCGATCGCCGCGGAGAGAAAAGGCACGACGGCGACGCCATGATCGAACGTAGGCGGCGCTGCGGCTGCGAATGCGAACGGGCAGATCTGCTGGTCATGCTCGGTGCTGCCGCCGGGTCGATCTTCGCCGTGGCGATGCTGCTCATGCCCGGACTCGTTCGGAACGAAAGTCGTTCCGGGGCAAAGGACGAGCCGCGGAGCCCCCTCGTCGAAGGACAGCATCAAGCCGAGCGGCAGCATGCTGCGCGCCATGTATAGCGGCAGCAGCACGACGGCCAGCATGAAACGGCGAGATATCACTCGAATCCGGATCCTTCGGGGGAAAGGTGTTCGATTGTAGGCAAAATTCGAAGGTTGTTGAATGGCCGGCAGCTCAGGCACCCCCGCACACTGCGGCCCTGCGACCAGCCTTCCCGATGACGGGTCCGGCGCCCATCGACCGCAAGGCGCCTTATTGGCCTGCGCAGCGTGACTTGGCTTATAGTGCAGAACGCTGGGCTGCGGGGCGGGATCGCGGATGAACAAGCGTGTGGAAGGCGTGAGCATCACGACAGCGGCGCTGTCGAGCGATGAACTACGCGATCTTGACGCGCACTGGCGAGCCGGCAACTATCTTTCCGTGGGGCAGATCTACCTGCTCGACAACCCGCTGCTCAAGGAACCGCTCCGGCGCGAGCACATCAAGCCGCGCCTGCTGGGTCACTGGGGTACCACGCCTGGCCTGAACTTCATCTACACGCATCTGAATCGTGCAATCAGGATCCATGATCAAGACATGATCTACATCATCGGTCCCGGTCATGGCGGACCGGCACTGGTGGCGCAGGCGTGGCTCGAAGGCACCTACAGCGAGGTCTACACCGCCGTCAGCGAAGACGAGGAAGGCATGCAGCGGCTGTTCAAGCAGTTCAGCTTTCCGGGTGGCATCCCCAGTCATGTGGCCCCGGAGACCCCGGGCTCCATCCACGAAGGCGGCGAACTGGGCTATTCGTTAGCGCACGCCCATGGCGCGGCGTTCGACAATCCCGATCTCATCGTGGCCTGCATCGTGGGCGATGGCGAAGCGGAAACGGGACCGCTGGCCGCCGGCTGGCACGGCAACAAATTCCTGAATCCGGTCCGCGACGGCTGTGTATTGCCGATACTTCACTTGAACGGCTATAAGATCGCCAACCCCTGTTTCCTTGCCCGCATCCCCAAGGATGAGCTGCGCAAGTACCTCGAAGGGTGCGGCTACAAACCCTATTTCGTCGAAGGTGAGGATCCGCTGCGCATGCATCGGCTGATGGCCGAGACCGTCGACGCCGTCGTGAACGAGGTTCATGCGATCTGGCGCGATGCGCGCGCGAACGGTTTCAGCGGACGTCCCGTCTGGCCGATGATCGTGCTGCGCACGCCCAAGGGCTGGACCGGACCGAAAGAAGTCGACGGCAAGCGCACGGAGGGGTATTGGCGCAGCCATCAGGTGCCCATGGGCGATATGGATCGACCCGAACACATCGAGATTCTCGAACGCTGGATGCGCAGCTACAAGCCGGAGGAACTATTCGACGCCCGGGGCCGGCTCAAGCCCGAACTGAAGGCGCTCGTGCCCAAGGGCACGCGCCGCATGAGCGCTAATCCGCACGCCAATGGCGGTCTACTGTTGCGAGACCTGCGGCTGCCTGATTTTCGCATCTACGCGGTTGAAGTGCCGTCCCCGGGTGCGGTAACGGCCGAGTCCACGCGTGTACAGGGCAGCTATCTACGCGATGTGATGAAACTGAATCTCGACCAGCGCAATTTCCGTATATTCAGCCCGGATGAGAACAATTCCAACCGTTGGCAGGACATCCTGCAAGTGACCGATCGCTGCTTCGTGGCGGACATCCATCCGGACGATGACCATCTGTCGCCCGACGGACGGGTGATGGAGGTGCTCTCGGAGCACCAGTGTCAGGGTTGGCTCGAGGGATATCTGCTCACCGGCCGCCACGGCTTTTTCAGCTGCTACGAAGCATTCATTCACATCGTCGATTCGATGTTCAATCAGCATGCAAAGTGGTTGAAGGTATGCAACGAGATCCCGTGGCGCCGACCCATCGCGTCGTTGAACTATTTGCTCAGCTCGCATGTCTGGCGCCAGGATCACAACGGCTTCAGCCATCAGGATCCAGGCTTCATCGATCATGTGGTGAACAAGAAGGCCGAGATCATTCATGTGTATCTGCCGCCGGATGCGAACACACTTCTGGTGACCACCGAGGAGTGCCTGCGCAGCCGCAACTCGGTCAATGTCGTCGTGGCGGGCAAGCAGCCTGCGCCGCAATGGTTGAGCATGGATGCGGCGATCAAGCACTGCGCCGCAGGTATCGGCATCTGGGAATGGGCCAGTACCGACAAGGGTTACGAACCGGATGTCGTCATGGCATGCTGCGGCGATGTGCCTACGCTCGAGACGCTGGCCGCGGCCGACCTGATCCGGCGCTTCATTCCCGATCTCAAGGTCCGGGTCATCAATATCGTCGATCTCATGAAACTGCAGCCGCCGGAGGAACATCCGCACGGGTTGTCCCACAAGGAATTCGATATCCTGTTCACGAAGGACAAGCCGATCATTTTCGCCTTCCATGGCTATCCATGGCTGATTCATCGCCTGACCTATCGCCGCACCAATCATCATAATCTGCATGTACGAGGCTACAAGGAAGAGGGCACGACGACCACGCCCTTCGATATGGTGGTTCTCAACCAGATGGATCGTTACCATCTCATCGAAGACGTGATCGATCGGGTGCCGCATCTGGGCGCACGTGCCGCCTATGCCAAGCAACAGGTACGTGACCGACTGATCGAACACAAGCAATACATTCATGAATACGGTGAAGATCTACCGGAAGTCACCGGCTGGCGCTGGGGACGGAGCGGACACGCGAACGGCGGTTCGTCATCGACGGAAGCGGACAATGTCTGACGATACGGCTTTACGATAGAACTCCAGAACAAGCAATCGAGGTCACCAGCATGTCGAACCTGCCTAATCCCTTCCTGCTCAAGAGCGCCACGGCGTTTCTCGCAATGAGTTTCATGCTCCTCACGGCATGCACGACCACCGGCACGCAAAGACAGGGTGATCCGGAATCTCAACGCCGCGAAATCGATGCAGGTGTGGACGCCACCCTGGCACGACTGCACAAAGCGGTACCGGAGTCGCGCACACTCACCGCCCGTGCGGAAGGGGTATTGGTGTTTCCCGCGGTACTGAGCGCCAGCTTCGTGGTCGGCGGACAGCACGGCAATGGCGCTCTGCGCGTCGGCGGCAAGACCATCGACTACTACACCACCACCGCAGGCTCGATCGGATTCCAGGCGGGTGCGCAATCGCGTGCCATCGTACTGATCTTCATGACGACCGATTCGCTGAACCAATTTCGTCAAAGCGAAGGTTGGACCATCGGTGCCGATGCGACCGTGGCCGTCGCGGAGATCGGCGCAACCGGCAGCATCGACACCAACACCATGAAACAGCCTGTCGTGGGTTTCGTGATGTCGAACGCCGGCATCATGGCGGGTGTTTCGCTGCAGGGTGCAAAAATCTACCGGAAGAAATTCTGAACGCAGCCGCCATGGCGCTCGGCGCGACGGCCTATCGGATCGACGTTTACTTGAAGGTAAGATTCATTCTTACCCACGCGCTGCGGCCTGGCTCGGCGATGCGTACCGGATCGGCGGGGTAGCCGAAGTCGGCGCTGCCAGCGAGATTCAGATGTTCGCGGTAATTCCGATCCAGCAGGTTATCGATACCCGCGGTGATCTGGACATGGCTGCTGAGATGATAGCCGCCGTTCAGCGAAACCACGACGAACCCTGCTGCCGGCCCCAGGTCGCGGCCGACGACATTACCTTGATCGATTGCAACGCGGCTCTGCCTGTCGACGGCACGCAGCAAGGCGCCGAAAGACCATTGCGCATTGTCGTAGGCCAACGATACCCGAGTCTCCAAAGGCGGCATCTGTGCAAGCGCGCCGTTCGCATCGCGGTTCTCTCCCCATGCATAGGCCAGGGTACCGCCAAGCGTCCAGTGATGTCGCAGGCGGTACTCCACGCCCGCCTCGCCCCCACGAGTGCGTGCATCGATCGAATCGACGCGGGATGTCGTTCCCATCATCCCACCGCGCATATAGCTGAACAGGATGTAGTCATCGATGCGGCCGGCATAGGCCGATGCCCATGCATCCAGGTGCTCGCCGCGATACTGGATGCCGAGATCCAGCTGGGTCGTCTTCTCGGGACCGATACCGGTGAATGCATTCATGGCTCCCGCCGGTCCCCTGTCGGCGGAGAACAGCTCCCAATAATCCGGCATGCGTTCGGCATGGCCGATACCGGCGAACCAAACCACGGGCATGTCGTTCAGATCCTGTTCGAAACGCAGAAATCCTCCCCGCAGGATCTCGCGACGAGTGACACCCGCGGTGGGATTGGGCATCGCCATCATTCCAGCGCCAATCTGCCGCTCGTCGGTCACTTCCGCCCGATCGCCGCGCGCGCCGGCAATCACGCGATTCTTCCCGGCGAACCTCCAGGTCAACTCGCCAAACGCACCCACGTTGGAGAATTCCGCGTCGGTCGTCCAGGGCAATGATGCGTACATGCCGCGGCCCGTCGCACTTCTGCGGCGATGCCGGCTCGCCTGCGCATCCAACCCTACGGTCCAGTCGAGATTCGCCAAACCCCATGTCGTCGCCACGCGGCCTCCGTACGTCCGCCGGTCCACATTCGAGGCTCTGGGCATCGGCATGGAACTCATGGGATTGGGATCGCGCAGGCTGTAATTGTCCATGACATGGTCGGCATCGTTGAGGAACGCACTGGCCGTCACCTCCGTCAGCAGGCCGCCGGGATTCCTGCGTTCGAAGCGCACTGCGTAGCTGTTGCGCTCGAACTGGGATCCATCCATGCTGCGTCCTGCATAACGCGCTTCGCCATCGCCACCGCCGATCGAAAACTCCAGCAGCGTATCTTCGCCGGGTGTCCAGCCGAAGGCGACGTCCGCATTCCATTTCTTCCAGCGTGACGGCACGACATTGCCATTGCCGTCCTCGTAGTCATCGGCCTGCGAATGGTTCGCCGTCAGCCGTGCATAACCGTAGCGCGCGCCCGCCGTCAGATCCAGCATCTGATCATTGCGATCGTATGAACCACTCAGAACGTTGGCGTGCGCACGCAGGCCGGCATGCTCGAACGGTTCGGGCGTACGCTCGAAGCGAACCGTACCAGCCGAAGCTCCCGGTCCCCAGAGTACCGTCTGAGGTCCCTTGACGACGCTCAACAGATCGTAAGTCTGCGGTGACACATAGGAAAGCGTGTTGTCCATGCGCCCCGGACACGCCCCCGGCATGCTGCCATCGTTCGTCAACAGGTTCAGGCGCGAACCGAACATGCCGCGCAGCACCGGATCGCCGTTGGTACCGCCGTTACGTACCGCGGTGAATCCTGCGATGGTTTTCAGATAATCGGCGCCATCGCTCGCAGGAACGGGCTGGCGGGGCAGCCGCGGATCGATCGTGAACGTCAACGCCGAATCAGGCGCGGCGGCCGTGACCACGATATGCCCCAAGGTCGCCATAGGCTGTTCTACTAGAGACTGTTCCGCAGGCGAGTGATCGTCTTGCGCCGCCGCAACATGCACGCCGGCAACCACCAGGGCGCCGACCACGGCGGATCTGAGATAAAGCATCTGGGCATTCCTGCTCGAAAGAGCCCCATTGTCGCGCCGCCGTACCGGAAATGGGATGCGACGGAATGTCGCAGGCCGAAGATCCCGGAGGCATCACGCACGGTGCCGGTGCGCGTCCGTGCACCTCACCCAGGAGTATCGTCGGGCTTGCGCTCAGGCCCGGGGCGCTTGGCAAGCTTTCGCTGCAGCGACCGGCGATGCATGCCAAGCAGGCGCGCAGCGGCAGATATGTTGCCGTCGGTTTCCTTGAGTGCCTGTTGCATGTGCTCCCATTCAAGGCGGCTCAACGGCGTCATCGTAACCTCGGGTTCCGGCTGCGGAGTCATTTCATCCGCCAGAGCCCGAAGAATCGCATCGACCGTCACCGGCTTCAGGAGATAGTCATCCGCACCGCGCTTCATCGCCTCGACCGCGGTGGCAACACTGGCGTAGCCGGTGACCAGCAGCACACGCATGTCCTGCCGAATGGCCTTCAGCGGCTCGATGAGGCCAAGTCCCGACTCCTGGCCCAGCCGCAGATCGACCAGTGCGAAGTCCGGCGGCTCCGCCTGTGCCGCAGCCAGCGCCTCCGCCTTGGTGGTCGCGGTGACAATCCTAAGTCCACACTTCCGCAATGAGCGTTGCAAGGTGCGCAGATACAACGGGTCATCGTCGATCAGAATACCGGTCTGCGGCATCCTGTCTCGGGGATTCGTCATGACCGAGCCAGCGGGAGCCGAAACGAGATCCGCACGCCACGTCCTTCCTCCGGCGCCTGCATGGAAAGCTCTCCGCCCAGGCGCTCCACCGTCGCATGGGAAAGCGCCAGTCCGATACCGAGCCCATCCGGTTTACTGGTGCGAAACAGCGTCGCGGGAAGCAGCGGCTGAGCCTGCTTGAATCCCACGCCATAGTCACGGACCTCGCCGCGCAGATCCGAGCCATCCGCATGCAGATCCAGGTCCACTCGTGGCACATTCGCCTGTTCGCCGGCGTCGGCCGCATTGTTCAACAACGCCTGCAGCAGGTGTCCGACCGCCGGATCCACCTTTTCATAGCCCGCAATCGTACCGGTACGATGCAGTTCGATCGTGGGACGTACGAGCTGCCAGCGCTCGATCACCCGCTCCAGGTCCACCCGCGCGGCATCACCGCGCCGGCTTTCGGATTCGGCTGGCGCCGCCAGTTCCCGCACCCGGTCACGACACACTTCCAGCAGCGCCTTCATGGTGGCGTAGTCTTCGCGCTGTTCATCGGATCCGCTTTCATGCAGCAGGTCATCCACCATCAGGGTAAGCGTGCCCAGCGGCGTATTCAACTCGTGCGCCACCGATGCCGCGTGGGTCGCCAGCGCCAGAATGCCCTCGTTGCGGGTAAACCGCTCGCGCAGGCTGGCAATTTCTCGTTCACTGTGACGCCACGCCGTCGCCATGCGCGTGAAAAAGAACAGCACGACGCCGGCGGATGCCACGAAATTCGCCAGCATGCCCAGCTTGTGCAGACTGAAGGCGTCTCCGAACGCGCCATGCACATGCGGCAGCTCAGGACCAAACCATGCGGAAATGCCGTATCCGATGCCGCCGGCGAAGGCAGTCGACCATATCCATCCGGCCGGCAACGCCAGAATGGACAACGCGATCGGCAGCAGGAACAACGACGAGAATGGATTCTCGATGCCGCCGCTCCAGAAGATCATCCATGTCAGGATCACGATATCGAACAATATGTGAACAAAAATCTCGGCGGGCTCGGGATCCCTTCCCTGTCGCACGCGCCGCATGGCATAAACGTTGAATGACGCCAGGCTGCCCGTCCCCGCCCACAAAGGCGTCGTGGCAAGAGTGATATGCATGGGTCCGGTCGTCAGCATGATCGCGGCCGCCTGGCCGATCACGGCCAGCCAGCGCAGATTGCAAAGCAGGCGCAGGAACGGTAACGATGCCCGGTTCAACATGCCATGTACTCCATCCATGACCATCGGTATCGGTAACGAGCCGTCACAGGCAGGGAAAGGCGGCACCCGGACAGGCGATGGAACGATGCACGCGCCGCCGATCGGTCGTTTGCCGCGAACGCTGCCGGGTGCCGCCGCCGCTGTCGATACCGTAGACTGCGTGCCATGATCCCTGTCGAATATTATCCGATCGTTCCCGATCGTTTCCCATGAGCTTCGATCTCATCATCGTTCTGTTGCTGCTCGCCGCCGCCGTGGCCATGTTCGCGCTCAACCGGCCGCGCATGGATGCCGTCGCACTGCTCATGATGACCGCGCTGCCCTTCACCGGCGTGATCACCATGAACGAAGCGCTGGCGGGATTCAGCGATCCGAACATCGTCCTCATCGCCGCCTTGTTCGTGGTCGGCGAGGGTCTGATGAGAACGGGTGTCACCCATCGGCTGGGCGACTGGCTCGTATCACGCTCGGCGCGCAGCGAGACGCGGCTCATCGTACTGATGATGATCGTCGTTGCCGGCATCGGCTCCGTCATGAGTTCGACCGCGGTCGTGGCAATCTTCATTCCGGTGGTGCTGCGCATCGCGCGCAGTACGAGCACCGCTCCCAGCCGGCTCATGATGCCGCTGAGTTTCGCCGGTCTCTTCAGTGGCATGATGACTCTCATCGCCACACCACCGAATCTGGTGGTCAACGGCGAACTCGTCCGTCGCGGATACGAAGGCTTTCATCTGTTCAGTATCACGCCCTTCGGCCTGCCGCTGCTGGCGATCGGCATTGCCTACATGCTTATAGCCCGCCGCTGGCTCACCACTCCGGTCTCGATCGAACGCCCCGGCCGGCCGAGACCTCATCTGTCTGAATGGATCGAGGAATATGGCCTGGCCGAACGGGAATATCGGCTGCGGATCACTTCACGATCTTCGCTGATCGGGAAGACCCTTCAGGATCTCGATCTTCGAGGTTCGTCCGGCATGAGCATCGTCGCCATCGAACGCAGCGGCCGTTTCGCGAATCGATTCATCCGGCCCGAAGCGTCCACGCAGTTGCAAGCCGGAGACGTGTTGTTTCTGGATCTGTTCGTCCCCAGCACCGATATCGATGAATTCCGCCGGCGCTTCGGCCTGGAAAAATTGCCGCTGTCAGGTACGTATTTCTCGGATCGGTCGCAGGAAATCGGCATGGCCGAGGTCATGATTCCATCCGGCTCGCCGCTCATCGGCAAAACCATCATCGAGGCCAGAATCCGCTCCCAATATGGCTTGACGGTCATCGGCCTGCGGCGCGGCAGCGAAGCGCGCGGTAAAAGCCTGCTCCATGACAAGCTGCAGCTCGGTGATACCTTGCTGCTGGTCGGCCGCTGGAAACAGATCCGCAGGCTGCAGATGGGCGGCAAGGAGGTGATCCTGCTCGACCTGCCGGCGGAAATCGATGACGCCATACCCGCCCCGACTCGCGCGCCCCATGCATTGCTGTCTCTCGCCGTCGTCATCGTCCTGATGGTCACCGGCGCCGTGCCCAACGTACAGGCTGCCTTGATCGGCTGTTTGATGCTGGGGATGTTTCGCTGCCTCGACCTCGACAGCGCCTATCGATCGATCCATTGGCAAAGCATCGTTTTGATCGTCGGCATGCTGCCTTTTTCACTGGCACTACAAAAGACGGGCGGCGTGGATCTGGCGGCCGACGCCTTGCTGGGGATGGCGGGTGATACCCATCCGCGAATCGTTCTGGCCGCGATCTTCATCATTACAGCGGCGCTGGGCCTGTTCGTCTCCAACACTGCGACCGCGGTCTTGATGGCGCCGGTTGCACTGGCCGTCGCCGAGGCAATGCAGGCTTCGCCTTATCCTTTCGCGATGATCGTCGGGCTGGCCGCATCATGTGCGTTCATGACGCCGGTCTCATCGCCCGTGAACACGCTCGTCGTCGGCCCCGGAAACTACGAATTCAGCGACTTCGTGAAAGTCGGCGTGCCCTTCGCCCTGATCGCGCTGGTGATCAGCGTGACGCTGATCCCCTGGTTGCTGCCCTTCTGAGGCAGCACGATGCCTCTATTTCCGAGATTGCTTGTTCCGCGATTGCTTGTTCTGGGACTGCTGGATGCCTGCTGCAGCATCCGGTGGCCGGTACAACCGGCATTTCTCCGGGCCGCTGCTTCTTCCTGCTCCGTTCCTGGTCTTTGATCTATTTCAGCATCACGCGCTGGCCATGTTCCGCCGCAGCCTCGATCGCCGCCAGTAGTTCATGCAGGCGTACCGCATCGTCGAAGCTCGGCGCGGTGCGCGATCCGCTGCGCAGGTCCGCTGCCATCCTGGCGTATACGCGGGCGACGTTGCCGGAAACGGCGTCGTTCGGCCAGTCCTCACGGTACGACCCAGGTACTTCCAGAGGGCACCAGGCTCGCCCGCCTTCCTGGATGCTTTCCAGGAAGAGTTGCGTCAATTGCGAATGCCCCTGGGCACCAGTCACGCGTATATCGCCTTTGGCGCCGTTGATCATCCAGATCAAACCTTCACCTCGAGGCATTCCGCCGCGATAGTGAATGGCCAGGGGTGCGCCGTTCTCCAGCCGACCGCCTATCACCGCCTGATCATGTGCCGTCATCGGCAGCATTTCCCCGGTATCGGCAGCGAATACCGCAGTGCGCCGGTTCGCCAGGATGGCCGATAGCTCGACGATGTCGCCAAGTACGTCGCGCAGTGCCGCCAAAGTGTGTCCCAGCGGAATCGTCAACATCGTCGCGCCATTGGCGCGATCGAGCAGATAAGCATACGTCGCCTTGTGCGGAATCGTGGCACCCCAGCCCTCTCCCCAGCCCAGGAGCGTGGTCGACAGCACCTCACCGATGAAATCCTCGTCGATGAGCCGGCGTAGATATTCGATTTCGGGTGCAACACGAGCCTGTGTTCCGATCACGCCCAGCACACCCTTGCGCGTCGCCAGCGTAGCCAGCTGCTGCGCCTCCGCCAGACCATTGCCCAGCGGCCACTCACAGTAAACATGCTTGCCGGCCGCGATCGCCGCCTTCACGATCTCGAAGTGATGCGGCACTTTCACCGTGACGGCGACGATGTCCACGTCGGGGCAGGCTACCAGTTCCGCCACATCGGCGAAGGCACGAGACAGACCACAGGCCGCAGCGGCCGCCTGTGCGCTGACCAGACTGGTATTGGCAACACCGACGATCTCGAAGTCGCTTGCCAGCGCGCGCAACGCCGGTACATGAGCGAGCGCTGCCCAACTCCTGCCCGGCTGCAACCCGACGATGCCGACACCGAAACGACCATTGCTCATTGCTCTGACTTCCAGGTTCGTTGATACACCAGACGGATGCGGCACGGAGTCGACGTTTGCGGATGATCGAGACGTTCATCCAGGACGTTGTCAAGTCTGGTCCATCGCTACTCGGATCGGCGCTTCCGCGTCGAAAAATGGGCGCGCTTGCCATCATGGAAGATGATCCTCGCCGGGTCAACGAAGTGGAGGACGCACACCGCTCGAGGTTATGTTCGAGGAGGAACTGGCCGGACTGGCGCGCATCGCCCGATTCATCGGCTCCCAGCGAGGACAGCAGGTGTCGTTGTTCGAATGGTGCTGCGCACACCCCCCAACGTCGTGCAGGGCAGTTGGCGCACCGCACTGCCCCAAATGCTGCAGGTACGCGCCTGACCAAACTCGGCATGCGGGAGCGGCGCGATCTGCTGTCGTTGTTTGCCAGCGCCGCCGTGAACGCCTGCGCTAAGACCCGATCTTGCATCGACCGAAGCCCGCACCGATCGGCCCCTGGTGTCAACGCCGCAGCGAAAATTCGATCGGCACCAGCACCCATTCATCGACGGGGCCGTCGGCATCGCGCGCCGGCACGAAGCGCCAATGAGTCACCGTGTCACGCGCTGACCGATCCAGGCGCGCAAAACCGCTGCTTTGTCCGATGAACACTTGCGCAGCCTCACCGTTTTTCCTGACCAGCACCCGCAGCACAACCGTGCCTTCCTCCCGTAGACGACGCGACACTGCCGGATAAGCCGGCGTAGGATTGCTCAAGTAGTCCGCGTCGAATCGCGGCAATGTCACCGGTGCCGGAGATGCGGCAAGCGGTGCGGCGCTCGGCACATTATTCGGCACGATGACGGGTACAGAGATGGCTTTCGACGGAACGGGCGTGTGTTCCACGAGTATCGGGGACGGCGGCTGTACATCGATTGTTTGTTCCGGCAGGGTAACCGCCGGTGGCGGTAATACCGGCTGCACGGGGCGCGATTCCAGAATCATCCGCGCCTGAATCGGCGCGGTCGGCGGCGTATTTTTTGTGTGGATCGAGCTGGTCAACAGCACCGCGGCACACAAGGCATGCATGCACAGGACGATCGACAGGGGTACGGCGCGTGAACCCAGGCGATCCCAGGCGTCACGGATTCCACGATGAACATGCTGCAATCGTGCCGAGGGAACGCGAAAGGCTCCGTCCTGCTCCGGCCGTGTATCGAAGGCCGGCAACTCCAGGCGCCCCATGGGTACACCCGCTCCGGCAGGTTCTAGTACCACATCGCCACCTGCCACCAGCGCAGTAGTGAATGGTCGGCGCATTCCCAAGCCAGGCAGGCCTAGAAATAGATATGCCTTTGAAAGGGCATTCAGGCTGCTGGACTTGTTCTGCATCGAAGATTCGTATCGAGGCGGCAGGTGTGTTACGGACCGGTATCGAAGGTATCGACACCACGCAAATTTAGTTAATGATAATAATTCTCACTAACTCTATCAAGTCGAAACTCATGATTCGAGCGGCTGGGCGCTGCCGAGGTTCAGCCGGGATCCGGATGCCCCTGGCGGAACAGACTCAGGGGAGTTCCACCAGTTCACGCCCGCCCGGCGCATGCTCCATCGGCAGCGTGCTGGTCTGCCGTTCGATCATCCGGCGCACACGCGGCGGCTCAGGACCGATATGCAGGGCACGTACTCGTTCGGGGACGATGGCATCGTCCCGGGTCAGACGTGTGTTGTGGCGTAGATAGTCCAGCCAGGTCGCCGTCTCGTAGCGTTCCACCCAGATCTGCCGATCACCCAGATCACGCAGCAGCCGCCAGTTTCGCGCTCCGTCGCGGCGCCGGATCCGGCGCCGCTCCGCCATCGCCGCCAGAAACTCCAGGATGTCTTCCTCACGGATAAGATACTCGATCGTAATCACCACCGGTCCGGTGCGCGACTCGACCGATACGACCGTATCGGGCTCTTGCCATTCGTGCAACGGCTCCAGATCGATATTCTCGGCCTGCGCCAGCGGACGCCAGCGGCCGAGCAGCGCACAAGTAAGCACGACACCGACCGCCAGCAGCAACGCGGTCCTGACGCTCCCGGCCGCCGCCACGACACCCCAGAGCCAACTGCCTGCCGCCAGGCCGCCGAATGCCGCCATCTGATACAAGGACAACGACCGCCCGACGACCCAGCGTGGCGTCGACATCTGCACCGTCACGTTGAACGTGGACAACGCCAACACCCAGCCCGCTCCGCCCAGCAGCATCGCCATGATCGTCGCCGTCAGAGAGTTGCTCAAGCCGGCAACCGCCGTCGCCACGGCGAAACCGACGCAGGACCAGCGCACGATGGCCTCGGTCGAGAGCACCTCACGCAGGCGTGCGCTGGCCATGGCTCCCAAGACGGCACCCACGCCGAAAGCACCCAGCAACAGGCCGTAAATGATTGGTCCGCCCGCCACCTGTTCCTTGGCAATAAGCGGCATCAGCGCCACGACCGCGCCGGCCCCGACGCAAAACACCGCGCTGCGCAACAGCACCACACGCAAGGCAGGCGACATTGCCACGTAGCGAGCCCCCGCTGCCATGGCGGCGCCCAATGTTTCGCGCGGCAGGATCCGAGGATCAGGCGGCGGCTGCCAGCGAAACAGCACCACGATGAGCGGCACATAGCTGATCGCGTTCAAACCGAACGCCATGGCAACCCCTGCTACGGCAACGATGGCTCCGCCCAGGGCCGGGCCCGCGCTGCGGGCGATGTTGTAGCCCATGCTGTTCAAGGCCACCGCTCCGGGTAGTTCCATGCGCGGGACCATGTCACCCACCGAGGCTTGCCAGGCCGGCGCATTGAACGCGGTGCCGCACCCGATCAGAAAGGTGAACATGAGCAACAGCCAGGGCGTGATCAGATCCAGCCAGGCGCAGACCGCCAGTACGATCGAAACCAGGAACATGAAGATCTGTGCGCCGAGCATGACGGTGCGCCGGTCGAGATTATCGGCCATCGCGCCTGCCACCAGCGACAACAGCATGATCGGCAAGGTCACGGACGCCTGGACCAGTGCCACCATATCCGCTGTCGCAGCGATCGAGGTCATCAACCAGGCGGCGCCCACGGACTGGATCAGGCCGCCCAAATTGGATGACATGCTCGCGATCCAGACTCTACGGAAGATACGGTAGCTCAGAGGCGACAAGGCCGAAGGCCGTTCCGCGGGGTTCATGAAGTCAAAGCTTGCCTGAGCCATCGAAAAAGATCCGTTTCACTAACATGCAAGGCGCCTGCCGGCGCCTTCAAAGCACCGGGGTCCGGGCTAATCGAAAAAACCGATGCTTGCTTTCATAGGCATAGGTTTTTTTCGATTTTTTTGCGACCATTGACCGCTCCACCTGATGCCAATGACACTGGGTCCAATAACACTGGATTGAATACTACGGGATGCCGACGGCGCATCCCGCCATCCACTGCTGGAGCACCTGATGAAAAACACGTCTCTGATCCGCATGGCGCTCGGAACTGCAGTAGCGCTGGGCGCCAGTATCGCGCTCGCCGCTCCGGCGCGCTACACGATCGATCCCGATCACACCTATCCGAGCTTCCAGGCGGATCATATGGGCGGACTGTCCAATTGGCGCGGTAAATTCAATCGCTCCTCGGGCTTCATCTTGCTCGACCGACAAACGGCAGGTGGAACTTTGGAAGTAACGGTCGATATCGGCAGCATCGACTTCGGCCACGACAAGCTAAACGAGCATGCCAAAAGCGGCGATATCTTCGATGTCGCCAGTTTTCCTACCGCGATCTACAAGGGTACGCTGAAAGACTTCAAGGATGGCGCTCCCACCCGGGTAGACGGCATCCTCACGCTCAAGGGCGTGTCGAAACCTCTGGAACTGACGATCAACAGCTTCCTGTGCAAGTCCAGCCCGATATCGGGCAGGGAAGTCTGCGGTGCCGATGCGTCGGCCAGCTTCGATCGCGACACCTTCGGGGTCGATTACGGCAAGGCCTATGGCTTCAAGATGGAGACCATCCTGCAGATCCAGGTCGAAGCGATTCGCGACGACGAAGCGAAGTAAGTTCGAAGCGGCGGCCCGCATGGAGGCGGTGCCGCTGCCGCAATCCGCCCGCCGGAGGATGACGGAGTTCTTACTCCCCTCCGGGCGGGCAGGCAGCCATTTCCAGCCGCGTGATCTTGCCCGGATCGGTCTGGAATATGCTGCTGTCGATACGCTGATCCGGCCCGGAAAGATCGACGTCCAGCCAGTAGACGGTACCGCCGCGCCTGCGATCCTCGATGCGTGGCTCCAGGCCCAGGGCGCGAATTTCCTCCACCCGCCGCCGTGCGCGCTGATAATCCGAAAACACCCCCAGCGACAGTGCGTTCGAGACGGCTGTGTCCGAGCCCGGCATGATGTAGACATCAGTCACGGCATTCGCCGTGAGGATTTCGAGTGCGCTCTCGGCCGCCTTCCGGTCGGAAAAACCCTGGATGCTCACCCAGTAACCCACCCACAGATCACCCTCCTCCAGTCGCTGCCGCGGATGAAAACCCGCGCTCCTCAGCGCAGCTTGTGCCTGGGATGCCTGGGGAAGATCCGCAAAGGGGCCGATGGTCGTACACGCCGGGGTATCGTGCCGGCCCAGCCTCTCCGGCGGCGAGGAGGACGGCCCGCCCGGCGGCTGCACGACCGGTGCCCGCACCGTCTCCGACACCTGCTGCTCCGATTCACCCCCGGCGGCATCACGAACCTCGGGCCGGATCTCAGACCGACCGTCGGCCTCGGAAATACCCGCTGCTGAATCGGCCATCGCCTCGCGCGCCAGTACGATCCGCGGCGGCGGCACGGCTCTCGTCCCCGGGCCACGCTCGAGGCCGCCGACAGGAACATCCAGTACCTGGGACCAGATGAAGTACAACGCATTGGCCAGGATCAGCAGCAGACAGAGTGTACGCATCGATTGGCCCAGCGCTTGGTTCAGAAGGATCGGCTCAAAGCCGCCTTCGTGCCTTGTTCGACCACGGTCGAAGCTCTGCCGTGGCACTTCCCGTCCGGCCGTCGGACAGCCTCGCCCGCATATTCAGCGGCGAGGCATCCAAGTCTAGCCGATCGACTCATTGCACCGGAATCCCGAACCCCGGCTGACGCTCGACGCCACCGGCTGCCTCGCTACCGCCCCGGTCATCGCCACCGCCGAGGAAATCTTTCAGGCTGCATCCGCCTTGGATGCCGGCGCCGAGGTACGGATCAGGTGGTCGAAGGCACTCAGCGCCGCTTTGGACCCCTCACCCATGGCAATGACGATCTGCTTGTACGGAGTCGTCGTCGCATCACCCGCGGCAAAGACGCCCGGCAAGGAGGTCTGGCCACGCGCATCGATCTCGATCTCGCCACGTTCGCTCAGTGCAAGCGTACCTTTGAGCCAGTCGGTGTTGGGCAGCAAGCCGATTTGTACGAATACGCCCTCCAACTCCAAGCGATGAATCTGATCCGAACCTCGATCACGGTAGGACAATCCGGAAACCTTTCCTTGGGCGCCGTGCACCTCCGTCGTTTGCGCCGACACGATCACACGCACGTTGGACAGGCTGCGCAGCTTGCGCTGCAGCACTTCATCGGCGCGCAACTGGCCGTCAAATTCGATCAAGGTCACCTGGGTGACGATTCCAGCCAGATCGATGGCTGCTTCCACGCCGGAGTTTCCGCCGCCGATCACCGCGACACGCTTGCCCTTGAACAGCGGGCCATCGCAGTGGGGACAGTAGGCCACGCCGCGGCCGCGATACTCCTGCTCGCCCGGCACGTTCATCGAGCGCCAACGCGCGCCGGTCGCAAGCACGACCGTGCGGCTGCGCAAGGCCGCTCCGTTTGCCAACGTTACCGTGATCAGGCCATCGTCTCCGGCGGGCGTGAGACCTTGGGCCGTCTGCAGATTCATCACATCCACATCGTAGCGCTTGACATGCTCCTCGAGCGCCATCGCCAGCTTCGGGCCTTCCGTATACGGCACCGAGATAAAATTTTCGATGGCCAGCGTATCGAGTACCTGACCGCCGAAACGTTCGGCCACCAGGCCCGTACGAATCCCCTTGCGCGCCGCGTACACGGCTGCTGCCGCACCGCCGGGACCGCCGCCGACGACCAGCACATCGAATGCTTCCTTGGCATCGATCCGCGCCGCCTGGCGTGCATCGGCATTCACATCCAGCTTGGCAAGAATCTCGTCGATCGTCATGCGACCCTGGCCGAACTTCCGCCCGTTTAGATAGATCATCGGCACGGCCATGATCTGGCGCGCCTCGACTTCCTGCTGGAATAACGCGCCGTCGATCATCACGCAGCGAACGCGTGGATTCAGCACTGCCATGAGATTCAATGCCTGTACGACGTCCGGACAATTCTGGCAGCTCAGGGAAATGAAGACTTCAAAATCGAGTTCTCCTTCGAGTGCCTTGATCTGTTCGATGACGCTTTCCTCGACCTTGGGCGGGTGTCCGCCCGCCTGCAACAGCGCCAGGATCAGCGAGGTGAATTCATGCCCCATCGGCATGCCTGCGAAGCACAACTTCATATCCGAGCCGGCACGCCGGACCGCGAACGACGGCTTGCGCTGTTCATCGTCGGTACGCTGCAATGTAATCATCGCCGACAAGGACGTGATTTCCTCCAGGAGCTGCAGCATTTCACGCGACTGATCGCTGTCATTCAGCGATGCCAGAAGCTCGATGGGCTGCGTGATACGCTCCAGGTAGGTTTTCAGCTGTTGTTTTAGATTCGCTTCGAGCATGAATGCTTCTCCTCCCGCACGGGTATCACATCGGCGGTAGGCGGTGTCGTGCGCCGAACTACCGCGCCATTGGAACAGTCGTCGATGGATGGAAGTCGGACTGGATGATTCAAACGGTTCAGCCGCGCGGCACGACCGCACCGGTCCGATCCGGCATACCGGCCGGCCGGCTCGATGGCCGCCGGCCGCTCACCCATGCCGCTCGACCCAGGCCCTGCCGGCCTGGATCCCGTCTGCTTAGATCTTGCCGACCAAGTCCAGCGAAGGCTCCAGTGTCTTTTCGCCGGGCTTCCACTTCGCCGGACAGACCTCGTTCGGATGCTCCGCCACATATTGGGCGGCCTGCACCTTGCGCAGCAGTTCGCGAGCATCGCGGCCGATACCCAGGTCATGAATCTCCGCGATCTTGATCTGACCTTCCGGATTGACCAGGAACGTCCCCCTCAATGCCACACCGGAGTCCTCGACCAGTACATCGAAATTCCGGCTGATCACGTGAGTAGGGTCGCCGAGCATCGGATACTGGATCTTCTTGATCGTCTCGGAAGTGTCATGCCATGCCTTGTGGGTGAAATGCGTATCGGTGGACACGCTGTACACTTCCACGCCCAGCTTCTTGAACTCCGGGTATAGATCCGCGACGTCGCCCAACTCCGTTGGGCAGACGAAGGTGAAATCGGCGGGATAAAAAAAGAAAATCGACCACTTGCCCTTCACGTCGGCGTCCGACACCGGCACGAACTGGCCGTTGTGATATGCAGTCGCCTTGAACGGCTTGATGGATGTATTGATTAAAGAACTCATTGGCGGATCTCCTTTGGGTTGCCGAGGCTGGGGGCCTGATAAAGCGCCGCTTCCGTGGAAGCATCACTTTGTGCTGTAAGAATACGAGCTTCCCGGCTCACCGGCCATTCGATTGTTCCTGTTACGACGATAGGCGATGCCTATCGTTATTTCCGGGTATCGGCCGCGCGGAAACGGTTTCAGACGGCCGGTGTGGGCCGGGCGGCCGGCGCTTCCCCGGCTTTCAAGGCACGGCTCACATCCTCACCGCTGGGCTGCTGGAACACCCGCAGGCCGAAACGAGGAAGAATCGCATACAGGTGGTCGAAAATGTCCGCCTGCACGGCTTCATGCACTACCCAGGCCGTACTGGCGGTGAAACAGTAGATCTCGAGCGGTAGCCCGGTCGGCCCCGGCTGTAACTGACGCACCAGCAACAGCATCTCGGCGTTGATGCCAGAATGCGCCTCCAGATAGGCCTGCACATAAGCACGGAATGTGCCGATATTCGTCACCCGGCGCGTATTGATGGGATCCTTGCCCTCGGCGAGCAGTTTGCTGTTGAACTCCTCGAGTTCCTGGTGTTTTCGATCCAAATAGGCATCGATCAGCGCGAAGCGTTGCAATTCCTCGCGTTCGCGCTCATCCAGGAAGCGTACCGAGGTCTGATCCAGATACAGTGAGCGCTTGATGCGCCGGCCACCGGACTCGAACATGCCCCGCCAATTCTTGAAGCTCTCGCTGATCAGACGCCAGGTGGGAATCGTGGTGATGGTGCGGTCCCAGTTCTGGACCTTGACCGTGTGCAACGAGATGTCGATGGCGTATCCGTCGGCATTGAGCTGCGGCATTTCGATCCAGTCGCCCACGCGCAGCATGTCGTGCGAGGCCAATTGCACACTGGCTACCAGGGACATGAGCGTGTCCTTGAACACCAGCAGCAAGACCGCCGTCATGGCTCCCAGTCCCGAAAGCAGCAGCAGCGGATCGCGGTCGAACAGCGTGGCGATGACCAGGATCGCCGTCACCAGGTAGATGATGATCTTGAGCAGTTGCAGGTAGCCCTTGATCGGACGCGCCTTGGCCCGTTCCTCGTCGCGCTGCGCGTACAACTCACCCACCGCATCCAGCAGTTTGCCCAGGGACAAGGCGATCGTCACGACGACGAACGCACCTGCGACGCCGCGTACGACGGACGCCACGGCAGCCGGCAGGTCGGCCACGATCCCGACGCCGTAATAGACCACCAGCGCCGGGACCACGTTTGCCAGGCGGGAAATCACCCCCTTGCCGAGCAAAGCGTCATCCCAGCGCGTGGGCGTCATGCGTACGGCCTGCCCGATCGTACGTACCAGCAGCAGACGGGTCAGCAGTCCCGCCAGCCACACGACGAGCACCAGCGCGGTCAGCTGCAGCATCGTCATCATCCAGGGATAGCCTTGTAGCGGGGCCAGCGCACTGCGAATCGAATCCATTCCTCTAGTTTAGCTTAACGACATTCTGAATTTATCGGCTTCGCCGGCTCATCCTGTACTGGCCCTGCTTAATGGCAGGCCAAACCAATCGGCATCACGAGCATCGTAGAAATTTCACCGGTGGTTTGGCCGGTGGTTTGAATTTTCCGGCCGGCTCGCGGGATATGTCTTTACTTACTCCGGCGTGGCCGCCGCATCGAGCCGAAACACGTGCGTGCTACCGCCGGTGAAATCACGCTCATCATCCCGAACCGCCAGCCGGACGGGAGCGGCGCCGGGCTCGCGGCAGCGTATCGTCAGGGTCTCGCGCGTCAGCCGCAGATCGATCGCATGCCCCCGGTAGCGGATGCGCATGTCGATCCTGTCGATTTCAGCGGGCAGCTGAGGATTGAAACGCAGCATGTTGCCGGTCACCTCGATTCCCGTGGCGACGCGTTGCACCAGATCGACCGTACCGGCCATCGCGCCCAGATGGATCCCCTCGGCGGTCGTGCCCTGCTGAATATCACTGACATCGCTCTGCAGCGCCTCCGCGAAGTATCTCATCGCCCGCGGCCGGTCCGAGCGCGCCAACACCCAGGCATGCACGACGCGCGACAAGGTGGAGCCGTGCGAGGAGCGCTGATCGTAGTAGGCTACATTGCGTCGTATCGACTCGCCGTCGAGGGAGTATCCGAAGCGCGACAACAACGCACCCAACTCCTCTCGGGAAAATAGATAAAACAGCATCAACACGTCGGGCTGCTTGGACAATTTATAGTTGTTGGCGCTGTCGTTCTCGGATTCCAGGATGAGATCCAGGCGCTGGATGTTGCCATAGCGCAGGCGATAGTGTTCCCAATCGAATTCGGCCAGCGTTTCATAACCTTCGAATTGGCTGATGATGCCGTCATGAAACGGTACGAACATCCTGCGACTGATATCCTCCCAGCGTCGCGTATCCTCGTCAGAAATACCCAGGCGCACCATCAATTCCGCACGACGGATCTCGGATAACCGCTGGATCACATCCAAGGCGCGCAGCATGACCCATGCGGCCATGATGTTGGTGTAGGCATTGTTGTTCAGGCCCGGAACCTGCGCGCCGGGATAGGCCTCATGAAACTCATCCGGCCCCATCACGCCATGAATCTCGTAACGCTGGCGGGTTGCATTAAAACAAGCCAGGCTGGACCAGAAGCGGGCGATCTCCAGGATCAGCTCGGCACCGTAGAATTGCAGGAACTCCGCGTCGTCGGTGACCTGGAAGTACTGCCAGACGTTCCAGGCGATCGCGCTGCCCACATGCCGCTGCAGATAGGAATTGTCCCGGACCCAGCGCTGCGAACGTGGATTAAGGTTGAGTTCCTGCGTTTCCTCCTGGCCATCGCTGCCGCTTTGCCAGGGAAACATGGCGCCCTGCAGCCCGGCCTGCGCCGCGGCTGCCCTCGCCTCGTCCAGGCGCCGGTAGCGATACATGAGCAGGGAGCGCGTCGTCTCGGGCGTACGCAGATTCAGGAAGGGAAAAATGAACAGTTCGTCCCAGAAAATATGTCCCTGATAGGCTTCTCCGGTCCAGCCTCTGGCCGGCACGCCCATGTCCAGGCCGATGCTGTTGTGCGAGGCGGCTTGCAACAGATGCGTGATGTTCAAGCGCAGCAGCATGGGAACATTCAACGCAAAGCGCTGGCCGGCCGGTTTCAAGTGAATATCGAACCGGCGCCACAAGTGCATCCAACTGCGTCGATGCTCTGCCGCCAGCGTCTCGAAGCGGCCTGCGCGAGTGATCGCCTTGGCTGCGGCCAGGCCACATTCTGAAATCGCATGATCCTTGGAACTGAACAGAGAAGCGATCTTCTCGGCCACCACTCGCTCTCCGGACTGAAGCTCGATCGAGAATTCCTGGCCGATGAATCCCGGCTCCTTGATCAACCGTCGCGGCTGCATCACGGCCTCGCCGTCACGGAATATCCGGGTGCGCGCCGCCTGGGCGACTTGGATGCGTGACTGGCGGGTGCACACCCGCAGCATGACGCCCTCGGTTCCCACGGCCGCGCCGTCCACCTGCTCGAGATGCTGATTATTGAACCGGCGATAAAGCTGCGCGCCGGTGTTGACGACCCGGCCGTCGATGGCTGAACGCAACGTGACCCGTCCGCTCCAGTTTTCAGCCGTCACGGACAATTCCAGCGCCGCCAGATGCATGTCCGCCATGGACACCAGTCGGCGCTCTGACAGGCAACTGCGCCGGCCCGCCGGATCCTCGAATCGAACCGTTCTCAACAACAGACCATGCTGAAGATCGAATTGCAGGCGATAAGACAGGAGTCGCACTGCCCGCAGGTCGAACCAGTCCTCATCCTCTATCCGTACCGCCAAGCTCAACCAGTTGGGTAGATTGACCAAATCCTCATTCTCGACCACGCGACCGGCAACCTCGGTGCGCAAGCGGTTATAGCCGCCGGCAAGATAGGTGCCCGGATAATGCGTACCATCCGCATGCGCCCAGCATGCCGCCCCGCGCGTCTCGAAATAACCATTGCCGAGTGCGCACAAGGATTCCCGTATACCTTCGCGTGCCGGGTCGAATTCCTCATAGATCAGCGACCAGGTGGACGGTGATTCCGACGCCAGCTGCACCTGGCCGAGCTGTGTCACCACGACGTCGGCGCCCGCCTCCCGCAGCGCCTTCGATTGTCCGACGCGGTCCACGCCGATGACCAGGCCGAATCCACCGGCACGCCCGGCGCGTACGCCGGCGATCGCATCTTCGACCACCACGGCGCGCGCCGGCTCCACGTGCAAGCGTCGCGCCGCCTCCAGAAATGCGTCCGGGGCCGGTTTACCTTTGAGCGGCAGGCGCGTGAGATCGTTGCCATCTACCCTGGCGTCGAACAGCCCCGCGATGCCGGCGGCCTCCAGTACCGCTGTGGCGTTGATGCTGGAGGTTACCACCGCGGTACGGACTTGTTGCGCGCGCAGCGATTCCACCAGATCCACCGCTGTCTCGAACACGGCCACACCATGCTCCTTGATGTGCTGCATGAAATAGCCGTCCTTGAGCTTTCCCAGGCCATGAATGGTCGGCGCTCCGGGCGGATCGGCGTCGCCTCCCGGCGGCAGATCGATGCCTCGGGAGGCCAGAAACGCCGCTACGCCTTCATATCGCGGCCTGCCATCGACGTGACGTCGGTAATCGGTCTGGATATCGAAAGGCACGAACGTATCGCCGCTCTGGATGGCACGTTGCTGAAGGAATGCGTCGAACAAGTTCTTCCATGCCGCGGCATGCACGCCCGCTGTACGGGTCAGCACCCCATCCATGTCGAACAGCACTGCATCGAAATCGCGCAGTGACAACGTTGCCAGAGGACCCGTGCCGCTCATGCTTTGCTCGCGTACATGTTCATGGACCTCCGGATGACCCTTCGGCACACAGCGAAGAAGTCACGAGGCGCACCGCATACGGCCGTGCACGAATCTTCAATGTCTGCCGATCGCCGCCACACAGTTCGCGACGCTCTCATGGCGATAGTCGCTCAGCGCTGCCAGGCGCTTGCGGCGGCGCCACTCCCAGGGCGCGATATACGCAGGCGCAGCCGCCGACGCGGACGACGCCTCTCGCTGCGGTGACTTCCATAAACCAAGTCCCGCGTTACGCGCCCGCGCCTCGTCGGTGCAATAATCGGGTGCAGAACGGCTCATGTAGCGCCGATAGGCCCATGCATGACCCTGCCGGATCATCTCCCGATTGATCTCCAGCACCTCCATATGCACCACCGCGATCAGTCGCTCATAACGATCCTGCTCTACCGGTTGCAACTCCACCGTCCGGCCCTGCACCAGAGCGATCAGCGCCTGTTTCGCTTCCGGGCCGCCAGGCTGATTCATTTCGGGAGCATCCATGGCATGTAGCCGCACGCGTATCGGACCGCTCTCGAGGCGAACCATCAGCGTATCTCCATCGATCACCCGCATTACGGTGCCGCGCAGAAACACCGCTTGCTGCGCGGCCACCCAAACCGGCGTCAGACAGACGGCCATGATCAGGCAGGCATTGATCACGCAGACCCTGAACAGCGCGTCCCATCGCAGAAAAGTTCCGTGTACGACTCCGTTCATGAAACCACCGCCGGCAGATGACCGCCGCAGAATACCGTATCCCGACCGGATCGAACTTGCCGACACGATGCCGGCCCGCACGGGCATTACCCTCCTTGTCCTTGACCCGGCGGGAGGCGGCCCGCAGGCCGCCTCCCGGACAATGATCCCAGGCACATTCCTACCATCGAATCAGTCGTCAAAGCGGCGCGACAGGATCTCCGCGGTACGCCGGTCGACGACCAGTTCGATCTTGCGGCCCTGCTCGTCATATCCCTCGATCTCCAGCACCTTGTCGCGCACCTCGATCTCCTTGATCTTCACTCCCTGCGCGGCCAGCCTGGCTTCTATCTCGCCCAGACTGAGCAATTCGCTCTGTACCGCGGCGTTGGACGCCGGCGGCGTCGGTGACTGCGCCTGGGCCAGTTCCAATCCGCCGGCTGCGCTCAGCACGGCAGACAACATGGCAACGCGGGAAATTCTGGCCATCGTCAACTTATTCATCATGACACTCCTACCTATGAATGGATGCGGAATCGACGCTGGAATCACCTGGTGAACCGACACTGGATGTCAACGTCGGAAATCTCCTTGGAGATCCGCTCAGGGCGATCGCCGCCCATGCCGCGCAACATAGCCGTTTGCGCCTGACGACAGGCTGTCACGGCACGTCAGCCGCCTGTCAGGTCGCGGCGTCCACAGTATCGAGTCATGAAAACGAACGCATCCACCCCCGGCCTCGCAGCCGCTCCAGGCCCGTCGCCGGAGGTCACGGGCAGAAAGCTGCGCAGTCCTGCGGCCTGTCTGCTGCTTTGCAGCATGCTGGCGCTGGCCCTCTCGACCGGCGGTACGAATTCCGCTGTGTTCGCCAAGGACAAGGAGCATGATGTCATCCACGATGCCCTGCGCCGCGGTGAAGTGCTGTCTCTGGCAAAGATCCTGACGATCGCCGAACGGCATGTGCCCGGCGAGGTCATCGAGGTCGAACTGGAAGACGGCAAACGCGCTGCGCTGATCTATGAAATCAAGATCCTCACGCCCACGGGGCGGATCCGCGAAATCGAGATCGACGCGCGTACCGGCAAGGTTCTGAAGATCGAGGACGATTGATTGCGCGCACTGGTTGTTGAAGACGATGCCGACGTTGCAGCGGATCTGGGCCAGGGATTGCAGAATGCCGGTTTCGTCGTCGATATCGCCCGCGAAGGCGAAGATGCCTGGTTCAAGGGCAATGTCGAGGACTATGACGTGGCGGTGCTGGACCTCGGCCTGCCGCGCATGGATGGCCTGTCCGTGCTCAAGCGCTGGCGCGATGCGCAGCGAACCTTTCCGGTACTGATACTCTCCGCCCGCAACGACTGGACCGAAAAAGTCGCCGGCATCGAAAGCGGCGCAGACGACTATCTCGGTAAACCCTTCGAAATGGCTGAACTCATCGCCCGCGTGCGTGCCCTCGTCCGGCGCGCTGCGGGTCACGCCTCGTCGGTCATCGAAATCGGCCGCCTCGCGCTGGACACCCGCCGCATGTCCGCCAGCTACGCCGGGCGGCCGATACGTCTATCGCAGCTCGAATTCCGCTTCCTCGACTATCTCGCACATCAGCGGGGGCGGGCTGTTTCCTCCGGTGAACTGGCCGAACATCTCTATGGAGCCGCCGAACCCGGCGACTCCAACGCGATCGAAGCGCTGGTCGTGCGCCTGCGGCGCAAGATCGGCCCGGAGGTCATCGAAACACGCCGGGGATTCGGCTATGTGCTCGCAGGCGGCAGCACGTGATCCCACGCTCGCTGCGCCTGCGGCTGTTGTTGGGTGCCGCGATCGCGTTCTTCCTGGCGCTGGCCGCCGCCTGGGTTGCCATGACGCTGCTGTTCGAACGTCACATCGAGCGGCGCATCGAGGCCGATTTGCAGCGTGAAGGATTGCAGCTCGCGGCGGGCATGAAAATCGCCGCGGACGGCACGCTGCAGCTCAGCCGCCAGCCTGCCGATGCGCGTTTCTTCGAACCGGCCAGCGGCCTGTACTGGCAGGTGACCGGCCCTCGCAGCACGCTGCGTTCGCGATCCCTCTGGGACCAGGAGCTTCCTGCTTCCGCCACCGCCGAGGGCGGTGCCTGGTCCACACGTATCGTCGAGGGTCCGTTCGAACCCCGCCTGCTGCTGGTCGAACGGCGCATACGCCCCGATCGTCACGGGGAAACCGTCCTACTGCAGCTTGGGCACGAGGAAAAAACTCTGCAGACGGCGCGCGCGGAGTTCGGCGCCGAACTCGCCGTGTTCCTGGCGTTGCTGTGGACCATTCTTGCCGCAGCATCCTGGGTCCAGGTGGAACTGGGCCTGCGGCCCTTGTTGAGCATACGCAGGGAAGTCGAGGCCCTGCAGCGCAATCCGCATGCCCGCCTGGACGCCTCATCGGTCCTGGAAATCGAGCCCTTGACACGCGCCATCAATGATCTGGCCGATGCGCGCGCGCACGACCTCGCGCGCGCACGGCGGCGTGCCGCCGATCTTGCCCACGGGTTGAAAACACCACTGGCGGCACTATCCGCACAAAGCCGCCGCGCCCGCGAGGCCGGCGCCGCCGAAGCGGCGGACGGACTGGACCGCGCCATCGCCGCCGCGACCGCCGCGGTCGAGAGCGAACTCGCCCGCAGCCGCGCTTCGGCAATCCAGGGCGCGCCGCCGCGCAACTGTCCCGCCCTGCCCGCCATCGAGGCCATCATCGGCGTGCTCGAGCGCACCGAGTTCGGCGCCAAGCTAATCTTCGAAACCGACGTATCCGAGGCGGCGCATGTTCCCGTCGCCGAGGAAGATTTCATGGAACTCATGGGTGCGCTGCTCGAAAATGCCGCTCGCTTCGCCCGCCGGCGTGTGCGCATCGCCGGCTGCTGCCACGACACGGCGCTCGAGGCGCTCATCATCGAGGATGACGGTCCGGGTATCGAATCCGAACATTTATCCAAGGTGCTGATGCGCGGCGGACGCCTGGACGAGGTCGGCGGCGGCCATGGTCTCGGACTTGCCATCGCTCATGACCTGGCCGAAGCGACCCGCGGTACGATGAGTCTGTCGCGCTCCGAACTCGGCGGTTTGAAGATCACGATCGTCTGGCCGCACGTTCAGGCAGACGCATAGATCCGCAGGCGGGCACGATTCGCCGGCGAAGACGCCATAACCCGAGCTGTCCGGCGAGGCTGTCCTCAACCACGTCGGACCGCCTGCGGCACCGTGGGCTCCTGCGCTATCTGCCCGAGGCCACCCGGGCGGATGCCGGCTCCAGCAATGCGGCACGCGCATAGGATCTTGCCATGATCGCGATGACGACAAGCTGCAGCTGGTGGTACAGCACGATGGGCAGAAGGATCATCCCGCCCATGGGGCTGGCGCCGAACATGATCTGCGCCATGGGCGCCGCATTCGCAAGACTCTTTGTCGAACCGCAGAAAACGAACGCCGCCTCATCGGTGCGCGACAGCCCCGCCAGTCGGCTGATCCACTTGCAAAGAGCCAGGATCGCGAACAGCAGCAACACGACAATCATGCCGATGCTCAGCATCAGTATCAGGCTGTATTGCGACCAAAGACCGCCGGCCGTCGCGTTGGAGAATGCGTTCAGCACGATGAGCACGATCACGGTACGTTCGAACAGGCCCGTCGTACGCTTGCGTGCTTGCAGCCATCTGCCGATCAAGGGATGAAACAGCTGGCCCGCCAACAAGGGAAGCAACAGCAGTCTGAGGATACGCACGAACGCATCCGCCATGGTAGCGGCATGTCCGGCACCAGCCGGATCCTCGGGATGCAACGTCAGCCCGAAGGACAATCCCGCTGCCACGTCGGACCCGGCACCGGGCAACGTCATGAGCAGAGCCATGAAAAACGGCGTTACGAACAAGCCGAGCAGACCGGACAAAGTCGCATTGAATATCGCGATCGGAACATTACCCAAGGCGATCGCGGTCATCGCGATCGAGGAGGAGATCGTTGAGGATAGAACGCCCAGAAAAAAAATCCCGAGCCGGGTTTCATACGGCAGCCAGGACGCACCGCACCAGTAGACCACGAAACAGATCGCAGGAAAAATCAGAAAAGTGATGCTCTGGATCAACATGTGCACGCGCCAGCGCCCCGACTCTGCCCGCAGGGTCTGCGGTGACAATACGGCGCCATGCAGAAAAAAGATCAAGGCGATCCCGATCTGATTCATTCGTTCCAGGTGCAACAGTCCACCGCTGGCACCGGGTGCTGGCCACATCAGGGCAAGCACGATCGCCCCAAGCAGCGCCAGTAGATAGCCATCCGGCTTGAAGATCCGCAAGCTCAAATGTTCCTCGGTGCGCGCCAACCCGCACCGGCGCACGATGTCCCCGGTGGATTCGCGTTACAATGACTCGATTTAAATTTCAATGATCGATCCGAGTGATTGAGCTGATTGACCGACCCTGATGGGAGATCCCGTGTCCGCAAGCCATGAACCGAGAGCCCCTCGCCGCGTCATGATTATCGATGAAGATGCATCGATGCGCGAGACTGCCTTGAGTCTGCTCAAGGCGGCTAACATCGAAGCCGTGGCGGCCGCGGACGGCGAGGAGGCGCTTGCGCTGTCGATGCGCCAATGGTTTCCGGTGCTGCTCACGAATCGGCACATTCCGGTCATCGACGGCATCGAACTGGTACAGCGCGTACGCGCCATCGCCATCGCCCCCGTGTACGTCATCATGCTCTCCGCGGACGGTACGACGACACACGAGCATGAAGCCGGCTACTGTGCCGGCGTGGATCACTATCTGCCCCGCCACAGTCTCGATGCCGAACTGATTGCTCGGGTGAACACCGGATTTGCTGCAATCCGACGCCGCCAGTCGACGGCGACCGCTCGCGGCAACGGTCTGATGATCATCGACTTGAATAGCGGAGCACATACGGCGCGCCATCTCATCGGCCGGCTGCACGCGGAAATTGCGCTGGCAGCACGCCGGCGCACACCGCTCACCGTGATCAGCGCCTGTATCGAGTCCGACGCCTCCCCCGGCGGTACGCTGAGCGGCCAGACCGCAGCCTCTGCCGCGCTGCTGACCGCCGTCCGCGGCTCCATCCGCGCGGGTTTGCATTGGGTGGCACGTCTACCTGCCGTGCTCAACCTGTACAGACTGGCGATTGTGCTGCCTGAATCCGACGCCGCTGAAGTCATGGCGGTGACACAAGGCATCCGCAACGCCTTTGCGCCCTCTCAGGGGGCCGGCGCATCAGGTGCGATGCAGCTGAGTATCGGCTCTGTCGTCCTTGCGCACGATGGGAACGCGCCGACAGCCCTGGAGCTGCTGGGCGAGTCAGAGCGCCGGCGCCGCGGCGTGGGCGAACGGACGGCCGATGAGATTCAGCACGTCCAGAGTGAAGCCGTCCGGGATACGACCGAAGCGCAGGCAGGCGAAACGGCAATCCGGCTAGAATAGATCGGGATCGGCTTCCACGACGGCGCCGCCGCCGCCGGTCACGATCGCCGCCTGGGCGCGCACCTCATGTAGCGCGTGCTGCAGGAAAAACCGCGTCGTCTGCAACTTGCCGGAGTAGAACCCGCGATCCTCATCGATTCGGCCGGCTGCCTGACTTTGCGCCCGCGCCATCAGCCAGGCACCGATCGCATACCCGCTCAGCATCAGGTAGGGCACGGCGATCGCCTGGACGTGCTCCGGACCACGCCCGGTGAACTCCAGCACTTTCGCCGTCGCCTCCTTGAGCAGTTCAACCGCCGCAAGCGCGGCGGACCGGTCGCCGGCTGAATCGCTCGGCGCCTCCCGGCGCAGTTCCTCGAGCATGTCCGCAATGAGCGCGCCCATCGCCGTACCGCCGTCCCGGCCGACCTTGCGCCCCACCAGATCGTTGGCCTGGATACCCGTCGTGCCTTCATAGATCGTGGTGATACGTACGTCCCGATAGTACTGCGCGGCGCCGGTTTCCTCGATGAAGCCCATCCCGCCGTGCACCTGCACGCCCAGCGAGGCGCTCTGCACACCCATCTCGGTGGCCCAGGCCTTGATGATCGGAATCAGCAGGTCGCCGCGCGCCTGTGCTGCCGCGCGGGTCGCCGCATCGGGATGATATCGGCCCAGATCAAGCTGCAGAGCACCGTACAAGGCGACGGCACGTGCAGCTTCCGTCTGCGATTTCATCGCCAACAGCATGCGCTTGATATCGGCATGAAAAACGATCGGCAAGGGTTTGTCCCGGACGGGCGCGGTTGCCTGCGCCGGACGGCCCTGCACTCGTTCACGCGCATACGCCAGCGCATGCTGATAAGCCCGTTCGGACAAGGCATAACCTTCCAGACCGACCGAAAGACGTGCGGCGTTCATCATGATGAACATGTATTCCAGACCACGATTGGGTTCACCGACCAGATAGCCGACCGCGCCGGCCTTCTCGCCATAGGACAAGACGCAGGTCGGGCTGCTATGGATGCCGAGCTTGTGCTCGATGGACACACAGCGCACATCGTTGGGCTCCCCCAGGCTGCCATCCGCGCCGACCAGCACCCTCGGCACGATGAACATGGAAATCCCTTTGATGCCGGCAGGAGCACCCTCGATACGCGCCAGTACCATATGAATGATGTTCGGTGTGTAGTCGTGCTCCCCATAGGTGATAAAGATTTTTTGCCCATGCAGCCGGAAGGAATCGCCCTCGGGAATGGCGCGCATCCGGATCGCTCCCAGATCGCTGCCCGCCTGCGGCTCGGTCAAATTCATGGTACCCGTCCATTCGCCCCTGATGAGCCTAGGCAGGTAGAGATCCTTCTGCCGGGACGTACCGCAGCGGTGAATCGCCTCGATTACCGCCTGGGTCAGCATCGGGCACAGCTTGAATGCCAGATTCGCCGAGCCCCACAATTCCTCCACCGCCGTTCCCAGCACCGTGGGTGCGCCCTGGCCCCCGTATTCCTGCGTCGCTCGCAACTGCGGCCAGCCGCCGGCGACGAATTGCCGATAAGCCTCCTTGAACGCCGGCGGCATCCGCACCCCGTCGGGCGTCCATTTCGCTCCCTCCTGATCGCCGAGAACGTTGATGGGATCCAGCACCTGCTCGGCGAATTTCGCTGCCTCCTGCAACACCGAGTCGGCAAACTCCGGCGAATACTCCGCCAGTCCGGGCAATCCCTCGAGCTGACCGTCGTCGATGAGCTGGTGCAGGACAAAGCCGAGTTCCTTCAATGGAGCGTGGTACATGGGACACCCGATGGGTTAAGTTCCGTGATTATCGACAGCGATGCCGAGCGCGGCACAGGTATTCGAAGCCGCGGCTCGTACGCACCGAAAATCGCCGCTGATCAGACACTGCGCCGATACTGGCCGCCGACATCGTATAGCGCCCGTGATATCTGCCCCAGGGAGCAATGGCGGACGGTACGAACCAGGGTCGAAAAAATGTTTCCTCCTGAAGTTGCAGCTTGCTGCAGTTCCTGGAGTGCCGCCGGTGCACGCTGCGCATTGCGCGTCTGGAACGCTTTTACCGCATCCACCTGCGCCTGCTTTTCCTCCTCCGTGGAACGAATCAGCAAGATGTCCTGCTGCGCCGCCTGCTGGTCCGCCTGCGACAGGAAGGTATTCACACCGATGATGGGCAGGGATCCGTCGTGCTTCATGCGCTCATAATGCATGCTCTCCTCCTGGATCTTGCCGCGCTGATACATCGTCTCCATGGCGCCGAGCACGCCGCCGCGTTCGGAAATGGACTCGAACTCCTTGTATACGGCCGCCTCGACCAGGTCGGTCAACTGCTCCAGGAAGTAGGAACCCTGCCAGGGATTCTGGTTCTTGTTCAATCCCAACTCGCGATTGATGATCAGCTGGATGGCGACCGCACGGCGCACACTTTCCTCGGTCGGCGTCGTCAACGCCTCGTCGTAGGCATTGGTATGCAGCGAATTGCAGTTGTCGAACAGTGCGTACATCGCCTGCAGCGTCGTACGGATGTCGTTGAACTGGATCTCCTGGGCGTGCAGCGAACGTCCGGAAGTCTGCACATGGTATTTGAGCATCTGGCTGCGCGGCCCCGCCTTGTATAGATCGCGCATGGCGCGCGCCCAGATGCGCCGCGCCACCCGGCCGATCACGGCATACTCCGGATCCATGCCATTGGAGAAAAAGAACGACAGATTAGGGGCGAAATCGTCGATACGCATGCCGCGCGCCAGATAATACTCGACGATCGTGAATCCGTTCGCCAGCGTGAACGCCAGCTGACTGATCGGGTTGGCGCCGGCTTCCGCGATGTGATAGCCGGAGATGGAGACCGAGTAGAAATTCCGGACCTTGTTCTCGATGAAATACTGCTGCACGTCACCCATCATGCGCAGCGCAAACTCGGTCGAAAAGATGCAGGTATTCTGTGCTTGATCCTCCTTGAGAATATCCGCCTGCACCGTGCCGCGCACCAGCGACATGGCCTCGGCACTCAGGCGTGCGTACTCTTCCGGCGTGAGAATCTCGGGACAGACCAGGTCCTCCGCGGTAAGCCCCAGCAATGCAAGACCCGAACCATCATGTCCGGCCGGCAGTTCGCCGCGATAGGTTGGTACGACATGCCCGGCGCCGCGGATTTTCGCGTGCAGTTCATCGATCCGTTTTGTTGCCCGGTCCCAGCGTGATTGCTCGTGCAGGAATCGTTCGACACGCTGATCGATCGCGGCATTCATGAACATCGCCAGCAGCATGGGCGCAGGGCCGTTGATCGTCATCGACACCGACGTCAGCGGCGCACACAGATCGAAGCCGGAATACAGCTTCTTCATGTCATCCAGCGTTGCGATCGACACGCCGGAGTTGCCGGTGCGGCCGTAGATGTCCGGACGCGGATCCGGATCCTCGCCATACAAGGTGGTCGAATCGAACGCCGTGGACAGCCGGGTGGCGCCATGCCCGCCCGCCAGGTAATGAAAGCGCCGGTTCGTGCGCTCCGGCTCGCCCTCTCCGGCGAACATGCGGATCGGATCCTCTTCCTCGCGGCGGTACGGATACACGCCGCCGGTATACGGATAGCTGCCCGGCAGATTCTCGGTCAGGATGAACTCGAGGATTTCGCCCCATTCATCGGTCTTCGGCGCCGCCAGCTTGGCAATGGAATTGCCGCTGAGGCTGAGCGTATAGTTCTCGCCCGTAACCAACCGCTCGCGCACCTTGTAGGAATACTGGGCCTGGGTGATCTCCTTCACCCGTTGCGGCCAACGCTTCAGCTCCTCGACGCCCTGCGTGCCGATCGAATCCAGCGCTGTGTTGTAGGCGACACGCAGTTGGCGGCGCGTCTCATCGACACCGTCGTCGCTCAATGCAGCCTGCGGATAACGCTCCAGCGCTGCCGGCAGAGCGGCATCGTGCAAGGCTCGCAGTCCCGTATATAGCCCATACGCGGTACGTGCCGCGGCAGCCGCCGAACGTGCATCGGCATGCGCCCTGCGGCCGTTCGCGGCAATCTCCGCCAGATAGCGTATACGTTCGCCCGGAATGAGCGGCTCCCGCGAGGAGAATTCCTCCGGTCCGACGATCGAGGGTACCCAGATATTCCGGCCGGCCGGCCCGGCCTGCATCCCCTCTGCCGCGGCGGCCGCCATCTCATCGAGTGCCTTGCAGATCCGGGCGAACAAATGATTCACGCCGGGATCGTTGAAGCGGCTTGCGATCGTCGGAAAGACCGGAACCTCCGCATCCGGCCGGCCGGCCTGTTCCTGATGATTGCGCCGCCACTGCTTGCGAACGTCACGCAAGGCATCCTCGGCACCGCGCTTCTCGAACTTGTTCAGCACGATCATGTCGGCATAGTCCAGCATGTCGATCTTCTCGAGCTGGCTGGCGGCGCCATATTCGCTGGTCATCACATAGATGGACAGATCGACCAGGTCGGCGATCTCGGAGTCCGACTGTCCGATGCCCGCCGTCTCGACGATGATCAGATCGAAGTTCGCCAGTTGCAACAGACCGACCATGTCCTTCAGAACCGCGCTGGTCGCCAGATTCTGACGGCGTGTCGCCAGGGAGCGCATGAAAATATTCTCGGCCGCCAGCGCATTCATACGAATGCGGTCGCCGAGCAGTGCGCCGCCTGAGCGCCGCCGGGTCGGATCCATCGCCACGACCGCGATCTGGCGATCGGGAAAATTACGCACGAAACGCTGTAGCAGCTCGTCGTTGAGGCTCGATTTACCGGCCCCCCCCGTGCCGGTCAGACCGATCACCGGCGCTCGATGCTTCATCTTGGCGACTGCGCGCCGAATCGTATCCGCGATCTTTCCTTCCGGCGCCTCCTCCAGCGCCGACACCGTGCGCGCCAGCCGGCCGTGCTCGCGAGCGCTGACCGGCGCGAAGGCGAATGCAGGGCGTTTGGCGGCACGCACACGCGCCAGGACATCCTCGATCATGCCATCCAGACCGCTGCGGCGCCCATCCTCCGGTGTGTAGATCCTTTCGACTCCATGCCGCTGCAGCATCTCGATTTCGTGCGGCGCGATCGTGCCGCCGCCGCCGACGACCACGCGAATGTGTTCCGCACCCAACTCGCGCAGCATGTCCACCATATAGGCGAAATATTCGTTATGTCCGCCCTGGTAGGAGGAAACGGCCACTCCATCGGCATCTTCCTGGATGGCGGCGCGAACGATATCCGCCACGCTGCGGTTGTGGCCTAGATGGACGACCTCCGCGCCATGCGCCTGCAGCAGGCGGCGGATCATGTTGATTGCCGCATCGTGCCCATCGAACAGGGAGGCCGCACTGACGAAACGCAGCGGCCGCTGCGATGCCGGACCGGCCGCCCGTTCACCAGATTCCGAAGAGACCGATTGCCCGCTCATCACCCCTCCACCACGCTCCGTTTCATGCGCCGCCTCCCGAGCCATTACCGCCGACACCGGCTTCACCCGGTACGGCGGCGACAGATCCTAGACTATACCCTCCAGTATACATGACTATACTTATGGGTATACTGGTTGAAATCCGCTAGTGATGGTCGCGGATCCCGGACCGGACGGCGGCGCAGCACGAATCCGGGAGCCACGGACTATGATGGCGCTGAACCCCTCGTACCTGCAGCGGGTTCTACGACCTCGGAATGGATCGGCTCCAAGCCGAAGAGTCTCGTTTGCGCCCACGGTTTGCGCCCACGCAAGCCCGGGCGGACACGGATATGCACATTTTCGGGAGCATATGGCGATGGATGCACGAACCGGCAAAAACTCCCAGGAGGCGCCGAGCGGCCGGGATTTGTGGGATTCCGTGGATGCGCGCGCGCGCGACCGCGAGCGCAAGCGCGAGGCCGTCATCCTGACCGCCGCCCGCGCCTTCCGACAGCGCGGCTATCACAACACTTCGCTGGACGATATCGCACGCGAACTCAGCGTGACCAAGCCCACTGTGTATCACTACGTCGCCAACAAGGAGCAATTGCTGTTCGAATGCTTTCGTACCGGCCTGGGGCTGATCATGGCTGGATTCGAGGAGGTATGCAGTTCGGCCGGCAGCGCGCGCGAACGCCTGGCTTATGTCATGACCCGCTACGCCGAAGCCCTGACCTCGGACTTCGGCTGGTGCATGGTTCAGGCGGAAAACCAGGATCTCAGCCCCGCCATGAGCCAGAAGGTGAAGCAGCTGAAGTCCAAAATCGACCAGGGAATCCGGCGGCTTCTCCAGGAAGGCATCGCCGATGGATCGATTCGGCCCTGCGACACGAAGATCACCGCATTCGCACTCGCCGGGGCCATGAACTGGATCGCCTACTGGTATAAGAGCGGCGATTCCCTGACCGCGGACGAGATCGCCCGCCGATTCATGGATCTATTCGAGCTGGGGCTGCAGCCGCGCTGAGACCCTATGCGGCGCTTCCGCCGGGTGGCGGCTCCTGGACCGGCGCATAGTGACTCAGCCACATCACCAGCTTTCCCTGCCCCTGCGTCAACTGTATCAGCCGATCGGGAAACCCGAACAACGCCACCTGAGGGCCTGTGGCCCGTACGATACCGAAGCTGCGATTGACTTCGGCATCCATGATCGAGGCCGTCCGTAGATACAGATCCCGACGCACCGCATCGAAATACTGCGGCGCGCACAATACGCGCAATCCCATGTGCGGCTCCTCGATCTCGGCCCCGTGACGATAGCGGATGGCCGGCGGATCGATCCCGAGAGCGTTGCCATAGACTTCCCGAAGTACCCGCAGCGGCCGCTCCAGCGCCATCTCGGTTTCCGCCAGCAGGGTGAGGCCGCGGGCGCCCGCGGCGAAGGCCGTATCCTCGCGGCGCGGCAGCACTTCCATCGCCTGGCGGGCGAACGCCAGCTGAAACCGCTCATGTCGATGCCAACACCGGCATTCGATCGGAAGTTCCGGATGCACTCATTCCCTCCTGCGATACGATTTCGATGGCATGGACGACATCAAGACAGGCGGTAAACAGGTGACATAAGAAAACTGCATGACAAGGTGCGGCAGACGCCGCATGGGCTAAATCAGGGGTGAGAATACAAACAGGGAGCAGGGACGGGGCCGAAGGCTGACGCCGTGTACCGCGTCAGCCCGGGGACCGCCCCCCGGCAAGGCAAGCCGTATCCCCCCAGTTGGCCTCCCGGCAGGCAAAGCTGCGCGGCTTTTTCGGTCGGGGATACCCGGCAGGATCCAAGCTGCCGCCGCTCGTCATGCCCAGCTCATCAGCTTCGCCGCGGTAGGCGCGGAAGCATGCAAAAACGATAAAAAACGGCAAAACACCAGCGAATTCATGAGTCCATTCTTATAGCTTATCGCACGCCTATTTCAAGCCTGGGCGCTCCAAACTTGACAGCAGAGCGCGAATAACTATGCTCGACGATATGTTGCCGGCTTTTTTCACCCAGTATCGCCTGTATCGTGCAGGCCAGCTCGTCCAGGGCCCCCTACCCCGGGTGTAGGCGCTTTGCCGCTACTCGCCCGGGGGACTCCGTGCGAGATTTTACAAGCAGCTCGAATCCGACGATCTCCTCTGTCGCGTAACCCGTGGGGCCTGCTCACTCGCCGTCCCGGTATTGATGAATCTGACATACCTGGCCGCCCGAAACCATGGCGGCAATTTTAAGTTACAACCAGGCATGGTGCTCAAATGACTCGTGATAATATGACTCCCGACACTTCGAACCGCACCGGCATACCGGCGCGTCCACGTATCATCATTTCGGCCACCGATCACGCCCGCCTCATGCGACTGGCGGAAGTCGCGCAGGAGCGTACGCCTTCGGCGGGCGTGGCGGATTATCTGTCTGATGAGCTCAGTCGGGCGCAAATCGTGCCGGACGGAGAAATGGATGCCAGCATCATTCGCATGGGGTCACATGTGACCTACAGCGATGCGGCCACCGGCCGGACACGCAAAGTGTCACTGGTCTATCCGGAAGCAGCCGATATCAATCTCGGCCTGATCTCCGTGCTGACGCCGATCGGTGCCGCATTGATCGGCCTGAGCCCCGGCCAGTCGATAGACTGGCCGACTCCAGGCGGCGGCTCCGGCAAGCTTACGGTGCTCGAAGTCGACAATGAGGAATCGGCGCAGAAGGACTGATTTCTAGAGAATCATACTGGTAAAGACGAGGAGCGAGGGTGACAGACAATACATCGATAGAAGGAATCATCGCAGAAGTCATCCGGCGCAACCCCGGTGAGGCTGAGTTTCATCAGGCAGTGCGCGAAGTCGCGGAAACGCTGGGGCCGGTGCTGCGCAAGCATCCCCAGTACGCCAAGCATAAAATCATCGAGCGCATCTGCGAACCGGAGCGCCAGATCATTTTTCGCGTGCCCTGGCAGGACGACCGGGGCGAGGTACAGATCAACCGCGGTTTTCGCGTCGGGTTCAACAGCGCGCTCGGCCCCTACAAGGGCGGGCTGCGTTTCCATCCTTCCGTCTATCTGGGAATCGTGAAGTTTCTGGGTTTCGAGCAGGTCTTCAAGAACGCAGTTACCGGCATGCCGATCGGCGGCGCCAAGGGCGGCGCCGACTTCGATCCCAAGGGCAAGTCCGACAATGAGGTCATGCGCTTCTGTCAGAGCTTCATGACCGAACTGTATCGGCATCTGGGCGAATATACCGACGTGCCCGCCGGCGACATCGGGGTCGGCGCGCGTGAAATCGGCTTCCTGTTCGGCCAGTACAAGCGCATCACCAACCGCTACGAATCCGCCGTACTGACCGGCAAGAGCCCCGACTGGGGCGGCTCTCTGGTCAGGCGTGAGGCAACCGGCTACGGTCTGGTGTATTTCGTCGAGGAAATGCTCAAGGCACGCGGACAGACGGTGGCAGGCAAGACCTGCATCGTCTCCGGCTCGGGCAATGTCGCAATCTATGCGGTCGAAAAACTCCAGGCGCTCGGCGCCAAGGTTGTCGCCTGTTCCGATTCGAACGCGGTGATCCACGACCCGAACGGCATTCGCCTGGATACGCTCAAGCAGATCAAGGAAGTCGAACGCCGACGTATCAGTCATTACGCGCAGGAGCATCCGGACGCCCAATGCCTGGGTGCCAACCAGCTGTGGAATATTCCCTGCGAAGTTGCCCTGCCCTGCGCCACCCAGAACGAGTTAAACGAGCAAGCCGCGCGCACGCTCATCGCCAATGGCTGTATTGCCGTCGGCGAGGGCGCGAACATGCCCACGACGCCCGGCGGCGTAAAAGCCTTTATGGAAGCCGGCCTGGCCTACGGCCCCGGCAAAGCGGCCAATGCCGGCGGTGTCGCGACTTCAGCGCTGGAAATGCAGCAAAACGCCAGCCGCGATGCCTGGAGCTTCGAATACACCGAGAAGCGTCTGCACGGCATCATGCAGAACATCCATAACGACTGCCATGAAACCGCAGCGGAATTCGGCGCGCCTGGTAACTATGTCATGGGCGCGAACATTGCCGGCTTCCGCCGCGTCGCGGAAGCCATGCTGGCGTTCGGCGTCGTTTAGGCGGCAGAACATGGCTCAGGCCGGCCCAGGGCTGTGCATCACCTCGCCTTGAACTCGCGGCGACGGCGATGCAGGATGTGCTCCGTATAGCCATTGGGCTGCGCGCGCCCCTCGAACACCAGTTCACAGGCGGCCTGGAATGCAACGCTGGCTGCAAAATCCGGCGACATCGGCCGGTATTGAGGGTCGCTCGCGTTCTGTTTGTCCACGACCGCCGCCATGCGTTCGAACGTGGCGCGCACCTGCTCGGGCGTGCATACACCATGATGCAGCCAGTTCGCCACGTGCTGGCTGGAAATGCGCAGGGTCGCGCGATCCTCCATCAATCCCACGTCATGGATATCGGGCACCTTGGAACAGCCCACACCCTGATCGATCCAGCGCACCACATAACCCAGAATACCCTGGATGTTATTGTCCAATTCCGCCTGGACCTCGTCGGGGGGCCAGGCGCCGTACGCCAGCGGCGGCGTCAATAACTCATCCGTACCGGTGGGCGTGGAGCGCGCCAGCGCCTGCGTCAGTGACGCCCGAACCTGCGCCACGTCGACTTCGTGGTAATGCAGCGCGTGCAGGGTGGCCGCCGTCGGCGACGGCACCCAGGCCGTACTGGCGCCCGATCGCGGATGCGCGACTTTGGCCTTGAGCATCGCCGCCATCAGATCCGGCATGGCCCACATGCCCTTGCCGATCTGCGCCTTGCCGGAGAAACCGGTCGCAATGCCGATTTCCACGTTGCGCTTCTCATAGGCCTGGATCCAGGGCTGCGCCTTGATCTCCTCCTTGCGCAGCACCGGGCCCGCTTCCATGGCCGTATGAATCTCATCGCCGGTACGATCCAGGAATCCGGTGTTGATGAATACGATGCGTTCGCGCACCGCGGCAATGCAGGCTTTCAGGTTCGCGCTGGTGCGACGTTCCTCGTCCATGACCCCGATCTTCACCGTGTGGCGAGCCAACCTGAACGCATCCTCCACCGCATCGAACAGCCAGTCGGCGATCGCCACTTCCTCGGGGCCGTGCAGCTTGGGCTTGACCACATACACCGAACCGGTGCGGCTGTTCCTGCGCTGGCCGCGAAGGTCATGCAGCGCGATCGCCACCGTAGTGAAGGCGTCGACGAGCGTCTCGAACACCGGCCGACCGCCATGGCGCACCATGTCGGTTTCCATATGATGCCCGACATTGCGCACCAGCATCAGGCTGCGTCCCGGCAGAATCAGCTGCCCGCCACCCGGCGCGTCGTATACCCGATCCGGATTCAGGCGCCGCGTGATCGTGCCGCTGCCTTTCGCAAAGCTCGCCTCCAAATCATGCCTCATCAGGCCGAGCCAATTGCGATAGACGGCGATCTTTTCTGCCGCGTCCACTGCCGCGACGGAATCCTCGCAATCCTGGATCGTGGTGAGCGCGGACTCGAGAATCAGATCGGCGACGCCCGCCGCATCGTCGCGGCCGATCGCATGGTTGCGATCGATGAGGATTTCCAGGTGCAAGCCATGATGCTTCAGCAGCACCGCCTCCGGCGCCTGTGCCGGCCCACGCCAGCCTGCCAGCAACGCCGGCTCCGCCAGCGAGGTGGTCTTCCCGCTCTGCAGCTGTACTTGTAGACGGTCGGCTTCAATGAAATAGGCGCTTACCTCGGCATGACGGCCATCGATCAATGGTGCGATCCGATCCAGGAACTCGCGTGCGTAAGCGATCACCGCAGCACCGCGCCGCGGGTCATAGCCCTTCGCGCCGGCCACCACCGGCGCCAGCGCGTCGGTGCCGTACAGAGCGTCATACAAGCTCCCCCAGCGCGCGTTGGCGGCATTCAGCGCATAGCGGGCATTATTGACGGGAACCACCAACTGCGCACCGGCAACTTCGGCGATCTCGGGATCGGTACCGGCCGTGCTGATGCGCACGTCTGCCGGCTCATCGACCAGATAACCGATGGAACGCAGAAAGACGGTTTCCTGGACAACGTCGTAAGGTTGACCCCGGCACGCACGCCGGCGCGCGTCGATCTGCGTCTGCAGCTCATCGCGCCTGGCCAGCAGCGCCGCGTTGCGCGGCGTGAATTTCTCCAGCGTCCGCTCCATACCGCCCCAGAATTCATCCGGCCGCAACTGCGTTCCCGGCAGCACTTCGTCATTTACGAAAGACAGAAACGCCGCGTCGACTTCCAGCATTCCGACATTCACACTCGTATTCATTCGTTCAGACTACCTCGCGATAGGACGGATCATGCAGATCCGGCGGTGCGGCTGCTTGGCTGCAGCTACCCCAGCTGCCGCCTTAAATTCTCCCATCAGTGACCGAGGCAAGTTCCTCCAGTTGACAGCGACGGGACAGTGTATTTACGCGCTCTGAGCACCCTTTGCAACTCGAGCGGAGACCTCTTTCAGACACCAACTCTTGCTCTCGAATTTCGGTAGATGCAAGCGGCGCATCAGACGATCGAGTAGAGGCATGACGACGACGTCACCGAGCAACTTCGGCCAATTGCCTACAGGTCGGCTAGAGGTAATGATCGTTGAGAACCTCTCGCTGCGGCTCACGAGCACATCGGCTAGTAATCCCCCTCTTTGTCCGTAGGACTGAGAAGTCGGATCAGCCAGTCGGCAATCTTTGTGTTCTCGGCATCCAGCTTTGGTTCGTACCGATAGCCCCCGGCGAAAGTACCTGAACCATCTGTTCGGGCATCTGCCTGCAGCGAGCGCTCTCGAGCAGATCGAGTCGCCGCCCTGGAGCCTCAACGAGGTGCTGGACAAGCACTCGAGCGCAGCGAAGGTAGCCGCGCCTGAAAAAGCGGCCGGCCCCAGCGGGGCGAGGCGAGCGTCGCCTACGCGAACCGACAGAGCCTAGCAAGTACGGAGATAATCGAACCCTATTAATCAGCAAGTGCCGCCGATATGGATATCGGCGCCGACGTGGTTCGCTTCGTCAGGCAGAATTCCCGGAGTATTTACTTCCAGCGTGTTCAGTCTGAGCGTCAGTTACGTGCGAAATGATGAATGAAATCATTCTGCTGGATGTCCTGTGAATCACCCCAGCCAATGCCGCGCGCGCAATGCCATCGGGTCTGGCAGAAATGAACGTTTATGTTCTGCCAAGTCTGCCACGGCATGCGCGCGCGCACCTCGCCATGAATCTCATGCGAGACGCCCGCGGCGTCGCGCAGCACTAGCGAATACCCCGTAGGCGAGAGGCCGTCCGCTCCACGCCGGGTCGACTTGCGCGCCGCAATCAGCGGCTGCGTCTCGCCATCTTGGCGCACATATCCCCATACGAGGTTTTCGAAATCCGCCAGCTGATACCGCGACAGCCAATCCGGCGCTCCATCCACCGAATCGAAGGCGAGTACATGAAAAGCGAAGTCATCGTCGACGACGCCAGCCATCCACGTAAAGGGCGGAATAAGACGACTAGTCTCGCGCCGCTCCTGGCCCCATGAACGATCACGTGTGAACCAGCCATCAATCGTGAACCGCTCGTCGTGCAGACGCAGCGTGCCGCTCGTACGCATGGCCTGTGTGAAATGGAAACCTCCCGGACGCACCGCAGGCGGCATGATCGCCCGCAGCAGCAGCGACAACTCGACGTCACGCTCGGCGTCGCGGAACTCGATTTGCACGGTGCGAAGCGGCTCCAGCACGCGGATTCTTAGACCGATCTCGTCGATCGTGTAATCGCCGATATCGCCATCTGGAAACGGCAGGTAGTGGTAGTGGTTAACGTAGTCGCAGGACAGCGTCGAGGCGTGGAAACAGCGCCAGATGTAGACGCTGACGCTCATAATCTTCAGTATGGGATGAAACCAAATGTAGATCTCACCGTTCAACGCGTGCTCCGGAACATTGAAACCAAAATAGGATGTCTCGGTGGCCGAGTAGTGACCGCTCAATGCCGGCGGGTGGAGGAATTCGTCGGCTAGCGCAGCGGTACCGAGAGGGCGGCCTGCCAGGCTGTTGATCATTCCGAAATTCGACAGCGGCGCTACGAGATGCGAGCGGATCACGACAATTCCTTGGTGAGCTGTGCTGCGGCGTCCTGCGCGAAATGGCGGTAGAACACAATGCCTTGATAGGCCGTCTTCAGTGCAGTATATGAGCCGTCCAAGAAGCCGTGCCAGGCCGTCATGCAACATACGGCATTGCGGATGGACCGCCAGACTTCATAGAAGCGTGCATTTTGCAGGCGGTACGGCGCCCCGCCCTCGGCCATGTAGGTTTGTAGAAACACTTCCCAACCACCCAGCGGCTCGATGAACTGACGCGCATAACTCAGATCCTCCACGGGATCACCGACATGCGCGAACTCCCAGTCCAGCAGCGCCGTGATGTCGGCACCCTCCACCATCACATTGTGGAAGCCGACGTCCCCATGAACGACGACCGACCTGCCCTCGAGCGCGGGAATATTAGCCAGTAGCCAGTCGAATCCGGCTGCAAGGGTTAGCGAGGGGTGGACGCGGTAGCGATGCCATCGATCGCGCCAGTGCTCAAGATAGGCCCGAACCGCCGCTCTCGAATCGCCAGCATAGAGCACGAATCCCAGTTCGGCCGGATTCTGCGCATGCAGGCGTGCCACAATCCGCGCGAGTTGCCGCACGATACCGTCGCAACGCCGTGCATCGCCCGACCACGCGTCGGTTCCCGCGCGTCCCGCTACGCGTCGCGAGACCATCGCTGGCTGTCCGAGGTGACGGCCGTCCGCATCGAGCAGCAATGGCTCCGCCACTGGAAAGCCGCGATCGAACAGCCGACGAAGCAGCGTAAACTCATCCTTTACCGTCGTTCCCGCCGGGCCGAAAGGCAGGTCACGCCGCAACACCAGCGACTCGATCGCCGCGACGTCATCCACGAGATCGAACAGGAATGTGTCTTTGGAATAGCCACCGTAAACACGGCTGAACGATGAAACGCGCCGCAAATTGCCGATGGGGTGGGGCTCGATGAGCGCTGTGAGTCGCTGCGCCGTTACCTTCACTTCCTTCCCCGCCTGCTCAGCCTCGCGACGCATCTCCGCAGCACGGAGTTGAGCTTCGGCCTCAAATAACGCAAGATCGGCCGCCACAGCCTCGCCGCATTGCACACCATCGAGCGCGCCGCTCTGGAGGAGGGTCTCGATGCTCTGCAGCAGACCGTTACGTCGCCCCTGCGATGGAAACATGTCGCCCCAACCCGTATACGGCTGTTCTACACGCGCCAGCCCACGCAGCCGTTCATCGAGTCCGCCGATGACGCCGGCCATATCGCGGTGCCAAATGATCAGGTAATCGAGGATTTCGGCGATCATCTGTGCGCTGGCGCGCGCGTTCAGATCAGCGATCGCGGGCCTGATGACGCGCTCCAGATCTGATCGCACGGCTGCCAGCAGCTGCGCGACGACCGAAGCGTCCCGCTCCGCGTCGGACCCCATTCTGATCCCTCCGTACTCTTCCCACTCCGAACTCACAAGCTACGGGACGGACCAGACAACCCCCGTCGGCAGGGCCGAATTCCCTGATCGATTCCCCCAAAGCCAACCCACCGTGCCGGCAGATTCTCCGTCGTATTGGCGCCGTACGGGCCGCTGTATATGGCGGTACCACCCATGCAAAGGGCATCGGACCGGTGCGCTATCATTATCGGCTCGCACCGAATCGATATTTGAGCGACGCGCCGTACATGCGTGGCTCGCCGTAGAAATACGAGGCGAACCCAACGTTACTGCTCAAATTATTCACACCGGTTCGGTACACCGTATTGTTGAGATTGGTACCGAAGACGCTCAGATCGAGCGGCCGGCCGAACATGCTCTGCCACGTGAGTGTCGCATTGATCAGATCAAACGCCGGTTCGATACCATTGTAATTGTTGCCGGTCAGGCTCGAGGTGTAGCTCTCGTCGGTCAACGCAAGATCATCCTGATAGGAGTAATCCACACCAATCGTGATCTCACCGTACTGCGGATTCATGGGCAATGTGTAGCTGAGCGAGGCCGACACCTGATTCTCCGGCGTGCCCGGTGCCCAGTTGAGCGCACAAAAACCTGCCGTGCTCGTCGAAGATTTTACCGCATCACAGGCTGCCAATCCCGCAGCCGTCCTATCATACCGGTAATCCGTATAGGTATACCGCAGGTCGAACCTGAGTCCTTCGAACGGCAGGAGCGATGCCTCGAAATCGATGCCTTTGACGGTTGCCGAAGCGGCATTCGCAATGAACGAATACGGCGTCGGCGGTGTAACCGTAGTGTCCACGACAATAGAGAGGCGCTGAATGTCGTCCTGCTTGGCATAGAAGCCGGCGAGATTCACGCGGCCCCGCATACCGCCGACATTGAATGCGCTTTTCACACCGAGCTCTACGTCCTTAATCGTCTCCGCGTCGTAGTGATTGAAGTCCGGGCGTGCAATGTAGACCTGATAGCCACCGCCCTTATAGCCCTTGCGAGTGACGAGATAGAGCAACGTGTCGGGCGTAACCTGATAATCGAGTCCGATGTTGTACGTGACGGCGTCCTGATGGCTCGCGGCCCGATTCACGCAATCGGGCGAAACACCTTGTATGAGGCACACGTATGTGGGCTGCGGGGGCTGCGTAGGTGTAGTCTCCGACTGAAACGTATAGCTCTTGTTGTACTCGTATGTATAGCGGGCGCCTAGGGTAAACTTCAGCCCATCGAGCAATGACTCGGACAGGTCGTAGGATCCCTGTGCGAATGTGGCAATGCTGCTATTGTCCTCGTGCACAATCGCGACATCCCCTACGAAGAACATCACGCGCTCGTTGCCAGCGGTACCGCCCGGATGGCTGTAATCGGCATACAGCCCCGTAATCCATTCCAACTTACCGCCGAGCGAGGAGCCTTGAAGTTGCAGTTCTTCACTGTACTGCCGAACCCAAAAATTCGGCATATTGACTTGTCTGAAATCTACCAACGGCAGTATTGAGCCATCGTAATCGGCCGACGACTGGTCCTTACGGTCAACGTAACCCATGATGTTCTTCAGGGTGAGCGAGTCGGAGATCTTCCAAGTCGTTGTATTGGAGACAAACAACGTCTTGCGCTCCGAGTGCAGGTCAGGCCACAGAATCGTCGAGCGCGGTCCGGCAGCTAGATTTTCATCCACGATCGCAGGCAGGCCGAGCAACTCCGGCGTCGGCAGCGCGGGGTTGTAGTACGACATGATGCTTCCGGTGCCATTCTCATTTGCGCGCTGGTACTGCACGAGAGTGTAGTTCTCGAGTGAATCGGTTAGCTTAAGCGTCAGGCCTGCGCGGAAGGCGCTGTAGTGGACGTTGTCATAGTCCTTGCCCGTCGCGCGATCGATCGTGAAGCCGTCGCGCCGTTTGATCTGCGCGGCTGCACGGAACAGCACCTTATCCTCGACAATCGGGGTATTGATGACCGCATCGAGACCCTGCAGGTCGTAATTTCCGCTCTTGATCTGCAGCTCACCGCCGAACTTCTCCCTCGGACGGTTTGGTGTGAGGAGGATCGCCCCACCGTCGGTCACCTTTCCAAACAGCGTACCTTGCGGACCCTTGAGAACCTGTACATTCTCGAGGTCGAAGAAGCTTTCGGTGCTCAGTACCGAAAGGGGCACTTCCGCCAAGTAGGGCACGACGCTAGGAGCCCGCGAGCCGTAGGTCTGACCCTGGCCGCGAATGTTCGGAATCAGCCAGTTGCGATCGCCTATCTGTGCGTTCACGCGCAATCCTGGAACTGCTTCGTTGAACGCGGTCGGACTAAAGACTCCACGTGCGTTCAATGAACCAGCATCGACGACGGCGATCGACATCGGCACACGATCCACCGATTCGCTGCGGCGACGTGCTGTCACCATCACTTCTTCGATGCCGACACCCGTTGCGCTGGCGCCCTGAGAAACCACATCGGTCTCGGCACCGGTGGCAGTCGCGAACGACAGGGCCGCGATGCAGCCGCCCAACGTCGAGACGAGAGTTGAGCGTGCGAACGAATAGGTCGAACCGATCCCTTGCAACTGGGAAACATGCGGCACGAGACGATTCATTTGACCTCCTGTACTCCGCTGTAATCGGTACACCCACCATGGTGGGTGGCGTTACTCCTATCACGACCGGACTGTTCATCACAGCGACGAAATCCGGGTTGAGTTCCTGCACATGATCGAGGTGGCTGAGCAGACGCCACGCGGCTTCATGCCCTGCCCAACCCGGCAAGCTCTAGTGCCGTTGCATTGCTCGCGTATCCGCCTTGTCGATCTTTATGGCCAATGCAACTTTCGGCTATTTAATTTATTTATTCAGATGATCGCTGATGAGATCCATGTCGCCCATAAGCCATTCATGATGCTGTCCGGTTGCCGGGTATTCGCGCTTGCTTAATTTATAGGTGTTATACCTGAGAGTTATTTAGCACGAGAACTGTCATCAATGACAGGTCGCCCTTCCTGCTGCCAATGCCATTGGCCCATCCTTCGAAGCGGTTTCGTCGCTCGCCGGGAATTGATGAGCTGGGTAAAGAAACGCGAACCATCCGCTATGTTTTCATGCTCGCATGCTACACAAACGTTCTGTTATGGCCACCGGTTAAACTCGCGTAAGGCAGTCGATGATGTCGCTGTGGTCTAGATAAGCATGCGGTAGCACTCACGGCGAGGAGACAACGCGATGGCAACGGAACGACTGGTTACAGAGAGCTCGGCATCCATCCCAGAGTCGTGGCGCCGCAAACCGGCGGCGGGTCTGATCATGCATACCGATCGTAGCAGCCAGTACGCTGCAATAGACATCACAACATGATCGAAGGACTTCTGAATGGTTCAACCAAACGGCTGTACGCACGAGCAGGTGGTCAATTGCAAGGTTCACAAACCGAGCCACACGAACGCCGCGATGCGCTTCAGCGCCGGCGGCCGGATTTCGAACGTATGCCGGCGCGGACGACTGTTGCCCCGGACTTGCGTGCAGGTTCCGGGCCGCGGATAGGCAGCGCATGGGTCGATTTCACTTCCTCCAGCACAAAATAGGTTTGCGTATGACGCACGCCGGGCACGCCGGCGATGTGATCACCCAGCACGCGCCGGTAGTCGTCCATGTCCCGCACGCGAGCCTTGAGGAGAAAGTCGAACCCGCCGGCGACCAAGTGGCATTCGCTGATCTCCTCGACCTGCTGCACCGCCTCCCTGAAGGCCTGGATCACATCCGGCGCAGCATGATCGAGCGTGACCTCGGTGAACGCCAGCAACGGCTGCCCGAGGTGCCGCGGACTGAGCCGGGCGAAATAGCCCTCGATATAACCATCGCGTTCCAGGCGCCGGACACGCTCGATACAGGGAGTCAGCGTCAGATTGACGGTTCGCGCCAGTTCGGCGACCGTCAGACGGCCATCTTTCTGCAATAAAGCGAGCAATTGCCGATCCACGCGGTCCAGTGCCCGGGCGACAGGGTCGGCGGTCATCGAGCGCTCCTGTATACAGCTGAATCAACCATATATTTATCAAATTATAGAAAATAATACTTATGTTTTATATATAACGTAGTTCGTTATGCTGATACTCGATCCGGTGCACATCCGGCCTGGTGTCGCGCGGCGCCGACCGGGCCGCGCGGAGCGGCAGCGGCGGCACGCCGCGCCCCCCGGGGCGGATGCATGATTCAGGAGGCGCGTACATGAGCTCGATCCCACGATCCCGTCTACATGTTCCACGCCCGCCGGCGCGGCCCGGCGAAGCGCCGGATTTCAGCTATGTCGTCCTCTCGCCGGCCGGCGCGGTTGAGCGGCCGGATCCGAATGCACCGACGTCACAGATCGAATATCTTGCCGATTCGATGGTGCGTGTACTGGACGACGATCACCGCGCGGTGGGGCCATGGAACCCGCACCTGGCGCCCTCCGACCTGGAACTCGGACTGCGCCACATGTTGTTGACGCGGATCTTCGATGATCGCATGCATCGTGCACAGCGCCAGGGCAAGATCACGTTCTATATAAAGTCGACCGGCGAAGAAGCCGTCTCGGTGGCGCAATGCATGGCGCTGCGCCCCGGCGACATGCTGTTTCCTTCATATCGAAATCAGGGGTTGCATATCACTCGTGGACGCAAGCTGGTGGACCTGATGTGCCAGTTGCTATCGAACACACGGGACATGTGCAAGGGGCGTCAACTACCGGTCATGTACCACTGGCGCGAGGGCAGGTTGTTTTCCATTTCCGGCAATCTGGCCACTCAGTTTCCGCAGGCCGTTGGCTGGGCAATGGCCGCTGCGATCAAGAACGAAGATCATGTCGCCGCCAGCTGGGTGGGTGACGGCAGTACGGCCGAAGCGGATTTTCACAATGCCCTGCTGTTCGCGGAAGTCTACAAGGCCCCGGTGATTCTCAACGTCGTCAACAATCAGTGGGCAATCTCGACGTTCCAGACCTTTGCCGGCGGCGAACAACGCTGCTTCGCGGCGCGCGGTCCGGGCTACGGCCTCCCGGGCATCCGGGTCGACGGCAACGACTTTCTGGCCGTCTACGCAGTGACCCAGTGGGCCGCCGCTCGCGCCCGCACCGGTGCCGGTCCCACCCTGATCGAACTGGTCACTTATCGCGCCGCCCCGCACTCCACCAGCGATGATCCCTCGCGATATCGTCCCAAGGACGATTGGGAACACTGGCCTCTTGGAGATCCCATCGAACGCCTCAAATCGCATCTGATCGCGCTGGACGCATGGTCGGAGGAGCGCGAGAGCTTATTGATCCGACAATGCGAAGAAGAGGTGGCCGCCGCCTGGCGCGAAGCGACCACGTACGGCACCTTGAGCGACGGTCCACAGCTGGATCCCGATACCATGTTCGACGACGTGCTCAAGGAAAGAACCAGCAATCTGGAGCGCCAACGCCGGCAACTGGCGCAGGAGCGGGCAAAGCCATGAGCCAGCAGCCATGAGTCATATGAACATGATCCAGGCGCTCAATTCCGCCATGGATGTCATGATGGCGCGGGATCCCGGCGTCGTCGTCCTGGGAGAGGACGTCGGTTATTTCGGCGGTGTTTTCCGCACCACAGACGGCCTGCAGCGCAAGTATGGCGAACACCGCGTGCTCGACACGCCCATCACCGAAGGCGGTATCGTCGCAGCTGCCATCGGTATGGCGGTCAATGGACTTCGACCGGTGGCGGAGATTCAGTTTGCCGACTACATCTACCCCGCCTACGATCAGATCGTCAGCGAGTTGGCCCGCATCCGCTACCGCACCGGTGGAGAGTTCGCCGCGCCGGTGACGATACGCACGCCCTGCGGCGGCGGCATTCGCGGCGGCCAGACGCACTCCCAGAGTCCGGAGGCCTTGTTCGCTCATATCTGCGGCCTGAAGGTCGTCATGCCCTCCAATCCCTACGATGCCAAAGGGCTGCTGATCTCCGCCATCGAGGACGAGGATCCAGTGGTGTTCTTCGAACCCAAGCGGCTCTACAACGGCCCTTTCGACGGCGATCCTGACAAGCCGGCGACGGCTTGGAGTTCACATCCCAGGGGGAATGTGCCCGAAGGGCATTATCGCGTACCGATCGGCCTGGCCGAAATCATCCGGCCCGGCGGCCAGGTCACGATCGTGACCTATGGGACCATGGTGCACGTCTGCCTGGCGAGCGCCCGGGGCCTGGGCGTGGATGCGGAGATCATCGACCTGCGCACGATCGCTCCGTTGGATGTGGAAACCATTGCCGCGTCGGTCAAAAAGACCGGGCGCTGCATCGTCGCACACGAAGCAACACGCTTCGCCGGGTTCGGCGCGGAAATTCTCGCCAGCATCCAGGAGGACTGCTTCTGGCACCTGGAAGCCCCGATCCAGCGCGTCGCAGGCTGGGATACCCCTTATCCCCATGCGTTCGAATGGGAATACTTCCCCGGACAGGCGCGCGTGTCGGCCGCGATCAAGGCAACCTTGGAGGCCTCATGACCCGGCACGTCGTCAAACTGCCTGATCTGGGCGAAGGCACGGTATCCTCGGAAATCGTCCTCTGGCGCGTCAAGCCGGGCGATGTCATCCAGGAGGACCAGCCCATGGTCGAGATGTCGACCGACAAGGCCGTTATGGAAATGCCGGCGCCGGTCTCCGGCCGGGTCGTTTCCCTGGGTGGCCAGCCCGGCGATGCCATTGCCGTCGGCGCCGAGTTGCTTGTCATCGAGACCGATTCGCCGATACCGAGCAGCGCATCGCCCCGCAGCGGCCCCGCTGCCGACCCGCCGCAAAGTGAACCCCTGGAGAGATCCACGGCCATACCGGCTTCGAGCAGGATCATGACATCTCCCGCCACGCGCCTGCGGGCGCGCAAAGCAGGCATCGACCTGACGACGATCACCGGTACCGGTCGTGACGGCCGGATCCTGCGGGAAGACCTCGACGCTGCGTTGAGCGAACACTCGTCCGGCACCCAAGAGCATCGATCGCCGCGGCGCGGCGACACCGTCCGGCGAACCGCCACCGAGGAAATTCGTATCCTGGGTGTACGCCGTATCGGCGCCCAGCGCGTCAGCGAGTCCAAACGCAACATTCCTCACTTCGCCTATGTGGAAGAAGTCGATGTCACCGAACTCGAGCGATTAAGGCAACACCTCAACACACGACTGTCCGGCGATGCGGTGCACTACACGTACCTACCGCTGCTGGCACTGGCGCTGGCGCGAACCCTCGAGCACTTTCCCAAATGTAACGCCTTGTACGATGCCGAACGCAGCGTACTGGTTCAGCACAGCGGCATTCATCTCGGCATCGCCACGCAGACCCCCGACGGCCTGAAAGTACCCGTCGTACGGCATGTGGAAGCCATGACGCTGCGGGAGGTTGCTGCGGAAATTCGCCGGGTGACCGAAGCGGCCCGCCATGGCACGGCTGGCCGCGACGAGTTGCGCGGATCGACGATCACGATCACCAGCCTGGGCAGGTTGGGCGGCATCGTCTCCACACCGATCATCAATGCGCCGGAGATTGCCATCATCGGTATCAACAAGAGCGTCGAACGTCCTGTCGTCCACAACGGCAACATCGCCGTGCGCCTGATGATGAATCTATCCTCGTCGTTCGACCACCGCTTCATCGACGGCTACGACGCCGCCGAAGCGATCCAGACATTGAAGACCTACCTGGAACAGCCGGCGATGATCTTCATTCGGGATTAGGGACCGGATATCCGGGGCTTGGCCCGCAGGGTTTACCGAAGGGCGGCGCTAACCTGTGCGGCGGCCAGCCGGTTCATGCGATCGCCGGGCTGGCAGCCGGCAAGGCCATCGACGGGAGCGTCGATTTCCACGAGCTTGCGACGTGCCGACTGTCCAGCGGCAATGCGCACGCGCGATTTTGCGATTCCCAAACGATCCGCGATGAACGCCACTAGGGCGGCGTTCGCCGCGCCATCCACGGGCGGCGCGGCAAGCCGGATCTTCACACAATCATCATGAGTGCCCGCAACCTCGGTCCGGGAAGCGCGCGGTTGAACATAGACATGAAAGCGAATGGGACCGGTCATGAATACCCCCGGTCTTGTCGAGCGCCGGACGAGCCGGCCGCAACAATAGTATGCAGGCCTGGAAGATACAGGCCGCCGGAAGGGTCGAAACGGCAGCCCCCGCGCAGGCGGGGGCGCCGAAAAGGCGATTACCAGCGACGCTGGCCGCCGCCGCCGCCGCCGCGGGGCTTGTCCTGCGCCTCGTTGACGCGCAGCGGGCGCCCGCCCATATCCTGGCCGTTCAGGGCCTGGATCGCGCGTGCCGCGTCGGCACGCGGCATTTCCACGAAGCCGAAGCCACGCGGACGGCCGGTCTCGCGATCATTGATCAGCGCCACGGATTCAACGGTGCCATGCTGCTGAAACAGCTCACGCACCGCATTCTCATCGGCGGAAAAGGGCAGATTGCCCACATAAATCTTACTCATTCGATCACTCACAATCGGACGCGAACCGAGGTCAGCTCAGCACAAAAACGCGTCGTAAAAACATGACGAGCCCACCGGGCTCATCGGCACTTGGTTCGAAAACGATTCGATTTAGTTAGAGTTGACCGGAGAAACGCTAAGGCTGCGCGCGGTCAAGAAGCATAAAGAGAACAGTTACGAGCCTTGCACACTATACAGGAACCTGCGGCCGTGAACAGTAAATTCGCACGGACAGCTCCTCCGCACCACCGGCCACCCCGTCATCCGCCGGTTCTGCCTGGTCCAACAAGTATTACCAGCAGGTCCGTTCCAGAACCCCGCAACCCGATGACGGATCGATCCTGGATCCGGCTCTCCCGGATCCGGTGCCTGGCACCGATACCGGGAAAGGGCCGGGACCGGCTTGGGGAACCGTTCAGGCGGCGATGCCCTGGGAGCCCAGATACTCGTCGTAGCTGCCCCGAAAATCGACTGCCGCGCCCCCCGGCCGCAGTTCGATGATGCGAGTCGCCAGCCCCGAGACGAATTCACGATCGTGAGATACGAAGATCAGCGTACCGGGGTATTTCTCCAAGCCGATCTGCAAGGATTCGATCGTCTCCATATCCATATGATTTGTCGGCTCGTCCAGGAGCATGACGTTCGGCCTGACCAGCATCAGCTTGCCGTAGATCATCCGGCCCTTCTCGCCGCCCGACAATACCTTCACGGACTTGCGGGTTTCATCACCCGAGAACAGCAGTCGACCCAGCGTGGCGCGTACGATCTGTTCGTCGTCGCTCTTGCTGCGCCATTCACTCATCCAGTTGAGCAAATCGACAGGCTGCATGAACTGGGCCTGCGGATCCTGCGGCATGTAACCGATCTGCGCGTTCTCCACCCACTCGACGCTGCCCCGCGTCGGCACCAATTCTCCGGCCAGGCAGCGCATCAAGGTCGTCTTGCCGACCCCATTGGGACCGATGATTGCGATGCGTTCGCCTGCCTCGACGCCGAAGCTGATGTTGTCGAGCACGTCGGTATCGCTGTCCGGATATCGAAAGCTCAACTCTTCCACGGCGACGGCATTGCGATACAGCTTTTTCGCCTGCTCGAAACGAATATACGGGTTCTGACGCGAGGACGGCTTGATCTCCTCGATCTTGATCTTGTCGATCTGCTTCAAGCGCGAGGTCGCCTGACGCGCCTTGGAAGCATTCGCGGAGAAGCGGCGTACGAATTCCTGCAAGTCCGAAATACGATCGCGTGCCTTGGCATTCGCAGCTTCGACACGAGCACGGGCCTGGGTGGAGGCAAGCATGAAATCGTCATAATTACCCGGATAGATCTTGACCTGCCCGTAATCCAAATCGGCGATATGCGTACAGACCTGGTTCAGAAAATGCCGGTCATGACTGATGATGATCATGGTGGCGTCATACTGGTTCAGCACGCCCTCGAGCCAGCGGATCGAATGGATGTCCAGATTGTTCGTCGGCTCATCCAGCAACAATACGTCCGGCCGGGAGAACAAGGCCTGTGCAAGCAATACGCGCAATTTCCAACCCGGCGCCACCTCCCGCATAGGCCCATCGTGATAGACAGGACCGATGCCGGCAGCGGTGAGAATACTGGCGGCGCGCGACTCGGCATCGTAGCCGCCGAACTCGGCGAACCTCGCCTCCAGTTCCGCCGCCTTCATGTAGTCATCGTCAGTGGCCTCGGGATCCGCATAGATGCGGTCCCGCTCCTGCATCGCCTCCCACATCTCCACATGGCCCTGCATGACCACGTCGAGCACGCGCTGATCCTCATAAGCGAACTGGTTCTGGTTGAGCCGTCCCAGCCGCATTCCGGTCTCCAGCATGACTTCGCCGGCGTTCTGCTCCAGCTCACCGCCCAGAACCTTCATCAGCGTGGATTTGCCGCAGCCGTTGGCGCCGATGAGCCCGTAGCGATTGCCGTCGCCGAATTTTACCGTGACATTCTCGAACAGCGGCTTGGCGCCGAATTGAACCGTGACATTGGAAGTAGAAAGCATGTTTTCCCGTGGACGACGTATGCGCCCGAATAATTCGCCTCAGTGACGCGCAATTCGCCATTCCCCTGCGCGACGGGTATCGGCCGCTGACGGGCCCGTGGCCTCTGGATGTATCCGCCGGGAATTCCGGCGAAACGGGCGTCAAGGCGGCACCGCGAACGCGGTACTGCGTCATGCAAAACGCCCCCAAGCCTCAAGTTTAGCCGAAATGGCCGCGACAGGGCAGGGCTGGCCGAAATCGAGGCTGCGCAGGCCCGAAGCTGCGCGCCTTACCTCAGCGCACGCTGCCGCGCCGGAAAAGATTGACGATGGCCAGCAGCACGACGGCTCCCGCCAGCGACACCAGGAATGTCGCGATCGAAATACCTTCGTTGATCGTACCGACTCCGATCAACGGGGAGATGATGAATCCTGCCAGCAGCGCACCCACGATACCCACGACGACATTGAGAAAAATACCTTGTTGCGCATCGGTTCGCATAATGATACTAGCCAGCCAGCCGCAGATTCCGCCTACGATCAACCATATCAGGATACCCATAACCACCTCCGGAAATTTCGGATCCGATCATGATAATGACGCGAGACCGAGTCTGGTTCCAAGAACGCCCGCGGATCCGCCGCTCAACCCGCTACCGTTGCGGGGCCAATCACGCTGCCTTGTCGAGCCAGACACCCAGTCCCTGGGCATTGAGTTCGATATCCATCCCCAGCACATCCTGGAGGGTGGCCTCATCGAGCGAACACCCCATCGAGCGCAGTTCGGTGAAATAGATATCCTTGAAGACTCGTTTCAACTGCTCATGACGATGGGCCGGGCCGCGCCCCCGCAATCCCGCCTGGGCCAGGGCGCGCGCGGCATCCGCCATGGCATCGACTTGCCGCAGTAACTGTCTCGCAAGTTTTTGCGGATCCCGTACCTCGCCATAGTGGGTTAGATACATACGGCTCGGTTGCTCCGCCAACAAACGCTCGACCGAAGTGTGCAGCGCAATTTGATCGAATTGTACCGGCGCAGTAGCAGGTACGACATAGGGTCCGGCAGGGGTATGCAATTCCGGATACGCCAACCCGAAGGCATCACCAGTGAACCATCCTGCGCTGACTTCATCCCAGATACAGTGATGATGGCGTGCATGCCCCGGAGTATGGGCAAATCGCAGCGCCCGTCCGCCGAGTTCGACCACCATCCCATCCTCGGTTGCAACTACTCGATCGGCTGGAACAGGTACGAGTTCTCCATAGTCGCGCGCCGCCACTTCGGCTCCATACACGGCGCGCACCCCTTCCATCAGCGCCGCGGGATCGGTCATGTGCCGTACGCCACGTGGATGTATGACCAACTGCGCCCGCGGTAGTTGCTGCATCAATAAGCCTACACCGCCGGCATGATCAAGATGCACATGGGTGGGGATGACATAGTCGACGTCCGGCGGCGTCAATCCATGCCTCTGCAGCGCCGCCAGCAGCCGTGGGACAGCACTGTTGGGACCCGTATCGACGAAGGCTGCGCGTCCATTCTCCACCAGCAGATAGCTTGCATCGAACCTGGGTCGAACAAATCCCGTATCGATCACCGTGATACCGTGATCGATACGTTCAAAGAATACGTTCATCGGAGAATGATACTGTTCCTTTCATCTGCACGCCATGCACGATATCCAGGGTATTTGAGCCACTGCTTCAGGGATCTCGGCACGCCGATACAAGCCGCGACTCGAGATCGACTATGCGTCGCCCCCTTATGCGCTGATACCACCGCGCGCCCTAAACCCCTGCAGATCAACGACCCCCGGCCGCTCGTTCGCTTCTTTGAACCGCGCCGATGGGAACGTTCCCAGGGGATTCAACGGCAGTTTACGTAAACGGTATGATTTCGCATGGCACGACAGCATCGCGATCACCGTACGACCCCGCTCACCGCAACGCAGGCAGCGCTGCTCGCGCAATACTCGCAGCTGGCGAACATTCATCGCACGGGTGCCGTCATACTCCGTGAAAGCGCCACAGGCGGCGCACGTCGTATGAATCACCTTGCAAACAACGCTCGGCCCTTCAGGAGACATGGCTGCACCTCCCTCTTCATTGTCTCGATCGCCAGGATCATGCATCCCCGTAGCGTTGACAATCCGCTGCATTCTGGACGCGCAAGAGCTGCATAACAATGTGAGAAATATACCTACCTAACGTATGGACAGGTGCGGAAAGACGATTTGTCAATGAACCCATCCAAGGTGTATATGCTGAAGATATCCGCACCTTGACACCCGGACTGCGCCGTTCTGACGCATGGCGATCATGAACGAATTTTAATCGGTAGGAGCATTTCTCCATGGAACGCCGCTCGTTTTTTCCGATCTCATTGGTAAAGGCCAACCCTGGTAGAAGATGCGGCCTGAACGACCGATATCATATGGAGGAGAGTCAACATGCGCACGCTGCTGATCCGTTCTCGTTTCCTACTCGGATGTACGACCGCCCTGCTGACATTCGCAGCCTTGACGCTGATCACCGGTCCGCTGGTTACAGCGAATGCTGCGCCCGGTCCTGCCGAAGACACCCCAATCCATGCTCCGCAGGCCCATGATACGAAGACCATCGAGGCCGTCTGGTATCCTCAGGAAATCAGATACTCCTACTCAGGTTTCACGACAGCCTATGATTGCATCGCGGCAGAAAGACGCATCAAGGACATGCTGTTGGCGCTCGGAGCGCACCCAAAAACGAAAGTGCGCGCCAGCGGCTGCAGCCTGAATCGGCCCTCCCGGAATTTCTTCGTGACGATCACGACGGCAACACCGGTTGCAACCACACAGCCCCCTGCTTCCCCTCTGGGTGAAAGCGAACAAAAGCTGCTCCGGCAGCTGGGACTCGAACCCACGATCGGCAGCGATGCATTCCCCGCGGAATGGAGAACCATAGAGCTCTCCCGCGACCGCAAGCTGGATCTGAAGCCTGGAGATTGCGAGCTCATGGAGGGTCTGCGCGACCACGTGCTGCCGAAGTTATCGGTTCGCGTGCTTACCGACCAATTGCGTTGCGTACCGAAGCAACTGGATACCACGACCCCTGCACTGACGGTCTCCGCACTGATGGCACTGCCCGCACCGGATGCGCCCACCGGCAGTGCAACAGCCGATCACTGAGTCATCGGTGTGCTTGGCCGGCATGCTTGCTTACAGCGGCGGATCCGGCGTTCGCCGGATCCGCCTACACTGATCAGTAGCGATAATGATCGGGCTTGTACGGTCCTTCCTTCGGCACCCCGATATACCGGGCCTGCTCATCGGTCAGCTGCGTGAGCTGCACGCCCAGCTTCGCCAGTTGAAGCCGCGCCACCTTCTCGTCCAGATGCTTCGGCAACACATGAACGCCGATCGGATACTCCCGTGTGTTCGCGAACAACTCGATCTGCGCCAGTGTCTGGTTGGCGAATGATGAACTCATGACATAGGACGGGTGTCCGGTCGCGCAGCCGAGATTTACCAGGCGCCCTTCGGCCAGCAGAATGATGCGCTTGCCGTCCGGGAAAATGATGTGATCGACCTGCGGCTTGATGCTTTCCCAGGTGTACTTACGCAGCGAGGCCACATCGATCTCATTATCGAAGTGTCCGATGTTGCACACGATGGCATTGTTCTTCATACGCTTCATATGATCGTGGGTAATCACATGAAAGTTACCGGTCGTCGTTACAAATATATCGCCCTTGTCGGCAGCTTCTTCCATCGTGACTACGCGGTAACCTTCCATCGCCGCCTGTAACGCACAGATCGGGTCGATCTCGGTAATCCACACCTGCGCGGACAGCGAGCGCATGGCCTGTGCCGATCCCTTGCCGACGTCGCCGTAGCCGCAGATGACGGCAATCTTGCCGGCAATCATGACGTCGGTCGCCCGCTTGATGCCGTCCAGCAGCGATTCGCGACAACCATACAAATTGTCGAACTTGCTCTTGGTGACTGAATCGTTGACATTGATGGCGGGGAAAGCCAGTTTGCCCTCTTTGGCCATCTGGTACAGGCGATTGACGCCTGTGGTCGTCTCCTCCGTCACCCCCTTGATCTGTTTCAAGCGGGTCGAATACCAGGACGCATCGGTCTTCAACTTCGCCCTGATCGAATCGAACAACGCAATTTCCTCATCGCTGCCGGGTTTCGACAATACGGCCGGGTCGGCCTCGGCACGCGCGCCCAGGTGCAACAGCAAAGTCGCATCGCCGCCATCGTCGAGGATCATGTTCGAATAACCACCGTCGGGCCACGCAAAAATGCGATGCGTGAATTCCCAGTACTCCTGCAGCGACTCGCCCTTGTAGGCGAACACCGGAGTACCTCCGGCTGCGATCGCCGCGGCAGCATGATCCTGGGTCGAAAACACATTGCAGGAAGCCCAGCGCACCTGCGCACCCAGCGCCTCGAGCGTTTCGATCAATACCGCGGTCTGGATCGTCATGTGCAAGGACCCGGTGATTCGCGCCCCTTTCAGGGGCTGCGACTTTGCGAACTCCTCGCGGATCGCCATCAGGCCAGGCATCTCCGTCTCGGCGATCAGGATCTCTTTGCGTCCCCAGTCGGCCAGGGACAGATCGGCAACATGAAAGTCGCCGGCGAACGGGGTTGAATTGCGTCCGGCCGAGGCATTCGGCGTTGCAACTGCGCTCATGTTCAGCTCCATATATAGATGAATGGGCGCCGTTGCCGTAGATGGCAGTGTGCGCACCGAGCCTGGCAGGCGGGAAAATCCTGACCTGCTGCAGCGCCCCTCAGCGCGCGGATAGGATAGTTTAGCCGTTTACCGCTCGTTTGACTCCTGCATCGAGCGCCAGTGCTTCGGCCTTGTCGGTCTTTTCCCAGGTGAACCCCGGTTCCGAGCGGCCGAAATGCCCATAAGCAGCCGTTTTTTCGTAAATGGGCCGTAGCAGATCCAACATCTGCACGATGCCTTTCGGACGCAGATCGAAATGCTTGGTGACCAGTTCCTCGAGTTGTTCATCGGCAATCTTGCCGGTGCCGAACGTGGTGACCATGATACTGGTGGGCCGAGCGACGCCGATGGCATACGACACCTGCACCTGAGCCTTCGCCGCCAGCCCGGACGCCACGATGTTCTTGGCGACGTAACGAGCGGCATAGGCTGCCGAACGGTCCACTTTCGAAGGATCCTTGCCGGAAAACGCACCGCCGCCATGCGGCGCAGCACCGCCATAGGTATCCACGATGATCTTGCGTCCGGTCAGCCCGCAATCACCCTGCGGCCCGCCGATGACGAAGCGACCCGTGGGATTGACCAGATAATTGATCTTTTTACCGATCATTTCCTGCGGCAGGACCGGCTTGATGATTTCCTCGATCACGGCCTGGGACAACGTAGCGTGGTCCACATCCGGGTGGTGCTGGGTGGACAGGACGACGGTATCGATCTCCTTGGGACGTCCATCGACATACCTGACCGTGACCTGCGATTTTGCATCGGGACGCAGCCATGACAGCGCCCCGGAGTGGCGCAACTGCGCCTGGCGCTCCACCAGGCGATGCGCCAGATAGATAGGCAGGGGCATCAGTTCCGGCGTTTCATCGCAGGCATAACCGAACATCAGGCCCTGATCGCCTGCGCCCTGATCGAGATCGAGTCCCCGCCCTTCGTCGACGCCCTGGGCAATGTCCGGCGACTGCTTGTCATAGGCCACCAGTACGGCGCAGCCCTTATAGTCGATACCGAAATCGGTGTTGTCATAGCCGATGCGGCGAATGGTTTCGCGAGCGATCGACTGATAGTCGACCGCGGCGTTCGAGGTGATCTCCCCGGCAAGGATGACCAGTCCCGTATTGCACAGCGTTTCCGCCGCCACGCGCGAATGCTTGTCCTGCGCCAGGATCGCATCCAGGATCGCATCCGAGATCTGATCCGATACCTTGTCCGGATGCCCTTCGGAAACCGACTCGGATGTGAATAGATAACTGCTGCTCATGATAGGTGGGTTCCTGAAGTCGCAAGGGACAGGTCTACTCTGAAATTCTCTCGATACCGCCGCTCGAATTCCTGCGGCGTGAAGCGATGATTTTGGGTACCGCGAAACTCGATTTTGATCGCTCCCAGCAATGAGGCGATGCGCCCGGTGGTCTCCCAGTCCAGTTCATGCAGCAAGCCATGCAACAGACCTGCACGATAGGCGTCACCGCACCCGGTCGGATCGACGATCGCTGCCGGCTTGGCGCACGGAACATGCAGTTCGCCATCCGCAGTATGGATCACGGACCCTTCCGCGCCGCGCGTGACGATCAGCGCCCGCACATGATTCAGTGCATCGCCGGCCGTCCAGCCGGTTTTCTGTTGCACCACCTGCCACTCGTAATCGTTCACCGCCAACCAGGTCGCCTGGGCAATGAAGGCCTTCAGTTCATCACCATTGAACATCGGCAATCCCTGACCAGGATCGAAAATGAAAGGCGTGTTCTGTGCGGCGAACTGCGCGGCATGCTGCAGCATGCCCTCACGGCCGTCCGGCGCTACGATACCGATTGCGACATCGGACGCCTCGGAAACCTGGTTGACATGCGCCTGCTGCATCGCGCCTGGATGAAATGCCCATATCTGATTGTCATCCAGATCGGTCGTGACGAAGCCCTGGGCGGTGTGTTCGTCATCGATGACCCTGATGTGATCTCCAGGCACGCCACGTTCCTGCATCCATTGCGCATACGGACCGAAGTCGTGCCCGACGGTCGCCATTGGATAGCCGACATCGCCCAGCAGATGCAGGTTGTAGGCGATATTTCCGGCACACCCCCCGAATTCGCGCCGGATTCTGGGCACCAGAAACGACACATTCAGCATATGTATCTTGTCGGGCAGAATGTGATTTCTGAAACGATCCTCGAACACCATGATCGTATCGAAGGCGACAGAGCCGCAAATCAGGGCTTTCTTCTGTAGTCGTGTAGTCATCGGCTTTCGATGATGGATACCTGGAGAACTTGCCGGAGTGCCGCCGCCCCAACCCGGGCGGCAAGGACCGGAATTGTATGGCAAGCGGCACCTCGAATGGGCAAGTTGCCACGAATAACCCCCGAATTGAAGGACATACACCTCGATATCGGCCATCCTGCCGTACCGGCCTGCCGCTCATCCCATGAATCCTGCAAAACGCACTGGAGGATCTGCGGCAAAGCTACGCGCAGCAGGCTTGCCAGCGGAATGACGGACCCCGACAATTCCCGGCTTTGCGGATTTCGACGCCGTCCTTGAGGGAAAATTCATATGACTGCCACGATCATCGACGGCCGCGCCACAGCGCAGCGTCTGCATGCACGTATTACCGCTCGTGTTGCCGAACTCGCAGTCAGCCACTCACTGGTGCCCGGACTGGCGGTCATCCTGGTAGGCGAGGATCCTGCCAGCCAGGTCTATGTCGGCAATAAGACACGCCAGGCGCAGGCTGCCGGCATTCGCCACTTCGATCATCGTCTACCCATCGGCGCCACGACACAGGAACTCATCGATCTGGTGAAAGCATTGAATGCGCGCGAGGATGTGCACGGTATCCTGGTACAGCTGCCGCTTCCCCCGGGAGTCGACGACTCGGCGGTCCTTGCAGCAATCGATCCATCCAAGGATGCCGATGGTTTTCATGCCATCAACGTCGGCCGCCTGTCGCTGGGCGAACCGGCCACCGTGCCTTGTACGCCCCTGGGCTGCCTATCGTTGATTCGCCAGGTCATACCGGTCATGTCCGGCAAGCGCGCCCTGGTCATCGGACGCTCCAACATCGTCGGCAAACCCATGGCCCAGTTGTTGCTGCAGAATGACTGTACCGTAACGATTGCGCATTCGCGCACGCGCGACCTGCCGCAACTATGCGCCGAGTCGGATATTCTGGTGGCCGCGATCGGCCGTCCGCGGGCGATCGCCGGCGCATGGATTCGGCCTGGAGCCGTCGTCATCGACGTAGGCATCAACCGCATCGACGACGGCAGCGGCAAATCTCGCCTGGTCGGCGATGTGGATTACGACAGCGCCGTGCTGCGCGCCGGCGCGATCACTCCCGTCCCGGGCGGCGTAGGCCCGATGACGATCGCCTGTCTGCTGCTGAATACCCTCAATGCGGCCCAGCGTATTCGTTTCGGCCCAACAGCCGAACAACTCGCTCCCTGATCGGAATGGCAGTCGACTCATCGGAATGGCAGCCGAGTCCTCGGGATGGCGGTCGAGCGCCCCGGATGACGGCCAACGTCAAAACGGCGGGCGATACGGCCCAAGGAAATCTTCTTGGGATGCCTCCGAGGCGGATACTCCGGCCGTAACGAAGTACGGCCGGGAAATTCACTCGACTTCGTCTTCGGTGTCGCCGCCCGCGACTGCGAACAGCTTGTCGAGTATCGAGTAGAAGGCCTTGCGCTCGCTTTCACTCAGCGTCAACAGTATTTCCGCCTGTCGCTTACGGGCGACGGGCAGCACGGACTTGTACAACGCCTGACCCTTGGCGGTGACAGAGACCATGACCGGGGCCGCCAGCGCCTCGCGAGCGCGTGAGCCCGCCGGACGGATGGTCTTCATCTTGGTCAGACCCCGTTCCGCCATGACACGCAAGGTGCGGCTCACCTGACCTTTATCCATGCCGCTGCGCAGCGTAGCTTCGGAAAAGCGCAGCGGCGAAAAGCGCGCCACCAGCGCCAGCAGGCGCCACTCCGGCAAACTCAGTCCGAATTGAGCCAGATAGGGTTTGGTCAAGTTCGTGCGCATCGCATTCGACAAGCGCGTCACGCGGAACGTCAGGAAATCCTCGGTATTCAAGCTCGAACCAGTGCTCGACAGCTTGACCCAGGGACAAGTCGATTTCGAAGCTGACCGCTGCCGCGGTTTCTTCTGAACAGTCTTTTTCACGGAAAACACCCGATCCGACCAGGGAGTGGCCGGCGAATCAACGTATTTTGCCGTAATTTGCCGCCGATGAATAGGATGGTCTGCAACACCGGCCGCCGGAACAACCCCCGTCGGTCTCGATCCGGGAAAATCCGCAGCCGGATTTACGCGGATTTTCATGCTCTTGGCTCTTACTTTCCGGCATCAGCGCCGCCGTTTGCTACGGCATACCCGGCGGGCGTCCTTTACAAGCAAGACTGCCTATTTCTGAGACCGTTTCCACAATGTTGTGCAACGCTTGCTATAACGCATGAAAATACCGTAAAAAAACTGTGCATATCGAATTGGAGACTGCTATGTTCCGCGCCCAGTGGAGAGGGCAATACTCAACCAGGACGCCCGGGCACGGGTGCTCGAAGAATGGTTTCAATTACCCGAATCGCGCCGCAGCCATGCGACCGATGCGGTGGCGTTCGCCTTTCGCTTGCTGAGAGATCAACCCCAGCTGTGCGAGACGCTGCGCGGCAATGCTCCAGAACTGATCGCCAACTGGCTGATGTCCCATCTGCACAACGCCAATCTCGGCTGACCAATCTAGGCTGAATGGCGCCTTCATGGTTGAAGATACCGAGGCGTACCGCTCGGCAATCAGGCACCCTGTAGACCCTGGCTGATGCCGCTTACCGTGGCCAGCAGCACCCCTCGCAGCTCATGATCCTTCCGCTCGCCGGCACGCCAGCGGCGCAGCAAATCCACCTGCACCAGATGCATGGGGTCGATATACGGATTGCGCAGCATGATCGACCGCTGCACGGTCGGCTCCCCGTCCAGGAGCCGGGCGGTGCCGCGCAACCGCAGTACCTGCTCCCGGGATTTCTCATACTCGGCACGCAGCACGGCAGTGAAGCGCCGCAACTCGATATCGACCAATCCCTCGTAAACCGCTGCAATCTCCAGATCCGCCCGCGCCAGAGAACGCTCGATATCGTCGATGAGATTCGTGAAAAAGAACCACTGCTCGTACATCTCACGCAGCACTGACAGTCCCTGCGCCTGCATGACCTGAGCCAAAGCGCTGCCCGCACCGAACCAGGCCGGAAGCATGTAGCGACATTGCGACCATGCGTGCCACCAGGCGCTCGAGCGCAGTTCAGCGATCCCGGCCGGCTGACCCGGTACCCTGGGGCGCCAGCCCGTGCGCGAACCGATCTGCATATGTTCGATGACATCGATGGGTGTCAGCTGGCGAAAGAACTCGGGGAAGCCCGCCGAATCATAGATGAGCGAGCGATATGCCTGGGCGCTTAGCGTTCCCAGCGCATCCATTGCCTCGCGCCAGCGCGGATCGACTCGTTCCGGCGGCATGATGCCGCCCCGGGACAGTGACAGAGCATTGAAGGCTTGTTCGAACACTCGCAGCGCAATGGGATGCAGACCGTACTTTTCATTGATCAGCTCGCCCTGCTCGGTGATGCGCAATCGCCCACGCCTGGCGCCATCGGGACCGCCGCGCACCAGTATTTCCGTGCGTCCGCCGCCACGGTCGATGGCGTCGCCCTGGTCATGGAACAACGTCAAGTCGATGCCCGCGCCATCGGCAGCTGCGAACAGGGCTTCCTGGGCCTGGCGCAGGCGCCAGCGCGACATGATGATCCCACTTTCCTTGTTGCTCGCCGAATAGCCGATCATCACATACTGTCGATTGCCCCGGCCCAGCAGATGCCGCCGATAGACCGGCTCCCTGAAAAGTCTGCCCATGATCTCCCCACAGGCTTCCAGAGCTGCGCCGGACTCGAACATGGGTGCGATATCCACCGGCAGATCGCCCGAATGCCGGTCAGCCGTATCGGCCCAGCGCGCCAGCAACAGTACCGACAGAATATCGTCAACATCACGTGCATGACTGACCACGTACGGACCGATCGCATCGGCACCATAGCGATGCAGGATGTGCGCCACCGTCTCCAGTACCCACACGCTTCGCCTGCCGCGGGGATCCAGCGTTCGGCTCGGGCCGACATCACGCTCCAGCGCCTCGCACAGTTGCCGGGTGCGCTGCTCGCAGGTATATGCCGACCATTGCGGATCGGCCAAACCATGCTCGATGACGCCACGATGCACATGAGCGCTCTGACGAATATCGAGCGTAGCAAGATGAAAACCGAAGGTGCGCACCCGGCGGATCAGGCGGCGCACCTGGAACAATCCTGCATGCAGACCCTTGTTGGCTTCCAGGCTCTGTGCGATCAGCGCCAGGTCTGCCAGGAAATCCGCAGCCGATTCGTAATGGTTCGCTCGGCCGTCGTAGGTTGCGCGCAGCCGCTCCAGCACCTGGGCCAGGAACAGGCGATAAGGCATGCGATCGCGGCGCGCAGGGGCCAGATTCGCGGTACCCGGCAACAACACCCGATAATGATCGATCCGCGCCCGCAAGGCGTCGGAAATGCCGATGCGTGTTTCGCTTTGCGACAACGCTTCGGCCAGGCTTTGACATTCCAGGAAGTATCGATTGACGATGATCTGCTGATGCCGTGCGATCGTCTCTCGTATCGTCTTGGCGTTGACATTGGGATTGCCGTCCATGTCACCGCCGACCCATGACCCGAACCGCAGTATCTCCGGCACCTCAAAATCGCCGCTCTGCTCCCCATAGGCCTCCTTGATCGCCGCCTCGAGCTCCTCGTAGAAGGCCGGCACGATCTCGTAAAGCACCTCGGCAATGAAAAACAGCACGTGCTCGCGCTCATCGGCAACCGTAAGCCGCTCGCGGGAGTTGTCCGCGGTCTGCCAGCCGGAGGTGATTTCAGCGCGTATGCGCTCCAGCAATCTTCGGGTCTCGCCCAGCGCCGCAGTGTGCGACAGCCCCAGACGCCTCAACAGCAATAGCGCGATCCGCTGCTGCTTGCGCAGGATCGTGCGCCGGGTGGACTCGGTCGGATGCGCGGCGAACACCGGTTCGATCCACAGCTCCAGTAACAACTGGCGTAATCCGGCCAGATCGAGCCCCGATTCTTTGAGTCGCATGATCGCTGCCTGGATACCGCCGGGCTGAACGATTCCCTCGTTCAGATACTGCCGGCGGCGGCGAATGCGGTGCACCTTCTCGGCCATATTGACCATTTCGAACCAAGTGGAGAATGCGCGCACCAGTTCTCCAGCCTCGGTCGTCGGCACATCGCGAGTACGTACGCTGAGTTCCAGCGCCCCCTCCGCATCCCCGTCCCGGCGCGCGATCGCCGCCTGGCGATCCTGCTCCACCGCCTGGAACAAGGCCTCTCCGCCCTGCTCCTGAATCATCTCTCCGACGAGCATCCCGAGGATATGGACGTCCTCGCGCAACTCGGCATCCTTGGGAGGAAAAATAATATCGGCGCGTGACATGAACAGGTCGCAAAAAAAAGAATGGCGCGAAATGAAGGAGTCTATCAGAGCGCGCCCAGAGCACGCCGTGGCGGTCTGAAGCCGCTATGACAGCAGGTACGGCGCGGATCGACCAAGCAACTCGGACGAGTGCCTCAATAGTTCTCACAAGTTCTCATATGGACTGCGTGCACCAGCACCTCGATGGCCTCTCCGAAACGCGGCACCAGCAGCAATCGCAGAGTTCCCTCATCCGAAGGCCGCGCCGGATCATCGATGAGGATTTGCTCCATGCAGCGAGACACACGACGCCGCACTTCGTTGACGAAACGCAATTCGTCAGCATCTACTACCTACTCCGGTCCCGGACCATGGAAATGACGCAACAAACGGACTCGGACCGGATGCCGGAATCGGCAGCCGGTCCGAGCCGATCATGCACATCCCGGGCGCTAGATAGGCAGCTTCGGCGCCGTGTAGTCCCTTGATGCTGCCGTGGCCTTCCACAGGGCTAGGGTGGCCGCTGAGACCTCCGATGACGCATCGGTCTGCATTTCAAGATTCAGCACTGAGTCGGTCTCGCCGCGCCCATACATGCTGGCGACGGCGGTACCAAGCGTGAGCACCAGTCCCGCACCCAATACAATGCGTTTTTTCATGAGCACCTACTCCTCGATCCAGAGAGCTCAGACGACCTGCGCCACCGGGCGCTTGCCGCCGCCGCTACCGTCGGCCAGCTGCAGGACCGGCCGCTTGCCACCGCCGCTGCCGTCGGCCAACTGCAGGACCGGCCGCTTGCCACCGCCGCTGCCGTCGGCCAACTGCAGGACCGGCCGCTTGCCACCGCCGCTGCCGTCGGCCAACTGCAGGACCGGCCGCTTGCCACCGCCGCTGCCGTCGGCCAACTGCAGGACCGGCCGCTTGCCACCGCCGCTGCCGTCGGCCAACTGCAGGACCGGCCGCTTGCCGCCGCCGCTGCCGTCGGCCAGCTGCAGGACCGGCCGCTTGCCGCCGCCGCTGCCGTCGGCCAATGCCTGACCCATGAACATAACGCCAGCGATCGTCAAGGAAGCTGCAAGAATCTTGCGCATGACAATATCCCTCCCGAAAAGTGATGGAAGCGTTCATCGACAAACTGATTCACTGGGGTAAGCGACATGTAAATGTGATTGCCATCACACTACTGCTGCGCTTATGGAAAAATCGGAGGGATCGGCGAATGCCTTAGAAGAAACTAAGGGAAATCCCTACCTGGATATACCTGAGTCGAGCCGCCAAAGTTTGCGCTGCAGCAGCTGCTGGCCCGAAGTGACTTCAATCCACGATCTTCGGTGCCCTGGATGACAAAACCGTGGATATATCCGATAGTTAGAGATACACGGGGCCAGAAGCGGAGATCTTTCTGAGCAACACGATTGCAGCTGCCATCGCACCGCCGGATCCTCAGGCCGTCACCCGGCTGCTATCCGCCTGGCAAGCAGGCGACAGTCGGGCTCTGGAACGGCTGACGCCGCTCATATATGAAGAGTTGCGCAATCGGGCACGCCGTTATATGCGACGAGAGCGCCCAAACCATACTCTTCAAGCCACCGCAGTGGTTCACGAAGCCTTCGTCAAGCTGGTGGAAATGGACGTGCCCTGGCAGGATCGAGCCCATTTCTTCGCCGTGGCTGCCCGCCAGATGCGGCGCATACTGGTCGATCATGCCAAGATGCGCTGTCGCGACAAACGCGGGGGCGCTACGACAGACTCGCTGGACGAGTTCGAATTCGATATTGCCCCCGCAACCGCAGGTAACATCGACATCCTGGAGATCGACGAAGCGCTGATCCGGCTATCCGAACAGAGTGAGCGCCTGGCCAAAATGATGGAGCTGCATTACTTCGGCGGCCTCACCTACCAGGAGCTATCGGAAACCCTGAAGGTGTCCGAAGCCACCGTCGATCGGGAGATCCGCCTGGCAAAAGCCTGGATGCTGCGAGAGATGCGTCCGCCTCGCCGCGAATCCGAAGCTTGAATCCATGAATACCGATCCATCAGCGAGGCTCGCCGACAAGCGTTGGGCTCGCCTTGAGGAACTGTTTTCACAGGCTATCGAACTGCCACCGGTACAACGCGCTGCCTTCATCACTCGAGAAACCGCCGAGGATGCCGCACTTCGCCGGGAACTCCTGGAACTGCTCGAATGTGATTCCGGCAAGTCAACCGGTCCCCTGACGAATGCGCTCGGTGCCGCAATCGATGCCACCGCGCGCGATCGACGCAAAGCGTACATCGGGCGGATCATAGGCAATTACAAGCTCGTTTCCGTACTGGGTCAGGGTGGTACGGGCACCGTCTATCTAGGAGAACGCGCCGATCGTCAATACTCTGCGCAAGTAGCGGTCAAAATCGTCGACAGCGCCACCATAGGCGATTTAGGCATGCGTTTCAGAGCTGAACGCCAGATCCTGGCCAGCCTCAATCATGCCAATATCTCCAGACTGCTCGACGCCGGCGAAACGCCGGAGGGCCAACCCTACCTGGTCATGGAATATGTCCATGGGGAGCCGGTCGATCGCTATTGCGACACCCGGCAGCAGGATCTGCGTGGGCGTCTGAAGCTGTTTCTGGAAATCTGCGGCGCCGTCCAGTATGCCCATCAAAATCTGATCGTCCATCGTGACTTGAAGCCCGCGAATATACTGGTGACTCCCGAAGGTTCACCCAAGCTGCTGGATTTCGGTATCGCCAAGCTTCTGGATGCCGGTGACGCACCGACAGTGCTTGCACTGACACGCATGAACGACCGGCTGCTGACGCCGGAATACGCCAGTCCCGAACAGATACTGGGCCGCAACGTGACGACGGCCAGCGATGTCTATGCCCTTGGTGTGGTGCTGTACGAGTTGCTGACCGGATTGCGGCCCTACATCGTTCCGGCGTCTGCCAGTCAACTCGAACTGGAGCGCACGATCTGCATCGCCGATCCGACGCGCCCCAGCGCCATGATAGGGCGCGCCATCGATCATCCAGCGGGCGACAAACCGGTGGACATCCGCGCAATTGCGGCAGCACGCGGTACGACACCTGAGAAGCTGCAGAAGCGGCTGCAAGGCGATCTCGATGCCATCGCTCTGCGCGCCTTGCGCAAGGAGCCTCAGCATCGCTACAGCTCGGTCGAGCAGCTTGCCGCTGACGTACGACGCTATCTCTTGCGCGAACCGGTGTCCGCGCGCCAAGGCAACTGGCTGTACTACTCACAGCGTTTTGTACGCAGGCACACCTACGGTGTTGCTGCCGGCACCCTCTTTGTGGCGCTGATCATCAGCTTCGCGGTGGCAATGTCGGTCCAGACTCGGCGTATCGCCGCTGAACGGGACCGGGCGGAACTCGAAAGCGAACGAGCAGAAAAAGTTTCGGACTTTATGTTGACCGTGTTCTCTGCTGCCGATCCGTTCACGCACGAAGGACGCGAGATCACCGCTCGTGAGCTGCTCGAACGCTCAGGACAGCAGGTCCGGGAGGACCTCGGCCAGCATCCGGAAGTGCGTGCCAGGCTGCTGGAATCGATCGGGCGCGCGTATCGCCGGCGCGGCGACACCGACAAGGCAATCAGCTTTCTCGAAGACGCAGTGCATATCCGCAAGCAGATGACCGATAACGACGGCTCGGCGATCATCGCTGCCATGGCCGAACTCGCCGTCGCCTTGCGCCAGGTCGGGGATGTGGAAGGCTCGGACAAGATACTTCGCGACGCGCTGCAGCAAGCGCGTTCCGAAGGATTGGAGCGCACACCGAGCTATGCCAAGCTCCTGGTCAATCGTGGCCGTCTCGAACTTGACGCAAGCAACCTCCCGGCGGCACGCCGGTACTTCGAGGAAAGCCTCGATCTGTATCGCGAAGTCCTTGGGCCGCGCGACATGGAAGTGGCTGTGGTGCTGCTGGAATTGTCACGTCTCTATCAATGGAGCGAGGATCTGCAATCCGCCGAACGGGCCGCACGCGATGCCGTCGCGATTTTTAGTGTGACGGTCGCACCCTTGCATCCGGATCGGGTATTGGCCAAAGCCCGCCTAGGTGAAGTGCTGTATCTGCAAGGGCGCATCAACGATGCCTCAGCTCTGTTTGTTGATTCCCTTAAAGACCAGATCACGCTGTTCGGAGAGAACAGCCGCCCTGTGGCGGACGTACGTGACTCCTTGTCCCGTATCCTCCGCGCGCAGGGACGGATCGAAGAGGCCGAAAAATACGCCCATGCAGCACTCGACTCGAGTATCGCGGCAATGGGCACAGAGCACACGGACACCGCCTATTATCGCACCGCCCTTGCCGCACTGCTGACTCAGCTCGGCGACTACACGCAGGCGGAAACGCAATTACGAGCAGCACTCGACACCTTCTCGAAGCTGCTTCCGCCGGACCATCAGTACGTAGCCTCCGCAGAACACCTGCTGGGCGAAGTCCTGCTCATGACCCATCGTCTGACCGATGCGGAAGCCATGTTCACGGCGTCCATGAATCGATGGAAACGCACCGAAGCACCCGCATGGCGCTCGGCGCGTGCGGCCAACGGCCTGGGTGAAGTATTATATCGGCAAGGACGTATCATCGAGGCAGAGCGCTATCTCACCGAGAGTTATAGCGTTCTTGCGATCGACGAAAACGCCGACCGCGACGCGCGTACCGTGGCCCGCGAACGAATGACGCGGTTCTATACGGATCGCGGCCAGCGCGAGAAGCTCCAGGAATTGATACTGGCTACCAGCCGCGGCGTCACCGATGGATCCCCCCCTGCGGCCGCGCGCAACTAGCGGTCCGGTTCTTCATCGCCTGCGCGCCACCTGGTCATCACGCCGTCACCCGAACGATCCGCTTCTGTTACAGTCTCAAGGCAGGATGATCACAAGAGGCCGAGCAACGATGCGAGCACGAATTCTTTCCGTCTGGCTTGCGTTTTTTCTTTTATGCACATTCAGCGCCGGTGCCGGCGCAGATGAGCGACAGGACGCGCGTCTGCTGAATTCCACACAGGTGCTCACCGAACTCATGCAAATGCCGGAGGACAATATTCCGGCGTGGCTCCTGCAGCGCGCACATGCCATCGCCGTCATCCCCAATGTCATCAAGGTCGGACTGGGAATCGGCGGGCGGCGTGGCAAGGGAGTACTGGTGGTCCGCAACGACAACGGCACCTGGAGCAACCCGGTGTTCGTGAATCTGACGGGCGGCAGTTTCGGCTTCCAGATCGGCGTACAGTCGACGGATGTCGTGCTGGTATTCACTTCGCGCCAGAGCATCGAGGGTATCGTCGGCGGCAAAGTCACCCTGGGCGCCGATGCCTCGGTTGCCGCCGGTCCGATGGGGCGCCAGAGTTCAGCGGCGACGGATATCGGGCTCACGGCCCAGGTGTATTCCTACTCGCGCGCCAGCGGTCTATTCGCGGGCGTGGCGCTCGACGGCTCGGCGCTGACGATCGATCATCGCTCCAATCGGGATTTCTACGGCCGTCCCGGCATCCTCGCCAGCGACATCATCCGCTCCGACGCGCCGGCGGCGCCCGCACCGGCGGGCACGTTCATCGCTGCCGTCGATCGGACCGCCGGCTATACCGCATCGCCCAACACTACCGCGGCATCGGCCCCGACGCCGGCATCTCACTCGGCGACCGACGCCGCCTCGCAGAGCACTGCAGGTCAGGCCGACGAGAACGGATTTGTCACCTATCCGATGGAAGATCCGCATCCAGGCCAGGAACCGCCAGAGTGATATCTCAGAAAGTGATCCCTCGGAACGATCTTTGAAAGGACCCGTATCGGACGGTCGACGCCCGTGCTCTCGAACCTCCTTCTTGTGCGGCCCAGCCGCCGCTCATCCGCACCGTCATTCCTCTGACGGCTGACTCTGACGGCTGATCAAATATCCAACGTGACGCCGCATCCTCCCAGTCCGCAATAGCCGTTTGGATTCTTGTGCAGGTACTGCTGGTGATACGCTTCCGCGTAATAGAACTCCGGCGCATCCAGAATCTCGGTCGTGATTTCCCCATGACCCGCACGCCGTAGACACTCGCCGAAAGCGCGCCTGCTTGCATGCGCGGCAATACGCTGTTCGGCATCGTAGACATAAATGCCAGAGCGATACTGGGTGCCGATATCGTTCCCCTGGCGCATGCCCTGGGTCGGATCGTGGGATTCCCAGAATGTCTTGAGCAAGGTCTCGTAGCTCACCCGCCGCGGATCGTAGATCACTCTCACGACCTCGCTATGACCGGTGCGGCCCGAACAGATCTCTTCGTAGGTTGGATTGGGCGTGGAACCCGCGGCATAGCCCGCAGCCGTGCTGTAGACGCCCGGCACCTGCCAGAACCTGCGCTCCGCACCCCAGAAACACCCCATGCCGAACAAGGCCGGCTTCATATCCTCCGGATACGGCGGGACGATCGGGTTTCCGTTCACTGCATGCCGCTCGGGTACGGGCATGGGCATGGCGCGCCCGGAAAGCCTGGAGGATTCAGGTCCGCCGGGTCTGTGAAAGGAAAGCATGGTGGAACCTCGCGGGCCGCGCCGAGGCGGACTTCGAAAGCTATTTTGCAACAATTCACCTGCCGCGCAAGATCCCGGCCGGTTCGCCGCCCTCCCCGACGCCCGCACGAGGCCCCTGCCCTTCTGCCTGGGGATGGCCTTCGCCCATCCGGCCCGAACGCCGATATGCCACACATCTCAGACCGAAAGTACAAGCGCCTCCGGGTCCATGAACGGCAAGGCCTGCGGCATGCGCCGGCACTGCCGAGGGGTAAGCCCATGAAATCGGCGCAGCGCACGAAACAAAGTCGAACGTGAATCGAATCCGACCTGTCTCACGATCTGCTCGACCGCCATTTCGCTGCTTCGCAGCAAGCGCGCGGCCACGCTGGTACGCTTGCGCTGCAAATACTCGTGCGGCGTTACCGCATTGATGCTCTTGAACAGGCGCAGGAAATGATGGCGCGACAGATATGCCGACTTTGCCATGTCGCCGAGCGTCAGCGGCCGGTCATAGCAGGAATGAATGAAATCGGTGGACAACGACACGCGGCGCAGAATCTCGCGGCGGGTGGAGGCGCGGCGCACCGGAATATTGTGCGCACGGACGACCACGCTGCGATGATGCATCAACATGCGTTCCAGCAGAAATGCGAACTGCTCCTCATACCACAAAGGATCCTCGAGCCCCATGTCGCAGTGCCGCCGGATGAATAGCAATACCGGCGTTACGCTGCGATCATGCGTCTGCAAATGCGACAGGAACGGCAGAATCGACGCGGACGGCGGCTCGCCCGACTCGAGCAAACGGTCCTCGTCGGTGATCAGGGTGCCGAGTACCTCCTCGGGCATACCGCGGCGAAACAGAATCGTCAGCGCCTGGATTTCCTGGAGACCACGGATACGCACGTCGGCAGATCCGCCCTTCATCACCAGCCAGGTATCATCATCCACTTTGACACGGCGTCCTTCGGTGCAGACATCCTGGCGGCCATTCCAGGCGCATAGCAGTGCCAGACGTCCGCAGCCGAGCGAATACTCGGCGGCGCGAGTCCGCAGACTCAGGATGGCGTGACTCATGTCCGGCTGAACCTGGTCCTTGCCCAGGCCGCTGCTCATGCTTTCCCGGGTCCGACGGATGATCATCCGCATTTCCTCCTGCAGGTTGGGTCGCTGCACCGGGTCGCGCCGCTCCCGCCCAAAGGCATCCGGCCGGCGCTCGAACCCTTACCTCACTCGAGGCGGGGCACGCGTTTCCGCGTGTCATGCGACAGTGATTCGGATATGACCGGGAAGGCTGCAACACTCATCCCTGAATAGACCGGTTTGTCATGCATTTACGCAACGACTGAGATCCGCTTATCCTTGTCCGTCCATGGCAAAATCCAACGCTCAGACAAGGCATATTTTCAGAACACAATGCGCTGCATGTGGTTTTATTAGAAATATCAATCAGATACTAAATGGCCATCTTTCACGAACATAACCTTGCCCGGCCACTGCCTGCGCAATGCCGCTTCGGTATACGCGTCAAGCTGCGTTCGACCGATCCGTTCAAGAACCTGGTCGGCAGCGACTGGCACAAAGAACACTGGTTCGCCACCCGCGAGGAGCGCGATCGCGCCTTGAAGGAAATGAGCGGCCGATACCTATACTTCCGTCCGGGCGATCAACCCAGCCTGCAGTTCGAGAAAATGGAAAAATAAAGATTGTCTGCACGACGAGCGGCGGCCATCGATCTTAACGCCGGCGCTCGAACTTCCGCTCGAAGTCTCCGTCAAGCTACAGGTTCGTAGTGTCCGTCAGAAGGTTCGGCCCAGGAACAGATAGAACGCACTGTCTCCGCCTTCATCGTAGCCGGTGGCGAGATAGACCGGCCCCAGCGGAGTATCGACGCCGAAAAACAGGCTGCCGTTCTTGCGCAAGTCTCCGAAACTCATATCCCGGCGGTCCATCCAGGTGTTGCCGGCTTCGAAAGACACGCCGGCATAAGCCGGCAGATCCAGTACGCCTTCGCCGCCCCGGCCGATGCGGCGGTAATACATGAGACGGCCGATCGCGTAATGCGGACCGGACAAGTAACCCGGCGGCAGGCCAGAGAGGTTCTGGAATCCTCCCAATGTGAAAAGATTCTGCGGTGTCGGTTCGTCGCCGATCGTGGTGCCCGCGTCGACCCAGAAAATAAGCGTATGCCGATCGAACGAGCGCGCCATCAGCCAGCTGCTCGAGAAGGTGTCGAAATTCCTGATCGCGCCCATGCTGGTGCGTTCGCCGCGCCACTCCAGCTCGAACTGCTGACCGTGGCGCGGAAAGAACAAGCTGTCCAGCCTGTCATAGGAAAAACGCCCGAAATACCCGCCGCTGTCATAGCGCCGGGTCACCAACGCATCCTCAACCTCCGGAGATAACAGCGCCGGATCACCGATCAGCACGCGTGACCGGCCCGTACCCCGGCGCATGCCGAAGCGTATTTCGCCCCAATTGGACAGCTCGCGTCCCACGTCGATGCCGCCTTGCAAGGTGCGCACTCGATACTCCGCCAGCCGGTCGCGATCGAATACGCTGCGTTCCTCGAACTCCAGCTGCGGTGCCACGAAATACCGGCCGGCGAGCGAAAGTGGCTGATAGAACTCCGTGAAGATCCGCGGCCGCTCGCCGATCTGCAGATCCGCAAGCCATTCCGCATCCAGGCGGTTGATCTCGGTGGCGATGAATCGCAGTGCGGCGTTGTAGCGGCTGTTACCTTCGAAATCGTCTTCCAGGTTCAAGCCGAAGCGGACATAGTTGGGCCCCCAGCTCTTGCGGCGCAGATCCAGCTGCAGACCGGTACGCCCCTGTTCCTCCACCAGGGCATAGTCGATGGACTCGAAGCGATCCAGAGCATAGAGCGAGGACATCCGGCGGCGAAGCTGCACCTTGTCGAGCGTGTGTCCGACCAGGTCCGCCATCTTCGCCTGGACCAGCGCCTCATACTCGGGTGTCCGCGGATCGGCCCGCACGAACTGCACTAGCGGCGCCTGGGTCGAACGTGGATTTCGCTGGGCGAGATAGTCCTGGTATCGGCGCTCGTCGAGCGACAGGGCGGCCAATGCCTGGCGCACCTTGCGCGCGCCTTGCTCCCCGGCGTTCAAGGCCTGCGGCACCCGGCTGAAGTCGGCGGATGGAAACCGGCCCAGCGGCGGCTCGATGAGGATGTCGGTGGGCGCGAGCTTCTCGCGTTGCTCACGCGTGCGCGCCCGGATCAGGATTGCGAACGCCTGATTGGTCACTTCCAGGGGTGAGCGCAGTTCCTCGGGCGCATACAGGGGAAAGCTGACGTCGACCGCGATCAGCACATCCACGCCCATTGCGCGCGCCGTCTCGACCGGGAGATTGTCGACCAGTCCGCCATCCACCAGCATCCGTCCACCGCGCTGCGCCGGCGTGAACACCCCCGGCGCGGACATGCTGGCGCGCATGGCGGACACCAGATCGCCGGCATCCATGACGACTTCCCCGCCGCTTTCGAGATCCGTGGCAATGGCGCGGAATGGAATCGGCAATGCATCGAAGTCGCGGGTTTCCGCTACCGGCAAGGTATAGCTGCGCAATACCTGTTCGAGCTTCTGGCCCTGCACCAGGCCGCGCGGCATCGTGAATCCCTCCTCGGTCACCCCCAGGGCATAGCGCACCAGAAAATTACGGTCGTCCTGCTTACGCCGAAATCCCAGTTCCGTACGCGGCGGCCGGTCCTTGAAGGCCTCCTGCCAGTTGAGCGAGCGGATCAAGGTTTCGATCTCGACACCCGTCATACCGGAGGCATACAGCCCACCGACGACCGCACCCATGCTGGTTCCTGCAATGGCGTCGATGGGCACGCGCATTTCGTCGAGAACCTTGAGCACGCCGACGTGCGCCGCTCCGCGCGCCCCTCCGCCGCTGAGCACCAGGCCGACGCGCAGACGCTCCGGCTCGCCCGGCGCTGCAGCCGTGTCCGCAGCCGCACGCTGACCGCCGTGGCACGACAGTAAAATCCCCAGGAGTATCGCGGCGAATCTAGTGCGCAATAGGCTCATCATCGAAATGCTACGCCAACGGCATGTACCGGCTCCAAACATTCTCTACCCGCCCGTGGAGGAGCCCGGCCGAGGGTACCAAAACCCGGCCTCGGACCGTATGCTTCATAAGCTTTCCCGTCCCCTGATCGCCTGCGCGCGCTGTTTCGAATTCCACATGCCGACCGACCTGCCCGTTTCAAGAACCGCTCTTCGAACATCCACCCCTGGAATAGCGCCCCCTGCCGGCCACTGCGTGCGACGGCCTCTATGCGCCCTCCTCGGTGCCCTGATTCCCGTCGGCACACTGTTTGCGGCACCCGAAATCAGTCTCGCCGGGCGCGTGGACGAAGTGATCGTCACGGCGACCCGCACCGCCGAGCCGCTGCGTGATTTCGTCGGCAGCGTCTCCTTGATCGGTGATGATGCAGTCTCGCTGGTGGGTTCCACACATCATGTCGAAATCATCAACCGGGCTGCCGGCGCCATGATCCAGCGCAATAACGGCCAGGAAAGCCTCACCGCGATCCGCTCGCCCGTGCTTTCGGGGCCCGGCTCATGCGGCGTATTCCTGTTCCTCGAAAACAGCATCCCGATTCGTCCGACCGGTTTCTGCAATGTCAACGAGATGTTCGAAATAAACACCGAGCAGGCGCGCTCGATCGAGGTGCTGCGCGGCCCCGCCGGGGTGGCATACGGCTCCGGTGCAATGCACGGTGCGATCAATATCATCCAGGCGGCACCCGATCAACTCCCGGCCCTGGGCCTGGCGCTGGAAACCGGGCCGGACGACTACTATCGCGGCAAGCTGGCGCTGAGTCATCACGGCGCCACCGCTTATGGCGGCACCCTTGTGGCCACACATGACGGCGGCTGGCGCGATGATTCGGGGCTTAAGGAGCAAAAGCTCAATCTGGAGCTGCAGCGCCAACTCTCACAAGGCACGTTCGCTCTCAGACTGGCGGCGACCAACCTGAATCAGGACACTGCCGGATTCATCCAGGGCGAGAACGCCTACCGCAACAAACGCCTTGCGCGCTCGAATCCAAACCCGGAAGCCTATCGAGATGCCTATGCGGCGCGTCTGAGCGCCGAATACCGCCGTTCGCTGAACGACCGCCTGCAGCTGTCGGTACAGCCCTACCTGCGCCATTCACGCATGGAATTCCTGCAGCATTTCCTGGTCGGCAAACCCCTGGAAGAGAACGGTCAGGACTCGATCGGCATCCTCACTGCACTGGATATCCTTGCATTCGGCAACACCCGGATCCTCGCCGGCATGGACCTTGAATGGGCCGACGGCTTTCTCAAGGAAACGCAGGCGGGCCCCGCAACCGATGGAGCCCCTGCGGCAAACGCCATCCGCCCGGCCGGCAAGCACTACGACTACCGAGTCCAAAGCACGGTGGCCGCTCTGTTTACTCAATTCGAACAGCCTTTTGCGGCAAACTGGAAGCTGACTGGCGGCGCGCGCGCCGAATACGTCTATTACGACTACGACAATCGCATGCTTGCCGGCAATACCCGCGATGACGGGACCCGTTGCGAACCGGCGGATTGCCTGTTCAATCGTCCGGCGGATCGCAGTGATGACTTCACGAATGTCACCTCCAAGTTAGGCCTCGCCTACTCGATCAGCGATCGGCATACCGTCTATCTTGCTTATACGCGCGGCTATCGCGCCCCCGATACCAACGAACTGTATCGTCTACAGCGTCAGCAATCGATCGCAGACCTGGATGCCGAGCACATCAGCAACATCGAGATCGGCGCACGCGGCGGCTTTTCCTCCTTGCGCTATGCGCTGTCCTTGTTCTCGATGGAAAAAGATCATGTCATTTTCCGCGATTCCAATGCGTTCAACGTCAGTAACGGACGCACGGATCACGAAGGTATCGAGTATGAACTGTCCTGGCTACCGGCCGATATCCTGTCGCTGTCGCTGGCCGGCACCTATGCGAAGCATCGCTATGCGAACGATATCGTGGAAGGCAGCGAGATCATCATCGCAGGACGCGATATGGACACGGCCCCCCGGCACATCAACTCCACACACCTGAGCTGGCGTCCATTGGATCGGGTACGCGCCGAACTGGAATGGCAATCCATCGGCCGCTATTACGTCGATGCTTCCAACGCCCGCGAATACAGCGGACATGACTTGCTGAATCTGCGTTTGCGCTGGGACGTGAATTCGTCCTGGGGTGCAACCCTGCGAGTCAACAACCTCACTGACCGCGCCTATGCCGACCGCGCCGATTTCGCTTTCGGCAGCTATCGATATTTTCCAGGGCGCGATCGCACGGTATTCCTGGAAATGGGATATCGATCTCCGTAGATCACAGAACGGCGCCTCAGTCCTCCGCGAGACGGGTTCGACCCTTGCGTGAAGACTTGGCTGCGGCCTCTTGGCGGATGCCGCATCCCGCCGAACGCGATCGTCCGGCCGCAGCGCTGCGCTGCGTCATCGCGACCGTCGGTGCATCCTGTTCGACCGCGGCCGGCCGCGGCACCTGCTGGGTGATGCAATGAATATTGCCGCCGCCCAGCAAAATCTCTCTCGCCTGGACACCGATGATGCGCCGCTCGGGAAAAATATTCCGCAGGCAGCGCGCCGCCTCCCGGTCGTACCGCCGGTCGAGCAGCGGCATGACGATGGTGGAATTCGCGATATAGAAATTCACGTAAGAAGCTGCGAGCCGCTCGCCCTCCCTTCGCGGTAAATTTCCTTCCGCCCGGTCGATGTCCTTTACGTCCTGCGCCCGGCGATACATGGGCTTGGGCTGCATCAACTTATGTATCTTCAATGCACGGCCCTGCGCATCGCGTGCATCCATCAATCGCTCGTAGGCATCCCTGGAGATCCGGTACTGCGGATCCCGCCGCTCGTCCGTCCAGGTCAGCACCACCTCGCCAGGCCGTGCGAAACAGCAGAGATTATCGACATGCCCGCTGGTCTCGTCATCCACGACACCATTGCCGAGCCAGATGATCTGAGTTACGCCCAAATATTCATGCAGCAGAATTTCCAGCTGGCCACGATCCAGCTGTGGATTACGATTGGGGTTCAGCAGACATTCCTCAGTCGTGATCAAGGTGCCCTGGCCGTCGACATGAACGGCGCCCCCCTCCAGCACGAATGGAGCACGATAACGCGCCGCGCCCTCGACCTCGAGCACCTTGCGCGCCACCAGATCATCCTGATCCCAAGGCCAGTGCAGGCCGCCGTTCAACCCACCCCAGGCATTGAATTGCCAGTCCACGCCGCGTACGCCACCGTGTCCATCCACCACGAACGTCGGGCCGACGTCGCGCATCCAGGCATCACCGCTGCTCATTTCCACCATACGGATCGCATCCGGCAGCATCGAGCGCGCGTGTACGTACTGCGCAGCCGATGCCCCCACCGTCACGGGTTCAGCCGTGGCGATAGCGGCAGCCACCGCGGCAAAAGCCGCCTGGGCCGGCTTGGCGCCCGAGCGCCAGTTGCTGGGACGCTCGGGCCAGAGCATCCAGCATCCGGCATGAGGCTCGAATTCGCCGGGCATGTGAAAACCGTCGGCGGCGGGAGTCGCGGCAAGTGTCGTCGTCATCCCGACATTTTAGCGCCTCGGCGCAACTCCACAGCGCAACTCCATATCCGCTCTGCAGACATGACAGGACCGCCGATCTCAGCGGCTTAGTGTGTACTCGGCGCTGCAGTACGGACATTTCGCCCAGCCGCTTTTTTCTATGGGCAGGAATACACGAGGATGTGAATTCCACAAATGCATCCCCGGCATGGGACAGGCCAGCGGCACATCATCAAGGGTGACCGTATAGTGGCTTTCAGTGTTGGATTGGACACGCTTCGCGGTCGTTTGGTGCGTGGTCATGATGGCGGGCCTCGGACATGCTGGATGCGATGCGGTGATTATCGCAGATTACCCGCCTCACGCATGACCTCGTCCCAGAGTTCGACGATTCCGCGGCGAATATCCACGAATTCCGTATCGCTCACCACGCTATCCTGCCCCTCCAGCGACAGACGGTGCAGCCGCTGGCGATATCGTCGATAGGTATTCACCAGGAAATCCACCCGCGACTGTGGTACGAGATTTCCGGAGGCCAGGCTCTCCAGCTGGCGGATATTGTCCGAGAAGGTCACGATCTCGGGATACTGGTCGGCCCATTTCAGCATCCAGAATTGCACCAGGAATTCCAGGTCGGCAACGCCGCCGGCATCCTGTTTCAGATCGAATTGGCCGGGGCGCGCCTTCGACAGATTTTCGCGCATGCGCCGGCGCATCCTGCGTACTTCCTCCTGCAGATCGTCGCGTCTCACCGCCTGGCGCAATATCTCGATGCGCGCCGTCTCGAACTGCTCGCGCAGCGGCGCATCGCCCGCGATCGCCCGCGCCCGCAGCAAGGATTGATGTTCCCAGGTCCAAGCCTCCTGGAATTCATAGTCGCGAAACGCCGCCAGCGACTGTACCAGCAGCCCCCGGTTGCCGCCGGGGCGCAGCCGGGTATCCACCTCATACAAGCGTCCGGCCCCGGTATGCACCGTGAGCAGATGCACCAGGCGCTGACCCAGGCGTTGAAAAAACACGCCGTTGTCCACGATCTGCGGTCCTTGCGTACGCTGCGCGCCAGCGCTCGAATCATGCAGAAAGACCAGATCGAGATCCGATCCATAGCCCAGTTCCAGCCCACCCAACTTGCCATAGGCCACCACCATCATGCCCGGTATCCGCTCGCGACCGTCCTCGTCCAGACACGCCGGCGTTCCATAACGCGCCGTCATTTGGGACCAGGCCAGCGCCAGGGCTTCCTGAACGATCAGCTCGGCGATATCGGTGAGACGATCGCTGACTTTCATCAATGGCAGTCGGCCGGTAAGGTCGGCCACCGCAACACGAAATATCGCCGCGCTCTGGAACTGCCGAAGAATTTCCACCTGGCGCTCGGGATCCTCGCCCTGCATCGTCATGCGCAGGCCGGCGAGTTCCTCCGCAAACTGCGCCCGCGTCAATGATTCCTCCAGCAGCCGCGCGTCCAACAGCTCATCGAGCAGCAGCGGCTGCGCGGCGATCTGATCCGTCAGGAATTGGCTTTGCGCGCATAAATCGATCAAGCGGCGCATCGCCATGCTGTTTTCGTTGAGCAGCGCAAGGTAGACCGTACGTCCGCCGATTCTCTCCAAGATGCGCAAAATGCGCGCCAATACCATCGCCGGTGCGGCACAGCGTGCGATCCCAGGCAGCAATCGCGGCAGCAGTTCATGCAGCCGGCGCCGTCCGGTCGCGTCCAGTCGGCCGTAATAGGCGCCGGCTCGCAGCTGTTCCAGTAAATCGCCGGCAGCCGCCGGCTCCTCGAATCCCAATGAGGTCAGACTACGCAGGCGCTCCGCGGCGGCCATGTCCAGATCGAACCTTACCGGTGAACTGCGCTGCCCGGCCTCGCTATCCACCGGGCCGAATACGATCTGCGAAAAACAGCGCATGACGCATTCGCGATGAGTATTCAAATCGCGCATCAGCGCTTCCCAGTCCGGAGCGTGCAGCGCATAGGCCAGGCGCGCGCGCGCGCGTTCATCGTCAGGCAAGCGATGTGTCTGCTCGTCATTCCACTGCTGCAGCCGGTTTTCCACGGTCCGCAGGTAGCCGTAGGCATTCTGCAATTCCTCGACCGTCTGCGCCGGCAACAACCGCCGCCCGACCAGCCGCGGCAGCACCTTGCGAAGCTCCTGGCTTTGCAGGCGGCGATCACTGCCTCCGCGGATCAACTGCAGCGCCTGAACGATGAACTCGATCTCCCGGATGCCGCCGGGCCCCAGTTTCACATCGTCCTGCATGTCATGACGCTTCACTTCGCGGGAAATCATGGCCTTCATATCGCGCAGCGACTCGAATACCCCGAAATCCAGGTAGCGCCGATATACGAACGGACGCAGCACCTCATCGTACAGCGCCGGATACTGCTCCAGCGCCGTCAAGGCACGTGCCTTGACGTAGGCATAGCGCTCCCAATCCCGGCCATGCTGCTGCAGATAATGCTCGAAGGCACCGAAACTCACGGCCAACCGGCCGCTGTCTCCGAACGGCCGCAGGCGCAAGTCGACTCGATATACGAAGCCGTCGACCGTGTGCGTCGCCAGCAGCTGCACGAGTTTCCGCCCCAGCCGCAGAAAGAATTCCGCATTGTCCACCGGATGCGGCCCGTCGGTTTCACCCTCCTCCGGATACAAAAGAACCAGATCGATGTCCGAGGAAAAATTCAGTTCACCCCCGCCTAGCTTGCCCATGCCCAGGATCAGCAGCGGCTGTGCCTCGCCCGTTTCGGCGCCGCGCGGCGTACCGTATCGCGCCATCATTGCGGCATACATCCGCCGGTAGGCGAATTCGACGCAGGCATCCGCCAGCAGGGAGAGATCCCGCAAGGTTTCGTCCAGGCCGGCCCAGCCAGCTATATCGCGCCAGGCAATGCGCAGCATGTGACGCCGACGAAACAGTCGCATCGACTCCATGAGCGCCGGCTCGTCCTCCCCATCGACATCGGCGGCAAGCTGCCGGGCGATCCAGGACTCATCGACCTGCGTCAGCAGATCGCCCCGTTCGAGCAGCCCCTCCAGCAGCGACGGGTCGCGGCTGCAACTGGCTGCTGCGAATTCGCTGCACGCCCAGACATGCGGCAACGACTCCCGCACCGCCTCACATGCAAGGATCCGCGCCCAGACTTGCGGAGCACGCTCGCAGGCGGCCGTCAGGCGTTGCGCACTCTCGGCCGCCAGCCGCCGTGGCCAGTCAGGTGGTGCGCCTTTTGCGTCTTGCGTCATATCGACATCCAGGCGTCCTTCCATTCATCACCCCGTCACGAGCGCATGACCCGCCGGCGGACGAACCGGATCGGTGTCCAAGCGCGGCGCTGTACATCATTCATCGATATCCGGCCAGTTCAGGCGTGCCTCGAAATCCGGCGTGGCTCGCCATCGCAGCCGGCCATCCCGCCGCTCGATGAACATGGCCGCAATATCGCGCTGCATCGCCAGGTCATAACCCGCTTGCGCACCCAGCACGTTCAAAGCGGTTGCCCAGCCGTCGGTGTACATCGATGTCGGGCCGATCACGGCAACGGAAGCCAGCGAGTGCTCGACGGGCCGGCCGGTACGAGGATCCAGGGTATGGGAATATCGCCGGCCATCGATTTCGTAGTAACGCCGGTATTCACCCGATACGGTTATCGCCAGATTGCTCAATCCTATGATCGCGTACGGTATGGTTTCGCCATCCACGGGCCGCTCGACGGCGATTTTCCATACAGCGCCCTGCGCATTGCTGCCCTGCACGCGTATTTCCCCGCCGATATTGATCATGTAGCGTTTGATGCCCAGTGACGAAAACCGCCCGCCGAGTTGATCGACTGCATAACCCGGCGCGATCGCATTCAAGTCGATCTGCACCTCGGCAAGCGTCTTGCGCAGCGCCGGCGGCCGCATACGGACCTGCAGCTTTTCATACCCGGTGCTGGCGCGCAGGGCATCGAGTGCCGCAGGTTCAGGCAGGGACTGCGGCGTCCTCTCCGCAGTCCCGAAACCCCAGGCCGCCACGAGCGGCGCCACCGTGACGTCGAAGGCGCCGCCCGAGTCCTCACTGAACTGCAGCGCCGCCTGTACGACATTCGCCAGATCCTCTGATACCTCGAACCATTCTGTCGAGTGCGATGCATTGAAGCGGGAAATCTCCGAATCACCGCGGTAGGCCGACATGGATCGGTCGATGCGTGCCAGGACATCGTCGATGACCGTCTGCACCGCGGCGGTATCCACATCCGCCGGCGGCGCCACGATCTTGATCGAATAGCTCGTTCCCATGGTAGGCCCGGAAATTTCCAATTCGACCGGCGCCCGGACGCATCCTCCGAGGACCAGGGCGGCGCACAATAGAAAGATCGATCGATTCATAGGAACCCGCAGGAATTGTTGGTCGACAACATGCTCGCAATACTCATATCGTACCGTCCCGCACATTCATCATCTTCCGGAACAAGCGGTCAACGGCAGGGCCGTGCCCCTGCACCGCCCCTCAGGCTGTCGATCTGGACTGCATGCGGGTTGCGTAGGCATGTCGCTCCCTCGGCGCCCGCTCTGCAATAATGGCGACGGTGACCGGAGGCATTCATCAGCGGCGCGGGAGATTGGCAATGAAACCGATGATACTGGTCGCGCTGGGCGGTGCCGCAGGTGCGGTCGGCCGTTACAAGCTGTCCGGCTGGGTGCTGCACCATAGTGTGAGCTGGAAATTCCCCTTGGGAACCTTTTGTGTCAACGTGCTCGGCTGCCTGATCGCAGGCATCCTGGCGGGCATGATCGCGAAGCACGATCTGTTCTCCCCCGATACCCGGCTGCTGCTCTTCACGGGTCTGCTCGGCGGCTTCACGACATTTTCGGCCTTCGGACTGGAAACTCTGTATTTGCTGAAACGCAGCGAACACCTTCTGGCCGGCGCCAACGTCCTGTTCAGTATTCTCGCCGCGATGATGGCGCTATGGATAGGTTTTGAACTGGCCGGCACCGGCAGCAGACCATGAGCATGCCGAACCCGTGAATCATTGCGGGCCGGCAGCTGCCTCCTTGTTCCTCTGCTCCTGCGCCGCGCGCTCACGTCGGATGGTCAGTACGATGGATCCCAGCGCGACCGCGATCACGCCGATCAACGCCGCCATGGCGACCACCAGGCCGCCCGCCAGCTGCCAGCCTTCGTAGAGTCCGCCGGCCAGGCCGATGGGCGTCGTGACCAGCAACAACGGCTTTGCGATCTTCATGAAGCGCATGATGCCCGAAACAGACCCCGGGCTCACGCTTGCCGCACGACCGCCGGACCGGTGCGCCTCGACGCGGGGCAAGCAGGTATGATGCACTGCCGCGCTCACCGCCTTCCTCGCCCCATTCATTACCATGCCACTGCTGACGCTCAGGAACGCCGAACTCGCCTATGGCCTGCATCCGCTGCTGGACCGCGCATCCCTGACGATCGATGCAGGCGAACGGGTCGGGCTCATCGGCCGCAACGGTACCGGCAAGTCGTCTCTCCTGAAAATCATTGCCGGAATCTCACCACTGGATGACGGCGAAATGGTTCGGCAGGACGGCTTGCGCGTAACGCTGATCGAGCAGGAGCCCGAATTGCCGCCGGCCGCCGACGTTCGCGACAGCCTGGTCCTGCGCGGGCGGCTGGACGAAATCGCCGATGACCGTGAACGCTGGCGCATCGACGCCAGACTCGGTGAGTATCTGCACCGGCTCGCCGTCACGCCGAATCGCGCGCCCCAAAACCTCTCGGGCGGCGAGCGCAAACGCGCCGCGCTGGCGCTGGCGCTCAGCTTACAGCCGGATCTACTGCTTCTCGACGAACCCACCAATCATCTCGACATCGGCGGCATCGAAGCGCTGGAAGATCTGTTGATCAAGGGTCCCGCCGCGATCGTCGTCACGCACGATCGCACCTTCCTGGACCGCGTGGTGACACGCATCCTGGAACTCGATCGCGGGCTGCTACGCTCCTATCCCGGAAATTTCGCGGTTTATGAAGCGCGCAAGAGCGAACAACTTGCCGCCGAAGGCATCGAAAATCGCAAGTTCGATAAATTCTGGGCGCAGGAAGAAGCCTGGATCCGGCGTGGAGTGGAAGCACGGCGCACTCGCAATGAGGGCCGTGTGCGCAGACTCGAAGCACTGCGCGAGCAGCGCGCCGCGCGGCGCGAACAGCTCGGCAAGGTGAAGCTCAGCCTGGATTCCGGCGATCGCTCCGGAAAGCTGGTCGCCGAGCTGGCAGGGGTCGGCAAGTCTTTCGGCGAGCGCCGCATCGTGCAGAATCTTTCGCTTCGCATCCAGCGTGGCGATCGTCTCGGGCTGATCGGTCCGAACGGCGCCGGAAAATCCACCCTGATCAAGCTCATTCTGGGCAAGCTTGAACCGGATTCGGGCTCGGTTCGCCTGGGCACGAACCTGCAGATCGCCTACTTCGACCAAATGCGCGACCAGCTCGATCCCGAGAAATCCGTACTTGAAACGATCAGTCCGGGATCCGACTGGATCGAGATCGGTAGTGAGCGCAAGCACGTGATGAGTTATCTCGGTGATTTCCTGTTCACCCCGCAACGTGCTCGTTCACCGATCAAGGCGCTGTCCGGCGGCGAACGTAACCGGCTGCTGCTGGCACGACTGTTCGCCCGCGCCGCGAACCTGCTGGTCATGGACGAGCCCACGAACGATCTGGATATCGACTCGCTCGAACTGCTGGAGTCGACTCTGCAGGGCTACGGCGGCACTCTGCTGCTGGTCAGCCATGACCGCGCATTCCTGGATAATGTGGTGACCCAGACACTGGTCGCGGAAGGAAACGGCAAATGGCAGGAGTACGTCGGCGGCTATAGCGACTGGCTGGCACAACGCCCTGTAGCACAGCAACCGCCCAAGCTCAGGAAGGAAAGCTCTGACGAAGCCGGCCTGCCGCCGCCCACGCGCATCGCAGCACCGGCCAAGCTCAGCTACAAGGAAAGACGCGAGTTGGAAGCGCTGCCCGCCGAAATCGAAAATCTCGAGCAACAGCAGCGTACGCTCACCGAACACATGAGCAGTGCGGAGTATCACAAGCAAGGTAGCGAGCGGATCAAGGCGGATCGGCGCCAGGCACAGGATCTCGAGCACCGGCTCAACGAACGGTTCGAGCGCTGGAGCGAGTTGGAAGCCCGATCGAATCTCGTCGATTCCCGGAACGGCGCATAATCCGAACATGCCCGCCCTGCCCCTCATCTGTCATCCGGCAACACCCTGCGACTTCGTGCAACGCTTCACCGTGCGCATCGATACCCTGGGCCAGGGCCGGACCGTCTTCCACTATAGGCTGGACGGCGATATCGACCGGTTGCGGCTACCGCCCCGGCAGCCTCCCTGCCACGTCGATGAACTATGGCGGCATACCTGCTTCGAAGCCTTCATCGCCCCCGAGACCGCATCCGCCTATCTGGAATTCAATTTTTCGCCGTCGAGGACGTGGGCCATCTATCGTTTTGACGACTATCGTGCCGGCATGCGCGCGCTGCACCCCGAACCGGCACCGCGGATCGTATGCCGGCGGCGTTTGCAGCAACTCGAAACGGACGTGGTGGTTCAGCTGGATCCGCTGATACCGTATCTGCAACCGGCGGCCGGTGAGAATGCAACGATTGCCGATAGAACGGCAACCGGCGGCGCTGATCCATGCCTGTCTCTAGGCCTGTCAGCCGTGCTGGAAGATCTGCAGGGGCGGATCAGCTACTGGGCCCTGGCGCATCCACTCGGCAGGCCCGATTTCCATTGTGCAGAAGGTTTCGTGGCGCAGCTCCCCCTGCCCCCGGCATCGGCACCGGCACCGGCACCGGGAAGAATGGGATGAAATTCGGCGTTGACCGCCTGTTGAGCGAGCCTGACCTGCGTACCGAACTGGCCGGCCGGCGAATCGCGCTGCTCGCGCATCCCGCATCGGTGACCGCAGACCTGACCCATACGCTGGACGCGCTGGCACGAATCGAATCCCTGCACTTGACGGCGGCATTCGGTCCGCAGCACGGCCTGCGCGGCGACAAACAGGACAACATGATCGAATCGGCCGATTTCGAGGATCCCGTACACGGAATCCCGGTGTTCAGCCTGTACGGCGACGTACGCCGCCCCACCCGCACCATGATGGACAGCTTCGACGTCTTGCTGGTCGACTTGCAGGACCTCGGCTGCCGCATCTACACCTTCATCACCACGCTGCGCTATGTGCTCGAGGCGGCCGCTGAATACGGTAAATCCGTATGGGTACTCGACCGTCCCAACCCTACGGGACGGCCCGTCGAAGGACTGCGCCTGCGTGCAGGCTGGGAAAGCTTTGTCGGCGCCGGCCCCCTGCCCATGCGCCACGGCCTGACCCTCGGGGAACTGACGCACTGGTTCATCCGAACCTTGCGGCTGAATGTCGACTACCGGGTCATTGTCATGCAGGGATGGAAACCCGAGCAAGGTCCCGGCTTCGGCTGGCCATTGGGCACGCGTGCCTGGATCAATCCCAGCCCCAATGCACCGAATCTTTCGATGGCGCGCTGCTACGCCGGTACCGTGATGCTGGAAGGCACCACCTTGTCGGAGGGGCGAGGCACGACCCGGCCGCTGGAATTGTTCGGCGCACCGGATCTGGACACACGCGTACTAGTCGCACAGATGCAGAATCTGGCACCCCAATGGCTGCAAGGATGCAAACTGCGGCCCTGTTGGTTCGAGCCTTCGTTCCACAAGCATGCCGGACAGCTTTGTGCGGGGCTGCAGATCCATGTGGAGACCGGCAGCTACGATCATCGCAGATTCCAGCCCTGGCGGTTGCAGGCGCTTGCTTTCAAGGCACTGCGCCGCATGTATCCGGACTACGCATTATGGCGTGATTTTCCCTATGAATACGAGCATGAGCGCCTGGCGATCGACTTGATCAACGGCAGCCCTCTGCTGCGGGAGTGGGTGGACGATGCTGCTGCGACGGCCGCAGATCTGGATACGCTGGCGGGGCGCGATGAAGCGGCCTGGTGCAAGGAACGCGAGGACATTCTGCTGTATCGCTGAATGCAGCCTCGAGCGCCGCCACCGGGCCGACTGCACCGTCCGGTATACCGTGCGCCGGGCCGTTTTCGTCTCATCGGGCGCCACCGCGCCTGTGACCGGCTGCCCGGCAATGGTGCCCGGGATGACGCTCCGGCGCCGACGGTGACTCAGGCCTGGTAATTCGTACTCGACCCGGCCCTGCGAACCGTCCTACGGCGAGCGGCACATCCCAACAGACCGACGATCAGCAATCCCAGCGTACCCGGCTCGGGCACCTGCACCGGCGGATGCTCGGGATCAACGGGATAGAAGGATGCCGGCGGATGCCCGTCTCCATGCCCCGGTTCATCGTCCATCCCCGGGTGCGCTCCCCGGCCTGCATCCGAGTTCGTATCCCGAGCCGTATCCGTATTCTGTACCGGTAGCGACGGCTGTTCTTCAGTGTCCGAGCCGGTATTCGGATGCGAATCCGCGGAAGTATCAGCGGCAGGCTCGACAGGATCTGCGCCAGGATGATCCGCCGGCGGTGACCTTTCAGCCGCTGTTCCCTGCTCATCCGGTACAAGCTTTGCCCTGGCGCCCGCGCCGCTACCACGCAGGCCGCCCATGTCCGCGAATCGGATCGGTCGGTCTGCGGATGCCGCTTCGTCCGCGGTCGCCGCTTCCGGATCGCTCCCCGGCGAAGGCGCATGCAGGCGCGCCAGCCGCGAGACGGCTTCTCCTTCCTCACCCGCGGGTCTCCCCATCCACCGACGATCGGATCCGTGGTGTTGATCCGCAAAATCCAGCTCCGGATATCCAGCTTGCACACCTGCATCTGCATGAATGCATGTCGACGACATCTGATCCGAAACGCACGGGTCCTGGCTGAACACGCCGGTTCCGAAACCAGGTCCGGCAGCGGATACGGAGGCGGTATATTCATCCATACGGGTATTCGATCCGCTCCAAACATCGCTCAAGGCAGCAACACCCAGCGCGCTCGGAATCAGAACGAGCAATAGAATCGATCGGCGTCTTCGCATTGTCTTCAACCAGGAAATTCAGCCTGACCAATGCAATGCAAACTTCGGTCCAACGTTCATTACCGGCCATTCTGCGCGGGTTCCATACCAGCTCTGTAAGCATATGCGACAAAAACACTGTCCAGACGCATCTGTTGACGCACCGGCGCCTTGCCATGAACCATGATGGACGGCGGGGTGTTAAACAGCTCACACCGGCGATGAGGAACCCGTCACGATTTGTGCTTCGTCGCAAAGCGAGGCGAGTCAAACAGGCGTGAAGCTTGTAAAAATTCCCGGCATCGGACCGAGCGTTCGCACGGCGGCGCGGGCATTACGATGAACCGCTCCATGACCAATGCAGAAACCCATGGCAGCGCCATCCGGTGCGCAGTGCGCCGAGCCGTTCCCGTCTCATCGAGCGCCGCCGCGCCTGTGATCAGCGGCGGCAATGTTCCGCTATCCTCCGGGAGCCGGACGGGAAACGGGAGCGGCCATTGCGAAATCTCGACCTCGCGGCCCGATCGAACGACAATCGACTTGAGCTATACCCACGTATTTGCAACCCTGTCGGATCAGGCTTGGCGTATTGGCCGAGCAGGCGATCGGACCCGGCCGGGCCGTCCCCGCAGCGAGGCTTGGCCGGCCCGGCAATGAAAGGAAATATCATGGGCAACGTTTCACGCTCGACATCCCTGCTGATCACCACGCTGCTTCTGGCAGCGACGACCATCTTCGGAATCCCCATGACCTACGCCTCGACCACGACCACGACCACGACCACGCTGCCATCGGACAATCCTTTCGCACGGGAAAGCACGCTCCCGTACCAGCTTCCGCCGCTGGACCGCATCAAGAACGAACATTTCAAGCCTGCCCTCATCGCCGGCATGGCGCAGCAGCGCGAGGAAATCGCGGCGATCACCGCCAATCCGGCCGCTCCAAGCTTCGAAAACACCATCCTCGCCATGGAGCGTTCGGGACGCCTGCTGACGCGCGTGCAGGCGGTGTTCGAGAATCTCGCTGCAGCCAACACGAACCCCGTGATCGAGGATGTCCAAAGCTGGGCGGCGGCGCCGATCGCGGCGCATACCGATGCGATCTTCCTGGATCCCGCGCTGTATGCCCGCGTACACGATCTTTACGAACGCCGCGCCACGCTGGGCCTGGACGCTGAATCCCTGCGGCTGCTGGAACGTTACGAGACGCTGTTTGTGCGCGCCGGCGCCAGGCTCTCGGACACCGATAAGGAAACACTGAAACAACTGAACGAGCAGCTCTCGAGTTCGACCACCGAATTCCGCCGGCAGGTGCTCAACGGCGTCAACGCCGCCGCAATCGTCGTGGACTCGCGCGCCGAGCTCGACGGACTCACGGATGAACAAATCGCAGTCGCCGCCGAAGCGGCGAAGGCGCGCGGCATGCCGGGCAAATGGGTCATCGCCTTGCTGAACACCACCGGCCAACCGCCGCTGTCGCAACTGACAAGTCGTGCCTTGCGTGAACGTATTTTCCGCGCTTCCATCGGGCGCGGCTGGGGGGGAACCTACGACACTACCGGCCTGGTGGCGCAGATCGTGAAGCTGCGCGCCGAGCGCGCTGCGCTGCTAGGTTATGCGAACCATGCAGCCTACGTGCTCGAAGACGAAACGGCCGGGACGACCGGCGCCGTGGACGGCATGTTGAAGCAGCTTGCTCCGCCCGCCATGGCGAACGCCAAAAAGGAGGCGGCCGTCATACAGCAGCTGATCGACCGTCAGGCTGCGGAAAACGGCACCGAATCCTTCCGGCTGGAAGCCTGGGACTGGGATTTCCACGCTGAACAGGTCCGGAAAGCGCAATTCGCCTATGACGAAGCCGAAGTACGGCCCTATTTCGAAATGGAGCGGGTTCTGCGCGACGGCGTACTGTTCGCGGCAACGGAGCTCTTCGGGATAACGTTCAAGGAACGCACGGACCTGCCCACCTATCATGAAGACGTCCGCGTCTTCGAAGTCTTTGATGCCGACGGCTCTACCCTGGGTTTGTTCATGGCCGACTGGTATGCGCGCAGCAACAAGCGCGGCGGCGCATGGATGAGCACCTTCGTCGATCAATCACGCCTGCTGGGTACACGGCCGGTGGTGATCAACAACCTCAATGTGCCCAAGCCCCCGGCAGGCCAGCCCACGCTGCTGACTTTTGATGAAGTCACCACGGCATTTCACGAATTCGGCCATGCCCTGCACAGCCTGTTCTCGGACGTGGCGTATCCGCTGTTTTCCGGCACGAACGTGCCGCGTGACTTTGTCGAATATCCCTCGCAGTACAATGAAATGTGGGCGATCGAGCCACGAGTGCTGGCGAACTATGCCAAGCATCACCGCACCGGCGCGGCGATGCCCCAGTCCCTGATGGACAAAGTACTGGCGGCCAGCAAGTTCAATCAGGGCTATGGCACGACCGAGTACCTGGCCTCGGCGATGCTGGACCAGGCCTGGCACCAGCTACCCGCCGGCAAAACGCCGCCGCAATCCGCAGTGGAGAAATTCGAGGCTGCCGCGCTCCAAGCCGCCGGTATGGACTTTCCTCCAGTGCCGCCGCGCTACCGCTCGACCTATTTTTCACACATTTTCGCCTCGCCCATCGGTTACTCGTCGGGCTACTACGCCTATATATGGAGCGAAGTACTGGCGGCCGACACCGTGCATTGGTTCAAAACCCATGGAGGGCTGACACGCGCCGGCGGCCAGCATCTGCGGCAAAAAATCCTTTCGAAGGGTTTCAGCGCCGACATGCTGACGATTTTTGAGGATTTCTACGGTCAGCGGCCCGACATCGTCCCGCTGCTGGAATCCCGGGGCCTCACCGGCGGCGGCTCGGCCCTCGAGGAGGAAAAAATACCGTCTACTTGAATTCGTATACCAGATTGACCGTCGTCAAGGTGTCGGTTTTCTTGAAACCCATGGGCGGATCGGTGTTGTGGCGTACCGAATATCCGAGTGCCAACGCCAGCACATCGGTCATTTTCACCTGCAAGGTCAGGTCGTTCTGCAGGTAGGTATTGTCAGAGCCTGCTTCGGTGACAAACGCGTCGATCAGCTTGGTGGAAGCATTGAAAGCATGCTCGAACGCAAGCGTACCGCGGAAGACGACCTCGCTATCGTTGTCACCGGATTCCACCAGGACACCGGCATCGTCGAATGCATCGCGCGTTTCGAAGAACTTATAACCGACGCCGGCCGTACCCACGAATTGGGTCGCCTCCGTATCGATAAACTTGCGGCCCAGACCGCTCGACAGCGTCGCTTGATATTCGAAGCCGCTGAACTTGTCATCCTCATAACGACCTGCCCCGAACCAGAATGTACGATCCGAGAAATTGTAATCGGACTGTCCAAAGGCTTCCCAACGTTGCGCTGTCGTGCCGGCATCGTCTGATGCATACAATCCGGCCAGGCCGAAGGAATGTTTCCATTTGCCTATCTCGTTTGCCAACTTCAATTTGGCATTTGCGGTTTCGGTCTCGGTATTGCCGCCGGAGATGACCAAACCCGCCTCGCCTTGCCCGGTCCAATCGGCACGAACCGGGGAACCCGCTGTCAGCGCGGCGATCGCGACGAGGGCAAGGCTAATCCGATAGCGCATAGGATAAAACTCCTGCAGTGCTGGTGAGGGCGCCTTTATACGCGAATCACGGGGTTACAAAAAGGGCATCCTGGCCAGCCCACAGCCGCCGTCCCGGCCGGACGTTACACAAATCAGCGGAACTGTCAAAAAATGTTTCTAAACAGCGCAAGACTGCTTCACAATCCGCAGGATGAGCTCGCCCGACCGCAAATCGCCGCATCCCGCAGCCCGGGGAGTTGCATCCGGTGTCGTTTACGAACAGCCGCTCAACGAGCGGATGCGCACATTCCTGCGGCTGGACTTTCTGTACCAGCAAATGCTGTATCACGAAGAATGCGAAGACGCCTGGTCGACGCGTGCAGCGATGAATTCATTGCTGGAAATCCTGGCCATCACCGCGCGCGGGGACATTCGCAGCGAAGTGCTCAAGGAACTCGAGCGCCAGATGTCAATAATGCATGACTATCAGACGCGTCCTGGGGTGGACGCAGGACGGTTGCAATCGCTGTTATCCAATCTTGCCAGACTGCGCGCCGAGCTGAACGCCGCCGGCGCATTGTTCATGCAGCGCCTGCGCGATTCGGAGTTTCTCAACTCGATCAAACATCGCAGCACGATTCCCGGCGGAACCTGCGAATTCGATCTACCGGACTATCGTCATTGGCTGAACCGGCCGTTCGAGGTTCGGTCCGCGGCCTTCCAGGACTGGATGACGACGATTCGCCCACTCTGCGACGCCGTCACCGAATTGCTCTGGCTCACCCGGGAAGCCGCCCGCTCGCGGCCGGAAACCGCCGCAGGCGGCGGTTTTCAGTTGGCCTTCGAACGTGACAATCCCTGCCAACTCCTGCGCATCACGCTACCGGCCGATACGGCGCTGTTTCCCGAAATCAGCGGCAGCCATCACCGCTGCAGTATCCGCTTCATGGAATGGACCGACATCAACTCGCGTCCGGTCCAGACGCAGGACGATATCGCGTTTTTGCTCACGACCTGCACCTGAGCCCGCCACCGGTTCCAGCGTGTCGACATCAGCACCGAATACCGCTTGCCCAACCTGCAATCGACGGGTGGAATGGTCGGAAAAATCGCCCTGGCGCCCCTTCTGCAGCCAACGCTGCAAACTCATCGATTTAGGCGCCTGGGCTTCCGGGAAGCATGCGATTCCAGGCGAACACGCCGATCCGGAGGACGGGTCGAAATCTTCCGAGAGCTGATCGCAAGAATCGGCCGCGGACCCTCAATTCATTTCCAGCGACTTCACCAGGAACGCCCACTGGTCGGCGTAGTCCTCGATCTGCATCCACACCGGCTTGCCGGTGCCGTGTCCGGCACGAGTTTCCACCCGAAGCAGAATCGGCTTCGCACAGGATTGAGCGTACTGCAGCGCCGCGGCGAATTTGTAGCTATGCCACGGCACAACGCGGTCGTCCCGATCGGCCGTCGTCACGAGCGTCGGCGGATAGCAGGTTCGATGCGCGTTGTGCACCGGCGAATAGGCATACTGGGCGGCGAACTCGGCTGCGTTTTCGCTCAAGCCGTAATCGCTGGACCACTGGCGCGCGTTCGAATTCGGCGTGTGATAGCGCAGCATGTCCAATACGCCGACAGCCGGCAGCGCGGCCCCGAACAGTTCGGGCCGCTGCGTCAGGACGGCGCCGACCAGCAACCCGCCGTTACTGCGCCCCCGGATCGCAAGCTTGGGCGTGGAGGTATATTTCTTCTCGATCAGCCACTGTGCGGCGCTAATGAAATCATCGAAGACATTCTGTTTCTGCAGCTTGGTCCCTGCGCTATGCCAGGCCTCGCCGTATTCCGAACCGCCGCGCAGATTGGCGACCGCATAGACGCCGCCCATTTCCAACCATACCAGGACGGGCACGCTGAACTCCGGCTGCAGCGGTATACCGAATCCTCCATATCCATACAGCATCAGCGGTGCCTGCCCATCCCGCTGCAAGTCCCTCCGGTGCGTAATGAACATCGGCACCCGTGTGCCGTCCCTGCTGGAATAGAACACCTGCTCGGTCACAAATTGCCCCATGTCGGCCTCGAGCCGCGGCGTATGTACAATCTGGGTTCGGCCGCTGCCGGCGTCCAGCCTGATGACGGAGGCAGGCGTCAAAAAATCGGTGTAGATGAAAAACGTCTCCGGATCCTGGACATCGCCGGCAAACCCCGCTGCCTGACCCAGACCGGGCAGCTTCACCTGATAAAGAGGTTGCCCATCCAGATCCAGCACCTGCACCAGCGAATGAGCCTCCTGCAGATACTGAGCGATGATCCGTCCGCCGACGATCGTCACCTCGGCCATCGCAAATTTTTTCTCCGGCACGATCACCCGCACGCCAAGCGGCTCGGTCGACACCGGCGCCTGCTCCGGATCGCCTTTCTTGTTTCGCTTTCCCGCAGCCGGCACCGCGATCAGTCGCGCATTGGGTGCGTGTGCCGTGGTATACACATAAAAAACATCGTCGATTTCCGCCACGAACCGGTAATCGGCGTCGAAGCTATCGAACAGGCGCACCAGATCGCCGGGCGAACCATCCTCGGCGAGCGGAAAATAATAGATTCCGGTGGATTGCGATCCGTCGTACAACCAGATGATCAGGTAGCGGCCATCGTCGGACATCTGCACGAAGGGATTGCGGGTCGGATGATCGGTGACTACAAAGATCCGTTCATCCTCGTTCTGCGTCTCGCCCAGCCGATGCCGAAAGATTTCCCGCTGCCGTGTATCATCTTCGTGGCCGTCGATGCGTTGCGGATACCGGGCGTAATACATCGAGCGGGAATCCTTCGTCCAGACCACCGGCACGAACTTGATGAACCGTAATTCATCCGGCAGGTCCTGTCCGCTTTCCACGTCGCGCACATGCCAGCTGCGCCAGTCCGTGCCGCCGTCGGACAGACTGTAGGCAACCCGTCTCCCGTCGGGGCTGGACACGAATTCCCCCAGCGCGACCGTCGCATCCGCGCTGAACGTATTGGGATCCAGCACGACGCGCGGCACGGCATCAGCCGTCTCTTTCACATATAGGACGCTTTGATTCTGCGATCCGTCGTTGTGCAGAAAAAAATAGCGGCCGCCGTACTTTGCCGGCAGCCCTTGACGCTCGTAGTTCCAGAGTTGCGTCAGACGGTTCTTGATGCGTTCACGCGCCGGGATGGATTCCAGGTAGGGCTGTGCCAGTGCGTTCTGTGCTTCGATCCAGCGGCGCGTCTGCTCGTCATCGGTTTCCAGCCAGCGATACGGATCCGCAACCTGCACGTCGTGATACAGGTCCAAGTGCTCGCCACGAGGCGTCTCAGGATAGATTGCCGCACCGGGGGATCCCGGCACCACGGCCGGCCGGGCGCCGCAGGCGGACAAGACGCCCGCGGCAGCCAGTGTCAGCACTCTTTTCATGATGTTGCCCTCGACGATTGTTCAGAGCTGCATTATTTCCGACTACGCGGTGTATATGGCGTTCCCCATGAGTGTAGCGAGACGCACGAACGATGCAGGCCGATGGATCGACTTTCAGCAACCAGAGAAACAACGGGCCACAGTCCTTCGCCATTCCCGACATCGCATACCGGCTCGGACGGCATTACCACGGGAGGATCCTGCGCCTCTTCCAAACGGCACTTTGAATGACATCGGCCGCAACGGCGCCTCACGCCGCGGCACCGATCACCTCCTATAATGGACCGGCGTCGCACGACGGCCGGAAATCCCTCTTTCGGCCTCGACATACGGAGGAAACGTGCAGCCGGCCATCTCGGTCTCGAATCTGGTCAAGACCTATGCCTCGGGATTTCAGGCGCTCAAGGGCATCGATCTGCATATCCGGCGCGGCGAAATCTTCGCCCTGCTGGGTCCGAACGGTGCCGGCAAGACCACCCTGATCAGTATCATATGCGGCCTTGTGAAGCCGACTTGCGGCACTGTCCTGGCCGACGGCCATGACATCGTTCGCGACTATCGTGCGGCACGATCCAAGATCGGACTCGTTCCCCAGGAATTGTTCACGGATGCCTTCGAGAGCGTATGGGATACGCTGAAATTCAGCCGCGGCCTGTTCGGCAGGCGTCCCGATCCGGCTTACCTGGAAAAGATCCTGCGCAACCTGTCGCTGTGGGACAAGCGAGACACCCGGATCATGGCCCTGTCCGGAGGCATGAAACGGCGCGTAATGATCGCGAAGGCGCTGTCGCACGAGCCGCTGATCCTGTTCCTGGACGAGCCCACCGCCGGTGTGGATGTGGAACTGCGGCGTGACATGTGGGAAATGGTCCGTTCCCTGCGCGCGAACGGCGTCACCATCATCCTGACGACACACTATATCGAGGAAGCCGAACAGATCGCCGATCGTATCGGCATCATCCATCATGGTGAAATCATCCTGGTGGAAGACAAGCATATTCTTATGCGCAAGCTCGGCAAAAAACGACTGACGCTCCATCTGCAAAGTCCTTTGCAACGGATTCCGGCCTCGCTCGCCGATCAGCCGCTGACGCTGTCGGCCGACGGCAACAATCTCATCTACACCTTCGACGCCCATGGTGATACCACCGGCATCGCTCACCTGCTGCGGCAACTCAATGATCTAGAAATAGATTTCAAGGATCTTCATACCCAGGAAAGCTCACTCGAAGAAATTTTCGTCAACCTGGTGGGCCGGCACAAATGAATGTTTACGGCGTGCGCGCTATCTATTTTTTTGAACTGTCCCGTTGGTTTCGCACGCTGGTGCAAAGCGTGCTCTCGCCGGTCATTTCCACGTCCTTGTACTTCGTGGTCTTCGGCGCTGCGATCGGTTCGCGCATTACCGAGGTGGAGGGCGTCAGCTACGCCGCGTTCATCGTGCCCGGCCTGATCATGCTGTCCGTGTTGACCGAGAGCATCTCCAACGCCTCCTTCGGCATCTACATGCCTCGCTATGCAGGCACCATCTACGAAGTGCTGTCTGCACCCGTATCCTACTTCGAGATCATGCTGGGTTACGTCGGAGCGGCAGCGACCAAGTCGGTGTTGATCGGCTTGATCATCCTGGTCACGGCTCGCCTGTTCGTGCCCTTCGAGATCGCCCATCCTGCCTGGATGATCGCCTTCCTGATACTCACTTCGGTGACCTTCAGCCTGTTCGGCTTCATCATCGGCGTCTGGGCAAGCGGCTGGGAAAAGCTGCAGGTCGTGCCGATCATGATCGTGACGCCGCTGGCCTTCCTGGGTGGAAGTTTCTATTCCATCAGCATGCTGCCGCCGCTGTGGCAGAAAATCACCTTGTTCAATCCGGTCGTATACCTCATCAGCGGATTTCGCTGGAGCTTCTACGGAATTGCAGACGTCAGCGTCGTCCTGAGTCTGGGCATGACTGCCGTCTTCATGCTGGTCTGCCTGCTGCTCGTCGGCTGGATCTTCAGGACGGGGTATCGGCTCAAGACATGAGCCTCATCGAGAGCCAAGGCAGGCTCTCCGAGCCTGGCTCCGAACATGGATCCAGGCATGATTCCAGACATGCCATTGCGGATGCCTCCGAAGCCGCGCTCGATGCTTCATGCGGAGGGGAATGCTGCCCGCAAGGCCGGGATCATGGGCAGATCGGCCTGCAGAAGATTTACCGACTCGAGTTCATCGAGCCTCGCCCAGCGCAAGGCCTGCAAGTCCAGGGATTGCGGCTCGCCGCGAAAGCGAATCACTCGCCACAGATCGAGTCTTACACGCCGCTGCGGGTAGGCATACTCATACTTGATCACGGGTACAGCGGCTTGCACCTCGATGCCCAGTTCCTCGTGCAACTCGCGCACCAGCGCGTCGTAAGGTGCTTCTCCCGGATCCAGTTTTCCGCCGGGAAATTCCCAGCTTCCCGCCAGCGGCTTACCCACCGGGCGCTGGGCGATCAACACCCGGCCGCCGGCATCGAACAGCGCGCCGGCTACGACATCGAGCGCGGCGTCTACCGCCGCGGGGCGGGGGGCATTCAACCTTCGCGCGCCAATGCGCCGTGACAGTGCTTGAACTTGCGTCCCGATCCGCAGGGACAGGGCTCGTTACGGCCGACCTTGCGTGTCTCACGCACAAACTGCGCAACCGGCGCGGCAGCGCGGGGCTCGGCAAGCGGTCCCTGTTCGGGCTGCGCGGTGAGCTGCTCGGGCGCCGCGTGCTGAAACTGCATGGCTCGCGCCAAGCGCCGCTGACGCTCCTCTTCCTCGGCGTCGATATCCGCCTGGGTACGCAGCTGCATGCGTGAGAGCATCGAAACCGTATCATGCTTGATGCGATCGAGCATGGCTGAGAACAGTTCGAATGCCTCGCGTTTGTACTCCTGCTTAGGATTCTTTTGCGCATAGCTGCGCAGATGGATGCCCTGGCGCAGATAATCCATTGCCGCCAGGTGCTCACGCCAGTGGGAATCGAGCTGCTGCAGCATGACCGCCTTCTCGACATAGCGCACCGCCTCCACCCCGTACGCCTGTTCCTTTTGTCGGTACGCCTCCTCGAGTTCGGCAAGCAGCTGCGCCCGCAGCCCGTCCTCCACCAGTTCCTTGTCCGCCTCCAGCCACTGCCTGGGCTGAACCTGTACTGCAAAATCGCGTTCGATCGCCTCGGTTAACCCCTCGACATTCCACATTTCCTCGGGACTGTTGGGCGGCACGAACCGATCCATGATGGCATTCACCACTTCACGGCGAATGCCCGAGATGGCATCGGCGATCTCCTCCGCCGCCATCAGTTCGCTGCGCTGTTGATAGATGACCTTGCGCTGATCGTTCGCCACGTCATCGTACTCGAGCAGATTCTTGCGGGCATCGAAGTTATGCGCTTCGACCTTGCGCTGAGCACGCTCGATCTGCTTGGACAGCATGCGGCTTTCGATGACTTCGCCTTCTTTCATGCCGGCGGTCTGCAGCCAGCGCTTGGTACGCTGCGGATCACCGAATATCCGCATCAGATTGTCTTCCAGCGACAGATAGAAGCGGCTGGAACCCGGATCGCCCTGCCGGCCGGAACGTCCGCGCAGTTGATTATCGATACGCCGCGATTCGTGTCTCTCGGTGCCGATGATGTGCAGGCCGCCGGCCGCAAGCACGGCATCGTGCCGTTGCTGCCACGCCTCGCGTACTTTCAGCCGGCCCGTCTCATCCGCCGGATCGACACTCTGCAGCTCCACTTCCAAGTTACCGCCCAGCACGATGTCCGTGCCTCGGCCGGCCATGTTGGTCGCGATGGTCACGCTGCCTGGTTGACCGGCCTGTGCCACGATACTCGCCTCGCGCTCATGCTGCTTCGCATTGAGCACCTCGTGGGGAATTTTTTCCTTCTGCAGCAGGCCGGCCAGCAGTTCCGAGGTCTCGATCGATGTCGTTCCCACCAACACGGGCTGACTGCGCGCGACGCAGTCGCGGATATCCTCGATGATCGCCTCGAACTTGTCTTTCTGGGTAAGGTACACGAAGTCGGACAGATCCTTGCGAATCATCGGCCGGTGCGTCGGAATGACGACCACCTCCAGTCCGTAAATGGACTGGAATTCGAATGCCTCGGTATCCGCCGTGCCGGTCATGCCGGACAGTTTCGAATACATGCGGAAATAGTTCTGGAAGGTGATCGAGGCGACGGTCTGGTTTTCTTCACGGACTCGCACGTTCTCCTTCGCCTCGATCGCCTGGTGCAGTCCATCGGACCAGCGCCGTCCCGGCATCGTGCGGCCGGTGAATTCGTCGACGATGATCACTTCGCCGTTGCGCACGATGTACTCGACATCACGGTGATACAGGGAATGCGCCCGCAAGGCGGCATTGAGATGATGCATCAGGCGAATGTTTGCGGCGTCGTACAGACTCTCACCCGGCTGCAGCAGGCCTGTCTCCACGATCAGTTCCTCGGCGCGCTCGTGGCCGGCATCGGACAGGTGGACCTGCCGCGACTTCTCGTCGGCCCAGTAATCGCCTTCGCCCTCTTCGCTTTCCTGGCGCCCGAGCCGTGGTGCCAGCGCGTTGATCTTGACGTATAGCTCGGTGCTTTCTTCCGCCGGTCCGGAGATGATCAAGGGCGTACGCGCCTCGTCGATCAGGATGGAATCGACCTCATCGACGATGGCGAAAAACAATTCGCGCTGAACACGATCCTCCAGCCGGAATGCCAGATTGTCCCGCAGATAGTCGAAGCCGAACTCGTTGTTCGTGCCGTAGGTGATATCGCAGGCATAGGCGGCCCGCTTCTCCTCGGATGACTGGCCGCTCTTGATCACGCCGACCGTCAGCCCCAAGAACCGGTACACCGCCGCCATCCATTCCGAGTCGCGCTGAGCCAGGTACTCGTTGACGGTGACGACATGTACGCCTTTGCCAGGCAGGGCATTCAGATAGGCGGGCAAGGTCGCGACCAGGGTCTTGCCCTCGCCCGTACGCATCTCGGAAATCTTGCCCTGGTGCAAGGTCATGCCGCCGATCAGCTGCACGTCGAAGTGGCGCATGCCCAGTACGCGCCGGGCTGCCTCGCGCGTGACGCCAAAAGCTTCCGGCAGCAGACTGTCCAGGGAGGCCCCCGCTGCCAGTCGTTCGCGGAATTCAATCGTCTTGCCCCGCAGCTGCACGTCGCTCAGCGTCTTGAGCGACTCCTCCAGCGCGTTGATGCAGCTGACATTTCGGGTGTAAGTGCCCAACAGCCTGTGATTACGGCTGCCGAACAGCTGCGCAAACCAATTCGCCACGCTGGAACTCCGAAGAATGAGCAGGGGAGAAAGCCGGTTATTGTACACCCACACCGTTTTTCAACGCAGGCGGATAAAATTCCGCCGGTGTTTTACCCGCAAGCCGCGGCCGGCCCGACACCCCATCTTAATCCGCAGGCGGCTTTTCCGCAGACGGCGCGGTGGATGCGATATCCGTCCCGGACGGAGTTCAACGGCGCACAAAACTCATCGGATCGACGGCACGTCCCTGCCTGAGCACCTCGAAATGCAGATGCGGACCGGTGGAACGGCCCGTAGAGCCGATGAGGGCGATGGACTGGCCCTTCTGCACCGTATCGCCGACCGCGACCAGCACCTTTTGATTATGGCCGTAACGCGTCACATAGCCGTCGCCATGATTGACTTCCACCGTAGTGCCGTACCCGAAGCGCTCCTTGGCGTAGGTCACGACGCCCGAGGCCACCGCGACGACTTCCGAGCCTGCCGGACCGGCGAAATCGACGCCTCGATGGAACGCCTTGCGCCCGGTGAACGGATCGGTGCGAAGGCCGTAATAGGAGGATATCCAGCCTTTCGCCACCGGGCGTCCACCCGGCACGATCTGCTGGCTGAGATTGCGCGTGGAGATCAGACTTTCCAGCACACTCAGCTGCCGCTCGCGATCCCTGATCTGATGAGCCAGGTCGTCGAGCATGACGGTCAAGTCGCTGGAGGTCGCCACCGCGCCTTCGACCAGGCCCTCGGGTCCGCCGACGGCCGGCTCGGAATCGAAATTGAACTCGCCTTTATCGAGGTTCGCCATTTCCGTCAGTCGACGACCGAGCGCATCCAGGCGAATCATACGGGCATTCATCTGTCCGACACGACCTGCCAGCGCATCGAGCCGGTCCTGCAGTTCACGACGTGTCTTGAGTACCTGTCCGCGCTGCTCCTCCAGCCGAACGCCCCACTCGCCGACTTGTGCAGCGGGATCCTTGACCAGGCCGCTACGCCCCAGTTGTACACCTGCCGCCAACACGATGGACAGTACGGCGAGTACGACTGCGATCGATACACCCATCGCCAACGGTCGACCGAGTTCGAACTGGCGAGCCCGGCCCAGTCGCCGCGAGAAAACGATCACATTCATGAGATCCGCTCCCCGGGAGCGGTATCACAGGTGCGCGCCGCGGCGGCGGGTGCGAGCGGTATTTGAGATATCAGGCGAGTCGGTCCGAATCGGATCTGCGGTCCTCGGCAGCGCGCGCTCTTTAGGTTTAATCTCACTGTATCCAACTCGCGTCCGATTAAGAATTCCGCTGCGCCCATATCATTCCTGAGCCAGCCGCCGGCAGACGGCGAGCTCGCGGTTGGATTCGCGCGCGGTGGACGCCAACTCGATAAATTCGTGTTGTACATCCTGGCAACCCCGCTATCGTAGCCCGACATCGCGAACCTTAGACCGGTGGCTTTGCGTCCCCGCCTTTCGGCAGGTTTGCCCTGAGCAGTATCTTCTTCAAGGATCCGGAATATGCAGAATCAACCCCTCAAAGATCAAGCACTGGCATGTGCGTCCTGATGTATTTCAGCTGATGTCCGACCATTTGAAGCCTCTGAGCGCCGGCCTCGGCCCCCTGTTCGAGTCCCTGGAACGGCGTTCGCTGACGGTACTCGATCTCACCGCACGGGTCCGGAAATCGCTGGAAGGACCAGAGAAAAATCACATAATATCAGCCAGTTATCGAGGCGAGACACTGATCGTGGCGACCGATTCCGCCGCCTGGTGTCCCTATATCCGCTACGCCCAGGACATTCTGCTCGCCCGCCTCAACCAGACCGGAGAGACCCGGTTCACAAAAATCAAAGTCAAGGTGGGGCGCAAGGATCCGTCGCTCCGTGACGGGTGACAATGCGCGGCACCCGAGGAGGAGTCCGGCCGGCTTCGACATCTTCATGAACCCGACGGCTCCGGCCTGCAGCGCCACGCTCGGCAGCTAAGCGCTCGCCATCGCAGCGACGGGCAGGTAGGAAATCGGCGCATCCTTCACATCGTCGAAGATGACTTCCTCCCAGGCCGAGGGCGTATCGATCAGCTTGCGCGCCAGCTGGTTGTTCAATGCATGTCCGGATTTGTAGCCGCTGAATTCACCGATCAGGCTGCGGCCCAACAAATACAGATCGCCGATCGCGTCCAGGATCTTGTGCTTGACGAATTCGTCTTCGTAACGCAGACCATCCTCGTTCAGGATACGATAATCGTCCAGCACGATCGCATTTTCCATCGTGCCGCCCAACGCCAGATTCCTGGCACGCAGGAATTCCAGATCACGCATGAACCCGAAGGTGCGCGCGCGGCTGATTTCCTTCAGGAAGGAAGTGGTCGAGAACTCCATCGATGCGGTTTGCGCACGCTTCTTGAAAATAGGATGGTCAAACTCGATCGCCAGATTGATCCGAAAACCATTATACGGCTCGAAACGCGCCCACTTGTCCCCGTCACGCACCTCCATGCACTCCAGGATACGCATGAAACGCTTGGGAGCGGCCTGCTCTTCGATACCAGCGGACTGCAACAGAAACACGAACGGTCCGGCGCTGCCGTCCATGATCGGCACTTCTTCCGCCGACAGGTCCACGTAAGCGTTGTCCAGCCCCAGGCCGGCGCAGGCCGACAACAGGTGCTCGATCGTCGCAACGCGGACACCGCCGCTGACCAAGGTGGTGCCCAGCATGGTGTCGCCGACATTTTTTGCCTGCGCCGCCACGTCTACCGGTTCCGCCAGATCGACACGCCGGAATACGATGCCCGTATCGACGGGTGCCGGACGCAGCACCATCAACACTTTTTTACCGGAATGCAGGCCGACGCCGGTGGCGCGGATGGTATTTTTGAGAGTGCGTTGTCGCAGCATTCGGCTCGATTATCCTTCTGCGCACATCGGACGCAGGCCGCGGCACCCTAGCACTGTGAGCAAACAGCGGCAAGTCTCTGACTTGCCGTCACATTTGCAACAGCGTTCGGAGACGGTCTATCGCCCGATGCTGATCGGCCTCCCCGTCTTCAGTCCGCCTGCCGGCGCAGAAATGCCGGAATATCCAGCATCGAGGTATCCTCGACCGACAACCCGTCACCGACCGCTCGGCGCTGCATCGACACATGCGGATCGCGCTGGTTGCGGATATAGGTCGGCACATGCAGATCATCCAAGGTGGGAACGCGGCCGCGGCCTCCCTGAATCGCCGTCATGCGACGCTGATCCACCGGCGAATGCTGGCCCATGACACCCGGACGGCCGATGCCCGTGGCCACCACGGTCACGCGGATTTCCTCCTGCATATCCGGATCGATCACGCAGCCGACGACCACGTTCGCATCCTCGGAAGCGTACTGCTTGACGGTGTCGCCGACCACGCTGAACTCGCTGGTACGCAAATCCATCCCGGCCGTGACGTTGATCAGCAAGCCATGGGCGCCTTGCAAGTTGACGTCTTCCAGCAGCGGGCTGGACACCGCCGCCTCCGCCGCCTCACGCGCGCGGTTGTCGCCGCGGGCCGAGCCCGAGCCCATCATCGCCATGCCGGTCTCGGCCATGACGGTACGCACGTCGGCAAAGTCGACGTTGATCATGCCGGGCCGGGTGATCAGCTCGGCAATGCCCTGGACAGCGCCCTGCAATACCTGATTGGCCGACTTGAAGGCGTCCAACAAGGTCACATCGCCGCCGAGCACCGTCAGAAGCTTCTGGTTGGGGATGGTGATCAGAGAATCGACATGCCTGCCTAATTCATCGATACCGCGCTCAGCCGAGCCCAGGCGTTTGTTGCCTTCCATGTCGAAGGGTTTGGTCACGACCGCGACAGTGAGAATGCCCAGCTCCTTGGCGACCTGCGCCACGACCGGCGCCGCGCCCGTTCCCGTACCGCCGCCCATGCCGGCGGTAATGAACAGCATGTCCGAACCCTCGATCATCTCGATGATCCGGTCGCGGTCCTCCATGGCCGCCTGTCGACCGACTTCCGGATCGGCGCCGGCACCCAGGCCCTTGGTGATGTTGCAACCGATCTGCAGTCCAACTTTCACCTTGGAATGCTTCAGCGCTTGCGCATCGGTGTTGATACAAATGAAGTCCACGCCTTCGATCCCGGCCGACAGCATATGGGCGACGGCATTTCCGCCGCCGCCGCCCACGCCGATGACCTTGATGACGGCGCCCTGGTTTTCGGTATCCGCAAGTACAAACATCGCTAGTCCCCTTCGATGTCCTCTAGACATCTCTCAAATCCACGTTTCGACCCTTGCCTGGCACGCCGCACGGGTCAGCAGCCCGCGAGTCGCACTCAGCCCTTACTCGATCACCCAATCCGATCCCCCAACCCTATGTCGATGTCCCGGTGCTCCGCCGGGACGCTCCCTTCATCTAGAAATTGCCCTGAAACCACGCTCTCATCCGCTCCCATACGCCGCGTACGCTCCCCACCAGCGGTTCGCGCCGACCGCGCAGGTAATTCTCGCGGCCATACAGCAGCAAACCGACGCCGGTCGAATGAATCGGATTGCTCACGACATCGACCAATCCCATGATGTGTTGCGGCACGCCCATGCGCACCGGCATATGAAATACTTCCTCGGCAAGTTCGACTGCTCCTTCCATCTTCGCGCTGCCGCCGGTGATGACGATGCCCGCGGCGATCACCTCCTCGAATCCGGAACGACACAGCTCTTCGCGTACCAGCGCAAAGAGCTCCTCGTAGCGCGGCTCGACGACTTCGGCGAGCGTCTGTCGCGACAGACGCCTCGCCGGCCGGTCGCCGACGCTGGGTACCTCGATGGTTTCGTCCGCGTTGGCAAGCTGCGACAGCGCACAGGCAAACTTCAGCTTGATTTCCTCGGCGTGATGCGTCGGCGTGCGCAGGCTCACCGCGATATCGTTCGTCACCTGATCGCCCGCGATCGGAATGACGGCGGTATGACGAATCGCCCCGCCGGAGAACACCGCCATGTCGGTGGTGCCGCCGCCGATATCGACCAGGCACACGCCAAGTTCTTTCTCGTCGTCGGCCAGCACGGCATAGGCCGAGGCCAGCTGTTCCAGTACGACATCCTCCGCGGTCAATCCGCAGCGTTGCACACACTTGACGATGTTCTGCGCCGCACTTTCCGCGCCGGTGACAATGTGCACCTTCGCCTCCAGGCGCACGCCGGACATGCCGATCGGCTCGCGTATCCCTTCCTGACTATCGATCAGGAACTCCTGCGGCAAAATGTGCAGGATCTTCTGGTCCGCGGGAATCGCCACTGCACGTGCCGCATCGATCACACGATCGACATCTTCCGAAGTGACTTCCTTGTTGCGGATCGCAACGATGCCATGAGAGTTCAGGCTGCGCACATGGCTACCGGCGATTCCCGTGTACACCGAATGAATCTCGCAGCCCGCCATCAGCTCGGCTTCCTCGACCGCCCGCTGGATCGACTGCACCGTCGATTCGATATTGACGACGACGCCGCGCTTCAACCCCCGCGAAGGATGCGAACCGAGGCCGACCACCTCGATACGCCCTTCAGAAGTCATCTCTCCGACGATCGCCACGACCTTGGATGTACCGATATCCAGGCCGACGATGAGGTTGCGGTCATTTCTTCTAGACATCTGGAGCGTAATCCTCTGCGTCACGGCCGACGCGGGTAGATGCATTCCAGCCCACGGAAAAGCCGTTGCTGTAGCGCAGATCGACATAAGCGACTTCGCCGCCGCGAGCCGCGAGCATCGGGCTTGCCACTTCGATGAATCGTTCCAGACGCGCCTGGACGGCCTGGCGCCCCAGACGAACACGTACCCCGTTGGACAAGGTCAGCTCCCACGCGCCACGCGCGTCCAGTTCGACCTTGCTCAACCGCAGACCGACCTCCAACAGGCGCGGATAGCTTTCCAGATACAACTTCGCGACCTGTGTCTCGGTGCCCTGCGGGCCATCGAGCAGCGGCAGCTCCGGCGGCATATGGCGCACGCCGCGCAGGAACAGCTCACCACGCGTGTTCATCAATCCATCATCCCCCCAGCGCGCCGCCGGTACATGCTCGGTAATGAACACCCCGACGCCATGAGGCCAGCGGCGCTCGATCCGCGCCCGGTCCACCCAAGGAATGCCTTCGATCGCTGCGCGCATGGCGTCCAGATCCACGGACAGGAATCCGGTGCCGCGAAACGGCGCCACCGCCTCCTCGATCTGCACCGGTGCGACCCGCTGGAACTGGCCGCCCGCCTCGACCGTCCCGATCGGCCGATCCAGCAATACCAGCAATCCCCACACCATCACCGCCAGTCCGCCGGCCAGCGCGCCGGCACCCAGCACCGTCCGAAATCCGCCCACGAACAAGGCCTTGAGCCATGCCGGCGGAAACGCCCATCCGGCACCGGCGGGTTTGCGCCGATTGGATCGGTTCCTCCTGAAAGACAGGTTGAACACCATCAGCACGATCCTCCGGCACCAGTGCGCGCCCGGCTGGTTGCCAGGATGCGCCATACCAGTTCATCGAAGTCGATACCGACTGCCAGTGCAGCCTTGGGCACCAGCGAGTGGCTGGTCATCCCCGGTGTGGTGTTGACCTCCAGCAGGTAGTTCACACCGCGGCGATCGCGCATCAGGTCGACTCTTCCCCAGCCTTCGCAGCCGGCCGCACGGAACGCCTGCAGCGACAAAGCCAGCATGCCGGCCTCCGCCTCGCCTTGCAGTCCCGGACAGAGATACTGCGTATCCTCGGCAACATACTTGGCGTGGTAGTCGTAATACTCGCCGGACGGCGTGATCCGAATCGACGGCAGCGCCCGCTCACCCAGTATCCCGACGGTATACTCCTCCCCGTCGATCAATTGTTCCATCAACAAGCTACCCGGATAAGTCCGGGCAAGATCGACGGCCTGGTTCAGATCCGCTTCCCTGAACACCCGGCTGACGCCGACACTGGAACCCTCGCAGGCCGGCTTGACGATCAAGGGCAATCCCAGCTCGCTCGCGGCCCGATGAATATCATCGACGCCCGACACGCACGCATATCGCGGCGTCGGCAAGCTCAGAGACAGCCACACCTGCTTGGTGCGGATCTTATCCAAGGTCAATGCCGCACCCAGGACACCTGAACCCGTGTAGGGCACATGCAACGCTTCGAGCAACCCCTGCACCACACCGTTTTCGCCGTCGCCGCCGTGCAGGATGTTGAACACACGCTGACAATTCCCGGCAGCGATCTCCTTGACGAGATTTTCGATGCCGTCGACCGGATAGGCGTCAACCCCACGGCGCAGCAGGGCCGCCAGGCAGTTGCGGCCCGAATCCAGCGACACCGCGCGCTCCGAGGACGAACCGCCCATCAGCACGGCGACACGGCCGAATTCAGCAGGATCGGCGGCGCTCATACGCAACCCTCCTGTCCCGCATGCGGGCCGGCGCTGCGCGCCGCCTCGCCTACGATCCGCACTTCCGTCTTGAGCTTGACGCCATGGCGCTGCTCGACGACATGCATCACATGCTCGATCAGACGTTCGATGTCCGCCGCACTGGCCGTACCGTCGTTCACGATGAAGTTGGCATGCATCGGCGAGACTTGCGCGCCACCGAGCGCGATACCCTTCAGACCGGCAGTCTCGATCAACCGCGCCGCATGATCGCCCGGCGGATTCGTGAATACGGAACCGCAGGACCATGTGCCGATAGGCTGACTGGCCTTGCGCCGTGCGAGCAGCGACCGGATATCTTCCTGGTTCGCCTGCTCGCGCCGTCCGAATCGCAATCTCGCGCCGAGGAAGCCCTCGTTTGCCGGACCCGAAACGTGGCGATAGCCCACCGAATAATCGCCGGCCGATCGTTCGCGCCGCATGCCTTGACGATCGAGCGTCGCGACCGATATCACATGTGCCCAGGTCTCTCCCCCGAAGGCACCTGCGTTCATCGCCAGCGCACCGCCGAGCGTGCCCGGAATACCCGCGAAAAACTCCGCTGGACCCAATTCCCATTCGATGCATTGTCTGGCCAGCCTGGCGCATGCCACGCCGGCTCCACACCACACCTCGTTTTCGCCTATGCGCTCGAGCCCTCCCAGTCCACCGTGGGTATCGATCACCGCACCGCGCAGGCCGCCATCACGCACCAGCAGATTGCTGCCCAGGCCGATCCACAGTATCGGCGTCTCCGGCGTCAGGGACCGCAGGAACTGCGCCAGGTCGTCGGCATCCAGCGGCTTGAAGAACAGATCCGCGGGACCGCCGACATGCCAGGACGTATGCCTGGACATCGGCTCGTCGCGCAGCACACGCGCAGCGACATCGGGCGCCAAAACGAACGCGTTCATGCCGCCCCCCCTTCCAGCGCCGGATCAGGTACGGCGCCCGATGTGGATCCGGCGGATCCCTGGACGGATTCCCGGGCGGGCGCCACGGGCTGCAAGGCGGTCAGGCGGGCCGGCAACTCATGTGCCAGCGCGCCGATACTACCGGCGCCCATCGTAACGATCAGATCGCCATCCCTTGCGATCTGGATCAGCGCAGCCGGCAACTCGTCGAGTTTTTCGACAAACAAGGGTTCGACTCGATGATGCGAACGTACCGCGCGGCAGATCGCCTTGCCATCGGCACCCGCAATCGGCGCCTCGCCGGCCGCATACACCTCGGTGACGATCAGGGCATCGACGCCGGCCAGCACTCGCGCGAAGTCATCCAGCAGATCGCGCGTTCGCGAATAGCGATGCGGCTGGAAGGCCAGCAGGATGCGCCGCTGCGGCCAGCCCTGTCGGATCGCCTCCAAGGTTGCGGCCAATTCGGTCGGGTGATGCCCATAGTCGTCGATCAAGGTGACGCAGCCGACCGCAGTCTGGATATCGCCGTACTGCTGCAGCCGCCGATCCACGCCATGGAAGCTTGCCAGTGCGGACTGGATGGCCGTATCCGCCACGCCGAGCTCGGTGGCGACGGCGATCGCAGCCAGCGCGTTGAGCACATTGTGCGTGCCCGGCAAATTCAACGATATCGGCAGCGACGGCACACCGGGGCGGCGCACCTCGAAGCGCGTCTGCAGCCGATCGCGCACGATGTCCGTGGCGCGTATGTCGGCATCGCTGAGGATGCCGTAAGTGACCACCGGCCGTGACACCCGGCCGATGAGGCTGGCGGCGACGGCATCGTCGGTACACACCACTGCCAGCCCATAGAACGGTAGATTGTGCAAAAAATCAACGAAGCTTTGTTTCAGACGTTCGAAATCGCCCTCGTGGGTCGCCATATGATCCTGATCGACATTCGTGACGATGGCGATCATGGGCTGCAGATGCATGAAGGAGGCATCGCTTTCGTCAGCCTCGGCGACCAGATACTTGCCTGTACCGAGTCGGGCGTTGCTGTCGGCGCTTTTCAAGCGCCCGCCGATCACGAAGGTCGGGTCCAAACCCCCTTCGGCCAATATCGAGGCGACCATGCTGGTCGTCGTGGTCTTGCCATGCGTGCCGGCGACCGCGATCGCATAGCGAAAGCGCATCAACTCTCCCAGCATCAGCGCGCGCTGCACGACCGGCAGGCGGCGTGCCTGCGCTTCCAGAACCTCGGGATTGTCGGGCTGCACGGCGCTGGAGATGACCAGCACATCGGCCGTGCCGACATTCGTCGCCGCGTGGCCGAGCATGATGTGCGCCCCCAAGCGCGCCAGACGGCGGGTGATGGCATTGGGTTTCAGATCCGAACCTTGCACCTGGTAACCCAGGTTCAACAACACCTCGGCGATGCCACCCATGCCGCTGCCGCCGATGCCGACGAAATGAATGCGGTTGATGCGGCGCATACGATCGCTCATGCCGCATCTCCTGCGGCCATGATGCAGGCATCGGCCAGACGTACGTCGGCATCGATAATCGAGTCTTCACGCGCGCGCGTGGCCATGGCGCACAAGGACTCGCGTCCCGCCGTGATCAGGCGGCGCAACTCTGTTTCCAGGCGCAGCGGCGTCAATTCCTTTTCCGGCAACAGGATGCCCGCCTGACGATCGACCAGGAAGCGTGCATTCAGGGTCTGGTGATCGTCGACGGCTGCCGCGAACGGCACCAAGATCGCCGGCAGGCCGGCGGCGGCCAGCTCCGATACGGTCAATGCGCCGGAACGGCAGATGACCAAGTCCGCCCAGCTGTAGACCTCCGCCATGTCGTCCACGAAGGCACGGACATCGGCCTGCACATTGTGCTTGGCATACATCGCCAGCGTCTGCTGCAGATGCCGCTCGCCCGCCTGATGGATCACTTGGGGACGCAGTGATGCCTCGATCATGGCCAACGCCGCCGGCACCACGGCGTTCAGACGTGCCGCGCCCTGGCTGCCGCCGATCACCAACAGACGCAGCGGACCGCCGCGTTGCGCGTAACGCTGCGCCGGTGCGGCCAGCGCGACGATCTCCCGGCGAACCGGGTTACCGACCCGCTCGGCGCACACCCCGGCAGGGAAGCTGGCTGGGAACGCCTCGAGCACGCGCCTGGCCAAGCGCGCCAGAATCCTGTTGGTCAGGCCGGCCACGGCGTTCTGTTCGTGAATCACCAGCGGCCGGCGGGTCAACCAGGCCGCGACACCGCCCGGACCCGAGACGAAGCCCCCCGCGCCCAGCACCGCGGCGGGCCGGCGCCGACGCATCACCCGCAGGCTTTGCCAAATCGCCAGCGACAGCTTGAACGGAGCCCCCAGCCAAGCCGCGGCGCCTTTGCCACGCAGTCCGCCCACAGTTATCCACTCGATGTCGATCTGTTGCATCGGCACCAGCTTCGCTTCCATGCCGTTTCGCGTACCCAGCCACACGGGTTCATAGCCACGCTCCCGCAATACTCGGGCAGCCGCCAGCGCAGGAAATACATGCCCGCCGGTTCCTCCGGCCATGATCAGTACCGCGCGGCCCTTCATGGGCGCCGTCATGGGAGCGGTGCAACGAGCCTTCATGATGGACGCTCTCGCCGGGACACTGCCAGACGGCCGGCGGTGCTTGCTTCATGATGGATGCGCATGATCAAGCCGAGCCAACCCAGAGTGACGAGCATGCTCGAACCGCCGTAGGACATCAGCGGCAGCGTCAGACCTTTGGTCGGCAGCAGCCCCAGATTCACACCGATGTTGATGAATGTCTGCAAGGCCAACCAGATGCCGAAGGCACCGGCGCTGTATGCCTGGAACGGCAGACCGGCCGCGGCGGCCGTGCGAGCGATACGGAACACGCGCCATACGACCAGCAGAAACAAGCTCAAGGTCGCCAGTACACCGGTCAGACCAAGCTCCTCAGCCAGTACTGCAAACACGAAATCGGTGTGCGCCTCGGGCAGATAGAACAGCTTCTGCACGCTGGCGCCCAGACCGACACCGAACATTTCACCGCGCCCGATCGCGATCAAGGATTGCGTCAGCTGGAAACCTGAATTGAACGGGTCAGCCCAGGGATCCAGGAACGTCGTCAGACGCTTCAGGCGATACGCGGAAGTCACCGCCAGCAAGCCCATGCCGCCGGCTGCCAATGCCACCAGCGCGATGAAATGCCGTAGCTTCACGCCGGCCAGGAACAACACGCCCAGCCCCGTCGTCATCAGTACGGTGGCAGCACCGAAGTCCGGTTCCAGTAGCAGCAAGCCGGCTGCTCCCATCAGCATGCCCAGCGGCTTCAGGAAACCCTTCAACCGATCCTTCAATTCCGCCTGCCTGCGCACCACATAGCTGGCCAGGTACAGCAGCATCAGTACGCGCACCAGTTCGGAAACCTGGAAATTCATGATGCCCGCGCGCAACCAGCGGCGGCTGCCGTTCACCTCGTGCCCAACGCCCGGAATCAGGACCATGATCAACAAGACGAACGCCAAGATCATCATCGGCACGCCCAGGCGTTCCCATACCGGCGTCGGAATCGACATCGCGATCATTGCGGCAAGCAGGCCCAGCACCACACCCGCCAGCTGCCGCTCCAGGAAATGCAGAGGTTCGTGCATCTGGCGATCCGCGATCGATATCGAGGCCGAAGTCATCATGACCAGACCGATCAACAGAATGCCGGCGACGCTCAGCAGCAGTACGCCATCGAACGCGTAATGCCGCGGGCGCGCGCTGGAGCGGGCGAATGTCAACGGCACCGCGCTCACGCCGGCAACTCCCGTACCGCCGCGGCGAAAACATCGCCTCGATGAGCATAGTCCTGGAACATGTCCAGGCTGGCACAGGCCGGCGAAAGCAATACCACCTCTCCCGCCCGTGCAGCCTGCGCCGCAAGGCGTACCGCCGTCTGCATGTCGTCCGCGAATTGAATCGTCACGACGCCCTGCAGTGCGGCGGCGATCATCGCAGCATCCTGGCCGATCAGCACCACATGCCGTACCTTGCGGCGGCACGCCGCGGCCAGCGGCGTGAAGTCCTGCCCCTTCCCCTGGCCGCCGGCGATCAGGATCAGCGGTCCGGCCATGCCGGCCACCGCCGCCAGGGTCGCTCCGACATTCGTCCCCTTGGAATCATTCACGTAACGCACGCCGCGACGATCGGCGATCCACTGGGAACGATGCGGCAGGCCGGGAAACTCGCGTAGAGCATGCAGACAGGCCTCGCGCGGCAGCTCCAGCGCGGCACCGATCGCCAGCGCCGCCAGCGCATTTGCGGCATTGTGCAGGCCGGCGATCCTCAGATCCGACATCCTCGCCAGCGCCTCGTCACGATGCACGAGCGCCCAATCCGCAGCGACCGCAGTGCTATCGTCCGGGGAGGCGTCTGGCGCCGGGATGGCGCGCACGTGATAGTCCGCGGGCGGTTTCGCATGCAGGCTGAAGCTCAGCACGCGCGAGGAGGGTGGCGGCATCGTGCGTACCACCGGGTCGTCCAGATTCACGATGGCCACGGCGCAGTGCTCAAAAATGCGCGCCTTGGCCGCGGCATACTGTCCCGGCGTCGCATAACGATCCATGTGGTCCTCACTAATATTGAGCACCGCCGACGCCGCCGTGCGCAGACTGTGGGTCGTCTCCAGCTGGAAGCTGGACAATTCCAGCACATAGACATCCGGCACGGGCTGTTCGAGCAGATCCAGCACCGGCTCTCCCAGATTGCCGCCGGCCAGCACGCGGCGTCCCGCTGCCTGGGCCATGAGCGCGACCAGACTCGTCACGGTGCTTTTGCCGTTCGTGCCCGTGATGGCGACGATCGGCGCGCGCGCCTCGCGCGCGAACAGTTCGATGTCGCCTATTACGGGGAGGCCGCGCCGCAGCGCGGCGGCCAGGAAGGGTTCCGCCAGCGACACGCCGGGCGAGGCCAGCACCTGCGCGGCACCGTCCAGCAGCGATTCGTCGAACACGCCAAAACGAGTTGGCGCCTCCGGCGCCAGCCCCTGGAGCGCCTTCGCTTCGGGCGGTTCCGCACGACTATCGGTCACTGCAAAAGCCATGCCGCGCGAGTGCAGATAACGTACACAGGACATCCCCGTACGGCCCAGTCCGACGATGATCGTGCGGCCTGGCGAAGCACACATTGTTCGATCGTGCGGCATCATGGCTAACGCACCTTCAACGTCGCCAGACCCACCAGCACCAGGATTACCGAGATGATCCAAAAGCGTACGATCACCTTCGGCTCGGCCCAGCCCTTCAGCTCGAAATGATGATGGATCGGCGCCATGCGGAACACCCGCTTGCCCGTGAGTTTGTAGGAAGCAACCTGGATCATCACCGAGAGCGTTTCCATCACGAATACGCCGCCCATGATGAACAACACGATCTCCTGGCGAACGATGACGGCAACGACGCCTAGTGCCGCTCCGAGCGCAAGCGCCCCCACATCACCCATGAACACTTGCGCCGGGTAGGTGTTGAACCAGAGAAAACCCAGTCCGGCGCCGACGAGTGCCGAGCAGAACACCAGCACTTCGCCGGTACCTTCGATGAAAGGTATGCCGAGATAACCCGAGAAGACCGCGTTGCCCGTTGCATAGGCGAACACCCCCAGTGCGCCGCCGACCAGCACGGCCGGCATGATTGCCAATCCATCCAGCCCATCCGTAAGATTGACTGCATTGCTGCTGCCCACGACCACGAAATACGTCAACAAGACATAGCCATAGCCCAAGGGCACCATCACGGCCTTGAAGAAGGGGACATATAAAGCCGTCTCGGCCGGCACCTTGGCACTGTAGAACAGCGCCAAAGCGCAGCCCAACCCGGCCATCGACTGCCAGAAATATTTGTAGCGCATGATCAGGCCGCGACTATTGCCCACCACCAGCTTCAGATAGTCGTCCCAGAATCCGATCAAACCGAACGTCAGGGTAGTCAGCACGGTGATCCATACGAAACGGTTCGCCAGATCCGCCCACAGCAGCGTACTGGTGCAGATCGCCACCAGGATCAACGCGCCGCCCATGGTCGGAGTACCCGCCTTGGGCAAATGCGACTGCGGGCCGTCATCGCGCACCCGCTGCCCGATCTGTTTGTGCGACAAGGTACGAATCATCCACGGGCCGACCACGAAGGAAATCATCAACGCCGTCAAGGTTGCGAGGATCGCGCGCAAGGTCAGGTAGTTGAAAATCCGGAATGCGGACTCCAGTTCGGCAAGTTGTCTGGCGAGATACAGCAGCATGCCTACGATTCCTTCGTCCCGGCCGGAGTCGTACCATCGATCGATTCGTCATCCGACTCGACCCCATCCATCCGGATCCGGTCTGCCGCCGGGGACGCCAGCGCCGCCACGAAGCGTTCCAGATGATTCGCGCGCGAACCTTTCACGAGCATGACCACCCCGGGTTCACGAGTTTCCAAGTCACGGCGCGCCGCCTCGATCAACGCGCCGACATCCGCAAACCACCGGCTTCCCTCGCCGAACGCATCGACTGCGTGGCGAGCGTCCTCGCCGATCGCCAGCAGGCGCTCGACCCCGGAATCGCGCGCATACCGACCCACCTGCGCATGCAGCTCATCGGTATTCGCGCCCAGCTCTTTCATCTCGCCCAGCACCAGCCAGCGGGCAGTTCCCATCGCCGGCGTTCTGCCAAAGGCACCCGGACCGCACAGCACATCCAGTCCTGCCCTGAGCGAACCGGGATTCGCGTTGTAGGAATCATCGATGATGAATGCACCATGGATGGCGGGCTTGAATTCGAGCCGCCCGCCGACAGACTGCATCCTGGCCAGCCCTGCGGCGATGTCGTGCAGCGTCGCGCCGACGGCGCAGGCCACGGCGGCTGCACCCAAGGCGTTGCGCAGGTTGTGCAGGCCGCCCAGCGCAAGCGTCGCGGCACATGAGCCGCCGGGTGTCGCCAGGTCGAAATCCGTACGGAACGACCCGACCTCACCGGCGATTCGCACCTTGCGGGCCATGAAATCGGCGGGCTGTTCCAAGCCGAAGCTCAGTATGCGCTTTGCCGTACTCGAGTTACGCCAGCGCGCCGCGTAGCGATCATCGGCATTGATGACAGCGACACCGTCGGACGGCAGCGAGCGCAACAGCTCTCCCTTGCCGTCGGCGACGCCGTCCAGGCTGCCGAAACCTTCCAGATGCGCAGCTCCCGCGTTCGTCACGATGCCCACCTCCGGCTCAGCAAGGCTTGCCAGCTGCGCGATCTCTCCCTGACGACTCGCACCCATCTCGATGATCGCGTAGCGATGTTCCGCCCTGAGCTCCAGCAGGGTGAGCGGCACGCCGATGTGATTGTTCAGGTTGCCGCGAGTCGCCAGCGTAGGCCCGAGCGGCGACAGGATGGCATTGATCAACTCCTTGGTCGTCGTCTTGCCGTTGCTACCGGTGACACCGATGACTGGAATGCGGAACCGGCGCCGCCAAGCGCGCGCGAAGGTCGACAGCGCTGCCAGCACATCCGCGACGACCAGTTGCGGCAGACCAGCCGCGACAGGATGCTCCACCAGCGCCGCGGCGGCACCGCGTTCGGCGGCGGCGGCAGCAAACTCGTGACCATCGAAATTCGGACCTTTCAGCGCCACGAACAAGGCGTCCGGGCGCAGGCTGCGGCTATCGGTCGAGACACTGCTGAACGCCCGATCCGCGCCGACCATCCTGCCAGACACGCAACGCGCGAGCTCTCCCAAGGTCCAGGCCGTCATAACCGCACTCATGATGCCGCGCTCACGATTCCACCCCTGGGCGCTCGCCTGGATAGCCATCCTCTGCGCCGTCCGTATCGCCGTCCGGCGGGGAGCCGGGAGTTCCGCTCTCGCAATCGAGAGCGGCGCACGCTACCGCACGATCACTGAAGTAGTACCGTCGGGCGCCGATGATCTGGTAGTCCTCGTGCCCCTTGCCGGCAATCAACACCATGTCGCCTGCCTTGCCGCCGCGGATCGCGCCGGCGATCGCCGCGGCGCGATTACGCTCGATCACGACTTGGCCGGGACGAGCGAAGCCTTTCAATATATCGGCAATGATGGCATCGCCATCTTCGCCGCGGGGATTGTCGTCGGTGACGATGACGGCATCGGCAAGATTTTCAGCGATCCGCGCCATGAGCGGCCGCTTGCCTATGTCGCGTTCTCCGCCGCAGCCGAACACGCAAGTCAGAGTTCCGGTGCAATGTCCTCGCGCCGCCCGCAGCGCCTTTTCCAGGGCTGCCGGCGTATGCGCATAGTCGATGATCGTCTTGACCTGACCTGCGGCACCCAGAACTTCCATGCGGCCTGGTGGTGCGGTACAGCGTCCCAGTGCGGCGATCGCCTCGGCCGGCGGGATGCCCCACGCCAGCAAAGTTCCCAGCACCGCCAGCAGATTCTCCGTATTGAAGTCGCCGATGAATCCGCAACGCAATTCATGCGCTCCCCAGCTTCCATCTACGTCGATCACCAATCCCGAAGGCGCGGCCGACACCCGATCGCCATGCAGTTCACGAATCTGCGACGCCGCCGTCGCGGCGAACACCGCCACCCGTGGATCGGGATTCGTGGCGAGGGCGGCTGGGATGTTCACGTCACGACGACTGTAGAAAACGAGTTGCGCCTGGAGCGCACGCCTCGACAGGCTGCGCCCAAACTCGTCGTCCACGTTGATCACCGCATACTTCAGTCCCGGCCATGAAAATAGACGCGCCTTGGCGGCGCCGTAGGCCGCCAGGCTGCCGTGGTAATCCAGATGATCGTGCGTCAGGTTGGTGAATACGGCCGTATCGAAACGAACGCCGGCCACCCGGTGCTGGTCCAGTGCGTGCGAAGACACTTCCATGCCTAGAAAACGCGTACCTGCATTGCGCAGTTCGGCAAGGCGGCGATGCACCGTGATGCAATCCGGTGTGGTATGCGTCGTACTTGTGTAGTCGTATCGCATTTGACGCGCCTTGCCCATCCCGCCGCCGGCCTCGCCGGCGAACGCCGGCCCAGGGATCATGCGCCCGACACCCAGAGTACCTGCATAGGCCGAGGATTCGCCCAAACCGGCCAATGCCTGCGCCAGCACATGTGCCGTCGTGGTCTTGCCGTTCGTACCCGTGATACCGGCCACGCGCAGATCCGCGGAGGGTGAGTCAAAGAACCGGTCCGCAATGTCCCCCAATGACTCGGCTAGATCCGGAACGGCAATCAAAGCGGTTCCCGCAGGCAGCCGGGGCCGGGTCACGGCTGCCGAAGGCTCCCACAGAATCGCGCGGGCGCCCGCTTGCGCTGCTTGCGCCGCGAAACGGATGCCATGTGTACGCGCGCCGGCCAGCGCGACGAAGGCGCTGCCCGGCCGAACCGCCCGGCTGTCCAGTGTCATGTCCGTGACGACGATATCCTCGGCAATGTCCGCGGCGGCGGGGCAACCGCATGCCGACAGCAATGCCCGCAGGTTTTTCGCGCGCGATCTTCCCGAACCAGAACCAGGACCAGGACCAGACCCAGACCCAGATCCGGGACTCACGACGCACTCCCGTCCCGCAGCCAGGACGTTCATGGCTCGGGCCCCGCCTGGACCAGCGTCGTGGCCGGCAGCAGGTCCAAACCGTCCGGCGGCACGCCCATCAGGCGCAACGCCCCGGCCAGTACGTTGGAGAACACCGGCGCCGCCACCTCACCGGCGTAATAGGCGCCGCCGCTGGGTTCGTCGATAACGACCACCGCTGCCAGCTTGGGCTGGCTTGCCGGCGCTACACCGCCGAAGATCGACATGTACTTGCGCGTCTCGGCGGTGCCGTAGCCGCCCGCGGAGGCCTTCCAGGCCGTGCCGGTCTTGCCCGCCACGCGATAACCCGCAAGCGCGGCACGTGTGCCCGTGCCGTCCTGGGACACCACGTTCTCCATCATCGCCAACAACTCCCGCGCGACGCGCTCCTCGATCACGCGCTCGCCCGGGACCGGCTGATCCACGCGCCGCAAACTCACAGGCCGATTGATCCCTTGCGCCCCCAGCACCGCGTAGGCGTGCGCCAACTGCAGCGATGTCACGGACAGGCCATAGCCGAAGGACAACGTCGCGGTGCCGATACGCCCCCAATGCGCCGGATCGTTCAGTAGTCCGGCCGACTCGCCGGGAAACCCGCTGCCGGTGACCTGCCCGAAACCGAATGCCGTGAGCGTGCTCCAGATCGATTCCGCGGACAGTGACAAAGCCATGCGGGTCATGCCCACATTGCTGGATTTTGCAATGACGCTGGTGAGCGTGGCATTGCGCAGCGGATGCGTATCGCGAAAGGTTTTCACGCCGATCTGCACCGGCGAGGTGTCGATGGGCGTCTCAGGATGATAGCGCCCCGAGGCAAGCGCGGCGGCGGCGACGAACGGCTTGATACTCGAGCCCGGCTCAAAAATATCGGTCGCCGCCCGATTGCGATAGCGCGCCGCCGAGACCTGGTCACGATCGTTCGGATTGTAGGCGGGCTGGTTCACCATCGCCAAGACCTCGCCAGTATCGACATCCAGCACCACGACCGAGCCCGACTGCGCCCGCCGCGACTGCACCGCCGCCTTCAGTTCGCGATAGGCCAGATACTGGATGCGCAGATCGATACTGGTGACCAGATCTTCACCCGGGCGCGCCGCGCTGATGCTTTCGATGTCCTCGACCGTACGGCCGTAGCGGTCCTGAATGACGCGCTTCGCCCCGGGCTGGGCGCCCAGCCAGCGGTCGAACGCCAGCTCCAGTCCTTCCTGGCCGATGTCCTCGTACTTTCGGGTGAAGCCCAGCAGATGGCCGGTCACTTCGCCGGCCGGATAGAATCGCTGGTATTCACGCATCAGGTACACACCCGGGATCTTCAGCTCGAGCACCTGCTGCGCATCGCTCGGACGCATGTGCCGCACCAGATAGACGAACTCCCGATCCAGATTGCTGGTGATGACCTGGGTCAACCATTTCTGGTCGCGATTGAGCGCCTCCGCCAGCCGCGGAATCTGGTCGGCCGCACGCATCACCCGCGACGGGTTCGCCCATACGGAATCGACCGGTGTGCTGGCAGCCAGAGGTTCTCCGTTGCGGTCATAGATCCCGCCGCGATTCGCGGACAGCTTCGCGACCCGCGTGAAGCGGGCATCGCCCTGACCCTCCAGGAAACCCTCGTCCAACAGTTGCAGATCCACGGCGCGCGCCACCAGCGCAAGCGCGATCAGTATCAAGGCAGCCAGCACCACATACAGTCGCGATTGGAACTGGTCCTGAGAGAAGCTCTTATTGTCCTTGTGAGCAAGCATGCGCCGCGTCATTCCTCGCGTTTCACGATCCGGACCTCATCCGGACGGGGAATGATCATGCGCAGCGCGCCGCGCGCGGTCTGTTCGACGCGCCCATGCGTGGACCACGCGCTCTGCTCGAGTTTCAACTGCCCCCACTCGATGTCCAAGGCATCACGTTCAGCATTGAGCGACTGCAGCTGAATGAACAGGCTGCGCGCCTGATGCTTGCTCCACACCACCGCGATCGCGGAAGCGAACAGCAGACACCATAGTGCGGCGAAACCCATACGGCCGGCCACGTTCATGCCGCCACCCGTTGCGCCACGCGCATGATGGCGCTGCGCGCCCGCGGATTGCGGGCGATCTCGGCCTCCGAAGGATGCACGGCACGGCCCAGGCGGCGCAGTTTCGGCCGTGCATGCGCCGGCACTTCCGGCAGACCGGCATAGAGCGGAGCTTCCTGCGAGTGAGCCTGCATGTACCGCTTGACGATCCCATCTTCCAGGGAATGAAAACTGATGACGCACAGACGGCCGCCCGGCGCGAGCGCCGTCAGGCTGCCCTCGAGCGCGGCGCGAATTTCCTCGAGTTCGTCATTCACGTGAATGCGCAGCGCCTGAAACGTGCGCGTCGCCGGATGCTTGCCGGGCTCGCGCGCCGGCACCGCCGCCGCCACGATGTCAGCCAGCTGCGCAGTACGCGTGATCGGTGCTTCGCGCCGCGCCGCCACGATCCGGCGCGCGATTCGCTTCGCGAAGCGTTCCTCCCCGTACGTGCGGATCACCCGCGCGATCTCATGCTCCGGCGCGCGCGCCAGAAAGTCCTGAGCGCTCGCGCCCACGCGATTGTCCATCCGCATATCGAGCGGACCATCCTGCGCGAAGCTGAAACCACGCTCCGCATCGTCGATCTGTGGAGAAGAAACTCCGAGGTCAAGCAGCACGCCGTCAAATCTCCCGGCCAATCCCATCTCCGCGACCACCGCGGCCAATCTGGAAAAAGGACTGTGCACCAACGTCAGCCGTTGATCCGCCGCGAATCTATCGCGCCCGGCACGAATCGCCTCCGGATCGCGGTCGATCGCGATGAGCCGGCCCTCCCGGCCCACTCGCTGCAAAATTCCCGCACTATGCCCACCCCTGCCGAAAGTCGCATCCAGGTAGCATCCGCCGGGGCGAATATCGAGGGCAGCCAGTACTTCATCGAAAAGCACTGGCGTGTGTTGCAACATCGCGCCGCGCTACAACGACAGTGTTTCGAGTTCTGGTGGCAGTGCTTCGGCTGTCTCGTCGACATTCATCCACTGCTCACGGCATTCGTTCCAGTGCGCTTCATCCCACAGTTCGAAACGGCTTCCTTGTCCAATCAACATCGCAGCACGCGATAGACCCGCATACTCGCGCAGACTCGGGGGAATCAGCACCCGGCCGCTGTTGTCCAGATCCAGATCCGTGGCATAGCCGATCATCAGGCGCTGCAAACGCCGGGCGACCGGGTTCAAACTCGGCAGGCGACGCAGCTTCAACTCGATCTCTTCCCAATCCGGCAACGGGTAGATCAGCAGACAGCGGTCCGACCGGTCCACTGTCGCGATCAATCGTCCGTTCGAGCGGTCCATGATGCGTTCGCGATAGCGCGTCGGCATGGCCAGCCGCCCCTTGCTATCCAGAATCACTTTGTTGGCGCCGCGGAACATCATCGGTCGGTTCGTTTTGTAAGGATTCTAGGGACGCAGCACCCTTGGCTGACCCTGGAACCCATTCATTCCCACTTTTTCCCACTGAGTTGCACTATAGGGAGCGTGAAACCCGCAAGTCAAAAATTTCTGAGGGATTTCCCGTTTTGCGACAGTGACTTAGCACCAGGAATCGGATCCCTGGCGGGATCGCCCGAAAGCGACTTAACAGAAATCATGGGCTTATGAAGTGTTCTTTATGTAGGAATGCACGCTTGATAAAAGGCCTCGCCCTGTCGCCTGTCTCTCCTGAAAAACCCGCTTGAACAGATTGTGCGCAAAAACGATTCGATACCTGGAAAACGAGGTATCGCCTTTGGCGATTACGGACGCGTGGTGGACGACCCGGACGTTTGCACGGGCCGCCGCGGTCCGGCGGCGGAATGCCCCGAACAGGCCATGAAATCAGGCCATGAAATCAAGTCATGGAAATCATGCGGGGAGAAAAATAAAATGGAGTCGGCCGATAAGCCGGGTTTTGTCGAGGGCAATCATTCATCTGGGATGCACGTTACCGCGCACCTCAAGCGACCTACCCGGGAGCCTGTGCGGGCCGCACGTGCGACCCACTCCTGAGAATGGGCTGCTTGCTCCCCTATTTGGTCTTGCTCCGGGCGGGGTTTGCCGTGCCGCCGAGTGTTGCCACCGGCGCGGTGCGCTCTTACCGCACCCTTTCACCCTTACCGGCGCCGTCACGAAAACAGCGCTTAGGCGGTTTGCTTTCTGTTGCACTTTCCGTGGGCTCGCGCCCCCCAGGTGTTACCTGGCACCTTGCCCTGGGAGCCCGGACTTTCCTCCACGCTTGCGCGCAGCGATTGCCTGGCCGACTCCAGGGTCTATGGTGGGCGCTGCCAGCCCCGGATACAAGCCCTTTCGCTGCGTGCTGCCAGGTATTCGCCTTGCTGGTCCCGGCAATGATCGGCCGGCCCGGGCACGAGGCTTTGCTTCCCGCGGGTCAACCGCGTTCCCGCATCGCCCGCTCATACAGGTCGCTGCGCCTTTCCCCGGTCAGGCGCGCTGCGATCTTCGCGGCCTGCGATGGCGGCAGCTCTTCCAGCAAGACACGCAGAAGCCGGTCGGTATCCGGTGTCCGTGCCGATGAAATCCCGGGATTGCCGCCCACGACCAGTACGATCTCACCCCGCGACATGTCGGCATCCTCGTGGGCGCGCCGGCTCAATCCGGCCAGTGTATCCGTATAGGTCGTCTCGAAACGCTTGGTCAGCTCACGACTGATGCTCGCCGGCCGATCCGCACCCAGGATCTCACGCATGTCGTCCAGCAGTTCCCGCAATCGATGCGGCGCCTCGTAGAACACCATGGTGCGCTCCTGCGGCGCCAGCCGCTCCAGCCAAGCGCGCCGTGCAGCCCTTTTGGAGGGCGGAAAACCCTCGAAACTGAACCGGTCGGTGGGCAGGCCGGCAACGCACAGTGCAGCGATGGCCGCACACGGTCCCGGCACCACCACGATGCGGGTGTCCTGTTTTTTCGCCGCGGCGATCAGATCGAAGCCGGGATCGCTGATCAGCGGCGTTCCCGCGTCCGAAACCAGCGCCACAGACTCGCCCCGTGCCAGGCGCCTCGCCAGTGCCTCGCTTTTACGCGTTTCGTTGTGCTCATGCAGGGAGGTCAGCGGCGTATGGATGCCGCAGGCCTGCAACAATTGCCGAGTGTGCCGCGTGTCTTCCGCGGCGATCAAATCCACGCCCGCCAACACTTCTTTCGCCCGTATGCTCAGATCCCCGAGATTGCCGATAGGCGTGGCAACCACGAACAGCACCCCGGCATCCGTGGATCCGGAAACGCGGCTGGACAAGGACTGCGAGACATCCAGCGGATCGTCAAAACCCGGGGCGTCCCGCACCTCTGAAGGCGCGGGACGCTGCTCGAAGGCTGGGGGGACAGAGCATGACATGATCAAAAATTCCCCAATTCACTGGATTTATGCATAAATCAGCAGGCAACAGCGGCGATCATGCTGTCTTCCACTTACTCTCGCGGCAGGGCTCCACCGGCAAGGTGGAGTACGCCCGAACGCCGGGGCAGGCACTCGGCACTATAATGGACGAGCCGATTCTCGTAAGCCCGTGATTGGATCGCGGCGCCGGAGCGCAGTCAGATGCCGAGACGTTCGAAATCCATTCCGCTGGACATTCCAGTCTGCGTTGCGGCGCTCCTGCTCGCGCTGCTCTCCGCCTGTTCGACGGCGCCGAGCCAACCGCTGCGCCTGGGCGCCGAGAAGCAGTCCAACCAGGCGGAAAAACTGTCGCGCGAGGGCAATCACGACGAGGCTGCCCGGATTTACGAGGCCCTGGCCGCGCAGTCTTCCGGCGAATTGCGTGATCGCTTTCGGCTGCGCGCGGCGCGCGAGTACATACATACCGGTCAGCCGGAGCGCGCCCGCGTATTGCTCGGGCAGGTGAATGCCAGCCTGCCGACCGCAGATTTCATCCTGCGCGCACAAGTCGCTGCCGAACTCGCGCTGCAAGCCGGGCGTCCCCGGCAGGCACTGGCCGAATTGGAACGTATCCCGCAGCCCCTGCCCCGCGATGACGCCGGCGACATCCTTGCTCTGCGCGCGCGCGCCTCGTTTGCCGACAACCGTCCAGCAGCCGGCGTGGACGCCGCTCTTGAACGCGAACGCGGCATGCTCAGCGAGACGCAATTACGCGCCAATCGCCGCTTGATTTGGCAGGGCTTACAGGAAAGCGCCGCCGGCAATGCCGACTTCACGCCGCCAGCGGGTGCCGGCGCCATCCTCATTGGCTGGCTGGAATTGGGGCATGCGGCACTGGCTGCAGCAAGAAACCCGTTTACCGCGAAAGAAGGGCTCACCGACTGGCGCAGACGCTATCCGGGCCATCCCGCCAACTCGTTCCTGAACGAAGAAATACTGCCCCAACTCGGCGTAGGACTGGATTATCCGGCGCACATCGCCTTGGTACTCCCTCTGTCCGGACGCCAACAGGCCTTCGGCATGGCGGTGCGCGACGGATTTCTCGCCGCCATGCTGCAGCAGGATCCTGCACGTCGGCCGATGCTGAATGTCTACGACACTGCGCAGGCGGATGCAACGACCGCTTATCGCCGCGCCATTGCCGATGGAGCGCAGTTCATCGTCGGCCCGCTGACCAAGGACGAGGTCGCAGCAGTGGCAGCATCGGCAGCAACATCCGTGCTTACCCTGGCCCTGAATCAATTGCACGGTCAGGCTATCGCGCCCTCCCTGATGTTCCAGTTCGCACTCGATCCCGAGGACGAAGCGCGCCAGGTCGCTCAACGAGTCATCGCCGATGGCCGGCCGCGTGGACTCGTGCTGATGCCGAACAATGAATGGGGCCGCCGCGTGTTCGGCGCCTTCGATCTGGAACTCAAGGCACGCGGCGGCGCAATAGCAGGCGTACGCTTCTACGATCCTTCGCAGCGTGATTTCTCGCAGCCCATCACGCACCTGCTGCTGGTCGATGAATCGCGCGCACGTGCCCAGGCACTCGATGCTCTGCTGGGAACGCGCCTGCAATTCGAGCCTCGTCGGCGCGGCGACGCGCAGTTCGTGTTCATCGGTGCGCAGCCTGTACAAGGCCGCTCGCTACGGCCTGCACTGCGATTTCACCTCGCCGAGGATTTACCGGTGTATGCCACGTCGGATATTTTCGAACCCGACGTCCAGGCGAACGATGACCTGGAAGGCGTGATATTTCCGGATATGCCTTGGGTCATTTCTCCCGACGCGGTCTCCACCCAGTTGCGCGACGCCTTGAACCGCTACTGGCCGGTGCGCGCCCGCGGACGCGGGCGTCTGTACGCTTTCGGCTTTGATGCCTATCGGCTCGTACCTTTGCTCAAAGCCGGAAAGTTCGGACAGACGCAGGTGATTCCCGGCATGACAGGATCCCTCTCCATCGATACCGAAGGACGCGTGCATCGCGGACTCGACTGGGCTCGGGTGTCGAACGGACGCCCGGTGGCGCTCGGCAGCGGGCACATCGGCGCAACGACAAGCGATGACACGCGCAGAACGGCGCCGCGCACGGCTGATGTTCTCGCGGCTCCATCCCTTTGAATTCTGCAGCCAGCAATCCCGGCAAACCGCATGGACAAGCGCCGCCGACAAGACACCGGACGCCACGCCGAGGATACGGCGCTTGCGTATCTGCAACGTGCCGGACTGACTCTCGTCATCCGGAATTATCGATGCAAGGCCGGAGAAATCGACCTGGTGCTGCGCGACGGCGCCACCCTGGTGCTGACCGAGGTACGCTACCGGTCCGAGGCCCGTTTCGGAAGCGCCGCCGCCTCAGTCACCTGGCGCAAGCAGCGGCGCCTGGCAAATGCCGCCCGGCATCTGCTGCTGACCCACCCCGAATTAAGATGCCATCCGGCCCGTTTCGATGTGATCGCGATCGACGGCCGCATACCGGGCAGCACGATCGACTGGATCAAGAATGCCTTCAGTCTTTGAAGAATCCCGATTCCGTTGCGAAGCTTCCTTGCGCCGGTCCGGCGGCCGAAATCAGCTGGCGCAAATCATGAATGCCGCATCGGCGCTTTTGACATGCCATCGGCTCACCGTGGAAGTCGCCGGGCATCCCCTTGTGCATGAGTTGGAACTCTCCGTCCATGCGGGAACGATGACCTGCATCCTGGGCCGTAACGGCACCGGCAAAACATTGACCTTGCATACTCTTGCCGGCCTGCGCGCACCCGCCGGCGGTGAGATCAAGATCGGTACACAGCGGATCGACACGTTGTCGCGTCGTGAATTGGCGCTCAGCCTGGGGTTGCTGCTGCAAGGCACCGAGGATCCTTTTCCATCGAGCGTGCTCGACACCGTGCTGGTCGGGCGGCATCCGCATATTGGTTTCTGGGCGTGGGAAAACGAAAATGATCGCGTGGCTTCGCGGGCGGCACTGGCGGCCGTCGGCATGGAATCGTTCGCGCAACGCGATGTGGCGACCTTGTCGGGCGGGGAGCGCCGCCGGGTCGCGATCGCCAGCCTGCTGGCACAGAATCCCGACTTGTTCCTGCTGGACGAGCCGCTCAATCATCTCGATCCGCATCACCAGATGGATGTGCTCAAGCTGATGAAGGAACGCACCCGCGCCGGTCATGCGGTGATGATGAGTCTGCACGATGCCGGCCTGGCGGCACGTTTCGCCGATCATGCGCTGTTGCTGTTCGGCGGCGGCGAATGGTTGAGCGGTCCAAGCCGCGAAGTGCTCACCGAAGAGACGATCTCACGCTTGTATGGGGTACCGGTGCGCGAGATCGCCTGGGCTCAGGGGCGGACTTTCGTCGTCGCCTGAAGATGCTCAAGTCTCCCCCAGGCTGGCGAGTACCTCTTCGTGCAGCCTGGCGTTCGTGGCCACCACCGAGGTAGTCTGAAGCGTCGGCGCCCGTCCCTGCAGATCCGTGAAGCGGCCACCGGCGGCCTCGACGATGACCGCGAGCGCAGCAATATCCAGGATATTCACATCGGATTCGATGACCACGTCGATCTTGCCCGCGGCCAGCAGATGATAGTGCAGAAAGTCCCCGTAACCGCGAATACGGCTGGCGCGCTCGACCAGTCGTCCATAACGAGCCCAGCCCGGACCGGCGGCCAAGGTCTTGAGATTCCCACCTGAAATCGCGCATTGCTCGATCGCGTCGATCTCGCTGACCCGGATCGGACGACCGTCGAGCCAGGCGCCCTCGCCGGCTTGGGCATAGGCGATCTCGCCATATACGGGCGCGGAGGACACGCCCACGATCAGATGCCCGCGATGCATCAGCGCGATCTGGGTGGAAAAGAAAGGATATTCGCGCACGAACGCCTTGGTACCGTCGATCGGATCGACCAGCCAGAGATAATCGGCATCGATCGCGCTCTGCCCTGTTTCCTCGCCGTAGAAGCCATGATCCGGGAAACGCTCGCCGATCAAGCCGCGGATCACCTTCTCGGTCTCCACATCCGCCCGGGTAACCGGCGACTTATCGTCCTTGAGGACGACTTCGAGATTACGCTGATAGTAGCGACGAATGACATCGGCGGCGGCGCGCGCCGCATCCAGGGCGGCGCTCAGAAAAGGGGATTGATTCATATGTTCTCATGATACGCGCGGCTCGGATCCGGAAGAAGCCTGCCGGGTAACGGCCTGTCGGTATGGCGGCATACCCGGTGCGCCGCCCGGAGAACGTGCACTTTGCGGATATCCTGCTGCGAACCTCGCCGACACCCCGCAAGTTGACGAGCGCAATGGTTTGGCTTCATCATCCACTGCAGCGACAAGTTCCCCGCGACGAGAACGCCGCGCATCGCCTGTAATACAGGCCGGTGCTCGGCATTCCCCAGGGATTCAAATGGGAACCGGGTCAATACCCGGGCTGTCCCCGCAACTGTAAGTGGTATGCCGTGCGTCGATGAACCACTGGATTTCACGGGCCTCCGTGATCCGGGAAGGTGACGCGAACGGACCCAGCCACGAGCCAGGAGACCTGCTTGCCGCAGTCGTCCATCGAGCAGCCGGGGTGTGCTGCGAGAGCGGGAGTTCCCGAGTGGCGACCTGTACATGGCTCGCGCTCGCGACGAACCATGTGGTTGCGTTCGTTGCGGAGCTCTGCCCATGCATATTCCATACTCTCTACACCCTATGGCGTCGGCGTGTACCCTTGTTGTTTTATCCACGTTTCTGCTGTTCCTGCCGCCGGCCGTATCCGTAGCCGCAACTGCCCCCGAACCTCGCACACTGGATCGAGTCGTCGTCACCGCCAATCGCATCGAACAACTGCAATCCGGTATCGGCGATTCGGTCACCGTCATCGAGCCGGATGAGATCCGCTCGAGCCAGCGCACCATGGTGGCGGATCTGCTGGCAGCCACGCCGGGCGTGGTCGTGTCGCGCAATGGCGGTTTCGGCGCGGTGACCTCAGTGCGCATTCGCGGTGCTGAAACCGATCAGACCGTCGTACTGATCGACGGCGTCAAGCTGAATGACCCTTCCTCCGTTGGCGGCGGTTATAATTTCGGCCATCTGCTCGCGAACGATGACGCGCGCATCGAGATATTGCGCGGCCCGCAATCCACACTATGGGGCAGCCAGGCGATCGGCGGCGTGGTAAACATCGTCACCTCCGTACCGGAAGGTCCGTTGTCGGGATCCCTGTCTGCCGAAGGCGGTGCGCGCGGCACGGCGGCGCTCAACGCACGCGCCGAGGCCGGCGGCGAACGCTTCGCCTGGCGCATCGGCGGCAATTATCTCACCACCGACGGCATCTCCTCATTCGACAAAAGGTTCGGCGGCAGCGAAAAAGACGGCTATCGCAATGTCGGCTTCAACGTGCGCGGCCTGCTCAAGCTCAGCGCCGCCGCCTCGGCCGAGTTACGCTCCACCTGGAGCAAGGGAAGGGCGGAATTCGACGGCTTTCCGCCGCCTGCGTACGGCCTGGCCGATACCGGCGAATACGGCTATCACGAAGAACTGGTGGCCTATGCAGGCCTCAATCTCACCGCTCTCGACGGCCGGTTGTCCAACCGCTTCGGATTTGCGTACACCGACACTGACCGCGAAGACTTCGATCCAAGCAATCCGTACCCGAAAACCTTCGACGCTACCGGCCGTAACGAGCGCTGGGAGTACCAGGGCACGCTGCTACTGAACGAGCGCTGGGACGCGGTGTTCGGACTGGAATCCGAGACCTCGCAGCTCGAAACGATCTCTGCGCCGAGCGACTTCGATCCGAATCCGGTGCCCATGAAAAACGACGTCCGGCTGGACAGCGCCTACGCGCAGCTCTCGACCACGGCGCTGAAAACCCTGACCTTGACCGCCGGGTTGCGTTACGACGACCACGAAACCTTCGGCGACTCCACCACCGGTCGCGCCGCACTGGCGTGGTCGATGACGCCCACGACCCTGGTGCGCGCCAGCTACGGCGAGGGTTTCAAGGCGCCGACGCTGTACCAATTGTTCAGCGACTACGGTAACGAAGCGCTCGCCGCCGAGAAGGCCGAGGGCTGGGACGCGGGTATCGAACAGCGGCTCCTCGACGGCACGCTGGTCGTCTCGGCAACCTACTTCAGCCGCGATACCAACAACATGATCGACTTCGTTTCCTGCTACGGTAACGCCGATCCGCGCTGCGTCACGCGACCTTTCGGCTTCTATGACAACCTGCAGAAGACGACCGCGGACGGCGTGGAGTTAGGCTTGGCCGCGCAACTCGGCGAGCGCCTGCGTTTCACGGCGAACTACACCAGTCTGGATGCGCAAAACGCGACCCGGAGCGACGCCAATTTCGGCCGGGCGCTGGCGCGCCGTCCCAAGCAAACCGCCAACGCCAGCCTGAGCTACGCCTGGCCGATCGGATTGACGACCACCGTGGCCGTACAGCATGCCGGCCGAAGCTTCGACGATCCGGCCAATACCATCGTGCTGGATGACTATACCTTGGTCGATCTGCGCGCCACGTATGCCGTCACTCGCACACTCGAGATCTTCGGCCGACTGGAAAACGCGTTCGACGAAAAATACCAGACCGCCGCGGGCTATGGATCGATCGGCCGCGGCTTGTTCGCCGGTATTCGCCAAGCCTTCTGAACGCCAGGCCTTCCGAGTATCTGAGTACATGACGGCCGACCGGGCTCCGGCAACGACCGGCCGGATCCCGAGGCCGCTTCGGCCATCAGGCGGCATGGCTTGCAGGCCGCTTGCAAGCGAGGCAACGTAATGCATTCCGGCGCAGACCGCGCCGCCATCGGAACTGCTTCAATGGGAAATCGTCTCAGCAAGATCTATACGCGCACCGGCGATCGAGGCACGACCGGCCTGGGAGACGGCACGCGCGTCGCCAAGACCCATGCGCGCATAGAGGCCTATGGAGCCACGGATGAAACCAACAGCGTGCTGGGGATGGTACTGGCCGTCCCCGGACTGCCGGCGGAGATCGTGGAATTATTGACCCGCCTGCAGCACGAACTTTTCGACCTGGGGGGCGAATTGGCGGTGCCGGGCTATCGCTGCATCACTGCCGAACACATCGCCCGCCTGGAACAGGCGCTGGACCGGCTGAACGCGCCCTTGCCGGCGTTGAAGGAATTCATCCTGCCCGGCGGAGGACCCGCGGCCGCAGCCTGTCATCTGGCCCGTACGATCGCGCGCCGTGCCGAACGGCGCGTATGGCTCTTGGCGCAGAATGAAAGTATCGCCGCCGAAGTGCCGCAGTATCTCAACCGTCTGTCGGATCTGTTGTTCGTCGTGGCGCGGGTCTTGGCCCGCCACGAGAATGGCACGGAGGTGCTCTGGAATCACCAGCGCAAGCCTCGCGGTGCGCGGCACGACGAGCCGGTCAAAGATTGACCGCATCCATGCGTCGCAGGCGAATCGTCACTTCATGCTCCAGCTGATGGGTGACGATCAGCGAAGCCTCCAGCCGGTTGACGAGCACCGGGCGCACTCGCGCCGCCCTATGAGCCACTGAATGAGTGATCATGAAACTGTGATACTCGCCGGGCCGGGTTGCTGCGAATTGCACCAGGATATTCACCTCGCGCGGCGTTCGACCGGCCACGTTGATCCTGTCATCGCAAATCACCAGGAAGGATTGATCGAACGGCACGCTGGCGAACGCACCGGCGCCGCGTAGTTCGCCCAGGAACGTACGGACCTGCCGGGTCACCGGCCCCCAAGCCGAAGCATCATCCTGCACAGAAAGGCACCAGCGCGTCCCCCGTTCGATCGCATTGATCGTGAACAGCGCCAGGCGCCGCTGCGCCAGATAGGATCCGTCGGGAGAAGCGCTCGCACCGCAGGCGAGCGTACGCAACGGCAGCCGCTCCCGCGGCACGCGTCGCACGGTCTGCAGCACGTTCACGCCATGCGCGGCAAACAGCCAGCGATCCGCATCGTCGATCTCGTGCGACAGCTTCATGCCGGCACGCAGCAGAGGTTCGGGCTCCTGGGACGTCAACGCGGCTGAGACCGCATCCCCGGAACGCGACAACAGGCCGGCGACCGCCCCGCCGTTGCCAAATGTCTCGAGGCGGCCACGCAGCCGATCCATGGCAGTCACGCGCGGATGAAACATCACGGCATTGTCACTGCGCAGTTCGATATGCTTCAGTGCCCGCGCCATATCTTTCGTCCCCATCCAATTCGCCGGCGGATCCACGATCAGCATCGCGCGCCGCTCTCGGCAAAAGCGCGCTGCTACCAGCAAGGTGCTGATGCCGACCTCGGCGGTCCGCGTCAGGGGAGGGACGTGAAGGAAGGCCAGTTCATCGACCTCCGCCAGTGCAAACAATCCCGAGCGGCGCACGGCCGAACCGATGACATCGTAGTCGCTGATCGGCCGCCCATCGTCACCGTCCGGACTGGAGCTGACATAGCCGACCGGCAGGTTGGTACCCGGCATCAGGGTGCGATCCGGACGTGCCGCGGGCACTTCGCCATGCACTCGTACCAACGCCGAATCTTCGAGTACGGTTGCCACGAATCGCGCCGAGTCGGCGTCGATCGTCAGGCCGCGAAATGTTTCTTGTTCCTCGATCCACTCGGAACCCGGTGCTCTCACCCGCTGAATCACCAGGTTGAAACGCCGTGTGTCGAGCGCGTCGATCTGGTCATAGTCGACCGCGGCGCGCAGGAACTCCCGTGTTCCCGGCGCGCGCGCCTCCAGGATCAGACGCTCGCGGCCGCAGTTCAGCGTCAAGCTGACCGGTCGAGCACCATTGGCGATTCGCACGACGATCGCCTGTTGCCCGCCCTGCTCGAAAAAATGCTCGAGTGCGTATGACAAAGTACTGGGCTGCCATAGGCCGCCGAAATACCGCTGGAAATCGGCAAAGCTGCGTACCAGGATCGGCTGATTCAGCGGGCCGCGCAGACAGCGGCCGACAAAGGCCGTCAACAACGCACAAGCCCTGGGTATGGGCTGCTGCGCGCCGGGTGTTTCCACGACCTGGATATCTGCGCACGAAGCGAGCTGACGCCCGGGCACGAGAGCCCTCCCGAAATTATTGTGTGCAGTAACTTAGCACACGACACGGGTACCTACAGAGTGCAGACGGCGCAAATGAAAGGAATCCGGACCGGCGATGCATACGGCCGTGAAAAACGTCGGGATACTTTACGATCCTTGCCCAGCCATGCATTTCTCTCGATGCATCGACCTGAAGCCATATCAAATGGGAACCGTCCCGCCCATGATCCTTACCCAGCCATGCATTTCTCTCGATGCATGGCTGGGTAAGGATCATGGGCGGGACCCTCATCCGTGAGCGGGATCCTGACGAAGCAAGCCTCAGTGCGAACCTCCGGCGGGCAGGCTGTTCGCGGCTCGACCCGCAGAGGATTCTGCTGCCGGCGGCTGCTTCGGCAAGGGTGTACCGGACAACGCCGCCTCGAACTCCTCTGCAGTCACCAGCAATTCGTCCCTGCCGTCCCAGTTCGCTCCTTCGGGCAGGCGATTCTCGACCTGCCGCGCATCGGCAAGGAACGCATCGATCGCCAGATCGGCACGCGACACCGGCAGCGCAATGCCGCGCGCCTGTTCCACCACTTCGTCCACCCGCGCCAGATTCACGACCGCACCGTACTCCTTGATCTTTTTCCACATTCCATCGGTAATCGCTGCGTTCATCAGCACACTCGCCTCATTGGGATGCTTGCGCCCATCATCTTCCAGGATGGGAAATGCCTGTGCATACAAAGCATCGCCGTGCCAGCCGAATACGAACGGCTGGTTCACGACGGTGACCTTGGTACCGACCGGAATCGCTTCGAACAGTTGCGCGATGTCTTCCGGGTAAAAACGGATACAGCCATGGCTGGAACGCATTCCGACGCCGTAAGGCTTGTTGGTTCCGTGCATGAGATAGCTTGGCCAGCCCAGAGTCAGCTTATGCGCACCCAGTGGATTATCGGGACCGGGCAGTACGCGCGCGGGCAGCGGATCGCCGGCTTTCGCGTGCTCCTTGCGTACCGAGGCAGGCGGAATCCAGATGGGGTTCCTTTGCTTCAAGGTTACCTTGGTCGTACCCAGCGGCGTCGACCAGCCGACCTTGCCGATGCCGATCGGATGCGTAATGACCGTCTGCAACACCTCGTCCTTCCGGCGTCTGGGATAGTAATATGCACGCAACTGCGCCAGGTTGATCACCACCCCCTCGCGAGGCGCCTTCGGCAGCACGAACTGCGTCGGCAACACAATCGCACGGCCTTCGCCAGGCAGCCAGGGATCGACACCCGGGTTCGCCCGCACGATTTCCTCATAACCCAGGTTGAAACGTCGTGCGATATCGGAGAGCGTGTCCTCTCCCTGCACGTGGGTGATCTGCAACACCCCGACCACGTCATCGAGCTTGGGATCGAAGTGGAATTGATGAGTCGCCGCCGGCGCGTATACCTCGGGTTTGGACGGCGGGATGAGTGCTGTCGCGGATTCCTGCGAGTACATGAGCTGACAGCCGGTAAGTCCCCATGCTGCAACGAGAACGACAGCGAGAACGCTGACACGGCGGATCGACGTATTCATGAACCGATTATGACCCGATTGCCGGCGCTGGCGGTACCCCCATGGTTCCCCTGGGTATCCGCCGGCGCTCAGGTCATTTCCTGCGCGGGGCGGCCCGGAGCGCATCCGGCAGCTTCCGCGCCGTGTTCCGGAAATCTCCAGTGGCTACATGATCACGGGACGATTCGGAAGCTCGTTTCGATCCGCTTTCGGAAAATGCAGCGCGACTAGTTCGCTGACCTCGCGGACGCCCAGTATCAACGCCCGCGTATTGTCGCCGCTCGCGAACCATCGTTCCATGCGCCGACAGATGTCCTGCCATTGCAGAGCGGATACACGCTGGTTGTAGCCGCGATCGGCGACGATCTCGACGTCGCGGTCGGCCCAGAGCACATAGATCAGTACGCCGTTGTTGTCCTGCGTATCCCAGGTGCGCAGCTGTCCGAAAACCTGTAGCGCGCGTTCGCGGGGCGTGATGCGGCGCATCAAATCGACGAGTTCAAGCTTGCCTTCGATGGCTACCCGAATCTCGCCGCCCTGTCCGCGCTCACACTGCTCGATGGCGTCTTCGATCGCATCCAGGCAGGCGCGATCGAAGCGCCGGCGCAGCCCCCAAGACGTCGAGGTGAGATGTCGGAACAAGCGTGCGATGCGCATGGCTTGCCGCCTACCAGCGCCCGGTGGCGCCGCCGCCGCCGAAGCTGCCTCCGCCACCACTCCATCCGCCACGAGTACTACCGCCGAATCCTCCACCCCAGCCGTTTCCATGGTGAGCGCTCCAGCTTCCCTGGCCGCGGCGCGCATTCGTCCAGCCTGAGCCGCCGCCGCCCAGTACCGTGAACAGGAACGCGATGACGGCGGCGCCGATCGATATCGCCATCATGCCGGTCAGCATCCATGCCAGCAATCCCGCGAGGCCGCTGGCGAGCACAGCGCCGCCGAGTGAACCCAGCACGCTGCGCAATACGCCGCCTACCATGAAGGTCAGCATCAAAAGTAGGAGAAGCGTTTCCTTGCCCGCCGGTGTATTGGACTGCTCAAGCGCTTCGAGCTCCGGCAGCGGCTCTCCCTCGACGAGCGCGATGATGCGCGTCACCGCCTCATCGAGGCCGCCAAAGAAATCGCCTGCACGGAATCTCGGCACGACGACCTGGTCGATGATGCGATTGGCGATCACGTCCGGCAGCGCGCCTTCCAGACCGCGGCCGACCTCGATACGCACCGTGCGATCATCCTTCGCGACCAGCAGCAACACACCATCGTCCGTACCCTTGCGGCCCAGCAGCCAGGCGTCGACGACGCGTATCGAATATTGTTCGATCGTTTCCGGCTGTGTCGTCGGCACCAGCAGGACGGCGATCTGGCTGCCTTTCAGTATCTCGAATTCGCGCAGGCGTCCTTCGAGCTGCGCCGCCTGCTGCGGTGTCAGAGTGCCGGTCAGATCGGTCACCGGGCCGTGCAGCACCGGCACGGTTTGTTCACCGATCCCGTCCGCGCCCCGCGCCTGCAAGGCGAAAACCACCCCCAGGCACAGCAGCAGTGTCCACCAGAGCGCCTGCCGGCCGAAGCGCCAATCGTAGCCGCGCCGCGTGTCGGCGACAGTCATCATGGCGTCCAACACCCTGTGTCATTCATCCTGCGTCAGTCGTCCCGGGACGCGGCCGGATCTTGAGCCGGTACCGGACTGGATGGTGTGAGCGGCAACGCTCCGAAATCGACGCTCGGCGGGCGAGTGATCGCCTCGTCCCGCACTGAAAAATTGGTCCTGGTGTGATGTCCGAACACTTTTGCAGTCAGGTTCGAAGGAAAGGATCGCACCGTCACGTTGTAAGCTTGCACAGCCTGGATGTAACGATTGCGGGCAACGGCGATGCGGTTCTCGGTACCCTCCAACTGCGCGGTCAGATCGTTAAAGCCGGAAACGGATTTCAGGTCCGGATAACGTTCGACGACCACCATCAAGCGCGACAGGGCAGAACCGAGTTCGCCCTGTGCCGCCTGCCACTGCTGGAATGCCTGGGGATTGTCGATCAGTTCCGGGGTAGCCTGTATCGAAGTCGCCTTGGCGCGCGCCTGGATCACGCCATCCAAGATGTCCTTCTCCGCAACGACGGCCCCTTTCACGGTATTGACCAGGTTGGGCACCAGGTCGGCGCGGCGCTGATACTGGTTCAGAACTTCCGACCAGGCGGAAGCCACCTGTTCGTCCTGTTGCTGCAATGTGTTATAGCCGCAGCCCGCTGACGCCAGAGCGAGTACGGCGATCAGGCCTGGACGAATAAAGCGCATATGTAAGCCTCCTCTCCTGGCCTTTCGATGCTATCCCGCCGCAGATTGTCGACTCCAATTGCCGAGTCGGGGTGATGGCTCCACCGACAATGCCTGATTCTGTGACCGACCACCAGCCCACGCACTGCGTTACCAGATCCGCACTTGCCGCCCAGGCGCCAGATACATCTGGTCGCCTGGTTTCACGTCGAAGGCCGACTGGAATGCCGGCAGATTCGCGACCACTACATTGGTACGGTACTCGCTTGGACTATGGGGGTCGGTCAACAGGCGCTTGCGTAGTTCATCGTCCCGATATTTGCGTGCCCAGCCCTGTGCCCAGCCGATGAAAAAACGCTGGTCGCCCGTGAATCCGTCGATTACAGGTGCCGGCTTCCCGTTCAGGGACATCCGGTAGGCGCGATAGGCCATCGCCAGTCCGGCCAGATCCGCAATATTCTCGCCCATGGTCAGCTCGGCATTGATGGACATCCCCGGCACCGGAGTGATCGCCGCATATTGCGCACCGAGCTGCCGTGCACGGCGCGAAAACTCCTCGTCGTCCTGCTGCCGCCACCAGTCCGTCAGGTTGCCCGCGCCATCGTAGCGGCGCCCCTGGTCATCGAATCCATGGCTGATCTCATGACCGATCACCGCGCCGATCGCTCCGTAGTTGACAGCATCATCGGCCGCCACTGTGAAAAACGGCGGCTGCAATATCGCTGCGGGAAAAGCGATCTCATTGGCAGGCGGATTGTAGTAGGCATTGACGGTCTGCGGCGTCATGTACCACTCCGTACGATCCACCGGCCCGCCGAGTTTGGCAAGATTGCGCTCGAATACTGCTGCGGCCGCACGCGCTTCATTGCCGATCAGATCCCCCCGGTGTACCTGCAACGCCGACCAATCCCGCCATTTTTCCGGGTAACCCATTTTGATGGAGAATTGCGCCAGCTTGGCGTGCGCGCGCTTTCGGGTCTCCGGCGTCATCCACTCCAGCGCATCGATGCCCTGTGCGAAAGCATCCATGAGGTGGCCGACCAGCTGATCGACACGATGTTTCGCTTCCGGCTTGAAATGCCGCTCCACATACAACTTGCCGACCAGATCCCCGATCGCTGCATTCACGGTATCGACGCCCCGCTTCCAGCGCGGCTCGATCTCTTCGATACCCGAAATCGTCCGGCGATGAAAATCGAAATGCAGCTGCACGAAGCGCGCGGGCAGCGCCGGCGCCTGGGCGTTCAGCAACATGTACCGGAAATAGACCCGCCAGTGCGCCACGGGCGTATGGGCGATCAGCGGGGCGAGCGCCTGGAAATAGCTGGGCTGTGCCACGTTGAGCGCCGATATCTTGCCTTCCTCGATCCCGGCGCCCGCGAAAAAGGCGCTCCAGTCGAATTCCGGCATCAGCTTTTTCAAGGCTGCCCTGTCGAGGCGGTTATAGGTCTTGCGCGCGTCGCGATTCTGCACGCGCGTCCAGTGCGCCTGCGCCAGCGCCGTCTCGATCGCCAGAACGCCGGCAGCGGCAGCCTCGGCGTCGGGTACCCCCGACAAAGCCAGCAGATCCCCAACATAGGCGCGATACTTATGGCGCACGTCGCTCTGGCGAGGATCCTTCGACAAGTAGTAATCCCGATCCGGCATGCCCAGGCCGGTCTGGTACAGCGAGCCGATATACTCGCTCGAGTTCTTTTCATCGATGCCCACATAGAAGGCGAAGGGATGCGGCACGAACATGCGCTGGCCGCGTCCGATGTAGCGGGCGACATCCCGTGCGGAGGCGATGGCATCGATGCGGTCGAGTTCAGGCTGCAAAGGCGCCAGCCCCTGCGATTCGATCGCCGCTTCGTCCATGAAACTGGCATAGAAGTCACCGACTTTCTGCCGATCGCTGTCCGCCGGAGCCTGCGCTAGTGCAGCCTGCTCCAGGATGGCATGCACATCGTCACGTGCCGCCTCTTCCAGTATCGTGAATGCGCCGTAGTTCGAGCGATCCGCAGGAATCGGCGTTCGCGCCAGCCATTGGCCGTTCACATAGCGATAAAAATCATCCTGGGGACGCACCCCTCGATCGATATTCTGCAGATATACGCCGGACCGTAGGGACGGTGGCGCAGCGCCGGAGCCGCCATTGGGCTGCGCCCCGCAGGCACTCAGCATGAGAGCTGCCAGCAAGGATATCGCTACTGCCGTGCCGGACGCGGCACCGTACAGCCAATCGCCTCCTGCCTCGCTCAGATATCGCAGCACCGCGCTGTCTTCAATATTCATACCGGATCCCCACTATCCACCAGGTCCTGGTGCCGCCGGGCGATTCGACGGTAACCTCATCATCGATACCTTTGCGCATCAACGCCCGCGCCAGCGGTGAGTCCATGCTGATATAGCCCGGGGCCGCATCGATCTCGTCGGGACCGACCACTCGATACTCGGCCTGATTGCCGTTCTCGTCCTCGATGCCGACCCAGGCACCGAAGAAGACTCGGGTTCGATCCGACGGCCCCTGGTCGACGATCACCATGCCGTCCAGACGCTGGCGCAGAAAACGGACACGCCGGTCGATCTCGCGCAGCTGACGCTTGCCGTAAATGTATTCTGCATTCTCGGAGCGATCACCCTGCGCGGCCGCCTCCTGGACAGCCCGGGTGACCTGGGGACGCTGTACAAGCCAGAGATCATCGAGTTCGTCCTTCAGACGTTGTGCTCCTGCCGAGGTGATGAACTTCGAACCTTTGGGCCGGGGTGGACGATAGCGGGACATGGACGTATGGGCTGGACGTATGGGTTGAATGATCCGGTAAGGCGGCGCCTGATTTCGGGTGACTGCCCGGAATAGTGTGGATTCCTTCACAGCACCTTCAGGTTCCGATGCCTAGTCTGGCGTCTCATGAGCATCAAGTATTACACCCACTTTTTGCTGCAGGAGCGTCCTCCCAGCGGCATGAGCGAATTTCGCGGCATCGTCGAAGTCAGCCGTGTGCTGCCCCGGGGCGACCTGAAAGAAGCCGCTTCCGTGCTGGCAAAGAATTTTGAATGCGACACCCAGGATATCAAGGTCCTGCAATGGTCGCGCCTGCATTGACCCGGCATTTTCCGTAACCCCGGCATTCCTCGACTCGACCCATCCCCTTGCGGACTTCCCCCCCTTCAGGACAGTCCGCTTTTTTCGCCCCGAACCTCTAGTTCGGGGTTTTTTTTGGTATGCCGGCAGGGTGCCGACCTGACGCATATTCAAAGACGGAACGTCAGATGTACGCTGCTCACGTACCTTCGTCCCGCTCACTCCCGCCAGTGAGGCGGGTAGGTATGCTCGTATCCGGGCAGCGCCTCGATCCGCCTGATCCAGGCGGCAATGGCCGGAAAGTTCACCTCCACTGGAAGCAGCCGTGCGCGCAGTTCCCGCGCTTCCCGCCGCTCCAGGGCGCGCAGCAGCACCTGGATGCCCGGAAACACGACGATATCAGCCGCCGAGAACGAGTCTCCGACCAGCCACGAGGACGCCGATAAACGCGCCTCGATCGTACGTGCCTCGCCGATCACGTTGCCCAGTGCCCGCTCTACCTCCTCCATACGTCCATCCATGTCCTGGAACAGAATCGTATAAATGATTTTCTGGATATGCTCCTCGGCATACCCCTGGTACTCGCAGATGACGCGAGTGATCGTACCGGCCTCCGGCGCCGAGTGGCCGAATAATGGCGGCGTAGGGTATTTGCGCTCCAGATAGTGCAGTATGGCCAACGATTCGAAACAGACGTAATCGCCGTCCTTCAACACCGGCACGCGCCCGCGCGGGTTCATGGCCAGCAACTGCGGCGATTGGTGTTCCTGCTTGGAGAACTGAACCTGGTGTGAAATATAGTCCAGCCGCTTGTACTCGAGCGCCAGCAGCGCACGCCAGGAATAAGGGCTGCCGCTGCCCCACCAAAGTTCCAGTGCCATGTTCCCCTCGATATGCTCCTCGAACCCGGTGATTGTAACGGCACCGCGGCGAGTGCAGACTCTTTCTAATGTCTCCCCTTCCGACAAACGGTTGCTCTTGATCGAAACCGTGCCCTGGAGCTCGACGTGACACGTAATTCTGCCCGCAGTTCGTGGGCAATCGAGGATTCCCTGGAGCTGTACCAGGTATCTGCCTGGGGCCGTCCCTATTTCGGCATCAATGCCGCCGGCCACGTGGTCGTGCGCCCGGACGGCTCCGAGGAACGCGAAATCGACTTGCATGAAGTCGTCAAGGGACTGCAGGCTCGTGATCTCACAGCACCCGTCGTCATTCGCTTCTCCGATATTCTGCGCCATCGGCTGGCAAGGCTACACCAGGCTTTCGCGCAAGCGATTGCCGAGAACGACTACCGTAACCGCTATTGCGCGGTCTTCCCGATCAAGGTGAATCAGCAGCGCCTGGTCGTCGAGGAGGTGTATCGCTACGGCGAGGATTTCGACTTCGGCCTCGAGGCCGGTTCCAAGCCGGAACTGCTCGCCGTCATGGCGCTGACGGAAGATTCTCCGCATCGCATGATCGTGTGTAACGGCTTCAAGGACGACAGCTATATCGAAGCCGTCATCCTCGCTACGAAGCTTGGACGCACGATCATTCCGGTGATCGAGAATTTCCAGGAGCTTGATCTGATATTGCGCCAGGCCGCCAAATACCAGGTGCGCCCGCGCATCGGCGTGCGGATCAAGCTGACCAGCGAAGGCGCCGGACGCTGGCGGGATTCGGCCGGAGAGAAATCCAAATTCGGCCTGTTCGTCAGTGAGATCCTCGAATTGGTCGAATCGCTCAAGCGCCATGACATGTTGGACTGCCTGGAACTGGTTCATTGCCATCCGGGCAGCCAGCTGCAGGACATTCGCCGCGTCAAGGATGCCATCAACGAACTGGCGCATGTTTACGCCGAACTCAAACTCATGGGAGCGGGCCTGAAATATATCGATGTAGGCGGCGGGCTGGGTGTCGATTATGACGGCAGCGGTACGAATTTCGCTTCCTCCATGAACTACACCATGAACGAGTACGCCAGCGATGTCGTCTATCGCATCACGAACGTCTGTAACGCGCGCAACATCGATCATCCCGTCATCGTCAGCGAATCAGGCCGCGCCACTGCCGCGCATCATAGCGTGCTCGTCTTCAACGTATTGGGATCCTCCGCACTGGATCAATTCCGCGTTTCCGAACGGCTGGAGGAGAATTACACGGGCGGGCAGGAATTGCCCCAACCCATACTGGATCTGTTCGAGGCCTACCGCAGCATTTCCCAGCGACGCCTGGTGGAGTGTTACCACGACGCCCTGCAGGCGCGCGAACAAGTGCTGCAAATGTTTAACCTCGGGTTGATGAGCCTCGAGTTTCGCGGCTTGGCCGAGCGTCTTTACTGGGCAACCTGTACAAGAATTCGAGATGTCTGCCGCACGCTCGATTCGGTTCCCGAGGCGCTCGACGGGCTGGAAGTCAGCCTGTCCGACACGTATTTCTGTAATTTTTCCATATTTCAGTCATTGCCTGACAGCTGGGCGATCGATCAGGTGTTTCCGATCATGCCCATCCATCGCCTGCAGGAGAAACCCTCTCGTAATGCCGTCATCGCCGACATCACCTGTGATTCCGACGGCAAGATCGGCCGGTTCGTCAGTCAGCGCGAGGTCAAACGCACGCTCGAAGTCCATGAGCTGCGCCCGGACGAGGAATACTACCTGGCGGCCTTCCTGGTAGGTGCGTATCAGGAAACCCTCGGTGACCTGCATAATCTGTTTGGAGATACGCATGTCGTGCACATACGCCTGCATGATGAAGGCGGCTGGTGGATCGAGGAGATCGTCAAAGGCGATTCCGCACGCGAAGTTCTCAGCTACATGCAGTACGATGTCGAGCGCCTGTTCCCGCAACTCGGGCGCGACTGCGAACGAGCAGTGCGCGAGGGCCGTATGACGCTAGCGGAAAGCCAGGCCATGCGCCGCTTTTACGAACGGGAACTCAACGGCTATACCTATCTTGAGCAGGATTGACAGGTAGGCACGGCGATGAATCCGCTTACGAATTCGTACCTCAGGTTGCCGCAGCGATGACACTACAAGCAGGACTGTTCGCCAAGGCTTGCGGGAGCTTCTGCCCTGGAAGCATGGATGGGCTGCCGGAGCCAGGGCGACTCGACATTCGGCAACCGGCACAAGTTCGAGCATTGGCCGGCCCAGGTTCGCAGCTGTCCCTGGCGATCGGACGACGATACCGGTTGTGAGAACAAGATATTCAGAAAGGCGGCCGGCACTGATCGGTGCGGCATTGCAACTCCCAAATTGCTGACGTAGTATCGGCGACGGTCAGCTGAATACACTCAATCTACAATGAGCGGCCGCCTCGTGAATCATTCCTGATCGCTCGACTCCGGTCGCTTCTTTACCAATCCGATACCGAAAGCTATTGATTTCCAGCGGCCAAAATCGCAGCTCGTCGTCCGTCCGAGGTGCCCTCCCCGGCCGAAGCGGCTTGCCGCAATTCCTTCGTGGTCTCAAGAGTGATGATATCGATGACAACGATCTACGTCGGGAACCTACCCTTCAGCGCCACCGAATCGGACGTTCGCAGCCTCTTCGAACAGTATGGTGCCGTGCAGTCGGTCAAGCTGATCAATGATCGCGAGACAGGCCGTCCCCGCGGCTTCGGTTTCGTGGAAATGGCGCCTGCAGAAGCGCAGGCGGCCATCCGCAGCATGAATGGCTTCGACATGGGAGGACGGCCGCTGCGGGTCAACGAGGCGCGCGAGCGCGAAGCACGGATACCCCGCCAGGGAGCGCGCTGGTAGATAGCCGCCGGAGCCCGGCGCGGGTCTTTTCGCTACCGGCGCCACCAGGTTTGGATCCCTGCCGGGATACACCCCCGGCTGCTGATAACATCACCCATCCGGCTACGCCCGGGTGTACGGCAGGTATTGTCCTTGCGGTAGCGGATCTCCATAGATTCAACTATCTTGCCGGAATCGAACGGCTTTGCACCTTCGCTTCCCACACGATGATTCGATCCGCATTATTGAAACGAGTCCGCGTTGCCGCTGGATGGCTTGTCTGCGGGCTGCTGGCGTTCGGGCAAGTATTCGCCGCGCAGGATCCGCCCGCCGAGGCTACGGGTCTGAGGCTAAAAGGCAAAATACATTTGTTGGGCAGTGAGGTCGCTCCAGGAACACGCAAGCGACTGACCTGGACCAGTGGTGCCGCAATCGAAGGCTTCGCCTCTCCCACACCCGTCATCGTGGTGAACGGCAAAGGCGCCGGGCCGGTGCTTTGCCTGACCGGAGCCGTACACGGCGATGAACTCAATGGCATCGAAGTAGCCCGACGCGTACTGGATGACATCGAAGCCGAAGAGCTCAACGGTGCGGTCATCAGCGTACCCATCGTTAATATCCAGGGCTTCTATCGCGGTACACGCTATCTTCCCGACCGGCGCGACTTGAACCGGCACTTCCCCGGCAATCCGCATGGCAGTGCCGCCACGCGCATGGCGCACTCGTTCTTTACGGAAGTGGTGCGCCACTGCTCGGCGTTGATCGACCTGCACACCGGCTCGCTGAACCGCACCAACTTGCCGCAGGTCCGCGCCGATCTGCGAATGCCGCAAATCGCACGTATGACCCAGGCGTTCGGCGCGACCGTAGTCCTGCAAAGCGCCGGTGACTTCGGCTCGCTGCGCCGTGCAGCCGGCGAAGCGGGCATTCCCGCCGTAACCTTCGAGATGGGCGAACCCATGCGCGTGCAGCCTGAACAGGTGGAACATGGCGCGAAGGCAATCGAAACGCTAATGTATTCGTTGGGTATGACGCACCAACGCCGCTATTGGGGCGATCCGGAGCCGGTCTATTACGCATCGCAGTGGGTACGCGTCGACCATGGCGGCATCCTGTTTTCGGACGTCGCTCTCGGCGAACGAGTCAGCGAAGGCGAGTTGCTGGGCGTCGTCACCGATCCGATCTCTAATCGGCAATACCGAGTTTATGCGCCCGCCAGCGGGCGGGTACTGGGCATGGCATTGAACCAGGTGGTCCTGCCGGGTTTCGCCGCGTACCGGATCGGTACCGCTACGTCCAAGGCGGAAGCCGCGCAGCGCACTATCCAAGGTGCGCCGGAGGATCCCGCGGAAGACGTCTCGCCTGAAGACGAGGAAGGCTCTCCCCGGGGCTGATCGGCATCGACCAGAGGCGCGCGGCGTCCATCAACGGCGCCCAGGGGTGTATGCGCCGTGCACCGTATTGCCGGCTTCCCGAGCAAGACAACAGACCGCTGTCGGTTTTCGTGACACTCGTACTTGTGTTTCCAGTACATGCGTCACACTTTTAGTACTTGCCAGTACGATCACATCGAAATTCAATAACGCTCCAGGAAACGGGCTGCAGGCACATCGCGCCAGGCTCCGGTGACGCTTCGCGTCCGGCCGCATGCAGTAACGAAACACTGCCGCAACAACAGGGATATTGCATTGAATGACGAGCTGAAAAAGTTGGGATTGCGCGTTCGCCTGCGAGCCGTGACGCCGGCAAATGAATGCGTACGCACCGACGATCCCGGGGAAGGTCGACCACACCCGACCCGCCCCGGAAAAAGCGGGCCTGACGAGCGCGGCAACGCCAAGTACCGGTGGCAGGGCCAGAACCTGTTGCAAGACGGCCTGGAGGACGAATACCTTCGATACTTGGCTTTGCATGACTCCCGGCTGGCCCTTATCGAAGAGCCGCCGGCGGACGGCGCACCGATCCGCTGCAACCCCGCAGGCCTGCGCGTTGGCTATGACCCCTACGAGAGTGGCCTGCTTACCAGGCGGCCGAGACGAAAAAAGACCGATTTACGTGAACTGTCCCGATGGGTACAAATGAAACGCAGGATTGGATTGAAGCCCTCCGAGGACTGAGATTTGCGACGCTTCACGGAAGCGCCGCATTGCCAGCCGGACGCCCCCGCGGCAAGACAAGCGGTCGACGCCAGGGGCCGATTCAGACGGCCAGCCGCAGTTTTTCCATATGCCCACAGCGAAAAAATTTCCGTAATTCGGCCAGCCACAAAGCCGGTCGCGGTACATGCGTCCTGAGAAAACGTTCGTCCAATCGACGGCAATATCGTGCGGCGTGGCGATTGGCTTCCTGGTAGCGATGACGCACTGCCTCATCCAGATACGGCAGGAAACTGACCGAGTCGAACATTCTGGCATGCAGGGTTCCGGGAAAGTGCCCGGCGCCTTGCCGGACCAGCAGCGCAAGTGCCAGCGCATATTTGTCGACCTCTGCCTGCAATTCCAGTTCCAACAGCGATACGCTCCGGCCGCGTGTCAGACACCAGCTCAGATAATTAAAGTGGCTGACGCCTTCGAGGGCGGTACAGAAGTCGCTTAAATTATTCTCTCCGAGCGCCTGGCAGGGATTATTCCGCTGCAAGCGATCCAGCACAGTTTGATCGATGTATAGGCCGATACGCACCCCCTGCTCATCCGGAATCAGGCAGACCTGCTCGTCACTGGCTTGCTCGGCAGCTGCCGCTCCCAGCACCTCGGCCAGACGCCGCCGGTCGCCGAACACGAAATCATCGACGTCGTGCTCTACCGGCACATCATGCAAGCGGAAAAGCGAGGCCTGCAGGCTGCGCAGTGGTGACATCAGTGTGCACTTCCCAAAGATCCCGTCCGACCGGCGGGTACTGGCTCGACACCCAAGCGCCGCAGGATCGCATAGGCGCGAGGACTGCCCGTCTTCAGCCAGATTTCGTACAGCCGCAGTACGTCCTTGTCACTATGCTCATAGGCCCTTTCAGCGACTTCGTTGAGTACATCGACAAGCCGCTGAAATTTCAGCGCGAGCTCCGCAAACACCGCCGCGAACGCCTGGCCGCGCAATGATCCACGCATACTCTCCGCCAGCGTACCGTACGCACCCCCGCCCATCGCGATGTGATAATCGATATCGACCAGCCGGCGAGCAAAGCTCTGCGCAAAGAACCCCGCAACGAACAATGACACATCGCCCAGTCTGCGCAGCACGACATCGCGCTGCTGAACCGACGCCGCCTCGGATGCCTCTGCGAGCATGACGGCGAGAGGACGAAGCTGGACGCCCTGGGGCGTATTCTCATAGAGGTCCTCCGAGCGGGCGAACATCGTCAATATATTCACGACGTAGTGTTCGGTATGAGCATCGACTTCGACACGCTGCTTACGCAGCGCCGTCTGCACCGAACCATGAAAGAATTCACGTAGATTTGTAACCGCAACGATCGCTTCGTCAGCTCCACGCTCCATCGGTACACCTCGCTTCTCTACCGTGCCGCTCCTGTTTCACCTTTGGACATCGATCCGCCTTTCACGATCCTCTTGGTCTTGTAAAAGACTGTTCAACGTCCTGGGCCCATCATCGGGATCTGTATCCGCCTCATAAATGCCGCGATGGCATCGAAGAATCTGTGCGGCATTGCTCAATCTTCAATGAAGCTTCGCCGCCAAGGAAAAATTCGGCATCGATCAAATCAGGAAGTCATGCAGACGGCAGAATCAAGTGTTTTGTCAGGGGCTGGCAGCCGATGAATGCGAGCGCTGATAATCAATACTAATAGCGGTAACCAATATCAATACCGATGCCCAGACGCAAAACCCCGCGGCACTTGCATGCCGCGGGGTCTGCTGCGATCGAATGCTGTAAGTTAAGCCGGTGTCTTTACCAGCGCCCGCCGCCGCCACCACCACCACTACCACCACGAGGACCACGTCCGCCGCCACCCTGCCGCTCCTGGGCCTCATTCACGCGCAGGGGACGGCCGCCCATCTCCTTGCCGTTCAGGGACTGGATGGCCCGCTGCGCATCGGCACGCGGCATTTCCACGAAACCAAAGCCGCGGGGGCGGCCGGTCTCACGATCGTTGATCAACGCGACGGATTCGACCGTGCCATGCTGCTCGAACAGCTGACGCACCTGGGTCTCGTCCGCCGAAAACGGCAGATTTCCTACATAGATCTTTGTCATGACAATACCCATCTCTCTGAAAAAGCCCCGAGCGCGATCGCCGAACAGACGGATCCCCACTGCGAGGCCTGGTTACATACGGGCTCCGCCCCTGTGGCACTTGTCATTTACGACACCGGCGCCATAGTTGAGATCCCAGGCCTAACGTTCGCGGTCTCGTCGGATTTTTCAGAAGTTGGCCGATGTCAAAAGGGTCTGCGATGACCCGGCTGGCCAAGCCAGAGAAAAAAGCGGTCAAAGGCAACGAACGGCGCGGAATGTACGCCAAACCCAGAACCAAGGCAATTAGCGCGGGAATCTTCACGGCGCACGTTTCCGTCCCGACCGAATCTGCTCAATGGTTCCGGTTTCCGGGCTGGTGCCGATACGGTGTCTGGTCAACCCTATCGCCCTGAAGTTGCCTGCTCAAGCAGATCCGGCGGAGCGTCTGGACCCCAGGGCCGACAGGAGAGGTATGAGATCCACCACGGAACGTACCATGTGGACGGGCTGCTCCAATCCCGAAGGCCAGCGGGCATCATCACGATTCATCCAGATGGCCTGCATGCCGGCTCGCCGGGCACCCTCTACATCAAGTTCCGGATCATCCCCGACATAGACGACCTCGTGCAAGGCCAGACCGCTGCCTGCTACGACTTGCCGAAAGATCGCCGGATCGGGTTTCAGGGCGCCAGCCTGACGGGCCGCGAGCATGCGCTCGAAATAATGGGCCAGACCGATCTGCTCGAGATCCGCATTACCGTTGGTGACCGTGAAGAGCCTGTATTGGGCAAACAACAAATCGAGACCTGGGCGCACATCCGGATAGAGCTCGACCTGGTTGCGCGCCCGGATGAATGCAGCGAACGCCTCTTCCACCATGATCTCCGGATAGCCGAAGTCGCGCGCATGGTCGCGTAGCGCCTGCTGGCGCAGGAAGGTGAAATCATGGCGCATCTGCGGAAAGGTCTCGGCGATCCGTACTCTCGCCTCGCGCAGATCTTCGGCTGTCAGCGCCGCCACGACTCTCGGATAACGCGTTGCCAGCAGATCGTACATTGCCTGTTCGGCGCGGCGGATGACCGGCCGCACATCCCACAAGGTATTGTCGAGATCGAAACAAACCGCACGAACGACCATCGTCGATAACCTGTCCTGCTCATGTCCGGCCCGGCCACCCCGGACCACCTGGCAATGTAAGAAAAAAACCACGGAACTGTCCGATTTTGGCGTTTCGGTATCGATATCGAAATGCCGTTTCAGGGAAGGGTACTCAGTCCACGTACAATGCGCAGCTTTCACCGGCGCCCAGGACGATTAGACTGCCAGGCCCGAGTGTCGCAAACTACAGGATATACATATGCGCTGGGCGTCAGCCGCAGACACCGATCGCAATCTCGCTGCCGCGGTGGAACATGCCTGTGAGGCGGTATTTCTGGGACTAGGCCGGGCAGAACCTGATTTGTTGATCGCGTTCGTCAGTCCGGCGTATGCCGCCGGCTTCAATATGCTCGCCGATCTGGTGCGGCGGGAATTCGACAAAACCCTCCTGTTCGGTTGTTGCGCGCAAAGCGTCATCGGCGGCGGACGCGAGATCGAGGATCGTCCCGCCGTATCGCTGACCGGCGCACTTTTGCCGGGCGTCAAGCTTCAAGGAACACATCTGGAAACTTCACAACTGCCGCCCATCTATGCCGAGGCAAGCATGTGGGAAGATACGCTGCGTGTGACCGCCGGCCAGCAGCCGTCCTTTCTGTTGCTCGCGGATCCCTACGGCTTCGAAACGGAAACCGTTCTTCGGGGACTGGATCGCGTCTATCCTCGTGCACCGAAGATCGGCGGTCTGGCTAGCGGCGGGGCTCCCAGAGCGGGAGGCTCGGCACTGTTTCTGGGTAGCAGGCTTTATCATAGCGGCTGCATCATGCTGACCTTCACGGGCGACATCGAGATCGATACAATCGTTGCGCAGGGATGCCGGCCCATCGGTGATCCGATGTTCGTTACGGTTGCGCATGAAAATTTGATCCGCGAACTCGATGGCCGAAGTGCGCGCGATACCCTGGCCAGTGTATTCGAACACCTGCGGCCCGCGGACCAAGAGTTGTTCGAGGGATCCCTATTTCTGGGACTGGCAATGCAGTCCGGCACCAGCGAGTATCTTCCGGGTGACTTCCTGATCCGCAGCATTCTCGGCATGGATCCGCAAAGCGGCGCCCTTTGGATCAACGCAAACATCGTCACCAACAGCGTCGTGCAATTCCATCTGCGCGATGCCGCTACCTCAGCTTATGATCTTGAACGTACCTTGACGGAATACCGTGCCTCGCGCAGTGCGGACACCAATGCCGGTGTACTACTGTTCTCCTGCGCCGGTCGCGGGACGACTCTGTATGGTCAGTCCGACCACGACAGCAATGCATTTCGCCGGCTTGTAGCCGACCTGCCGATCGGTGGCTTCTTTTGTGCCGGCGAGATCGGTCCGGTACAGCATTCCACTTATCTGCATGGCTTTACCAGCGCCTTCGCCGTGATCCGGACAAGACAATAGCCGCCTGCGGGCGGTTCATCCGCCTCTCTTCCGTCCCCGTCCGCTTCCGGCCGACCACTGCTGCTTGATGTGCCCCGTGAACCGATCGGCCCCGACGCACATGGACAAGAAGTAAGATATTTGCCGATATGGCTACTGCCTGGAGTCATCGCCCCATGCCTGTATCGAATTCGCGTTGGTTCGCCTTGATCGCATCGCTGATATTCCAGTGCTCGTACGCCATTCCCGGAGGGCAGGACGAATGGCAGCCGTTCTCGGTCGAGGATCTGGTCCGCTTGAGCCGTATCAGCGAACCCGTGCTGTCACCGGATGGCAGTACCGTGGTGTACACGGTGAGGGAAACGGACATGGCCGCCAACAAAGGCCGCCTGGACCTGTGGTCACTGGATCTGGCGAGCCGCGATGCGCAGCCACGGCGCCTTACGACACATCCGGAAAACGACAGCTCACCGCAATGGTCTTCCGACGGACGCCACATCTACTTCCTGTCCTCGCGTAGCGGATCGCAGCAGATCTGGCGTATGCCCGGCGGCGGGGGAAACGCCGAGCAGGTCACCGAACTGCCGCTGGATGTCGGCAGCTTTCGTCTCAGTCCGGACGGCAGCCGTCTGGCCTTGTCGCTGGAGGTGTTCGCGGACTGTTCCGGGCTGGATTGCAGCGTACGCCGCCTGGCGTCACGGGTTGCCGATCCAGCGAAGGGCCAGGTATTCGACCGTCTTTTCGTACGCCATTGGGATACCTGGTCCGATGGTCGCGTGTCGCAATTGTTCATCGCCCGCCTCGAGAACGGTCGAGCCGGCGAACCGGTTTCGCTGAGCGGTACCCTGGACGCCGATGTGCCCTCCAGACCCTTCGGTGACGCCAGCGAATATGTTTTCTCGCCCGATGGCTCGCGACTGGTGTTCGCGACGCGGCTGAAGGGTGGGACCGAAGCCTGGTCCACGAACTTCGATCTTTACGAAGTCTCCGTCGAAGGCGGCGAGTCGCATAACCTGACACAGGATAATCCCGCCTGGGACACCCAACCCGTATTCTCGCCGAACGGCAGGCTGCTCGCCTGGCGAGCGATGGAACGCGCCGGCTTCGAATCTGACCGCTTTCATCTCATGGTGCAGGATCTGAAAAGCGGCGAGCGGCGGGCGCTCACCCGGGCATGGGACCGCTCGATCGATTCATTCGCGTTTTCGCACGATGGACGCACGATCTACGCCACAACCGATCACTTCGGCCAGCATCCCTTGTGGGCGATCGACGTCAAAAGTGGCAAGCCGACGATGCTGACCGGTCCGGGACGGGTAGAGGAATTCTCGGTCGGCAGAAAGAAAATCATCTTCACACTGGCCTCACTCAGGTCACCGGCGGAACTCCAAGTGTTGACGCTACGGGAGACCACGCTGCGCGAGCTGCCGCGCATGAATGCGGAACTGCTGTCGCAGCGCCGGCTCGGCGAGCCGGCGCAATTCACCTTTACCGGCGCGGATGGCGACACCGTGTACGGCTATGTGATGAAACCGGCGAATTTCGTTCCCGGCAAGCGTTACCCCGTGGCTTTCATCGTGCACGGCGGCCCGCAGATTTCGTTCGCGAACGGCTGGAGTTATCGCTGGAACCCGCAAACCTATGCCGGCGCAGGCTATGCATCCATCTTCATCGACTTCCATGGCTCGCCCGGCTACGGTCAAAAATTCACGGATTCCATCAGTGAGGACTGGGGCGGCGGGCCGCTGGAAGATCTGCGCAAGGGATTGGCCGCGGCACTGGAAAAATATCCCTGGCTCGACGACACGCGCATGTGCGCGCTTGGCGCCTCGTACGGCGGCTACATGATCAACTGGATTGCGGGGCAATGGTCCGAACCGTTCCGCTGCCTGGTGAACCATGCAGGCATTTTCGACAACCGCAGCATGGCGTACACGACCGAGGAACTATGGTTTCCGGAATGGGAGCACGGCGGCTCGGCATTCACGGTACCCCGCAATTATGCAAGGTTCAATCCGGTGAACCATGTTGCACAGTGGAACACCCCAACCCTGATCATCCACGGTGCACATGACTATCGCGTGCCTTATACCCAGGGACTGGCCACTTTCACCGCCCTGCAGCGGCGCGGTGTTCCCAGCCGGTTGCTGTTCTTCCCAAACGAGAATCACTGGGTGCTCCAACCTGCAAACAGCATCCAGTGGCATCGCGAGGTGGAGAAGTGGCTGAACCGGTGGACCGGCACCAAAGAATAAAATCGTAACAGATGTGCAGCGCGAGCTCAGCGTCAAGTCGCAAGAGCGCATCTGGAGCAGCTTCTCATCCGACAGACGTATCCAGGACGGCTCGCGAGTCACGACTTTCCGACGCGCTATCTTGCGCGTCGGTACTCTCATTGCAAGTTCGACAAATGTCGGGCGATGCTGCGCAGGACAGCATCTTCGAGCAGGCGCCGGCGCCATTCGGCTGGAATCGCCTCGATACCGTAGTGCGCACCCGCCAACGCACCGCACAGCGCGGCTGCTGCGGACGGCGCACGCAGGCGCGTCGTAAGCTCAATCATGGCTTCACGAAAACTCATACCCGAAGCAAATGCCTGTATCGCCATGCGCGTCACCAACACGGCGCTCTGCGTGTCGGACCCATCCCGATTTTGACGCTTGCTCTGACAATGCTTGTCATCCGCATTGCCGGCAGCATCTCGGTTTTCGGCAAGACACGCCTCGATCACCGCCTTGAGCGGGCGTCGGCGCGCCAGTTGCGTTGCCGGCCCCTCGTAAGCCAGCAGAGTGTTCCGGTCCACGCCGGCCAATGCATCGATCAGCATGCCGGCCCAGAAACGACACAGATCCAGGACGACCGGCGACTGCTGGGTCGTACGCGACAGATCTGCAGCGAGATCGATGGCGAGAGTTGCATCTCGGTGCCGGAACATTACCGCCGCCAGCGTGCGCGGCAAGGAGTGCGGGTCCAGGTTATTCGGATCGTGCGAACCGGCATGCGGCTTCCTCGACCACTGCCAGACAGCCAGCGCACGCTTGAAATCCGCCGGTGCCTCGGCATCGCGGAACCATTGCAGATAGCGCTGCAGCTGATCCTGCGGGTCATGCCCGCCGCTCGCTAACAGGCTCTGCGCAGCCGCCACCGTCGTTGCCGTATGAATGCTCGTAGCCAGAGGCTGCGCATCGCGCATCGTCGCCATGACGGCTGCAGCATTATAATTGCTGACGGCCACGAGCGTACCCAGCGCGTCACCGACGGCCAGTCCGACCAGCGCCCCCTGATAGCGTACGCCCAGACCTGCTGACTCCGCCTCGGAGCCCGACGTATCGTGCCAGCGGCGCACGAACTCCACCTGCTCCGGCGTTTCCGGCACCGTCGGCCAGCGGTGCGAGCGGACACACTGCCGCCACAGATGCTGCAACCGCTCCAGGGCTTCCTCGTTATCGAGGCCACGACGAATCAGATGACATGCGACGGTCATGCCCGTACGCCCGATTCCGGCATGGCAGTGAACGTACACATTCCGGTCTGCAGCGATCTCTGCGTCGATCCGATCGAGGATCCGGCTCATGTATTCGTCGGATTCCGGCAGATCGTGATCCACGATCGGGATGCGGCGATATCGGACCTGCTGTTCCGTCAAACCCGGCAGCAGACAGTCATAAGCCGGCAGCTCACCCTCCTCGGTGAGATCGAGGAAACTGTTGATTCCTGCGCGCAAAAGCTGCTGCACCCGCTCCATCGCATCTGCACGCGACATGGAGCCCGGGTATTCGCCGGCGAGCAACCGCCCGGGCTGAACCCAATAGCTGTTGGGCAGCGGAGATGGCATGGATTCCAACGCTTGACGGACCATATGGACACCGATGATAAGGCATTCAAACAGCCCCGCCCATCGGCTGCAACAATAGTCCGGACGCGCCCGTGTTTGGCTGGCGCTTCTATGCAGGCGCTGCAACCTGTAGACTCTTGCAGTCCGTGCCGCCGCCATCACGGTTCGGACTTCCTGTTTATGCGCCGTATGACTATCGCCACTGCCGCATACGCGATCAAATGGATGATGAATCATGACGGTATCCGAGAGCGGCTATGATCTCCGTCCTCTCGATACACGCCGGCGCGAAGCGCTGGCCGAGGCTCTCACACCGCAACAACGCCGGATCATCCTGCACCAGGGAACGGAGCCGCCGTTTTGCGGTACGCTGCTCAACAACAGGCAGGCGGGACTGTATGCCTGCCGACTGTGCGGCCTGCCGCTATTCGAGGCGAAGGCGAAATTTGAATCCGGTACCGGCTGGCCGAGCTTCACCCAACCCCTCGACTCACAACATATCAGAGAGCTGCTCGATGAGAGCCGCGGCATGATCCGTATCGAGGTCCGTTGCCGTCGCTGCGACGGCCACCTTGGCCACGTGTTCGACGATGGTCCGCCGCCCATCGGCAAGCGCTACTGCCTGAATTCGGAGTCGCTCGAATTCTATCCGAACGGCTCATCGCCACCGCAAAGGACTGCGCAGGACCCGGCCTGAGGGCGCTGCGGCGGGATTCGCTCGTTGCCGCAAGATCCGGAGTGAGCACTGCTGCTCAAGCCGGAAGACGACGAATCGATATACTCCCCGCTGGGTGAAGAAAGCAGTAGCGCACATGACGAGGATGGCGTATCGACAAGGCTTGGGTATCGGGGCCGCAAGGTCGCGACGTCGCCCGCTTCACACGCCCGCCGCAATCGGCAGCCCGGCGAGCAAATCGAATCTTTCCAACACGATCGAGGCACTAGTCGCGCGCCAGCCGATTTTCGATTCGGAGCTGCGCGTACTGGCGCATGAGCTTCTGTATCGCGCATCCGCCGGTCATGACAGCGCCGAGCTGCAGGATGCCCGGACTGCGACGTTGAGCGTGATCATGAATGCCTGCCTGGAGATCAGCCTGGATCACTTGGTCGGCAGTAAGCCGGCGTATATCAATTTCCCCAAAGATCTGCTCGTGGGAGGAGATACGCCCTTAACCTTGCCGCTGCCGTCCGAACGCGTCGTAATCGAAGTACTCGAGGACGTAGTTGCGGATCAGGAAGTAACGAGCGGCATAGCGGCGCTACGCCGCCACGGATATATGATCGCACTGGATGATTTTTCATTCGAGAATAGCGATGCCGCCTTACTCGATCTAGCCGACATCGTAAAGATCGACATCATGAACCTGGACGCGGTCCAGCTCGAACGAACCTGCAAGGCGCTGCAGCCCCGAAATCTGCTATTGATCGCGGAAAAAATCGAGACATCGGCACAATTCGAGCACTGTCGCCGCTTGGGTTTTCAAGGTTTCCAAGGTTTTTTTCTGCATCGGCCGGAGACTTTCACCGGACGCCGCATGCCCACCAACCGCCTGGCGATCCTGCGAATCATGGCGGAGCTGCAGAATCCGCTGGTGTCGGTTTCCGATCTGGAGTTACTGGTAGGACGCGATACGACCACGAGCTATCGGATACTACGTTGCATCAACTCCAGCTACTACAACCTGCCACGCCCGATAAGCTCCTTGCGCGAGGCTATCGTCATCCTGGGATTGGATCAGTTGCGCCGGTTATGTGCCCTGGTAATGCTGGCAGGATTCGACGATCGGCCGGGACAACTGTTGATCGATGCGATGACACGAGCCAGGATGTGCGAATTACTTGCACAACAGGCGGGCGTGGCCGACAGCGGTCCGTACTTCGTCACCGGGCTGTTCTCGGTGCTCGACGCTCTGGTCGCTCAACCCCTCGCAGAAGCCTTGTCCGAACTGCCGTTGGCGGCGCCGATCAGCCGGGCATTATTGCAGGGGGAAGGGGACCTGGGAGCGGCGCTGAGCTGCGTCCGCCACTACGAATCCGGTGACTGGAACCGGGTGCGGTACGGCGCTCTGGATGAGCAACAGATCCGTACCGCCTACATGCAAGCACTGCACTGGGCTGAAGAAAGCCACGCTCTCGTGGGCAGCTAGGAAGATTGTCCCAATATCGCAGATCGGTCCGGCCACCCACGACAGGGTTCTTTCGACTTCGCGTCGGCGGCGGCGCCGAATCCTTTGCCGTCAGCCGCTAGATCGGCAATCGGTCATGGATGGTTTCTTCCGAGCGATCCGCGCGATCCGGATTGCGCCGACGCTCTCCGCCGCTCAGCGCGATTCCCAGGGCGGCAATGAACGGCAACACTCGCTCCAGGAAATCTCCGGGCGCATCCGGCAACAGGTGAAACAACACAGACAATATGAACCCCGACCACATCGCTCCAAGGGTCGAGCCCGGCCGGATGCGCTTGCCGCTCAAGCGCACCAGCAACAGGGGACCCAACGATGCACCCAGCGCCGTGAACGCGAAAAAACCACGATCCAGACTTGTACCAGGTACATACGTTACCAGGCTACATAACAGCGCGGCGGCGATGATCAGCGCCACTCGGCACCGCGCCAGCGAGGATGACGCTGCACCGTAGCCCAGATCCAGGGCGAAACTGGTGGAGACCGTCAACAGCAGGCTGGCAATACCCAGCATGATTGCGCCCGCCAGAGCAAGCAAGAACACCGACCCGGCCCACAGTGGCAGCATCCGCATGGCGAGAGCAATCATCGCCTGCCGAGAATCCTCGAGGCCGGCATACATTACGCTGGCGCTCCAGCCGCACAGGAGCACGGCCGCCAGCAGCACGGCGATCCATCCCAAGGCAATCCAGCGAAGTCGGCCCAAGGCGGCCTCATCCCGAACCGCCATGCAGCGGCTCAATGCATGCGCCTGTCCCGGCATGACAAGCCCTAGGCCGAACGTGCCCGCTACGAAGGCGACGGCGGCCACGCCGCTGCGGCCGCCGAAGATATCCAGAGACTCGGGGCTCAGGGCACCCAACCCCGCCCACAGCTCCCCCCAGCTCCCTGCGGCAATCCAGGCCGGCGGCAGCAGCAATACTGCGGACCCCAGCAGCAGGGCAGTTTGGGCGGCATCACACAGGCTGGCTGCAAACAGGCCGCCGCTGAACAAGCTGATCACGATCAATGTCAGGGTCAGCATGATCACACCCCCCCCGGTAAACGCCAGTTCCACCTGCAGCACATCGGCGCCGAAGCGCAGCGCAGCGCTGGCCAGCAACAGCAGGGTCACCGTCAGAATGAATACCGCGGAGCGCGCCACGGCCGGCTGCAGCCGGCCGCCGGCATCCGCGCTCAGCACCTGAATAAGGGTTGCATGGCTCTGGGCAAGGGACGCTGCGCGCAGTCTCGGCGCGACAAACCATAAGTTGATGACACAACCCAAGAGCATCGCCGGCCACAGCCATAACGCCGACATGCCCCATGAAAACGCGGCAGCACACATCAGCGTCAGGACCCAGGCGTTCGTCACGCCGCCGGTATAGCCCAACGCCGCCGTCCAGGCACCCAGCCTGCGGCTGCCCAAGATGAAGTCTGCGGCATTGTGCGTGCGCCGCGCGGCCCGCACCGTGATAGCCAGCATCAGGGCGATCAAGACGAGCAGCATCAGATAGGTCGCGACAGGTCGTGTCATTGATCGCCAATCGGGTCCATTGCGGCGCCGATGCTACACGAGCGAACACCACCACGGTACAAGAACGTCCAACGCCGATGAAACTCGGATGCGCGCAGCGGACTCTTGAGACCGCTGCAATGATGCGAACCGGGACAGCTCCTGAAGGAGTCGTATCGGGACTTCGAAATACTACATGCCCAGGCGCGCACGTGCCTTGTCCAAGGTGCGGCAGATTTCCCGCGCCCCGTCGACGAGGCGCAGGGTCGCACGTGCAATGTCGTCGGAAGGCAGCGAATAGACGTTGCCGCTGCGTACGGCCTCGATATGCCGCCATCGGCGCCACTGCGCCACCGCTTCAGCACCCGCATAGTCTGTATTGATGATCACCTGCGGATTCGCAGCGATGACCGCCTCGACGCCGATCACAGGCGCAAGTTCGCCGAGTCCGGCAAATACGTTACGCCCGCCGCACAAGGCGACAGCCTCGCTCATCAGATGCTTACCGTTGACCGTGTACAGCGGCTGTTCGTTGATCTGCAGGAAGACGCTGATGCTGGCACGATCGCGGTATCGCCGGCGTAAACTCGCCATGTCCTGTTCGAAGCGAGCTGCGGCCTCGTCCGCCGCAGCCGATGTTCCCGCCAGTTTGCCGATGGCGCGCACGGCCGCCGGGATGTCATCGATGACATGCGTCTCGATCGACACGACATGCAGCTGCAGCTTGCGTAGTTGCTCGATCGTCGGCAGCGGCGTTCCAGAGTCCCAGGCCAGCACGAGATCGGGGCGCAGCGCCAGCGCCCGTTCCAGGTCGACCCGGAAGGCGTCTCCGATGCGGGGAATGGCGCGCGCCGCCTCGGGATAGTTGCTGTATTCCACGGTTCCGACGATACGCTCCCCCGCACCTGCGGAAAACGTCAGCTCCGTCAGGTTGGGCGCAAGGCTCAGAATACGCCGGACCGGCACCGCCGAGGCATCATCCTCGGCCGCCGAGACCGCGGCAACCTCCGGCCCGAAGCGGCTCGCCACCGCAAGCGCAGCCGCAGAATCAGTCGGGCCGGCCACCGCGCCGGCCAAGATCAGCATTCGCATCAGCGGACGTACGCGGCTCATTCGCATCCGGCGCGCCACATATGCCCGTGCTGCCTGAAGTCCGTGGTCCAGGCGACACGATCCCGTACGTTCGCCGGCGACCGTCTCGGCGGCTGTCATCGCTGTTCCGCGCGCAATAATGCGTGCAGCCTGGGCCAATCGAAGGCGGGACCGGGATCGCTCTTGCGCCCGGGCGCGATATCGCAGTGGCCCGCGATCCGCCGCGGCGACAACGATGCGTACGCCGCGCACATAGCCAGGACGATCGCACTCAGAATACGATACTGGACCGGTTCGTAGGCCGCCTCGTCCGCACCCTCCAGTTCGATGCCGATGGAGAAATCGTTGCAGCGCGGCCTGCCGCGGTAGATCGACTCACCTGCGTGCCAGGCTCGCAGATGCAACGGCACATACTGTACCAGCAGCCCGTCGCGGCGAATCAACAAGTGGGAAGAGACTTTCAAGCCGGCAACGGTGGCAAAGTAGGGATGCGCATTCGGCGGCAACTGGTTGGTGAACAGCGCATCGATCCAGGGACCGCCATACTCCCCTGGCGGAAGACTGATGCCATGCACTACGATGAGTTCCGGCAATGCGCCGTCCGGCCGCGGGTCGCAATTGGGTGAGACCACCTGCCGTGCGCCCTCCACGAAGCCGCTTCCCGGATCGATCTGCCAGTGCGTATGCATTGCATTCATCGGGTATGAGTTTGCATCCTGTGATTGTACGGCACAACGTCTTCTGTGACCGGGCCAGCCGTAGATGCCTTCACCGGCAGACCGCCGAATCCCGATCATGACCTGCACACCGCACCCGGCTACGGTCCAAGGCTGAATTCTCATGCGATTGAACAGAGTGTTTTGTGAAGGCCCGCTGGCCAGCGGCGCGGAACTCGACTTGCCGGCTGCCGGCGCTTATCACATCGTCCGGGTTTTGCGCTTGCGGGAGGGCGCACCGCTTGCGGTATTCGACGGCAAAGGCGCCGAATTCCATGCCGAGATCAGCCGCCTCGACAAACGCAAGGTCACACTTCGCTTGCTGGAACGAATCTCGCGCATCAGCGAATCCATGTTGAACATCACCCTGGTCCAGGGCGTATCGCGCGGCGATCGCATGGACTGGACGCTGCAAAAAGCTACCGAACTCGGCGTCACGGCCATCGTACCGGTACTGAGTGCCCGCAGCGTCGTGCGGCTGGATGAAGAACAAATGCGCAAGAAGCAGGCGCACTGGCGCGGCATCATCATAGGAGCTGCCGAGCAAAGCGGGCGCACCCGCATCCCCGCTCTTGCACCCTCGATGAGATTGCGAGACTACCTGATCCAATCGCGAAAATCCGGCCTGCGCATCGTGCTCAGCCCATCCGCCAGGACATCGCTGGCAAGCCTCGGCAATCAGCCGAATCAGGTCGAATTGCTGATCGGTCCGGAAGGCGGACTGGATGATGAAGAAACGATGGCGGCACAACGAGCCGGCTTCAGGCCGGTACACCTGGGTCCGCGCGTGCTGAGAACCGAGACGGCATCAGTCGTCACGCTATCGATACTGCAAGCTTTATGGGGCGACTTGCGGTAGATGGTTCCCGCATTCGCGGACGCCGCCGGCAAAACCGGGTTTTGCCGGCAAGGGTGCCGAAGGCAGGACCGGCTTCCAAATCAGGCAGCGCACGTCTCTTCGCTGATCATCTGCTCCATCCAGGCGAAATCGGGAATCAGCGGTGACTCGTTCAGCATCTGAACCTGGCACAGGATTGGACCGCGCTCGCCAAAGCTGCGGCTCGGATCCGCCTTCACGACGTCCGCATTGAGCCGCACCAGCTGTGGGAAGCCCTGAGTCATGACTCCAAAATACCCGCTCGATAGCGCGCCGCTCAAAGCGACGAAAATGACGATCCGGGTGCGCGTTCCAGGAGTGGGAACGGCTTGCCCGCAGGCTGCCTCGAAGGCAACGACAGGTACGGGCCGGCCGCTCCAGCGAATCGTGCCCAGGTACCACGGCGGCGCCCCATGCATCGTCTCGGGAGCCTGCCAGGTGACGACTTCGGCCACGCAGGCACGAGGTACGATCAGCCGCTCGTGCGCCAGCGGCACCAGCAGACTGTAGAGTTCATGCGTGGAGACTTCGCTCATCCGGCCCTCCGCCGGTACGGAGGTGTTCACGATACTCTCCTACGACGCGCCGAAATCAGCGGTTCGATCGCGTCCAGCAGCTGATTTTCCTGGTAGGGTTTACCGAGATAATCGTTCACCCCCAACTCGATCGCCCGCGCACGGTGTTTCTCTCCTACGCGCGAAGTGATCATCACGATCGGAACGGCGGCAAGGCGCGCATCGGCACGTACATGCGCAGCCAGCTCATAGCCGTCCATGCGCGGCATTTCGATATCGAGCAAAATCACGTCGGGACTATGCTCCTGCAGGATCGACAGAGCGTCGACACCGTCCTTCGCCGTCATGACGCGCATGCCGTTGCGCTCCAGCAGCCGCTGCGTCACCCGACGCACCGTGATCGAATCATCTACGACCAGAGCAAGCGCGCGTCGCTCCGGACCTGCCTCCAAGGAATTCAGAGCAGCAGGTCCACGCCATTCCGAGCGCACCAGGGACCCCATGTCCAGGATGATCACGATACGCCCATCACCCAGGATCGTCGCGCCTGCAATACCGCGGATCGTGGCAATCTGCGGACCGACCGATTTCACCACCATTTCCCGGCTGCCGATCAGTTCATCGGTAACGATTGCGGTGGAGTACTCGCCGGCGCGGATCAGGATCACGGGCACCGAGACATCCGCCTCCGGCAATACCGAAGCACCTCCACCGACGAACGCTCCGAGATGCTGAAAGCGATAAAGCTGTCCGCCATAATCGAAAGAGGGCGTATCCTCGGCCAGATGCTGCTGTACCTTCGAGCGCGGCACGCGGGCCACGCCCTCGACCGAGGGCAGCGGCAAGGCGTATAGCTCCTCACCGGTGCGTACGATCAACGCCTGGGTGATTGCAAGTGTGAACGGCAGACGAATCGTGAACTGTGCTCCTTGCCCGTACCGGGAACGGGTAAACAGCGCGCCGCCCAGCTTCTTGATCTCCGTGACCACGACATCCATGCCCACACCACGGCCTGCATGCTGCGTGACCGCGCTGGCTGTGCTGAACCCCGGTTCCAGGATCAGCTGCAAGGCTTCCTCGTCGCTCAGCTCGCGACCCTGCTGCAACAGGCCGCGCAGGCGCGCCCGTTCCCGCACTGCCTGGACATCGATGCCGCGGCCATCGTCTTCCAGGACGATGACCATCTCGGATCCTTCACGATGCAGACCGACCTTGATCGTACCGCGTTCGGGCTTGCCTGCTGCGAGACGTTCCTGGGGGGACTCTATTCCGTGGATAACCGCGTTACGCAACATATGCTCGAACGGCGGCAACATCCGGTCGAGTACCTGACGATCGAGTTCACCCGAAGCACCTGTCACGACCAGCTCGGCCTGCTTACCCGTCTCGGTCGCCACTTGGCGCACGAGACGACTGAGCCGCTGTACATGGCGCTGGAAGGGCACCATGCGCGTGCGCATCAGTCCGTTCTGCATCTCGGTGACGACACGGGATTGCTGCAGCAACAGGTTTTGCGCCTCGCGCGTGAGGTTCTCCAACAATCCTTCGATACTGCTGACGTCGCTGACAGACTCGGCGAATGCGCGGGAAAGCTGCTGGATCGAGGAATAGCGGTCCAGTTCGAGGGGGTCGAAATCGGCGCGGCCAGGATGCTCTGCTTCGTGACGGTGCAGAATCTGCGCCTCCGTCTCCAGTTCCAGCTTGCGCAACTGCTCTTTCAGGCGGGTTACGGTGCGGCCGAGTTCCGCGAGGTTGAACTCGATCGAGCTGATCTGCTGCTCCAGGCGCGAACGAAAAATACTCACCTCCCCGGCATTGTTGAGGAGATTGTCCAGCAGGTCGGCATCGACGCGAGCGACTTCATGGCGTTCCTGGGCCTGCGGCTCGCGGCCAGGCAGGACCGCCGCCTCCGGTGCCGGTTCCGGCAATACCTCCGGCAAGTCGGGCGCCAGTCCCGCCACCTCCGGCGAACCAGGCCCGGCTGCGGCAGCGGCTGGCTCGATTAAAGCCGCCGGCTCGATCCCAGACTCGGTATCGGCTTCGGGGTTCCAGGACGCCTGCGCATCCTCTCCCCGATCGATCTGCATCGCAGTCTGAGGCGGCGTATCGGTCCCAGGAAGTTCAGTACGCCAGCCATCGATATCGCGAGCGGCGGCGTCACCAATCCAAGCATCCGGCGCGGATTCCGGCAGACCCTCGACAGATTCGAAGGGATCCGTCAGCGTCGGCACCATGTCGGTCTGCGAACCATCCGGCTGCGAGTCCGGTGATATCAGCGAATCTGGGGATGCCGGCGAAAACTCGAATTCAGCTGCATCCACGGGTGCGAGCGACGCCTGCGCATGCGCCTCAGGGGAGAAATCCGGCGCCGGCTCGCGAGCCGGCTCGGCCGGTGCCAGGCCTGCGAGTGCTCGAATACGGTCGACCAGTTCATGCGCCGGCGTGCAGCGCTGGCCATCGCTGGCCAGATCGCGCATCCGATTCAGTTCATCCAGGCTGGCCTGCAAGGCGTCGAACACCGCCTGTTCCGCCGGTACCTCTTTCGCCTCGACACGTTGCATGAGCGTTTCGAGTTCATGACTAAGATCGCCCATGGCGCGAATGCCCGCCATACGGGCACCGCCCTTGAGGGTGTGCACGAGACGTTTCAGTTCAAAAATGAGTGCGCCGTTGGTGCGATCGCGTATCCATGCCGACAATGATTGATCGGCAGCCTCCAGCAGCTCGGCCGCTTCCTCGGTAAAGATCGCGGCAATGTCCGGATCGAAATCGTCTTCTTCCTCTTCGACAATCGCCGCCACCGTTGCGACAGGCTCAATGCCGTCCGCCTCGGCGGCATCGATCGCTTCGGATACATCGGGCACTTCGGACACTTCGACTGCATCGAGAGCGGAGGCCCGCATCACACTGGCCAATTCCGGAGGGTCGAACTCGGCTGCCCAGGCCTCCGTCTCCACGATGATGGTTTGCGGACTCTCCTCGGCGGACGCTGCAGCCGGGTCATCGGCCGCTTCCTGCTCGCCCGTCTCATCGATCAGGATATTCGAGTCATCCGCTTCGAGGTCCGCCGGATCCATCGCAGAGAAGTCCTGTTCCGCTGCGAAATCCTGTGGATCCGGCGAGATAGCGTCGATGGCGGCGTTTGCCGCCGTACCCTTGCCGGCCTCTTCGAGGACATGACTCGTCTCGATACCGGCCGCGATGACGGTACCGTCATCGCCAGCGACGCTCTCCTCGATCTGGGAGCCCGTTTCTACCTCGATATCATCCACGAACCCGGTGTTCGCGCCATCGGGAACCCCCTCGGCCGGCATACTCGATCCGGACTCGCTGTCGGCCGGTATGGATGAGACCGTATCATCCGGGTCATCATCCGGATCCGACGGAAAGTTTTCGTAACTCCAGTTGAGAATATCGAGCACATCATCATCGTCCGAAGCCAGGGAACCGGCGGCACCCTCAAGCGGCGCTTCCAGCGCCGGGACGACCTCGCCCGCAATGATCGGCGTCGACACCGTGCCGTCCAGCGCCTCGGCAAGTCTGGAGATTTCGGCATCTAAGCCATGCTCGAGCGCTTCCAGGCGTGCCACGATGCCTGCCTGATCCGTAAAAAAGCCGGTGTCCTCATCGATATGATCGACGACCTGCTGAATGGCGGCGACCGAGTCCCGCAGGATCGCCAGGCCTGCCGGCGGTAAGCCGACGGAATTATCGTAGAGCTTGCGTATATAGCGATTCAGCGGTTCGGCAATCTTGATGCCTTGACGCGCCCCGGCCGTCTTGGCCGTGCCGCTGAGCGTGTGACAGGAGCGATGCAGGGACTCGGTGACCGGGTAAGGCGCCTCCAGCGGCTCACAGACGGCGAGATATTCACGAATGGCCGCGAGATGCCCTGCGGTTTCCTTGGCGTAGATATCGTGCAGTACCGGATCCATCCGCTCGGCGATGGACGGCATGCCGGCCCGCGGCGTTTTTTTTTCTTCAGGTACCGCAACCGGCGCAGGCAACACGGGTGCCGAAGACGGCACCGCCCGTACGGCGCCGGAAGGCGCAGCCGACCTTCTCGAAGCGCCGGCGCCGGGACGTACGCCCGCCATCGCATTCGCCTGGCCGATCAGGCGCGCGATATCGAGCTGCGGGCTACGAGCCGTTTCGAGCTGTTCCACCAGTTCAGGCACGGCGGCAACGCTCTCGCGCAGCAGCGACATCATTTCGGGAGTGCGTTCGAGAGTCTTGCTGATCACGCGATTCAGCAGATTCTCGATCGCCCAGGCGAACTCGCCGATGAGCTGCGCACCGACCATGCGGCCGCTGCCTTTCAGGGTATGGAAGGACCGGCGCACATTGATCAACGCCTCCAGATCCTGCGGATTCTCGTCCCAACGTGGAAAGAGCTCTCTGAGATGCCCGATTTCGTCCTTGGCCTCTTCGATGAACAGCTCCAGGAACTCCGGATCGATATCGCCCTCACGCGGCATGACGATCGCTGCCGGCAATGCGGATTGATCGAGCTCGGATGGACTCTCCGGCCGGCGTGACGCCGAGCCGTCTCGACTCACGGCCGGCATCGACGCCAGTACCGCCGTCGGCTCATGCTGCGTCGGCAGTGCAAAGGTCTGAGCGTTCGATTCGATGACGATCGTGCGGGCCGGATCCGCAAGGCCGGAGTCATCAGTTTCAACGTGCTCGATCGGCTGGGCGTCAGCCAGGAAACGCAGGCAGGTCTCGGCGTTATCGAGCATGTACCAGGGATCGGCCCGTCCGGCTTGCAGCGTTTCCATGTAATATTCCACGGCAACAACTGCATCTGCCAAGCGGTCCATGGCTTCCTGCGGCAATGTCAGGCCATCGCTGCGAACGAACCGGCCGAGCATCCGATTGATGCCCTCCATGGTTTCCACCGCACGCGTTTTACCCAGCATCAGCAGGCCGGCGATGATCCCGCGCGTGAGCTGCGGGATCTGATCGATCGCCTGCGCTTCGCGCGGCTTTTCCACCAGGAGCGCCACTGCCTCCTTGATGCGGGCCAGGTTCACGATGCATTCGCGCAGCACCGCCTCGGTGACCTGACGAAACTCGATCTCGTCCGGACCGTCGGCAGTATCCGAAGCGGACGTCGTTTGCGCGCCGGTACTTGGCACGATCATGCCGACCAGCTGTTCGTCCAGGCTGTCCTCGACCTTGATCAAGGTAGCGGCCATGCGCAGCAAGGTATCGTCGCCGGCCGCGATTCGCTCGGCTACGATGGCCTGCAGATCGCCGGCTTCAGCCTGGACCTTGTCGCGCAGTTCGCCCAGCCCCAGCACACCCAGCGTATCGGCAATCTTCTTCAACAGTTCCAGCTGCGGCGCCAGCTCATCGACCTGCGTCCCCCCCTGGCGCACGAAGATATCCAATGCGTCCTTGACACGGCCCAGATCCTCCTTGATCGCGGCCGCCACGGTTTTCATGAGCTTGACCGACGGCGCCGACAGGCTCTCGCGCGCCTCATCGATACTGTCGTCGGCAGGCAGCAGCTCGTTCAGGCGGAACGAAGCGCGCACAGCTGCAACACGCGGGCCGGAGGAACGAGCGCGAGCCACGTAATAAAGCAGATTGTTCAGCAGTTCCAGCGCCGGCGAATCGGCATAACGCACTTCGCCCAGCTCATACAGTCGCCTCATGTCGCGATCGGCCTGACCCAGCAGCCGCTTGACGGAAGCGCTGCCCTCCAGACCGCCTTCGCGCAGTCCCTCGAGCACGGCACCGACCACCCACCATAATTGGAACACCGGCTGCGTCGTCGCGACCTGTTCGAGTTTCTCCGCCGTGCGCGCCAGAATCTCCAGATTCTGGTCGACGCGTTCACCCTTGATCCAGCCCAGCAGACCCAGCTGGAAACGGGTACGTAACTTGCGTGCCCACTGCGCCACCGTCAGCGAAGCCTCGCCATCGATGGCCGCGACCGGATTGGCCTGCTGATCCGAACTCAAATTAAGCAACAGCAGAGTGCCTTCCGACAACAGCGCATGCCCGCGTACGGCGCGTAGATCGTTCAACAAAGGCAATAGCACCAGCGCCATGTCGCGTCCGCCGCTCATTACGCGTTCCAAATACGTCGGCAGCTGCACCATCGCGCGCATCAACGCATCCAATCCCTCGGCCAGATGACGTCTTTCCTCGAAGTTATCGATCAGATAGCGTGCGACCTGCCCCATCTCCTCCACCAGCAACGCGGCGCCGTAAACCTCGGCGATACGCAGTGCACCGTGGACGGAACGCAGATGCTCATGGCACTTGCGCAGCAAGGCCAGGTTGTCCTGTTGTTCACCGAATGCCTCGAGCGCCGCGCGCGCTTCATTCAGCTCGGCGGCCAGCTCGCGTGCAACGATATGCAGGGTTTGCGATGAGACCTCAGCCATAGTCTGTGCAAATCCAGCTTCAGTAGGGGTACCGGGCATCATGTCGGTCGATCATCGCAGCGGCGCGGGCGGCGAACCGGCCATAGAACCGTGAGGGCCGAGACGCGTAATTCATCCGACCAGCCCACTGATTTTTCTGGGCGCGGGGAGTTCGGCTTCATCATCGTCCTTGGCGTGCGGCGTGCTTCCGCCATGACCGGTCAGCAGCGCAGTACTGCCGGTCACCGCGTCCGGCAGCCGGAAGCCGGCTACGGATCTGCGTAGTTGAGCGGATAGCTCGGCCAGCTTGCCGACCGAACTGGAGGTCGCCGAGGAATTCTCCGCCGTCTGCGCACTGATCTCGCGCAATACCCCCATGTTGCGCGAAATATTCTGCGCCGCCGATGCCTGTTCACGGGCACTCGCGGAAATATTCTGCACCAGACTGGCGATCTGATTGGACACCTGCTCGATCTCCTCCAGCGCAGCGCCGGCGTTTTCCGCCAACAGTGCGCCGCCGACCACATCCGTGGTGCTGCGCTCCATCGAGACCACCGCCTCGTTCGTATCCGCCTGGATCGTTCGCACCAGCACCTCGATCTGCCGCGTCGCATTCGCCGAACGCTCGGCCAGGCGCTGCACTTCATCGGCGACGACGGCGAAACCACGGCCGGCCTCGCCTGCCATCGATGCCTGGATGGAGGCGTTCAAGGCCAGGATATTGGTCTGCTCGGCGATATCGTTGATCAGCTCGACGATATTGCCGATTTCCTGGGAACTCTCGCCCAGGCGCTTGATGCGCTTGGACGTCTCCTGGATCGTTTCGCGAATCGCGTTCATGCCGTCGATCGTGCGCCGCACCGCTTCACCGCCCTTGTGCGCGACGTCGACGGAATGGCGCGCGACATCCGAGGAGCGTTCCGCATTACCGGAGACTTCCTCGGTCGATGCAGCCATTGCCGCGACCGATTCCGAGGCCAGCGTGACCTGCTTGGACTGCGCGACGGAAGCCTTGGCAAGCTGGCCGGCAGAGGCCTGAGTCTGTTTCGCGGCGGCATCCAGCGATACCGCGGATTCCGTGATCGTGGTAACCAGCTCGCGCAGCGCTTCGATGGCGTAATTGATGGAATCGGCAATCGCGCCGGTGATGTCCTCGGTCACCGTCGCCTGCACGGTCAGATCGCCGTCGGCCAGGCTGGAAAGCTCATCGAGCAGGCGCAGGATCGCCTCCTGGTTGCGCTCGTTCTTGGCCGTCTGAAGTTCCACCGTCTTGCGGATGCTGCCGCTCATTGCATACAGCAGGGACAGCACCAGCAGCGCCAGCACTCCGCCCCCCAGCAGCGCCACAGGCAGCGTCTTGCCCCTCGCCGCTGCGGCAGTACGGCCGGCAATATCGTCGGCGGAAGAACCGCTGCCGAAGCGGGCATGGACCTGATCGCCGCTGACGGCCAGTACTATACCGGCCGCGCGTGCCTCGCGCAGCCGGTCGGCGGCGCTGATCACGCCACGCACCTTTTCGCTGAGCTGGGCGTACAGCGCCTGGGTCGACTTGAACCGGGTCGACGCCTCCGTACCGGTCACGCTCGGCAGTCCCAGGCCGGCATCCTCGCCGGCCAGACCGCCGATGACCTGCCCCATATAGTCGTTGCCATCCGCCAGCCGGCGCGCGATCGCAGCGCCATCGCCGATACCGCCGGCCAGCGCTTCGGTATCCTGCTGCAGGCGCAAACCTGCCAGCTCGAAGCGCTCCAGATGCCGCGCCATGCCTTCCACGCCGGGAGAGCCCAGCGCACTCGCCACGTTCCCCAGGCTCTGTAGCAGCTGAGGCACGAGCGCGCGCACCTCGGCTGAAGCCTTGCGCACACCGGTCAGTATCTCCTCGACATCCAACACCGTCTGGCTGCTTTCCAGCAACGCCTTCGAGGCGTCGAACTGCGCCACATCGGCGCCCAGGGCGTCGGCCCGAGCGGCAAAACGCGTGCGCGATTGCGCCAGCGTCTGGAACGCGGCCTTATTGCCTTCGGTGTTGCCGTACAAAGCGGCCTGGGCCTGCGCGGGAATTTTCAGGGCCAGCAGCGCCAGTTCGTCGGCATCCTGCACAGCCGGCCCGCGGCCCGTGCCTGGCAGCAGCAGCAGCGTAATCGCAGCTACGATACAGGCCAGCGCTACCGCCATCAGCACCGGCAAAAACCGTACGCCGCTCATCCTAATCTCGCCCATAGCTACGTCCTTCCATCAGGAGGCCGCCTGCAAAAACTCCGCGCTCTCCAACAAGGTACGCAGACTGAATACCGGCCAGCACTCTGCACCGCGCCGAAACGCACCGGCGAGATAGCGCTCGCAGCGCGCGATCGTCGGCGGCGTCGTGCTGGAAAACTCGTCTTCCGCGAAACGCCGAAAACCCAGAACCTCATCGACCAGCAACCCCGCCGGCACCTCCCGATGCTGGGCCACCAGCACCCTCGTACTGCGGGCCGTCGTGCTCGCGCCGCCACCCAGGAAGGCACGCAGATCCACCACCGGCAGCAACTGCCCGCGCACATTGGCAATCCCGCAGATCCAGGATTTGGCGCCCGGGACTCGGGTGACGACCGATGGAAAGCCCAGAACCTCGCGTGTTTCTTCACGCGCTACCAGAAAATTCTCCGCGCGCAGCCGAAAAGCGACACCCACCCACTCCCGCTCGCCGGGCGCATCGCGGCCCTGGCCGGTCAAGGCCGCACGCGCCAGCCGCTCGAGTTCCAGTAGCAACTCGAAGGGTTTCGCACGCAGGGCCTTCAGATTCGTCATGTCCGTCATGCGGCCGGCTCGTTGCCCGCGGCTCAATCAGCCAAGGCCGATTGAGCCTTCTCGATCAGCTTGTCCATTGGCACCGGCTTCACCAAATAATCCACCGCGCCCTGACGCATGCCCCAGATACGATCGGTTTCCTGATCCTTGGAGGTCACCATGATGACGGGAATCGTCCGGGTATCGGGATCGGCTGCCAGCTTGCGGGTCGCCTGGAATCCATTCACTCCGGGCATGACCACGTCCATGAAGATCAGATCGGGCCGCATTTCCTTCGCCTTGCGTATCGCCTCGGCACCATCGCCGGCCGAGGCCGTCTGGTAGCCGTGACGCTCCAGCGCCTGTTGCATGATATGCACTTCGGTGGGTGAATCATCCACGATCAGGATCAGGGCCATACCTTGCTCCGACTTAGCTTGCGCCGATTGACCTTGCCGCGATTGCATCGTTGCCGCCTGGGCTGTCTCCGGGACCATCTCGATTACCTTTGCTCGATGATCGGACCGGCTCCTAGCGCGAGACCTCGCCAACATGGGCTTCGATCGCGTTCAGAAGTTCGTCCTTCGTGAACGGTTTGGTCAGATAGTGTTCGGAACCGACGATCCGGCCGCGTGCCCGATCGAACAGACCGTCCTTGCTCGAAAGCATGATGACTGGAGTCGAGCGAAACACCTTGTTGTGCTTGATCAGCGAACAGGTCTGATACCCGTCCAGGCGCGGCATCATGATATCGACGAAAACGATGTCAGGCTGGTGGTCGGCGATTTTCGACAGTGCATCGAAACCGTCGACTGCGGTAAAAACCTCGCAGCCCTCCTTGGACAACAAAGTCTCGGCGGTGCGGCGGATGGTCTTGCTGTCATCGATGACCAGCACCTTCAGACCCGCGAGGCGGGTGGCCTGAGTCGTTGCTAGATTCTCCATCGGTACCTCACGGAAATGAGCGCAGGGTTCTCGCGACCTGCCTCGGATCGCCCGTCGGTCGCGCCGTTTCGCCCCGGCCGCCGCGCCGTCTCGCGATGACGAGCGCCGAGGGGCTGCCGTCATTTCGACTGCGCAACACAACTGCCGAAACTTTTAACATATTGGCTATGGGGCCGCCATTGGCTGCGCTCATATACTATGAAGCCCGTCACACGTGACGCATTGCTCGCTCGGGCCGTACACCACATCGCAGCGTTCGAGGTTACTCTTGGTCATGGTCCTCTCACCCCCAGCCACGCCGCCTTCAGGGCACCCTGCCGGCGCAGATTCCGCCAGCGTACGCACCGGATCCGAGGCCCGCTCAGGAACTCGGACCCGGGTCCGTCTGGTCGTGGTGATGGACCCGATCGAGTCCATCAAGCCCGCCAAGGACACGACACTGGCCATGCTGCTGGCCGCACAGGCACGCGGCTGGGAACTGTGGTACACCCGGCAGGACGACCTGCGCCTCGCCGACGGCGTGCCGCAGGCACGCCTGCAGCCGCTGGAGGTCCGTGACGACCCGCTGCACAACTGGTTCGATCTCGGCGAGGCGCAACTGGCGCCATTATCCGCTTTCGACGTGATACTGATGCGCAAGGATCCGCCCTTCGATATGGAATTCATCTATACGACCTATATCTTGGAACGTGCCGAGGAACAGGGCGTTCTGGTCGTCAACCGTCCGCAGGGCCTGCGCGACATGAATGAAAAGGTCTATACCGCCTGGTTTCCGCACTGCTGTGCACCGACCCTCATCACGCGGAACATGGCGGATATGCATGCATTTCTGCAAGAGCATCTGCGCATCGTCTGCAAGCCGCTGCACGGCATGGGCGGACGCTCGATCTTCGTCGTGGATCGCGGCGACAAGAATGCCGGCGTCATTTTCGAAACCCTCACCGAATACGGATCGCGCTTCGCCATCGTGCAAAAATACCTGCCCGAGATCGTCGCCAGCGGCGACTCCCGCATCCTGGTCATCGACGGAGAGCCGGTCCCCTACGCTCTGGCCCGCATACCCACGGCCGCCGACCATCGCGGCAACCTGGCCGCCGGCGCCCGCGGCGAAGGCCGCGAGCTCGACGATCGCGATCGCTGGCTGGTCAGCCAGATCGGTCCCGCTCTCAGGCAGCGCGGCATGCTGTTCGTGGGGCTGGATGTGATCGGCGGCTATGTCACGGAGATCAACGTCACCAGTCCCACGGGCGTGCGCGAGTTGGACAGGCAATTCGGCATTCGGATCGCTGACCGGTTGATGGACGCCATAGACCGGCGCCTCGAGGCGCGGGCCCGGCAACCCTGATCCCCGCGCCCATGACCGTCCGCAACACCGCGACCGATGCCCTGCCGCCCGCCCGAATGCCGGGTCGGGATGCCGGCCTGACGCTCCCGGTCAGGGACCGCCTGACGACCACGCTATTCCTGGCCGCCTTGTTCCACGGCATCGTCATTCTCGGAGTGACATTCGCAAAACCCGGTAAGGATGAACGGCCGACGCCGACACTGGAGGTCCTGCTGTTGACAGGCGCGGATACTCGCGCTGCGGACAATCTGCAGGCGCAATACCTGGCGCAGCGCGGCCAGCTGGGCAGCGGGACGACGGATGAGCGCGTACGTCCCGCCAACCCGGCTTCCTCTGCGCTGGCGTTGCAACAAACCGGCATGTCCGATGGCAACAGCGACCAATATCGCGAGGCGCTTATCGGTCAGCCGGCGGCCCGGATACTCAGCAGCCGCAGCGCACAAAGCAACCTGGCCCACCGCAGCGGCGAGGACGCGCCTGCTCGACAGGTGCAGACACCTCTGGCGCTTTCACCGACCACACCGCGTCCGATCGCGACCAGCGCGACCGACCTGACGCTGCGTTTGCACGGGCGGCGCAACGACGGCAGCTTCGAAGTGATCCCCAACACCCGTGAATCGCTCCTGGCACCGTATCTGGATGCCTGGCGCGGCAAGATCGAGCGGATCGGTACACTCAACTTTCCCCAGACGGTGCGTAGCCACGCCGGCGGCGACAACCCCGTACTGGAAGTCTCCATTCATGCCGATGGCATGTTGGGCAGCGCCATCGTCAAGCGCTCCAGCGGGCGCAAGGACATCGATCAGGCCGCCTTGTCCATTCTGCGCCTCGCCTCCCCTTTCGATCCCTTTCCTGTGGAACTGCGCGACCGATACCAGGAACTGCGTTTCGCCTACGAATGGCAATTCCTGATGGGCGAGGCCCCGCCCTGAACTCTCATGGCCCGCCGCCACGATGGATTATCTTGAGTACAGGCTTCACGACCCCGATACTTGGCACCATGTCCACTGGAGATTTCCTTACCAACCAACTGCTCATCGCCATGCCTGCGATGGCCGACAGCAATTTCGCGCAGACCGTCACGTTCATCTGGGAACACAATGCGGAAGGCGCGCTCGGCATCGTCATCAACCGCCCGCTGCAGATGCGTTTGCAGGATGTGTTCGAACAGTTGCAGATGCCGACGACGCCCGGAATCAACGCCGAGCAACCGGTCCTGCAAGGCGGCCCGGTGCAGACCGACCGCGGTTTCGTCATCCATCGGGGCGGAGGGGACTGGGAATACACGCGCCAGGTGTCGCCGACCCTCCATGTCACGACATCGCCCGATATTCTGGGTGCCATGGCACGTGGCAGCGGCCCGGACACGGCCCTGGTGGCGCTGGGTTACGCGGGCTGGGGCGCGGGTCAGCTGGAGGATGAAATATTCCAGAATGCCTGGCTCACGGTACCTTGCGACGAGCGTATCCTGTTCGCCACCCCCTACGAGCGGCGCTGGCAGGCAGCTGCAGGTCTGCTGGGCGTGGATCTGGCCACGATCAGCCTGCATGCGGGGCACGCCTGAGCAGGGTCGAAGTCATCCTGGCCTTCGACTACGGCACACGCAGGATCGGCGTGGCCAGCGGCGACACGCTTACTCGCACCGCTCGGGCATTGGCGACCCTGGATCAGGCCGCCGGCATTTCCTGGGAAATGATCGATGCCCTGGTCCATGAATTTCAGCCGGCGCTGTTCGTCGTCGGCCTGCCCCGCAATATGGACGGCACACCCACAGCTCTGTTCGGCGCCAGCCGGGCCTTCGGCGCCGAACTTGCCGCGCGCTATCGCAGGAACGTAGCCCTGGTGGACGAACGGCTCAGTTCACGCGAAGCCGAAGCGCTGCTGCGTGCGGCCCGAAGCACAGGCCTGAAACGCAGGCGCATCACTCATGGCGATATCGATCGGATCGCAGCTCGTATTCTGCTGGAGCGCTGGTTCGAGAATCCCGACGCCGCCGAATCGCTGCAAGAGTCGGCAACGCACGCATGAGCCCGCTACAATGATCGAATCATGAGCATAGACGCCAGCGCCACTGTGCAAAAAGATGCGACAGGACACCTGCGTCATCTCATCACGCTGGAAGGATTGAGCCGCGAGGAAATCACCGCGCTGCTCGATCTGGCGCAGTTCTATGTACGCGAACCGGGCGATCTGGCGGCGCGCGATCAGAGCCTTGCCGGGCATACCGTCGCCAATCTGTTCTTTGAACCCAGCACGCGTACCCGTGTGTCCTTCGAGCTGGCTGCACGCCGCCTGGGTGCCGAAGTGGTGAATCTGGACATGCAATCTTCCTCCCGCGTCAAGGGTGAAACCGTGCTGGACACGATTTACACCCTGCAGGCCATGCAGGCCGACATTCTGGTGATGCGCGACGCCGAGCCCGGCCTGCCCGCCTACGTGGCGAGGTTCGTGGCCCCTCACGTCTGCGTCCTGAATGCCGGCGAAGCGCATTTGTCGCATCCCACACAAGGCTTGCTGGACGCATTGACTGTGCGTCAGCTCAAAGGGGACTTCGGCGCGCTGCGAATCCTCATCGCAGGTGACATCAGCCATTCACGCGTCGCACGTTCCGCCTGGCAGGCATTCAAGACGCTCGGTGCAGGCGAATTGCGCATGGCTGCGCCCCGGGAGCTGATGCCGCCGCCCGAGGAATTTCCGGGTGTGCTGCGTTTCGACGATATCGACCAGGCGATTACCGGCGTCGATGTGATCATGACCTTGCGTATCCAGCGTGAGCGCATGAGCGCCACGGATATTCCCGATGAGGCCAGCTACCATCATAGCTTCGGCATTACGATGGAACGCATGGGCAGAGCCAATCCGGATGCGATCGTCATGCATCCGGGCCCCATGAACCGCAATGTCGAGATCGCCAGCGAGGTTGCCGATGGACCCTGGTCCGTCATCCAGCGTCAGGTCACCAACGGTGTCGCTGTACGTATGGCTGTGCTCGCGACCATCCTGCGCAATGCGCAAGCACGACACTCTCTCGCCTCATGAGTCAGCAACATCCGCATCGCGGCACTCTGTTCCTGGAAGACGCAGAAATACTTTCACACCAGGAATTCGACGGCCGGCAATACGTCCTGAAGCTGCACGCGCCTAAATGCGCACAGGCGGCCACGCCCGGCTCGTTCATCCATTTGAGCTGCGATCCCTCGCTGCCGATGCGCCGGCCGCTATCCATCATGCGGGCGCATGCCGGACGAGGTACGATCGAGATTCTGTACAAGGTCGTGGGCGCCGGCCTTACGTTGCTGTCACACAGAAAGGTCGGCGAGCAGCTGAGTTGCCTCGGCCCTATCGGACAAGGCTTCAGGCCCCACCCGCAGCGACCACATACCCTGCTGGTGGGCGGCGGTGTCGGCATTCCACCCATGATATTCCTTGCCGAAGCCCTGCTCGATCGTACGGATGCCGAGTGGCAGCCCCTGGTGTTGATGGGCTCGGAAATACCCTTCCCGTTCCGTACCCGGCCGTCGACGATTCTGGTGCCCGGCATGCCGGACGGCACGATCGCCTGCATGCCCTTGCTGGAGGAATGGGGCATCCCCAGCCGGCTGGCCAGCCTGGCGGGCTATGCCGGCTGCCATGACGGCTACGTCAGCGATCTGGCGGCTCACTGGCTGAGCACATTGGACCAGGATACGCTGGCCCGGACCGAACTTTTCGCCTGCGGCCCCACACCCATGCTCGAGGCGATCACCACGGTTGCGCGGCGCTTCGAGATTCCCTGTCAGGTCTCGCTGGAAGAATTCATGGCCTGCGGAGTCGGCGGATGTGCAGGCTGCGCTGTCCGGGTGGAGACCCCGGACGGCCCGGCGATGAAGCGTATCTGCGTGGATGGGCCGGTATTCGATGCCATGACGGTGTTCGCACCGTCGTGATGGAATTTCGTGCCGGTTCAAAAAACGCCGCCAGTCCGGCGGCGGGATCCGCCCAGCGCTCCAACGTCCCTGACGTCCATTATAGTGGCGCAAAGCGCCGTTGAATCGGCCGTTACCGTCAGCCGAAATTGATCTTGGCTTCCAGGTTGGTGCGTGAATCGGCGTAGGCGAGTGCGTCTTCCATGGTGATGCGTCCGGCGCGGTACAACTCGTACAATGCCGTATCGAAATGCTGCATGCCCTTCTCGCTGCTGGTGCGCAGCGCCTCCTTCGCACCGAGCACATCGCCTTTCTTGATCAGCTCCTGCACATGCGGAGTATTGATCAACAACTCCACGGCAGCGACGCGCCGCTTGTTCTTGCCCGGCACCAGGCGCTGCGCCATGATCGCCCGCAGGTACTGGGAAAGATCCAGGAAGATCTGCGTGTGCTGGTCGCGCGGAAACATGTTGATGATGCGATCCAGCGTTTCGGCTGCATTGTTGGCATGCAAGGTGGCAAGCACCAGGTGTCCCGTACCCGACAACATGATCGCCGACTCCATCGTTTCACGGTCGCGGATTTCGCCGATCAGCAACACATCGGGCGCCGCGCGCATGGCGCTGCGCAGCGCGCGTGCATAGGATTTCGTGTCCAGGCCGACTTCGCGTTGATTGACGATGGATTTCTTGTTGGAGTGCAGAAATTCGATCGGATCCTCGATCGTGATGATGTGATCCGAGGAATGCTCGTTGCGATAATTGATCATCGAGGCCAGCGTGGTCGATTTGCCCGAACCGGTCGCGCCGACCATCAGCAGCAGGCCGCGCTTGAGCATCATCAGATCCTTCAGGATCTCGGGCAGCCCCAAGTCGTCCAGGCGCGGCATATCGGCGGTGATATAGCGCAACACCATGGCCGGATTGCCGCGCTGATGGAACACGTTGATGCGAAAACGGCCTAAACCCGGCTCGGAAATCGCGAAATCGATCTCCAGTTCCTCGTTGAAAGCCTCGATCTGCTCCTGGCTCATGAGACCATACGCCGCTTGGCGCACGACTTCCGGCGTCAGCATCTGCTTGTTGACCGGGAATATCTGCCCTTCGATCTTGATCTTGATAGGTGCGTAGGAAGTAAAGAACAGATCCGAAGCCCGTTTGTCCACCATCAACTTGAACAACGGCTTGGTATTGAGCATGACCTGGCGCTCCTCGCCGGTCACGTCGCTTTCATTCTCGAGCACGTCGCCATCGGCCGACATCGGGATTACTCCACTCAACGCCCAAGCACGCCTTCGGTCTCTTCCTCCATGATACGCAGAGAATTGCTCGCCTCATCGGCAATTTTCATCTCGCGCTTGCTTTCCAGCTTGATGCGCAGCCGCACCTCGTTCTTGGAATCCGCATTGCGCAGGGCATCCTCATAGGAAATGAGACCGGCTTCGTATAACTCGAACAACGCCTGGTCGAAGGTCTGCATGCCCAATCGGTTGGACCTTGCCATGACTTCCTTGATTGCGGCGACTTCGCCCTTGAAGATCAGATCGGTGATCAAGGGCGAGTTCAACATGATCTCCATGGCCGCGATACGGCCCGTACCCGAGTCGCGCGGTATCAGACGCTGGGAAATCAGGGCGCGCGTATTGAGCGACAGATCCATGAGCAGTTGCTCGCGGCGCTCCTCCGGGAAAAAATTGATGATGCGGTCCAGCGCCTGGTTGGCGCTGTTCGCATGCAGGGTCGCCAGTACCAGGTGGCCGGTCTCGGCGAACTGGATACCGTATTCCATGGTCTCCCGATCCCGGATTTCGCCGATCAGGATCACATCGGGCGCCTGGCGCAGCGTATTCTTGAGTGCCGTATGCCAGTTCTCGGTGTCCACGCCTACCTCGCGATGCGTGACGACACAGCCCTTGTGATTATGGACGTACTCGACCGGATCCTCGATCGTGATGATGTGGCCGCGGCTTTTTTCGTTGCGATAGTTGAGCATCGCCGCCAGCGACGTGGATTTGCCGGAACCGGTGCCGCCGACCACGATGACCAGGCCGCGTTTGGTCATGACGATGTCCTTCAGAATCGGCGGCAGCTGCATTTCCTCGAGCGTCGGAATTTTCGCGTTGATCGTACGCACCACGCAGCCGAGCAGGCTCTGCTGTACGAAGGCGCTGACACGAAAGCGGCCGATGCCCACGGGGGCAATCGCGAAATTGCACTCCTTGGTCGCATCGAATTCCAGGGTCTGTTTATCGTTCATGATCGAACGCACCAGCACCGCCGCCTGCTCGGGCGTCAACACCCGCTCAGACTGGGGACGAATTTCACCGTCCACCTTGATCGCCGGCGGAAATCCCGCCGTCACGAACAGATCGGAACCCTTGCGCTCCACGAGACGCCGCAGCAGGTCCTGCATCAGCTTAATGGCTTGATCGCGTTCCATGGTCGTCTCCGCTTCGCCCCCCTGCTACTCGATTCGATATCTTGCGCTCCGGCGCCGTGCCGGAGCGCCCAGCGCTCATGAACGGCGCCGCTTTCTAGAATGCATCCTTGTTCTGGGCGCGGAAGCGCGCCTCCTCTTTCGTAACGATACCCTTCTGTAATAATTCCGTCAGACACTGGTCCAGCGTCTGCATGCCGTCCTTCTGGCCCGTCTGAATCGCCGAATACATCTGTGCAATCTTGCCTTCACGGATCAGATTGCGAATGGCAGGCGTACCGATCATGATTTCGTGCGCTGCGACACGCCCGCCGCCGATGCGCTTGAGCAACGTCTGCGAAATCGCTGCCCGCAGCGATTCCGACAGCATCGTTCGTACCATCTCCTTCTCTGCCGCAGGGAAGACATCGACGATACGGTCGATCGTCTTGGCGGCCGAACTCGTATGCAGCGTACCGAACACCAGATGCCCGGTTTCCGCCGCAGTAAGCGCCAGGCGGATGGTCTCCAGATCACGCATTTCGCCCACCAGCACCACGTCGGGATCTTCGCGCAGGGCCGAACGCAGCGCTTCGCTGAAGCCAAGCGTGTCGCGATGCACCTCGCGCTGGTTCACCAGTGAACGCTTACACTCATGCACAAACTCGATCGGATCCTCGATCGTGATGATATGGTCGGGCTTGTTTTCATTGACATAGTTGACCATCGCAGCCAGGGTCGTCGACTTGCCGGAGCCGGTCGGACCGGTCACCAGCACCAGTCCGCGAGGCTGCATCGACAGGTCCTTGAATATCTTCGGAGCATTCAAGTCATCCAGCGACATGATCAGCGACGGGATCGTCCGGAACACGGCCGCGGCGCCACGACTCTGATTGAACGCATTGACGCGAAAACGGGCCAGCTTGGGGATTTCGAATGAGAAATCGGTTTCGTAGAATTCCTCGTAGGCCTTCCTTTGCTTGTCATTCATGATGTCGTACACCATGCTGTGCACTTCCTTGTGCGTCAACGCGGGCATATTGATCCGCTTCATGTCGCCGTCCACACGTATCATGGGCGGTACACCTGCGGACAAATGCAGATCAGATGCGTTGTTCTTGACTGCGAATGTCAGCAGTTGCGCGATGTCGACGGACATGAAATCTTCCTGCGGAAGAGGGCTGCGCCAGTATAGCGGAGCAGTGTCGGGCTCAATATGTTAACTGGTCCGCAGAAATCGGCTGATCTACCGGCGGCCAGCTTGCAATGCGAACTTGGTCGCCGCCTGGAGGACATCCGCCGGCGCATCGAGGCCGCGGCGCTGCGCTCCGGCCGGGATCCGGCCGGTATTGGCCTGATCGCGGTCAGCAAGACGCAGCCGGCTCAGACCATACGAGCGCTGGCAGAGCACGGTCAGCGCGATTTCGGCGAAAATTACCTGCAGGAAGCGCTGCCCAAGCTGGCGGCCTTGCAGGATCTGCCACTCACCTGGCACTACATCGGACGATTGCAGTCGAACAAGACCCGGGAAGTAGCCCAGTGGTTCCAGTGGGTACATACACTGGACCGCGAGCGAATCGCCCGCCGGCTCAATGAGCAGCGGCCGCCATGGGCGCCACCGCTCCAAGTCTGCATTCAGGTGCGGCTCGGCGACGAATCGGGCAAGGGGGGAGTGACACCCGAGGCGCTGGCCCCGCTGGCGCACAGTATCGGTGAACTGCCCAGGCTGAGATTGCGGGGGCTGATGTGCATTCCTCCGCCGCACGAAACATTCGAGGCGCAGCAGGCGATGTTTACGATCCTGGCGGAGCATCGCCGGCGGCTGATCCAGCAAGGCTTCGAACTCGATACCTTGTCGATGGGCATGTCGGCGGATCTCGAAGCGGCAGTCGCCGCCGGTGCGACGTGGGTGAGAATCGGCAGTGCATTATTCGGCAAGCGGAAACGGCGATGAACCATACTCCTTCCGGCCAACCGGTAACCCGGCAAGCACCGAATCCCCCCGCGCCCGCGCAGCCGCAGATCCCGGCGATCGCGCCCGGCATACTGGCGTTCATCGGTGGCGGCAATATGGCGGCCAGCCTGATCGGCGGCCTGATCGCTCGCGGTATGCCGGCCGGACGGATCATTGTGGCGGATCGCGTGCCCGAACAATTGCAAGCCCTGCGGACTCGTTTTGGCATTCGCACCACGTCGTCCAATCCAGCCGCCGCCGCAGAAGCGGACACGGTCCTGTTCGCCGTCAAGCCGCAGGATCTCGCCTCGGTAAGCGCCGAACTGCGCGATGTGCTGGCACGGCGGCGGCCCCTGCTGATCTCGATCGCCGCCGGCGTGCACTCGCGCGATCTGCAACGCTGGGTCGGCGGCCTGCCGGTGGTGCGCTGCATGCCCAACCGTCCCGCCATGCAGGGCTGCGGCGTCACCGGCATGTATGCGACACATGAGGTCGCCGCAACGCAGCGCGAGTTGGCGGAACAGGTACTGGGCGCCGTCGGCACGGTGCTGTGGCTGGAACGCGAGGAAGACCTCGACGCAGTCACGGCGATATCAGGCAGCGGACCGGCATATTTTTTTCTCTTGATCGAAAGCCTGCAACAGGCGGGGCAGTCGCTCGGCCTGCCGGAGGAAATCAGCCGCAAGCTCGCCATCGAGACCGCTTACGGAGCCAGCATGATGGCGCGTGTCGCGCGTGAATCCGCAGCCACGCTGCGCGAGCAGGTGACCTCCAAGGGCGGCACGACGGAGGCGGCGCTCAAACATCTGGAAGCGAGTGATTTCCGCGGCATCATGGCAACAGCCGTGGCCGCGGCGGCCCGCCGTTCGGCACAGCTCGCCGAGGAGCTTGCCGGGTAGGCATCGTATCGGCACTGGACTCCGACACCGGATCACGGTATTGGATGAAGTGCGCGGCCATTCGACCAAGTATGGGTCGACCGGTATGGGCGCATCCTTTGCGACGCACCCATTCGTAACGACCATCGATTATTCTATTCAGCGTACTGCAGTCCGACATCCCGCCATGGAAGCCATCATATTCATCGTCCGTACGCTCTTGCAGGTGTTGCTCGTCACCGTGTTCCTGCTGCGGGTGTTGCTGCCTCTGGTACGCGCCGACGCACGCAATCAGCTCTCGCAAGCCGTCATCCGCTTGACCAATCCCCTGGTCCTGCCGCTGCGCCGCCTGCTGCCGCCGATCGGCAAGATCGATACCGCTTCGATCCTGGCCTTGATCATCGTGCAAGTCGCCGCGACGGCCATCTTGTGGCTGCTGGGAGCCTACCCCTGGATCAGGGCGTCATCGCAATTCGTATATGTCGTGGCCCTGAGCCTGATCACCACGGTGCTGCAATTCTATACGTTCGCACTGCTGCTGCATGTGCTGCTCAGCTGGGTCGCACCGAGCACCTACAGTCCGGCGGCGGCATTGTTGTCCAGCCTGTGCGAACCCTTGCTGCGTCCCGTGCGCAGAGTACTCCCTCCCCTCGGCGGTATCGATCTATCGGCCTTGTTCGTGATCATCGGCCTTCAGGCACTGAATATCGCGCTTACCTGAGATCTGGCCGTGCGGCGGCGACAGAAATCATCCGGTGTCCCGGGGCGTAGTTCAGCGACGGCGGGGCTTGCGGGTGACACCGCTTGCCGCCCGCACATCGAGAGACAAAAAAGCAGTAAAAAAGCGGTAAAAAGTCAGTGGGCTGCTTATTCCGCGGCAAATCTTGTGCTATTTTCCCGCGCGTCCAGCTTCTCCGCGACTGCGCCCTCTTGGTACAGACGGCAGCCGGCGCGTCTCGTCACTCGTTACAGGAGATTTACTAGAATGGCAAAAAAGAATGCGGCACCGACGAAGTCGGAGATCCTCGCCCACATTTCCAAGGACACCGGACTGGCCAAAAAACAAATTGCCGAGGTGTTCGATTCACTCAATGTGGTCGTCAAGCGCAGTCTGAAAAGTGCCGGTCTGTTCACCCTGCCAGGTCTGCTGAAAATGAAAGTCGTCAAGAAGCCCGCGACCAAGGCACGCGAAGGATTGAACCCCTTCACCGGCGAAAAAATGGTCTTCAAGGCAAAACCCGCCAGCAAGAAAGTCCGCATTGCCGCCCTGAAGAATCTGAAGGAAATGGTGAACTAAGCCGCTCTTCGGTATTCGCCTCCGGGGCGCATCGCTCCGGGGGTCTTTCACCTCGCCGCAGCGTAGTCTCCCCGTCCCATCCCGGCACCGCCCTATTCCGGTCAGGCGCTACGCCTGCCCCTCCAGAACCTTCAACTTCAACCGGACGCGGTCGCGATCCGACACATGCAACAGCCCGGCGATCCGCTTGATGAGCTGTTCCTCATGCTTGTCGAGATGTCCATCGGCCAGACTGACCCGCCAGAGCATCTCGATCATCTCCAGCTTGTCGGAATCGGCAAGTTCGCGGTTCAGTCGATGAGTGAACTCATGCAGTGAAACAGCACGATCCGCGCGCGCCGAGGCGTCCGCGACCAGCGCCTGTACTGCGGTTTCCTCAAGACCGAAGCGCTCCATCAACAACCGCCTGACTTCATCCAACTCCACCTGTGAAGTTGTAAAATCAGAACGTGTCAATTCCACCAGTAACGCCGCGATCGTCAACTCCGGCGGCTCGCGGCCTTCCAGTACACGCTCCACCGCGGGCTCGCCGCCAAGAATTCTTCTAAGTTGCGCGATCATGTCTTAGCCGGCTGCCTCGGGAGGCGATGAATCCAGCCCTGCCTTCAGCCAATCCAGTACCACGGATCGTAGCTCAGCCAGCCGTCCATGAAAGAAATGACCGACACCGGGCAGCAGTGCGATTTGCGGCGGAAAGGGCAGCCCCGCAGCCCACTCCTGAACATCCCTCGCATCCACCAGTTCGTCCTGATCGCCCTGGATCAAGAGCCAGGGCATGCGCAGCGCATCGCCGGCTGGTACGCCGGCCTCACGAATCGCCGGTGCGACAGTGACCAAGCCCTCGATCCTCCGGGCGCTCGCCGCCCGGATCGCCACTCCGCCGCCAAAAGAGAAGCCGCCGAGCCACAGCCGTACACCCGGCCAGCGCCGTACAGCCCAGTCCATGACCGCCAGCGCGTCGTCGGTTTCTCCGGCGCCCTCATCATACCGACCGGCACTTCCCCCTACGCCGCGATAGTTGAAACGCACTGCCGTGATGCCAAAATCGTTGAAGGCCTTCGCCAATATGTGAACCACCTTGTTGGTCATCATTCCGCCGTGTAAGGGATGCGGGTGGCAAAGAATCGCGGCTCGCGGTCCAGTCGGTACAGATGATGCTGAGGAATCGACGGGTAGATCAATGATCGATTCCAGCACGCCGGCGGGACCGGGAATGTTCAAAGTCTCGACAAGAGGATGTGTGCGGACGATAGCCATGGCGGCAGAGTAGCGAATGTGGCACCGTTAAAGAAACTTCCCGGCACTGCCAGGATCATTATGAAAATTTGTCCTTAACTCACAAGAGCACAAACCATGAAGCTCACCTCCAGCAGTTTTCAGCACGATCAGCCTATCCCGGAGCAATTTGCCTTCGGTGCGCCGGATCGCCATCTGCATGTACGTCTCGCCGCGAATCATAATCCGCAACTGGCGTGGACCGGCGCCCCGGCACCGACCCGGTCCTTCGCGCTCATCTGCGTCGACGTAGACGCCCCGACCCGGCCGGACGATGTCAACCAGGAGGGACGGGTTGTGCCGTCCAATCTGCCGCGGGCGGATTTCTATCACTGGATCATGGTCGATATTCCACCCGCCACGTCGGAAATCGCCGCGGGCGAATGCTCGGACGGCATCGTCGCGGGCGGCAAGAAGCGGTTGCACGGCCCCCAAGGTTCACGCCAGGGCGTGAACGACTACACCAGCTGGTTCGCGAACGATCCCGACATGGCCGGCACCTATCGCGGCTATGATGGACCCTGTCCACCCTGGAACGACATGCGCCGACATCGCTACCACTTCACCCTGTACGCCCTGAGCTGCGAACGGGCGCCAGTCGAGGGTGATTTCACCGGTCCGCAGACCCTGGAGGCGATTCGCCCCTTCGTGCTCGCCGAAGCCCGCATCACCGGCACCTACGCCATCAATCCGGAGGTGGGATAACGATCCGGCCGGCAGCGCGGCGGCATGACCGTCTCGGCAAATCAACCCCGGGTAAATCTACCCGGGGTAAATCAGCCCGGGGTAAATCAACCCTGGGAGAGCAGCAACCGGTTCAAGCGCTGCACAAAGGCGGCGGGCTCCGCCAATTGGCCGCCTTCGGCCAGGGTCGACTGCTCGAACAGCAGCAGTGACAGATCGTTGAACGTGGTTTCATCTGCCGTTGCTTCCATACGCTGCAAGAGAGGATGAGCGGGATTGATCTCCAGCGTCGGCTTCGCTGCCGGCGCCTTCTGACCGGCGGCTTCCAGGATGCGTCGCATTTGTGCACCCAGATCATGCTCCCCCAACACCAGGCAGGCGGGTGAATCCGCGAGCCTGGCGGTCACGCGGACATCATCGACCTGTGTCTCCAACGCCTTTTTTACCCGTTCCACCAGTGCGGCATGCTCCTTGGAGAGCGACTCGCGCGTCTGTTTTTCCTCATCGGACTGGACCGCCGCCAAGTCCAGCTCACCACGTGCCACATTGCGTAGACTCTTGCCGTCGAATTCGCGCAAATGATCGGTCAGCCATTCATCGACCCGGTCCGACAGCAGCAGAACTTCGATACCTTTCTTGCGCAACACCTCAAGATGGGGACTGGATCGGGCCGCACCGAACGTTTCGGCGGTCACGTAGTAAATCTCTTTCTGGTCCGACTTCATGCGCCCGACATAGTCCTCCAGCGATACGTCCTGTTCCTCCCTGTCCGCCAACGTGCTGGAAAAACGCAACAGCTTGGCGACACGTTCACGGTTCGCGTGATCCTCTGCCGGACCTTCCTTCAGCACACTGCCGAATTCCTTCCAGAATGTTGCGTATTTCTGCGGCTCATCTTTGGCAAGCTTCGCCAGCAAGTCCAGGACGCGGCGTGTCAGGCCGGTACGTATCGTGTCGATAGCCGGGTCCTGCTGCAGCATTTCGCGGGAAATATTCAAAGGCAGATCGGCGCAGTCCACCACGCCTTTCACGAAGCGCAGGTACAACGGCAAGAACTGCTCGGCATCGTCCATGATGAATACGCGCCGCACGTAAAGCTTCAGGCCGCGGGCCGCTTCGCGATGCCACAGGTCGAACGGCGCGCGTGCCGGGATATAGAGCAGGCTGGTGTACTCTTTCTTGCCTTCCACCTTGCCATGGGACCAGGCCAGCGGATCCGTGAAATCATGAGTGACATGACGATAGAACTCCGCGTATTCCTCGTCCTTTACTTCGGTACGTGGCCGCGTCCACAGGGCCTGGGCATGATTGATCGTTTCATACTGTGTCTCAGCGGCAGAAGTGGCCTCGCTCGTCGCTTCGGCATCTTTCGCCTGATCCTCGACCGCCGCTGCCTCCTTGCGCATGCGTACCGCGAACGCAATGTGGTCGGAATACTTGCGTATCAGTGCCCGGATCCGATACCCATCGGCGAACTCATGTTCACCCTCCTTCAGATGCAACACGATCTTCGTGCCGTGATCGGGCAATTCCACGTTGGATATCGTGAACTCGCCGTCGCCGCGGGATTCCCAATGCACGCCGGCCTGGGGCGGCTGACCGGCCCGCCGTGAAAACACCTCGACCCGATCGGCCACGATGAATGACGAATAGAAACCCACGCCGAACTGGCCGATCAACTGCGAATCCTTCTTTTGGTCGCCCGTCAAGCGCGACAGGAACTCCGCCGTGCCGGACTTCGCGATCGTCCCCAGATGCTCGATCGCCTCCTCACGCGTCAGCCCGATGCCGTTATCGCTGATGGAGATGGTATGCGCCTTATCATCCGTATCGATGGTGATCGCGAATTCGGCATCGCCTTCCAGTAGCTCAGGTTTTGCCAACGCCTCGAAACGCAGCTTGTCGCAGGCATCGGAAGCGTTCGAAATCAACTCGCGCAGGAAAATTTCCTTATGACTGTATAACGAATGGATCATCAGCTTGAGCAGCTGCTTGACCTCCGTCTGGAATCCCATCGTTTGTGCTTGGGTTTGTGCTTGGGCCTGCGCTGCGCTAGCGTCACTCATCGCTCATGCTCCGTCGAAATAACATGCCCTGCCGATCACAACGACCCGGTTCAAGGGCTGGATAGAACTCAAGGCCGAAGGGCCACCGCCTGCCGGATTGATTGCCGGTGATATCGGGCGGCGCAAGGGCGTATGGGGTTCTTGCGCCGTGTTTCAAGGTCTGGACGCCTGTAACGGCGAGCATGGGCCGGAACTCGGGCGAAGCCCCCCCGAGGAACGAAGACTGGTACACCGGCGGAGCGAGGAGCCCCTCCGCAATACCCACGAAGGCGCTTCGCCTCAGCGGCAGCCGTCCTCGTACGGGCTGATCGGCCTATGCGCCGCCCATGCCCGCAGGCGACGGCGGCGAACGACTTCGGTCACGACGGCGCATCCCACCACCGCCAGAACCGGCGACGGCGCCAGTAACAGGCCGATACCGGTGGCCACGAACAGCACGAGCGCGACTAGCAGCTCCATGATGCGCGGCCCATAGTGGCGCAGGGCGCCGATGGCATCATCGAGGTTGTCTGCCCAAAGTAGCAGGATTTCCATGTTCAAGAATCTATTCGCGTCCCGGCCGACGCGCCGTGAGCCGGCTCACAGGCAGGCTGATCCGGCCAGGTCGCCCGGCTCCGGGAGACGCCTCGGTGGTGAAGACGATCACGCTTCCGATCCTTGTGCCGTCGTACATTGGGGTTCTTCCGCCGGCACTCCCGGCCTCTATGACTGCCGGCTTGTACACCGGGGGCTGCTGGCTTGTACGTCAGGCGGGAGATGCGTAGGCTGATTGTCGACGACCTCGCGGGCCTCGTATGCAAAAAATCGTCATCCTGAATCCCAAGGGTGGTTCCGGTAAATCCACCATTGCCACCAATCTGGCCAGCTATTTTGCGGTTCAGGGCCTCAATCCGACGCTGATGGACCTGGATACACAAGGCTCCAGCATGCACTGGCTCAAGAAACGCACCATGGAGCAGCCCATCATCCATGGTATCGCCGGTTTCGAGCGTAATACACGTGTGACACGCAGCTTTGCTACACGCATACCGCCCGAGACGCAGCGCCTGGTCATCGATACGCCCGCGGCGCTGGAACCCCAGCGGCTGCCGGAAATCACGCACAACGCCACGGCTGTACTGGTGCCGGTGCTGCCCTCCCACATCGATATCCATGCGGCGACGAAGTGCATTTCCGATCTGTTGCTGACCGCCAAGATTCGCCGTAATGAACATCGCATCGCAATCATCGCCAACCGGGTCAAGAAGAATACCCTGGTCTATGCGTCACTACTGCAATTTCTGGAGACCTTGCGCATTCCGGTCGTTGCCACCCTGCGTGATTCGCAGAACTATATCCGTACCGCGGAATCGGGCGCAGGTCTTTTCGAAATGAAGCCTTACACCGTTCGCGAAGACCTGGATCAATGGCTGCCGCTGCTGGGCTGGCTGTCGCGGCGTACCGCGTTGCCTATCGAGGCGGGCACGCCGGCAGTCACTTCCCGAGTCGATACGCCGCTCCCGGCGACACAGTTTCCAATCACCCTCCCACTCGCATCGGTAAACGACTCGACGGACGAAGCATCGTCTACCCCAGCGGCGGAAGCGCCTCCTCCTGCCCGCACCTTCCTGCACCGGCTGCTGAAACGCCACTGAAACATGATGAGTGCCACGCAGTTGCTCCGACACTGCACCGAGCCAGTCGCATGATGACTCTGGCTGCTATCCGCCCTTCTTATCCTTATCCTTGTCCTTGTCCCAGCTGTGGCGAACCTTGTCGGTCCAGCTCTTGTAACTCGACCAGCTGCTCAAGGAACGTGTAATGGCGGCGTGACGCGAATTGACCGTCTGCTTGCGATCGATCCAGCTGCGCTGAGCCTCCCTGGGTGCGCCGGCGCGCACGATTGACCCGAACGATTCCCGGGTCCAGGCACGATGCCTGCCGGTCGAGCTCAGTTCATCGATCTTGGGTTCGGTCATGGTGTGCTCTCCTATGATAGGCACGGTATCGACACGCCCTCACGACAGGAGAGGAACTGCATCACAGCCGCTCGACGCCGTCGTCGTATTGCGACAGGTATCGCAATGAACGGCGTGGTTGCGATTGAGTTACGTCACATATCGGCCTGCATCGCACGCCGATTTGACAGATCCGTTATCGATTATTGAAAGCACGCGCGCAGGACTTTCCGCCTTGCGAGTGCCGGCTACAAGCACTAAGCCACTGTAGGCACTAAGCCACTGTCGAGGAATCCGGCAGCAGCAGTGCCGCGAATGCCGGCTTGATTTCATCCAGGAGATCGTGGATCGCCGCGGGAACAAGGCTGCTGTAGACATCCAGCAGCACCACGGCATTCACGATTGCATCCTGCCGGCTCGCCGCACGCAGGCGCTGTGCCATGCCCCGATTGACAGCATGCACGCCGCGATAGACACCTTCCAGGTCATCCAGCGCAAAATCCGCCGGACCGCCGCTACGGGCAATGAAATGCTGCGCCACCAGATACATCGAGGCCACGCGATAGGCGGTTTCGGACTCGCTGGAAAACGGCAAATGAAAGCGCGCCATGGGACGAAAAACAGCAGTCCGCGGGCAACCGCTGGAAGCCATGATAAGCCCCATCAGCGACGCCAGTGCCTGCTGCGCAGACAAGGTCGCAACGACCGAACGCTCTTCGCTTTCCACGGTGACACGTACCTTGTCGTAGGACACGAGATCCGTGAAACCGTCGATGACGCCGGACAGATGCAGGGCCGCCGGACAATGCGAATGCTCTGCGACCTGCAACGGACAGCCTTGGCACTGGTTGAACGCAAGCTCGGTCCACGCCGGCGGCTCGGGAGCCGCTATCGGTGCCAGTAGCGCAGTGTCGCGATCCATTTCCAGCTCGAATACTCGCTCGCGCGAATCCGGCAAAGTGAAACGATAGACAATGACCATCGTATTCATGCGACCAGCCGGTAGCAGGGCCGATACTCTCCGGCAAGCTTCATACGACGCTGCGCAGCGAATGCCGCCAGCAGTTCATCCAGCAAGCCCATGATCTTCTTGTCGCCTCGCAAAACATATGGCCCGAACGTATCGATCGACCGAATACCCTGCTCCTTGACGTTACCCGTCACGATGCCTGAGAAAGCCCTGCGCAGATTTGCGGCCATGATGTGCGCCGGCAAGCCGCGGTGTAATTCCAGCGTCGCCATCGCCTCATGGGTGGGCTCGAAAGGCTGCTGGAACGCCAGCGGGATCTTCAGCAGCCAGTTATAATTCCAGGCATCGCTGCGAGCACGCCGGAATTCCCGCACAGCGTCCACGCCGTGCGCTATCTCGCGCGCAACTTGAGCAGGATCGCCGATGATAAGCTTATAACGCCGTTGTGCGGCGGATCCGAGCGTCGCACCGATGAACCGGTCGATGTGGCCAAAATACTCGGCGGCCGAGGGAGGACCGGTGAAAACAACCGGCAAGGGCAAGTCCGCATTCTCAGGGGCCAGCAGGATGCCCAGCAGATACAGGATCTCCTCCGCCGTCCCGGCTCCACCGGGAAATACAACGATGGCATGCGCGCAGCGCACGAACGCTTCCAGGCGCTTTTCGATATCAGGCATGATCACCAGCTGATTCACGATCGGATTCGGCGGCTCGGCGGCAATGATCCCGGGCTCGGTCATACCGATATAACGCCCATCGCGGATTCGCTGCTTGGAATGTCCGATCGTGGCCCCCTTCATGGGTCCCTTCATGGCACCCGGCCCGCAGCCGGTGCAGATGTTCAACGCCCGCAGCCCCAGTTCATAGCCGACGCGTTTGGTGTAGTCATACTCCACGGCAGTGATCGAATGTCCGCCCCAGCATACAACCAGATTCGGCCGGCCCTTGTAGTCGAGGATGCGCGCGTTGCGCAGGATGTGGTAGACGGCATTCGTGATGCTGTAGGAGTCCTCCAGGTCGAAACGCTGTGTGCCCAGGATGGCATCATGGATATAGACGATATCGCGCAGCACCGCGAACAGATGCTCGGTGATGCCGCGGATCATCTGCCCATCGACGAAGGCATTGGCGGGTGCGTTCTTCAGTTCCAACTTCACACCCCAGGCCTGCCGCCCCAACCGGATATCAAAATCCCTGTAACGCTCGAAGATATCGCGTATATCGTCGGTTTCGAGCCCGGAGGACAACACGGCCAGTGCGCAGCGGCGGAACAGCGCATAGACATCACCGCGCCCCGCGTTCAGGATCTGTTCGACTTCGCGCTGCGATAGATTCTCCAGGCTGCCCAGCGGGGCGATGCGCGCATCCACCAACTCCTCCTCGGAGTCGATCTGGGTTACCGATCCCGATTGACGCCGGTCGTGGCCAGTCGAACTCACGGTATGAAACTCATCGGGCCGAACCCATGATTTGCACTCATTGTTTTCGTGAAACTCGCACGCCGACTGCAGTCGTTGCAGCAATCGTCATCGAACGATACGCCATGTTGTTCAGGGCCGGATCTCGATCGGCGTATCAGGCGGCGTCATCAACCAGATTTCGACCATGTCGGAATTGGACACGGCAATGCAACCTTCCGTCCAATCGACATTGGCGTAATAGTCCCGCGGCTTGCGTGGCGCATTCGGTTCACCGTGGATCATGATCGCTCCGCCGGGACTCAATCCCCGGCGTCGAGCGCGAGCTTGATCCTGCGCATTCGGATAGTCGACCTGGATCGACAGAAAATATTCGCTGTTCGGATTGCGGCGGGTCAAGCGATACACCCCCTCCGGTGTGCGAAAGTCCCCCTCGAACTGCTTGTGGCCTTCCGGCCGCAATCCCAAAGAAACCTTGTAGGCGCGCAACACATCGCCTTTACGCAGCAAATACAGTCTCCGATCAGCCTTGTCCACCAATACCCGATCGGCCTGCGGCAGGGCAGCCTCCGCGTCGGCAAGTGCCCCGGGGCCTAAGCCGGAGTCCGTGCCGATGGAAGCGGGCCTGGATGCCGCAGACGAATTCCATGCCGAGGACGAAGCTGGAATCGACAACGCCGCCATGGCCGGACTGTCTGAGAAACCGCTCCTGATATCGGCCACGGCATTCATCGAAGAGGCGTCTGCCTGCAGTGCCTGGGCACCGGCGTCAAGGCCGGAGAACAGCCCCAGCACCGCCATCACGCTCCATGCCAGGGCATTTCCTGGACGAGAGGCCGCCGCGGTAATCCGGCCCGCCTTGGCGCAAGACCGCCGGAGCCTGGATCCGAACGAGGAACACGGACGATAGGGCATGGCGCTCGGAATCATGAGCTGGATCGTGGATGAAGCATCGAACACCATGGGATTATACGATCAGTTACCGGATGAGATCAGTGCACTGGGGCCAAGATCACCGCGGTACATTCACGCAGACCGGGGGCCAGTTCCGCACGCAACTTGTAACGCCGGCCCGGGAGGACGGTCACGTCAAGCGCGTGGCGTGAAACGCTGCCGGTTTCGGCGATCCGGCAGTCGACCAGCAGCCGGTGCTCGCCCGGCAACACATCCACGCTGCGCTCGCCTACGCTCAGTACCTGCTCATCCACCTGCCGCAGGATGACGCTCAGCGGTGCTCCGGCCGTCACGCGAAAATCGCCGCTGATACGGGCAACTTCACCGGCCGCGCGCTGTCCACCCTCGTAGCCGCGCGCGGTCGAGCACCCCCCCAGGCTCATGATCGGCAAGATCAACGACGCCATGATCAGCGTCATCGATCGCAGACATGCAAGGGATCGTCGAATCGGCAAGGTTGAATGGGGAAGGAACGACATCATGAGGCATGTGAGGCCATGGAGGTTTCCACGATTGCTTGCGGGGTTCCCGCCGGCTCCAACACCGGGATGATCAAGCGCGTGCCCGGTCGAATCGAACCCAGTTCCAGATCAGGATTGTATTGCCGCAGCAGCCAGATCGGGATGCCGTAACGTTGCTGCGCCAGTATCCAGACCGATTCGCCAGGTTTGATCGTGTGGGCCACCGTGTCCTTGATGCGGTATTTCGTGAAAAACACCTCCTGCAACTGGCGGTGATGCTCCACGCGCCTGGCTTCGAAGCGCTCCGGTGAAACTCGTGAAAAATCGAGCTTGAGTTTATGCCCGACGATGACAGGTGCCGCCGCGGACATGCGATTGAGCTTGCGCAACTCGCCGGCGCGCACCTCCAGCCAGTCGGCGTAGTGGCCCAGTGTTTCCGCCGCCTGCACCAGGATCCTGCGATCGGAATGCACACTGTAATCGCTTGGATCCGCAGACGCCGCCGCCTGGGTACCGGGCACCAGGGCCGGGCCGATCGCTTCGGCCTCGAACTCCGACTCCGGTTCGGCCGCCTCGCCGACATCCGATGAACCCTGCGCCGGCAAGACTGCAGCAACAGACTCCGCCGGCACCTGCGCCAGCGGCGGCAAAACCGCCGCGACAGATTCTATCGGTGCCTGCTTCGGCGCCGGGCGGGCTGCAACCGATACGGCAGCGGCTGCGCCCGCACGATCCGGCAAGGTCAGCACCTGCCCAACCCGTATGGGATAGGGACTGCGCAAATTGTTCAGGCTGGCGAGTTGCGCCATGCTCACACGATGACGTGAAGCGATGGCGGACAGCGTCTCGCCGCTGCGCACCCGATGCGTGGTATCCACGACCTGCGCGTCGAAGTGCGGCCCTTGCGAGATGCGTTCCAGCATGGCAGCGAGATCCAGTCTTGCCGGCACGCGCAATTCGTAGCCGCGCGGCACGTGTCGCGCGCCGTTCCAGACGGACGGCAGCAACGATGGGTTCAGAAGCTGCAACTCCTCGCGCTCCAGCTTCAACACCAGCAACAGCTGGCTAGCCGGCACGTAATGCGGCATCGTCACGACCTTGCTGTTGTCCGGCGAATTGCGACGGACACTACCCAGGAAACGCTCCGGATCGGCGTCGATTTCCAATGCCGCCAGGAACGCGACATAGAAATTGCGCGACGCGAAGCCGAAGCTGCGGCTGTTGTACCTGCGCACGATCGTCGTGATGTCGCTGGTACCGAGCTGTTCCTTGGCGCGGCGCATGCCGCCGGGACCATGATTGTAGGCGGTCAGCGCCAGCGGCCAGCTGCCCAGGATGAGATAGTTCTGCTCCAGGAACTTAGCTGCCGCCTCGGTGGAACGGTAAGGGTCGAGACGCTCGTCGATCGCCGCATCGATACGCAGGAAACGCTTGCCGGTACCGGGCATGAACTGCCACATGCCCGCCGCGCCGACCTTTGAATAAGCATAGGGATTGAAGGACGATTCCACATGGGGCAGCGCCGCCAGTTCGCGCGGCAATCCCATGCGCTCGAATGTTGCAGCGATATGATCATGCCAGGCGCCTGAACGCACCAGGCCTTCCCGGAATCGATCGGCCTGACCCAGCTGGAAGCGCACTGCCGCGGCCGCACGGGCATAGCGTGCCCGGCGCGTGTCTTTCGGCCACAGCGCTTGGACGCGCCGTTCTTCCGTAGTCAGATCATCGACCCCTGCCGCCAGGCGCTCCAGGATGCGGGTATATTTTTTTTTCTCCTCCTCGATCTGCTTCGAGCGCTGCCTCGGCGCCAGATCCAAGGGAAACTTCATGACCGAATAGACGACAGCCAGATTGTCGGGATCATGGATCAGGCCGCCCTGGGTCGTCACTTCAGTATAGATGCGCCGCCAGAATGCTATATCCGGCTCCAGCTCTACCGGACGCACGAAATGCTTGCTGGTCTTGGCAGCCGCCGCGTCGTCAGCATCCTTGGCATCCACGGCAATGGGTAGCAGTGCCACAGCGGTTCCAAGCAGCACCAGTAGTCGGCTGAACATCCGGTTGGAAGTAGCGTTGCGGCAAGTCATCGGCATGGAACTTGGGTCGAAGGATGCAATGAAACCGGGAACGACGGCACCCCAGGAGCTTAGAGATATGCCTAGGCTATGTAAAATCCAGAGGGGGAACTGCGCTGCAAGTCGCACTCGGCAGAATTACGCAGCGCTGTCTGCGTAAGGCGATCGCAAAGGCAATAGCGATGGCGCCCAATATCGGCAGACCGGTCAGGATGTCAGCACCAAATCCGATCCGGAAGTGCATGTTCGAAGCTGGGGCCGGCTCCCTCCTGGAACGAGGGAGCCTTATTCGATCCCCATCGACCTTCGGTGCGGCTACTGTTTTTGCCGTTCCCCGTCCGTGGCGGGGCAACGCCTTGGCTGCATCGCCGGCTTCATTTCCTGTCGGGACTGTCGCGCTGCTCCAGATACCGATCGACCCAATGCCGGGCGAGACGGCCTGCGGACTCCCGCCCGCCGACCCCGAAGGCGATCGCGAAGGCTACGGCGACGGCGCCCAATACCAGGCCGAAAGCCAGATTGACGATCTGGTCGGCAATACCCATTGCACGCAGGCCCATGGCGATGACCAACCCCAGGATTGCGACGCGCGCAATGGTGGACATCAGCTCGCTGTAGCTGCGTCCCGTCCGCCTGATTGCGGTCGCGGCCAGACTCGCGAGCCATTGTCCAATGGCAAGAATCACCAGGCCGACCAGGATGTCGGCACCAAATCCGATGAAAGTCTCCAGCAGATCCCGCACCCCAGTGAATCCGAGCCGATGCGCAGCCTCGACCGTCGCGAACAGCATCACAAAAAAGAACGCGATGCTGCCCGCCAGCGCGGAAGGCGTGCCGCAGGCATCGGGTGCGCTGCCCTCCGCCTGTGCGGCATTCGATGCCGCCTCTCCGGCTGCCGGGAAGGCTTGCGGCAAGCCCAGGCGCTCCGGCAGGCGGTCGAAGCCTAGGTTGAGCAGCAGCCGCGACACCAGTCCGGAAACGAAGCGGCCGATGAACCAGGCGATGGCCAGGATGGCAGCGGCGGCCAGAATGTTGGGAATGGCCGTCATGAACATGCGCAGCATATCGCGTGCCGGATCGGAGATGACCTCGATCTTCAACGCATCCAGCGCCGCGATCAACGCCGGTACGATCACCAGGATGAAGACCAGCGTACCGCCCAGCTGCGATATCTGTACGCCGCGTACACCCTCACGTGAATCACCGAAGCGATCGACGCCCGAGGTAGCCAGCAGGCTGGTGACCAAACCACGCAACACGCTGGCGATCAGCCAGCCTATACCGCCGATCGCCAGTGCCGCGATGATGTCCGGCAAGGCCGACAGCAGCTTCCGGCTCATTTCCATGAGCGGCACCATCAAACCTTCGATCTGCAACGCCCCGACGATGGCCGGCAGAAACAGCAGGATCACCAGCCAGTACACGACCTGACCCGCTGATTCGGCAATGGGCTTCACTCCCGCAGCCTTTGACAGACTGTCGTCCAGATGTGTGGCGGCAAGAGCCTTGTCAACGATCGTGCGCACGATCGTCGCCAGCAGCCATGCCACCAGGATCAGCGCCGCCGCCAGCAACACGCGCGGCAGATACAACATTACCGATGCCGCCAGCGCGGACAACGGGCCCGATACACTGTCGATGCGCAGCACATTGAACATCCCGATCAGTGCAAACAGGAAAATGATCCAGAAGACGATGGAGGCAATAGTGCGCTCTAGATCGAACTTTGCCTGCACCTGTGCCGCTAACTTTTGATTCAGATGCAGCGCACCCAGCGCCTTGCGCGCCAGTGCGCGGCCGATCAATGCCACGATCCAGCCAACCAGCAGGATAGCCAAAGCACCCAGAATTCCGGGCAGATAACCACCTACCGACTCACTGAAGGATGTATACCACGTCGAAAAATCCATGGTGCCCTCCTGGGAGTGGTTTGCTTTAACGGCACAAGGGTACGCAAATCACCGGCGTAATGAAACAGCCGTAAAAAATCCCTTCCTTATATGGATATACCCACAGGCTGTGAGTATCGACGCAGCTTCGTGCTGCACCTTCGTACCGTGATGAACTGGATATTCGGTTTTCCGAAATCCGACGAATCGAGGTATCGAACCGCCGGCACGGAAGTTTATGTTCCAAGATACCGATGACTACTCGTCGGCAAGTGTTGTTCAGTCGTGCATCGGCGCGCGGTGACGAACACGCACCCTCGAGGCATCAATCAGAAGCACCGATCAGGGACATCAAACCGGATCTGTGGGCTTGAAGCTGCCGCGCAGCGGCCGGGTTGCTTCTTCAGGCCGCATTGCCTCGGCTGCGTTCGCACCCGGCGGCTGTTCACAATCAACCACGAAACGTCGTGAGCTGAATTTCCACTCGCCGGCGCGCCGCTCGAAACGATCTAGATAACGCCCGGCCACCAACGACTGCCCGCCGCCGTGATGCCCGTGGAGACGGCACATCGCCAGCACATAGGTCTCGCCAGTCGCATGATCTCCATCGACGGCGAACCATGAACTGCACGCGCAATGAGAAAGCGCGGCGGCATACTCCCGAGTCCAGGCTACGAAGCGGCGCGCGAACTCCTTGCCCTCGGCGCGAATGACGCCGGAGTCGCACACTGCATCGGCATGAAACAATGACGCCAGCAACCGCTCGTCGGCACGATCCGCCGCACGGCTATAGGCAGCGACCAGCTCCGCCAGCCGTTGCTTGGCAAGCAGCTCATCGAGCGCGTTCATGCGGCGACGAACTCGCTGTCGATATTCAGATTGAGTCTAGCGGACACTGAAGAATTACCGCACATCGCCACGCTCCCATCGACAACGGCCGATTCATCTGGCTCATATTCGTCACCGTATTCCTGCGAACGGCCGTTCGCAGAGCGCCTATTTGATGGCGAGGGGATTGATGGGTGAACCCAGTGCCCTCTGAAATTTGATGGGCGGGCCGCAGAAGAAAAATTCGTAGATGCCATCGCGCGCGCAATCCTCGGCCAGCTCTTCAAAGTTCAGGATCTCGCCCAGAGTCATGCCCATGTCCCGCAGCAGCACCATATGCACCGGCAGGATCTCCTTATCGGTTTCGCCAGGCAATGCCTCGACGGCGATATTGTCACAACACACTGCGGCGATTTCATGTCGGCTCAGCCACTCACAACATGCCAGCCCGATACCCGGTTCGCCCTTCAGCCATTCCTCCCGGTTCTTCTCCACCACAAATTTTTTCCACCAGCCGGTGCGGATGTGCAGGATGTCGCCGGAGCGGACCTGCACACCTTGCTTTGCGGCACATGCATCGAGCTCTTCCGGCGTGATCATATCGCCGACCTGCATCCATTCGACGTCGCGATGACGTGCGATGTCAAGCAGCACGCCGCGACCGGTGATACCCTTACCCTGCTGTTCGATCGAGCAACGCTTCGCGCCGTGCGGTGAAATCGTGTTCGCGGGAAAGCCGTTGTATAGCTTGCCGTCATAGTGAACATGCGCGATCGCATCCCACTGCGAGGCTGCCTGGAGCGGCATGAAAATATAGTCGTCGGCATAGTGGAACGCACCCGGAAAGTGAGCCTGATCCTGCCCCGTCTCGGATACCAGCAGGATGGGGTTGATGCGGCCGCCAGCGCCGCTCTGCGGTCCATCGGGACCGAACGGCACGCCCAGGTCGAATACCTTGCCGGTGCGAATCAGCAGCGCGGCGGCCACGATGGCTTCCGGCGTGATGAAGTTGGTCGTGCCTTTTTCGTCGTCGGCTCCCCAGCGGCCCCAATTCGACAGCCGCTTGCCTAGCTCGCGAAAATCTTCCACCCGCCGTTCCTCTTCGATCGATCCGTAGCATTCACTGGTGCATCTGGCGCCGTATTCACCGCTTCGTAGATCACCGGTCGTTCGGCTCCGGCGGCGGAATCCCGGCGCATTCCTGCCGGGGCCGACGTTAGCAAAGGCACGCTAGATAGGGACTACTCCAACGAGTAGTTCGAAGAGGGGTCAACTGACGATCCACGTCAAGCCGGCAGGCCGACCCTGAGCCGGTGGATGGCCTGGCTGCGGCTCTTGACGCCAAGTTTCGCGTAGATATTTTTCAGATGAAACTTGACCGTATTCTCGGAAATGAACAAGCGCTCGCCAATCTCGCGATTGAACATGCCGCGCGCCAGCAACGTCACGATCTCGGTTTCGCGGCTCGACAGCGGCTCGCTGAGACCTGCCGGTTCTGGATCTTTCGCATGCAACGGTGGGGCACCGGCCAGGATCAGCAACGACTCGATCATATTTTCCGCGGCGCCGGCATGCGGCGCGACCGAAGCGGCCCAACGGGGGATGTTGTGTAGCTCCTGTTTGTGCGCGGCCGTGAGCAACTCGATCGCCGGCGCACCTTCATCGAGAAATACGCGAATGTAGCCAGTGCGCGCGAGTTGCAACGCTTCGCGCAGACTGTCGAACGCGCCGCTCGTATTGTTCCGGCGATATTGAGCGATGGCCTGCAACAACAGCAGCTTGATGAGCCGATGCGCCCGGCCTTGCCCGACGGCCAAATGCAGCTCGCTCCTCAGTAACGACTGCACCTCCTCGTCGCGGCCTTGATGCATCGCAACTCGAATGCGATTAATGGACGCACCTTCGGTTTCCTCCGAAAACGGACACCAGCCGGCCGGCACGGGGTTGGTAGCATCGTCGATGCGCGCAGCCATGGCTGCGGCACGCTCTATGTCGCCCGCGAGGATGGCGCGCCTGACCCGTTCCCACGCCAGCAGTCGAACCAGACGAGGCAAATTGCCGGCGTGACCGGCAATCTCCGCTTCTTCCAGCAAAGCGCTGGCACGTGCTTCGTTACCCTGCGCATCGTGCAACCGAATCATCGACACACAGGCAATGGCAAGGAAATCCACCTGCGCCGCGCCGGCGATCACTTCGAACGATTGCTCGAACAATTTTCGTGCCGCATCGAGCTGATTGCTCTGATAGAGCACGTAGATGTAAGACGCCGCATAGGCGGCTGATGCCACTGACTGATCCAGGGTCAGGCAGGCATCCGCAGGCGCATCGCTCAACAGCTCGATGGCTTCGCTCAACCGGCCCTGAATGGTAAGATTCACCGCTGCGGTCGCCAGCGAACCGAGCACGGTGAAGGCGGAATCCGCCTGCTTGCCGCAAGTCCGACCAACGACTAGAAAATCACGTGCCAGATCCAGTTCGCCCGAGAACAGGGCCAGATGGCCTTGCAAGATCGCGGTCGCTCCAGCCTCGAAACGGGAAAACGGGTCCATGCCATGGCCGCGCGCAGCCGATTCCTCGGCGTACGCCTTGGCACCCATGATGTCGTCCTTGAGAATGCAGATCATGGAACGCACTACGCTCTGCGAAGCGTCGGGATACGCATCGAGCAGCGCCAACACCTCCGCCAATGGTTGATGTCTGCGCATGAAGCCGAGCGCCCAGGCGATTCGCACCAACAGCTTGGGCCGACGCCGGGTGTACTCGGGAGGCAGGCAGTTGAACCAGCGCTCGATGGTCAGCAGATTGCCCTGCATGACCAGTCGGCCCGACCAGGTCTCCAGGCATTCGGTAGCGAACGCGTAATCCTGAATCGCTAGCGCATGCACGATCGCATCTTCCAGGTGACCGTTGTCTCTGAACCATGCAGCAGCCAATGCATGCACCTCGTGCTCGCGCGCTGGCGCAGTTCGATGCAATTGCGCCCGCAAAAAGCCGGCAAACAGCGAGTGATATTGGAACCACTGCAGCGACACGTCGAGGCTGCGCACGAATAAGCCGGATTCCTCCAACTTGGCCAGCAGCTCGCGCGAGTCCGCGCGTCCCATGATGGCATCGCACAACGGCCCCGACATGCGCACCAGCGGCGATGTCTCCAGGAAGAACCTCTGCACGTCGTGCGGATGAATGGACAGCACGTTATCTGTCAGATATTCGGTCAACTGCCACGGCTGAAAAGCGTTGATATCACCGAGCGATTTGCGCGCCTCAGCGTTTGCCAGGGATAGTCGATACAACTGGACGGCCGCGGGCCAGCCCTCGGTACGCTGATGGATCACGTCGATTTCGTGCACCGACAGATGGGTATCGAATGTGGCGAAGAAATCCTTCATCTCCTGTCGCGTGAACAGCAGATCGGCGGGCGTAACGATCTCCGCCTGCTCCGCGATCAGAAGGCGGGACAAACCGACCTCGGGCAGCGTACGCGAGCCGATGAGCATCCGCACACCAGGTGGCAGGGATGCGAGCAGATCATGAAACAAGCCGAGCGCTTCGGAACTGGATAACACCTGGAATTCATCGATGAACAGCGTCACCGGCTGTTGCAATCTGATCAGCCGGCCGAGCATCCAATCCGCCCGTGAGCCGCGGCCAGCCGCCCGCTGCGGATCCTCGAAATTACCCCGGCGGCGATGACCATTCGAATGCGCAAGCTGTTCCAGCAACGCGTGCAGGGTACGGATCAGGCGGGTTGGATCGTTATCCGAATCGTGTAAGGTCAGCCAGCCGGTACAGATCAGTCGGCGTTCGCAGTCGGCGTAAGCCTGCTGCATCAGGGTGGACTTGCCATGGCCGGCGGGTGCCTGGATGATCACTACCGGCATGGCGCGATCCGCGACGATCCGGCTCAGCAGCCGGGTGCGCGGGATGATTCCCGACAAAGGCCGCGGCGGACTCAGGCGCAACAGCGAGCCCTCGATGAGAGGCTCCGCGTCGCTGCGCGCCTCTATCCCCGCTATCCGCCTGCTGCTCGATGTCGAATCGCTAGTCGCCACGACACAACCTCTTCGGTACCGCTCAGCGTATGCTCGCCTTTATGAGACGGCAGCCGGGCACGGAAAGTTTCTAATCTCCCTCAAACCTCCGGGCAGAAGCGCGCGTCACTGGTAGGCGATTCATGGTCGGGCATTATGCCTCTGGATAGAAACGTTTTTGCTGCGTGGCCATGTGATACAAGCTTCCCGGCGCTTCGTATTGCGGTCCCAGTTCGCGATACTTGCACGACAACTCGAGTAATCGGGGTACGCCTGACCAATCCGCATACTGCAAAGCGCCGCCCAGATATTGGGGCAGACCGATACCCAGCAACAAGGCCATGTCGAGCTCGGCCGCGCTGGCAACCACGCCTTCATCGAGGCTGCGAACGGCTTCGAAGACGAGCGGCAGCATCATGCGCTCGACGATCTGGTCATCGCCGAACACCCGCGGTCCGCTCGTTTGCATCTTCGACAGCAGCTCGTGTGCCTCCGGTGCGGGACTCTTCCTCGGACGGCCGTTCGGATCGGTTTCGTAACGATAGAAACCCAGCCCATTCTTCTGGCCGAGCCGGCCGTTGGCGACCATGATCTCCAGAGGATCCTCCCAAGTGCGCGCCATGCGATCGCCGAACGCACTCGAAATGATCCTGCTCACGTGCAGGGCGGTATCCATGCCGATCACATCGTTGAGATAGGCCGGGCCCATGGGCCAGCCGAACGCCTCCATGACCGTGTCGATGCGAACGAAATCCTCGCCGTCCGCGAGCAGCTTGCCGAAAGCCTGCATGTAAGGAGTGATGATGCGATTGACCAGGAACCCCGCTCCATCGCGGACCACGATGGGCGTCTTCCTCATCGTCAGCGCGAATCCCACTACCTTGGCGACGGCTGCATCGCTGGTATGCGTGCCGCGGATCACTTCCACTAGCGGCATGGACGGCACGGGATTGAAGAAATGCATGCCTGCGAAATTCTCCGGGCGGGAGAGCGACCGCGCCAGGTCGTCGATGCGCAGACTGGATGTATTCGAGGCAATCACGGTCCCGGTGCCGACCTCCCGCTCCAGCTGGGCGAGTACCGAATGTTTGATCTTGATATCCTCGACCACGGCTTCGATTGCGATATCGACTTCATTGAATCTCGAGTAGTCGAGCTGCGACTGGATCGAAGCCAGCATTTCATCAGCCTGCTGCTGCGTGATACGTCCACTTTTGATCTGCTTGCCGAGCTGCTTGCGAACTTCACCGATGCCCAGACCGAGTTGTTTCTGCTGAATATCCTTCAGCACGACCGAAACAGAATTGAATGCAGCCGTATAGGCGATGCCGCCCCCCATGATTCCGGCGCCCAGCACGGCCGTCCGCTTGACCGGCTGCGCCAAGCGCGCCAGCGCCTTTGACTGCTTTTTCACTGCCTGTTCGTTGAGGAAGATGCGCACCAGCGAAGCTGCCGCCTGGGTTTTCGCGATCCTGGCGAAAGCGGTCGATTCGAGCGCCAGCGCTTCATCGCGCGGCCGCAACCGCGCATTTTCCAGCAGTTCGACGGCCATGAGCGCCGCGGGTTGATGTTTCGGGCCGTTGGCGGCCTGCTTCTTTGCTTCCGCAAACAGCCGCTCGACGGAGGGTTCCTGCACGGCCGAGCGTTTTGCCTCGCGCCGTGTGTGCCAATTTGCCGTACCCGCGACTGCCTTGTCGAGCAAATCGAGAGCTGCTGCGCGTAGCGATTCCGGAGCCGCGAGTTCATCGACGACCCCATCTTCGAGAGCGGCTTCGGCTTTTTGAGGAGTGCCGGAGACGATCCAGTCGAGAGCCGTCTGTAATCCGGCGATACGTGGCAGTCGTACCGTGCCGCCGTAGCCTGGAAGCAAGCCGAGCTTGACTTCCGGCAACCCGATTTGTGCCTGGGCCGAGATCACGCGGAAGTCCGCCGCAAGCGCCGTTTCCAGTCCACCGCCCAGCGCAAAGCCGTTGATGGCGGCCACGGTCGGTACGGGCAGCTCTTCGAGCGCCGTGAATGAGCGGTTCTGCCGCGTGTTGTGCGCGGCCAGTTCGCTCTCGGACAGTTGGAACAAACGACCGAACTCCAGGATATCCGCGCCGACGATGAACACATCCTTGGCGCTGGTGATGAGCACACCACTGATACTGCTATCGCTGGAGATCAACGCAGACACTTCGGCCAACTCGAGGACGGCACGCTCATCGAGCTTGTTGATGGCGTCGCCCTGCCGATCGAAACATAGTTCGACTCGCCCACCCTGCAACGCCGTCAGCCGAATCGATTGGCCCTGATACATGATTTCAATTCCACCCGTAATTAATGACGTCATGACGCAAACGCCGGCGCACCGGTGAGCACCTGCTGTACTACGTCGTGCAACCGTTCATGCAGGACATCTATAGAGATGGTTGGTGTAACCAGCCAGCGATAGAGTAATCCGTCGATGACCGCGCAGAACAACTCGGCGGCGATATTCGCATCGATCGATCCGTCGATACCGGCACCGGTGCCAACCTGTCCGCGCTCTATCCACGCTTGCACATCACGATGCTGCGCCCGGTGGACCTTGGCAACGTTTGCCCGATATTCCGCGCCTGGATCAATGCTCGCGTAACGAAGCAAATACATGGCGCGGACGTCGTCGGGTTCGTCGCGAATAAAGCCGTGTAATGCCTCGATAGCCCGGTGAAGCGCAGCCACGCCGACGCTTTCGCCGACCGCGCTCTGCACACGAGCGATCCAGGCGGCCGCCACCGTATCATGCACGTATGCAAACAACCCGGCCTTGGTCCCGAAACGATGCGTGACAAGACCACGCGAATAACCGGCGCGCTGGCCGATAGCCGCAAGCGTCGTGCCCGTAAGCCCGCGTTCATTGAGAAGAGCCACTGCCGCTTCTTTCAGCAGGCGGTCGGAAAGCGCGGTGCGGTCTTCCTGGCGCCGCCTGCCCGAGGTAGTCGATGATGCTGTCATGAGCACTTTACTTGCTGGCAGCAGGCAACTTAAAGTCCCGAACTGCAGTCGTCAACCTCTCATTTCATCTACGGAGCCTCTCATGGCTGAAGCCGTGCTAGTACAGCGTCATGGCGCCGTCGCGAGCGTCATCATGAATCGGCCGGATAAGCGTAACGCCCTGAATCCGGAGCTTTATTTAGGGTTGACCGAAGTGTTCTCAGGGCTCCAGGACGAGCCCACGGTGCGCGCCGTCGTGTTGTCCGGGGGCCGGCACTTCTGCGCCGGTGGCGACATCGGTGGGCTTGACGCGCCCGCTCTGGAGTTCCGCCACGAGATGCTGCGTGGCCAGCGGGCCGTACGCTCGGTGATCGGCGGCCGGTTGCCGGTGATCGCCGCCGTCGAAGGCAATGCCTATGGTGCCGGCCTGTCGCTCGCAATGGCCTGCGATTTCGTCGTTGCGGATGAACACACCGCGTTCTGCGCGGTCTTTCCCCGTCTCGGCCTGGTCCCCGATTATGGACTGCTATGGAGCTTGCCGCAGCGCGTCGGCATTGCCAAAGCACGCGAGATGATGATGTTCGGCGAGGTCGTGCGTGGTCAGCAGGCGCTCGACTGCAAGCTGATCGATCGCTGCGTTCCAGGCGGCACCGTGCAGGAGACGGCGCTCGCGATGGGGAAGCAGCTGGCATCGGTCGCTCCCGGCACGATCGCAGCGGTCAAAGCGGCGCTGAGCCGCATACCGATGAGCCTCGATAGCATCCTGGCGTGGGAAGCCGATACCCAGGCCGTGCTTGCTCACAGCCGGGATTTCACGGAAGGAGTGCGCGCGTTTCGCGAAAAACGGTCGCCGTCGTTCCAGAATCGCTGAGGATTCTGCAGCAGCTTAGTCGCTAAATACACCATGAAAACGCCTGATTATTTGCCGATATCCTGCGACATCGCGGTCGAACCGAGACGGAGTCGATACACGTGCGTCACGGTTCCATAGAACATCGCCGCGCGCTCGGATGCGTTCAAGCCGCGCGTAGCCTTCTTGTACATGTTCCAAAGCGTCCGATACGAACACGAAATTTTATCTACCGGAAAATTGCTTTCGAACATGCAACGCTGCGGCCCGAATTCGGAGATGATGTGGTCGATGTACACCGCGTTGGCTGCCAATAACTCATCCGAACTCGGCGGCCGGGATCGTTCGTGCCAATGCATGCCGGCATGCTCCATGTTGAAACCGCCTAGCTTGACGAACACATTGGGCAGCCGGGCCAGTGTCGATATTTGTTCACGCCAATAAGCGAGCACCTCGTCGCGCTTGGTCGCATAAGGACCGATGCCTACCGGCCGACCGGCATGGTCGAGTACGATCGTGGTATCGGGAAAGCGCCGTGCAAGCGTCGCCAATTCACCGAGTTGCGGATGAAACAACCATGCATCAAACGACAGCCCATAGCGAGCCAACCTCGCAAAACCCCGGTTGAAACGATCATCGAGCAACAGTCCTGGAGCTATCGTAAAGCCAGGATAACGCACTTCCTCGCTCGGATCCCAGTTCACGATCTGCCGGATACCACGGAAACGATCCGAAGCCTGCAAGTGTGCTTCCAGCACTGCATCCACCGCCGCCCCCAGACACAAGTCGGCAAAGCCGACGATGGCTGCCGCGGCCTGAGTCTTCAGTCCGGTCTGCTGCCGAAACTCGCCGCCATATCGATCGATTTGCTCGGTTTCGCCGACCGGCCGTAACTCCGGCGCACCGCCCTGTCGATAGCCATAACCACACTCGACGAATACGGTTGCAAGCACATCGTGACCGGAACCGATGTCCTTGGCGTGCTCATCATGCCAATAATCCGGCTGCCAAGGTACCGGCTTGCCGTAGCCATTCAACCAGAGATGATGATGCGCATCGATGATGGGCAGTGCCGGCTCGAGCACGGCTTCCTGATCGAGCGCGAGCCAGGCTTGGTGAGGCGCCTTGTCGGGCGGCTTTCTCATGCCCTCTCTCTCGGAATTATGACGTGCCTCACCATCAATCGCTTTATCATGACGATGTCAGTGCCGTAGTAAGTGCATCGACGAAGCGCGAACCTGTGATGCCGTCGATTACACGATGATCGTAGACGTTCACCACATGCATGCGCTTGCCGATGGTGAGTTGGCCGTTCCTGGCCACGGGCTTGTCGATGATGACGCCGGTGAATACCAGGCAGACTTGTGGCGCGTTAATGATAGGTACACCAGTCTCGACCCGGCTCGCCCCCAGGTTTGACAGCGTCACGGTGCCGCCACTCATCTCGTCCGGGTGCAGATTGCCCTCGCGAGCGCGGATCGTCAGCTGGGCGAGCCGGGCGGTTCGTGCGTTGAAGTCGCTGCCATTGCAGTCACGCAGCACGGGTACCAGCAACCCACGAGGCGTCGCGATCGCGATGGCGGCATCGATGCGGCTCGATTGAATGAGTTCCTCACCATCGAACGTAGCATTGCATTCGGGCACACAACCGAGCGCTGTGACCAGCGCATCGAGCATCAGCGCGGTCAGGGAAATATCACGGCCTTCCGCCTGCAACCGCCCACGACGCGCCAGCAACGCTTCGGCGTCGATCTCGACGTCCTGGGCGAACTGTGGAACGGCCCAGCTGCGTGTCATCTGGCGAGCGATGGTCTTCTCGACTGCAGAGCGCGCACGAGCACCCGACAGGTTCATCGGCACGGCCGCAACAGTATCCGGGGGTCTATCCGTGCCTAGCGATTGACAGGAACGCCGGACATCGTCCTCCGTGATCAATCCACCAGGACCTGAGGGAGCGACGATCGCGGCAAGTTCGACGCCGAGTTCCCTTGCCAGCTTCTTGGTGCGCGGCATGGCGCGGGGGATCGCAGCCGCCGGCTTCGTCGCTGTCGTTTCCGGTTCATTCGCGACGACTGCGGCTACGTTTGCGGCAGAAGCGGCAGCCACGGCATTATTATCATCGATAAAACTCTGCACCTGCGCCATGCTGGCTTGTTCGCCGGGATCCGCGGCAACGCCGACCAATGCTCCAACCGGCAGTTCCGTATCCGCGGCCGCGACCTTCCGCAACAGCTTGCCCGGCAATGTTGCCTGTACTTCCAGGACGGTCTTGTCGGTCTCGATGGAGTAGACGATCGCGCCTTCGACGTACTCGGCGCCCTCCTCGATCAACCATTCGACGATGCGGCCGGTCTCCATCGTCTGGCCCAACCGCGGTAAGGTCAGTGCGTGCATATCAGCTCACGATTTCTTGAATGGCAGTCAGCAAATCCTCGGAATCAGGTAACCACAGTCGTTCCAGATGCTGACTTTGCGGAATGGGAGCATCGGGTCCGCAGACACGACGAATCGGCGCGGCCAATGCATCGAGTGCATCTTCGGCAACGATGGCTGCGATCTCGGCACCTGCGCCGCCGGTCTTGCTGGCCTCGTGGCAAATGATCAAGCGACCGGTCTTGCGCACCGTACGGAGGATGGAATCTACATCCAGAGGACGCAGACATCTGAGATCTAGCACTTCGACATCGATGTCCCGTCTGGCTGCTTCATCCGCCGCCTTGAGTGCGATCTGTACCATGCGCCCCCAACAGATCACCGAAACATCGCCGCCATCACGCTTCACGTCGGCGACACCAAGAGGGATGGTGTATTCGTCGGCTGGAACCTCACCGGCGGTCTGATACATACCTTTGTGTTCGAAGAAGCATACGGGATTGTCGTCGCGGATCGAAGTCTTCAACAGACCCTTGGCATCGTAGGGCGTACTCGGAATCACGATGTAGATACCGGGAGCCTGCAGCAGCAGGGCTTCCGGACATTGCGAATGTTCCGCACCCATACCGCCCATGGCACCGGCGGGCATACGCACCACCATTGGCACGGTCAGCCGGCCGCCGTGCATGTAACGCCACTTAGCCATCTTCGCCATGATCTCGTCGGCAGCATTCATGATGAAATCCGCGAACTGCAGCTCGACCACCGGCCTCAAACCAGTGAGTGCTGCGCCGACGCCCCCGCCGACGATAAACATCTCCGAGATCGGCGTATCGAAAATTCGCTTCGGTCCGAACTCATCCAGCAAGCCGCGAGTCGCACCGAACACACCACCGAATTTCGCGACGTCCTCGCCCATCACGAAGACGCGTTCGTCACGGCGCATCTCTTCAGCAAGAGCTTCGCGAATCGCCGAGCCGATGGTAATGATACGAGTGGAAGTCGATGTTAACTCAGACATATATGCCTTCGAAGATTCGGCTGCGACCCGGCATCGTGCCGCGCCGTGCACTCTCGACCGCTGCCTGAACCGATTCTTTTACGGTGCTTTCCAATTGCGTCAGTTGCGCCTCGTCGGCCACTTTTTCATCAAGCAGACGCTGCCGTGTTCTCACCAGCGGATCCTTCCGCGCATCCGCATCCTTGGGTCGATAGTGGTCAGGATCACCCTCGAAATGGCCGCGCATGCGCACCAGCTTCGCTTCGATCAGCGTTGGACCTTCGCCCCGCCGCGCACGCTCAACAGCCATGCTCGTCGTTTCGTAAACTGCGAATGCGTCGGTGCCATCGACCACGAGTCCCGGCATTGCATAGGCATCGGCACGTCGCGCAATACCACCACCAGCGGTGGAATATTCGATCGGCACGCTCACGGCCCAACCGTTGTTCTGTACAATGAACACCACCGGCAATTTCCACGCTCCAGCGACGTTGCAGGCTTCATGAAACGTGCCCAGGTTGGAGGAGCCATCACCAAAGAAATGCATCGCCACTTGCGTGGTCCCGCGTAACTTCGCGCTCAATGCTGCCCCGGTCGCCAGCAGTTGCCCGCGTCCCAGTGTGCCGCTTTGTCCCATGATGCCGAGGTCGGGATCGCACACATGCACGATACCCGCTCCGAGTCCCCGGGTAGAGCCAAGTTCATTACCGAGAAAATCGCCGTACAGGCTGGTCATGTCGGCCCCCTTCGCAATCAAGTGCCCGCAGCCGCGATGGTCGTAGAACAGGTAATCGTTCTTGTCGAGCGCAAAGACCGCACCGACCTCGGTTCCCTCATGGCCCCGGCCCGCATGATAGATACCGGAGACCACGCCTTGTTCGATGAGTCTCAGCAGAGTTGCCTCCCAGCGCTCCGCCGCATACATGTAGCGATAGATATTCAGCTTGATGTCATTGGTCAACGGCATGAGACACCTGGTCCAGAACTCGAAACGGCTGTTGGCCATCGAGCGCAAAGCACCGTGCGATCACCAAGCCTTCGGCGCATGTCACCCTGGCGTCGTCGACCGCATTCGGATGAAATAACGATGCCTGCAGTTGTCCGTCGGCATGATTCGTCGCGCAGCTGTAAGCGGCGCACGATGCCGTCAGCCGTTGGCTGTCGGACAGCTTCATCGCACACGCTCATTCGACGACGAACTCGCCGCGCCGGGACAGGCTGATCAGCGCCGCCACCGTCGATTCGGCATCGAAGTATTCGGACAGACCCAGAGTCTGCCGTCCATTCATTTCAAAACGAGTCATGGCCTGACCCAGGTACACGGTCTCCCTGCCTTCCTTGCGATGACGCAGCGGTACGTACGCCAGCACCTTGCCATCGATGGTAAAGATCCGGTCACGTACGTCCGTCACCTTTAGTACCACCTGATCGTGGTAGTAGCTATCGGCGAAGAAGTGGCTGTGTATCCCGATCGAACGCAGCGGCGTGACCTCGTCATACTCGATCACGCAGCCCATTTCGTCCGGTGGCCGCTCAGTGTCGAGCCAGGTTTTGCAAGCAATGAATGTAAGATCGGTGCCGAACGAGATCCACAGTGAACGATCACGCAAGATACTGTGCCACTGACGTGGCCCCCATGAATGATCGCGCACACCTCTAGCGTTCAACATCCAGAGGTCCTCGCCGACACTCAACTCGCCCATCGCGGCAATAACCTGCTGATAATGACCGACGCCGTCGAGAAAAATCACCGCGTCAGGCGACGTGCCGTCTCTATCGCCGATCATGGGGCCCATACCCGAGATATCCAGCTTGAGTCGGGTAGGTACCGATGGATTGCCGCGCAACGCCTTGCCGGGCTGACGCATCTCCAACGGATCCTTGATACGCACCGCCTCGCCGACGTAAGACACCGACAATCTACGTCCCGCTTCCAGAACCTTGAATTTCAAGCCCGCCGCACTGAATACATCGTTACTCGGCAGTGCCGGCTTGGCCCACTGCATAAGCAATTCGCCGCTGGGCAGGAACACGCAGAAGGTCATTTCGGCATATCCCTCGTTGGGACGATTGCCGATGCGGACGAAACCACCCATGCCGAGTGCATCATCGAAAAAATTGAAGAACATGCTCTCGTTGTGCGACGGATGCTCCGACACCGCGTGCATGTGGTCGTCTTCGGGATGCAGATTGCCAACGGTCAAAGATTTCGTCATGAGCTCATCCAGAAATCATCTCGTCGTAGCTTGACGATAGCTGCTGCGACGTATCTTGCCGGCATCGGTACGCGGCATCTCATCACGATACTCCACACTGCGCGGAATCTTGTAGGGACTGAGATAGCCGGCGAGTCTATGACGCAGCTCTTCCAGAGTCATCGGAGCCGTACCCGGCTCCATTGCGATGACGGCATGCACCGACTGATGCAGTTCCGGATGTGGCTTTGGCACCACGACGCAATCGGCCACGTGCGGCAGCCGGCGGATCTCGATCTCCACCTCGTCAGGATAAACGTTGGCGCCGCCGGTGATTATCAGATCGTCGGTTCGCCCCGAAATATATAAATAGCCGTCAGCATCGACGTAACCCAGGTCGCCGAAGCTCACATACCCGTCTCGTGACTTCATCTTGAGTGTCGAGCCGTAGTACTTGCTCTCCAGATTCACTTTCGGAATCAGCGGCTGTACAAAGATCTCACCGGCGCCGCCGACCGGCAGATCGTTGCCAGCTTCATCGAGGATGCGCACACGGCAATTGATCGGCTTGCCGACGCTGCCCCGATGCAGTAACCACTCCTCGCCCGAGATGGACGCATGTCCTACGCTTTCACTCGATCCCCACACTTCGATCACTTTCTCCGGACCGATGGCGTTCATCCACGCCTCTTTGTCGTTCGGATCGGCTTTGCCGCCGGTGTGTACGATGGAGCGAATACTCTGCAATCGTTCGGCGCTGAAACCCGGCCGCTGCAGCATCCGATGCATCATGGTCGGCACGATAGTGAGCTGTTCCAACTCGAACCGTTCGATTGCCCACAGTGCAGTGTCGGCATCGAATTTTTCCATTGAGGTTACCTGACACTCTTCGAACGTGGCCATGTAGGCAGTCGCGGCCCCGGCGCCATGACTGAGAGGCGTCATGATGAACGCCTTAGCACGCGGCCGGCGTTTGAGCGCCTGATTCAACCCACCGAGGAATGCACCCGGCGTGAATTGTCCGGCGCCGAGCACATCGACGAGCTTGGGAATGCCGGTCGAACCACCGGTCGCAACCAACAACATCGGATTGGCGACACAATCTGCCAGTACCGGTGTCGGCTCGCCGTCCGCGAGAGGAATAAGACATTCGCCGGTATCCCAATTTACCCTGGCGCCGACTGAAATCGTGCGCCCAAGCCGCGACAGGATCGACGTACCTTCGACCGAACCCGTGATGGGCGAAAGACACAGCACTGTCTGCCCGGCCTTCCACGCACCATAGGCATATACGGCGTGATCGACCGCGTTGCGGGTCAGCAGTAGAATAGTTGCAGGGCGTGCCACGACGTCCATTCGCAACAGAGCCGCAGCGACGCGATCGGAGCGGTGATCGAGCTGCGGCCAGGTGATCTCGCTGAAGTCATCGATGCCGCGAATACTGCGGACTACGACGGTGTCGCCCATTACGCCGGCCGACTGACGTAACCGGGCACCCATCGACAGGGGCTGATTTACTAGACTCAGGTCAGTGCGCGACGATGCGACGTGTAGCTTTTCGTTTACATACCGTCGCAGCATTTCGAACACTGCATGATCTTCGATGATTCGCTCACCATGCAACAGCTGATCCGTAAAATCGCGCAACGAGCCGGCATTATCGAGAATCTCTCGCGTCACTCGATAGCCGTCTGCATCGGGTTCGAACCTACCTGCGCTCTCGAATTCGCGTTTGGCGATCTTCAATAGATTCGCCGCCACAGCCACGCGAAAGTTCAGTTTCTCGTTCTCGATGGCCGGCCGGATCTCGTCGCTTAGGAAAGTTGCGACCAGATCGAGTAACTCGCTTGCACAAGGCGGCTCGATGACAGACTCGCCCATCCCGCTCATAGCGCAGCCTCCAACTCGAGCAATACATACTGTTCTTGCCTGCACACCTGCCGTGCAATCGCGCCCTCTTCCATCGCGTCGCCGGCAGAGCTGGCGCGTGGGCGCGCGCCGCTGGCCAGTCCCCAACGAGTGGCGGCAAATACCTGCCACCAGCGCAGTCTCGGCATGTCGATTGATTCGCCACTATGTTGCGAATATGAAGCGAGCAATTCATCCATCTCACCGATGCCACCGACCGGGCGGTCCGAGCCATAGCGCCATGCACGCGAGCACAGCCACGCGAGGTCCTCGTAGGGATCGGAAAGGTGACACGTTTCCCAGTCGAGCACCGCAACGATACCGTCACGGGTCATCATCAAATTTCCCAAGCGAAAGTCGCGATGAACAGGAGCCAGCCGGCCTGGTGGCGGGCGCCGCTTGTTCAGCCAGTGCAGCGATGCCGCCAGCACCGGACTGGGATACGCGGCATTGACGCGATGACGCTCCAGTTCGCACATCGAATCCTCATGCGGCCAGTGCTTGGCCGCATCAATCGCACTATGCAGCTTCGCGAGGATCCGGCCGCAGTCGGCAGCGAATGTCCTTCGGGCGTCTGCAAATTCCTCGCCGCGCAGGATACGGCGGGAAATGCTCGTACCTTGCACATACTCCGTCATGACGAACGGTCGGCCGATATCGAGATCATCCGAACTGAGCAGCAGCTTCGGCGCCGGTACGCCAGCGCGCTCGGCGAGCAGCAAGCCGTCGATCTCGCGACCCATTTCCTGCGCACGAATCCAATGATCCGGATCGCAGCGGAACACCAACTTGCGCAACTCCCCACCGTCGCGGATCGTGACGATCCAGGTTTCGCGGGAATTACCGCCAGGCGCAAGGTCCAGTGCCACGAGTCCGCGTCTATCGAGCTGTAGCTTGGTCAGTATTGGATCAACCAGCTGCGCCCGCTGCGAGCGCAGCGTCTCGATATAAGATTTTGCTGTCACGATACGCCGATCAGAAATCGAACGTAACGTCGATGCCGTACTGACGCGGCGCACCGAATGATGCGAAGGAGAATAGCGGCGGCACGGTCAACGAACTCGACAGATACTTTTCATCAGTCAGGTTGGTTGCCCATAACGCCACCTTCCACGATCCTTCGACCGGCGTGAAGCTGATGTTGGCATTGACCAGGTTGTAGCTATCGAGACGCTCCGCCGGGAACTGCGTGAATGCGGCCCAGCGCTCGTCGTTGAACGTGTACTGGAACGATGGCGTCAACGTGCCGGCATTCAACTGGAAGTCATATGATGCCGTCAGCGATGCGGTCCACTGGGGCGCGTAGGGTGTCGGACGCCCTGAATAATCGACGCCTGCATCCTTGAAATCTTCGTACTTGGCGTCCAGGTAACCAATACTCGTGCTGATATGGAGATGATCGATCGGCAGCGCTTGCAGCTCCAGCTCGACGCCCTGTGATTTCGCCGATGCCGCGTTGAGAATCGTCGACGACGCCACCGGCGGATTCCCGCGGAACACCGACTGAGGTACCTGCATATCGTCCCACTTGCTGTAGAATACGCCGATGTTGGCGCGCAAGCGCTGATCGAGCCAATCCGAACGCACGCCGACTTCGAACGTATCGATGTATTCAGGCTCGAACGGCCCGATATCCAGCGGATCGGTAATACGGCCGTTGAAACCACCCGACTTGAAACCGCGCGCGTAGTAACCGTACACCATCACATCCGGCGCGATCTTGTAGTCGACGCTCAATTTGCCGCCTGGCTCTGTCCAGGTCTCGCTGCCGTTGGCGACGAAGCCATCGATCAACGTGGATTCCGCAATATTGCGTGCATAGTAGAATGGATGCAGGTTCGGATTTTGATGTGTGCTATTGAGCGATCGCAGATCGGTCTCGATCCGGGTCATGCGTAGACCTGCGCCCAGCCGCAACTTATCGGTCACATTCCAATACAACTGGGCGAACAGCGCCGCGCTTTCCTCGTCACTACGTACATCCTGCTGAGTGATGATGTCCGGCGAGAACGCATGCACCATCGACATGGTATTCACGTCATAGTGCAGATTCATGAAGAATGCACCCACCGTCAGCTCGACGCTGTTGCCAAGGTCGCTCGCCAGCCGTAGCTCGGCAGAATACTGACGGCTCGCCAGATCCCGGCCGGCGTTCATCAAGAATTCCGCAGTGGCATCCACGTCCTGGATATTGAAGGCATTGAAGTCCATGTAGTTGGCAATCGCCGTCAGCTGACCGATGCCAGTGGTCCAATCGAGGTTCAAGGTATAGGTATTCAGATCGGCACGATTGATGTGCGGCGAATCGCTATACAGATTGAAGTTCACGTCGCGGCTGATGCCCGGACGCCAGAACAGCTCATCCGGCGAGGAAATATTGGCGGCAACATCGGCGCCGTTACGGACGCGGTCGCGGCCGACGATCAGTGTGGCGCGCACGTCGTCGTTGGGAGTGAACAACAGGTATGCACGTGCTTTGCTCGAATCGATCCACATCAGATTGGAGCCGTCGAACAGATTGGTGTAGAACCCGTCGCGCTGACGCTGTGACAACGACACTTTTCCAGCCAGTACATCCTGTACGATGGGAAAGTTCACTGCGACTGCGGCGTTACGCTCGTCATAATTTCCGACTGTCAACTTGCCGTAGGCGCCGAACTCGCCGGTCGGTTGCCGGCTGACGATGTTTACTACACCGCCGAGCGTATTGGCGCCAAACAACGTGCCTTGCGGCCCACGCAGAACTTCGATACGTTCGATATCGAATTGATCCGATAATCCAAGTAGGCGTGTACCCTGTACGACACCATCTATGACCACTGCAACTTCAGTGCCGGTATAGGGATCGGGATTGTTGGTGATGCCTATGCCGCGAATCGAGGGTGCGAGCGTCAGGCCCACATTCGACATTTGCGTGAATTGCACGTTCGGTACTAGACCGTTGAGATTCTTTAGATCCTGATACTGAAATCGCGCCAGCGATTCGCCGCTTACAGCAGATACCGAGAATGGCACGGTCTGCAGGTTTTCTTCACGCTTTTGTGCCGTGACGATAATCTGCTCCAGTACCGCGCCGCTTGAACCATCCTGAGCCTGCGCGACCAGCGGTACCGCGGCGGCGAAGATGAGTGTGGAGACGACCGACGACCCGAGTGGTACGCGATTGGCTTGCATTTCGCCCTCTTGATGAACGCAACAACTACTCCAGTCTCCGTAGCTGCACCGTTGCACAGTGCGTATCGTCGGGACTGCCGTCTTGATTTACGGAATCAATCTTATCTAGGGCTCGGCGGGTTGGGACTACTCCAACGAGTAGTTTAGCGGGTGGGCAAATTACCGACTTCAGACTTCCAGCCCGAAACTTGCCTCCGGCATCCCGGTCAGCGATTCGCTGCCATTGGCGATGCTCGAGGCGTGCGCATGGATTCTCGGCAACAGCTTATCGAAGTAGAACTGCGCCGTCTGAATTTTTGCACGGTAAAACGCTTCCTCGGTCGCTCCATCCGCAAGTTTCGAACTCGCAACTTGTGCCGACAATATAAACATGTAGCCGACACTCACATAACCGGCCAGCAGCAAATAGTCGACTGCCACCGAACCGGCGAAGGCCGGATCGGCTGCGCTGCGTTCTGCTGCCAGGTCGGTCAGCGCCAACCACGTCTTCACCGCCTCGGTGAGTCTAGCGATCATTACCTTCAGCTCCGCGGCGGTGACCTGACGACAGAAGGTCAGAATTTCGTCGCTGAGATCAGTCAGTCCATGACGCAGCGGCCCGAGCAGTTTTCGCCCTAGCAGGTCCATTCCTTGAACACCGGTGGTGCCCTCGTAGATGCGCGTAATGCGTACGTCCCGAACGCGCTGTTCCAGTCCCCACTCCTTCATATAGCCATGCCCGCCGAGAATCTGGATGCCCAGATCGGTCGCTTCGCCGGCCCACTCCGACAGTGCTCCCTTGGCGATCGGAGTAAGCACGGCAAGTCGTTCCGCTGCACTGGCACGCTGCTCGGCGCCGCCGCTGTCCGCCAGATCGACCCATTTCGCACAGTACAACACCAGCGCTCGCCCTCCCTCGGCGATGGCTTTCTGCGTAAGCAGCATGCGACGGATATCCGGGTGCGTGATCAAGGCCGAAGGTCCGCCGCTCGCAGATGCGAGCGGCGAGCGGCCGGCCAGGCGTTCCCGCGCATACGCCAGCGCAGATTGAAATGCGCCTTCGGCATGTGCTTGTGCCTGTTGAGCGGTGCCAAGCCGCGAATTGTTGATGAATGCGAACATTGCGTTCAATCCGCGGCCCGGCTCGCCGACCAACCAACCCCGTGCACCCTCGAAAGTCATTACGCATGTCGCACTTGCTCGCAAACCCATCTTGCGCTCGATCGACAGACAGCGCAGCGAGTTGGCGTTGCCTGATGCTGACCGATCATCCATCTTCGGCACCACGAACAAAGAGATTCCTCGCGTACCGGGTACCGCATCGGGCAGCCTGGCCAACACCAGATGCACGATATTGTCGGAGAAGTCCTGTTCGCCGGAGCTGATGAAGATTTTCGTGCCGATAACGGCGTAACTTCCATCGTCGCGAGGCTCCGCCCGCGTTCGTATTTGGCTCAGATCCGAACCGCAGTGCGGCTCGGTGAGACACATCGTACCTAGCCATTCGCCGCTGACCAGCTTTGGGACGAAGTGTTCGATCAATTTGGCATCGGCGAAACTCATCAGCGTCTTGATCGCACCGTCATTCAGTAGCGCATACATGCACCACGAATGATTGGCCGCCTGCATGAACTCCGACATCGCAAGTTTGAGCGAGTACGGTGCGGTCTCGCCACCTTGCTCTTCCGGATTCGCGAGCCTCGGCCAGCCACCGTCGACATACTGTTTGTAGGCATCTACAAAGCCCTGCGGCGAACGCACCTTGCCATACTCGAAGTGCGCACCCTCCTCGTCACCGCTGTGATTCAAAGGGGCGAGCACTTCTTCCGCAAATTTTCCCGCCGCCTTCAGGATCACGTCGACGTCAGTCGGACTGACGTCAGCACCTGCCGGCAACGACGCGTAGTGGGATGCGAAGCCAAGTACTTCCTGCATGCAGAATCGTACGTCACGAATCGGGGATTTGTAGCTGTACATTGCGCCTCCGGAGCGAAACCTTGGTGATGCTCGGCCGTGATCCTTTATCAGACGAGTTTTCGGTCATCCAGGCCTAGTCCGCGACTGATGATTTCTTTCATGATCTCACTACTGCCGGCGAAGATCCGGGTGACGCGCGCATCACGGTACATGCGCGAGATGCGATGTTCTTCCATATAGCCCATGCCGCCGTGCAACTGCAGACAGGCGTCGATCACTTCATTCTCCAGCTCCGAGCCGAGCAGCTTTGCTTCGCTCGCCACTTCTGCCGACAGTCGGCCGGCATTCGCCAGCAAAACGCATTGATCGACAAAAGTCTGCGTCGAGTCGAGCCGCGCACGCATATCCGCCAGCTGAAAGCGCGTATTCTGCAGGGCACCGATAGGTCTGCCGAAGGCGCGTCGCTCCTTGACGAAATCGAGCGTGAGGTCGAAAGCGACTTGCGCGTGGGCTACGGAGCTGATCGCAACCATCAACCGCTCGGTTGCCAGGAAGCGAACCATGTTGCGAAAGCCCTGCGTTGGATCACCGAGCACATTGCTCTTCGATACTTTGACATTGTCGAAGAACAACTCCGCGGTGTCCTGCGCGTCCAGCCCGAGCTTTTCAAGCCTGCGGCTGCGTCGAAACCCCGGCGCGTCTGCATCCACGATGAACAAACCCATACCGGTGCGCGACTCCGGTATGGTACGCGCAGCGACGATTACCGCGCCGGCTTGTATGCCATTGGAGATATAGGTCTTCGAGCCGTTCAATAGCCAGTGATCGCCACAATCCTCGGCGTGTGCTTTCATCCCCGCGAGGTCGCTGCCCGCCGCCGGCTCGGTCATTGCGATGGCGAGAATCAAGTCGCCGCGAACGGCTGGCGGCAAATAGCGCTGCTGCTGTTCTTCGGTACCCAGCATTGCGATATAAGGCGCAACGATCATCGAATGCAGATTGAAATAGAATCCGCTGTCGCCATGACGGGCGTTTTCTTCCTGCACGATCTGCTCGTAGCGTAGATCGGCGTTGCCCGAGCCGCCGTAAGCCTCCGGCGCCCACATCAACAGATAGCCCTGCTCGCCGAGCCGCCTGAACGCCTGTGCATCGACGTAGCCCTGCGAGCGCCAACGCGGCACTTGCGGTTCAATCTCGGCTTTGAAGAAGCGCCGGACCGAGTCGCGAAATGTTTCGTGTTCATCCTGAAAGATGACGCGCGGCATCATGGTGCGTGCGCTCCCGGGTAGCAGCTTCCACCGGCGGCCGCATGCGCAATGGCCGCGGGCGTCGCGCCTGCAAACTCGAGTTCATCGAGAACACTCGCGGTTTCTGTGCGCAGGCGATCGAAGAACGCAGTGCGGCCTTCTTGCCGACACCGAGGGGAATTTGCTGGAACTGTCATAAGAGTCACTTTACTTGCTAGCGACAAGCAACTTAAAGTTACTCGTCGCTGCCGTCAACCCCTACCCGGAATGTTTTAGGCCCGTTTAAACCGAAGTTCTTTCTGAATTCCCCCGTTGGGTAATTAGTTAGCCGTTGCGGATCAGTGGCTTGCGAGTCTTGTGTGGTCTTTCTGCGCAAAATATGTACCCATGTAAATAGTTGCAACGGGGCCAATTTAGCGTAGAATACGCGCATGCATATCGATGTTGTACCCAACCGTAAGTCCCGCCCCGCCTACCTGCTGCGCGAGACGTTCCGCGAGGGAAACACGGTCAGGAAGCGCACGATCGCGAACTTGTCCAGCCTCACCGATGAGCAGATCCATGCCTTGCGCGCGATTCTCAAGGGTGAGCCCCTGTACCCACTCCAGACGCTGTTCAACGTCGTGGGATCGCAGGCACACGGCCACGTCGAGGCGGTGCGCCTGGCCATGACCAAGCTGCGCCTGAGTTCACTGCTGGGCACGAAGCCCTCACGCGAACGCGATCTGGTGCTGGCCATGCTGGCCGCCCGGGTGCTCTGCCCGCGCACCAAGCTCGCCACCACCCGCTGGTGGCACACCACCACCCTCGCGCAGGACTTCGGCGTGGCGGATGCGAGCGAGACGGAACTCTACGCCGCCATGGACTGGCTGCTCGAGCGCCAGGGCGCGATCCAGAAAAAGCTGGCCCAGCGGCATCTGGGTCCCGACAGCGTAGTGCTCTACGACCTGTCGTCGAGCTATTTCGAGGGAACCACCTGCCCGCTGGCGAAACTCGGCTACAGCCGCGACGGTAAGCGGGGGATGCTGCAGGTCAACTACGGCTTGCTCACCGACCGCCGGGGCTGTCCGGTCGCTGTATCGGTCTACGAGGGCAACACCTCAGACCCGCAAACGCTGATGCCGGAAATCGCGCGGCTGAAGCAGGAGTTTGGGGTCGAGCAGCTGGTGATGGTGGGTGATCGCGGCATGATCTCCCAGAAAGCCATCCATACGTTGACGAATGAACAAGGCGTACGCTGGATCACCGCGCTCAAGAGCACCTCCATCCGCACGCTGGTGAACCAAGGACATGTGCAGTTGGATCTGTTCGACGAGCGCAATCTGTTCGAGCTTGAGCACCCCGATTATCCCGGTGAACGCCTGGTTGCCTGCCGTAACCCGGCGCTCGCGCAACTGCGCGCACACAAGCGCGAAGAGCTGTTGTGCGCCACCGAAAAGCAGCTCGAGAAGATCCGCGCGTCCGTGGCCAAGGGGCGCTTGCGAGGCCAAGATAACATCGGTGTGCGGGTTGGCCGCATAGTCAATCAATACAAGATGGCCAAGCACTTCGCACTCGATATCCGCGAGGATCTCTTCGGCTTCGAGCGCAAGACCGACGGTATCGAAACCGAAGCCCGCCTCGATGGGCTCTATGTCATCCGCACCAGCGTCCCGGCCCAGATCATGGACGCGGCCGAATGCGTGCGCCAATACAAATCGTTGGCTCAAGTAGAGCGCGCGTTCCGAACGCTGAAGAGCGTGGATCTGCGCATCCGGCCGATCCATCATCGGCTCGCCGAGCGAGTACGCGCACATATCCTGCTGTGCGTACTGGCCTACTACATCGAATGGCACATGCGCGAAGCCTGGCGCGAGCTGCTGTTTGCGGACGAAGACCAGGCCGCCAAAGCCACGCGCGATCCGGTGGCGCCGGCGAAGCGCTCTGAGGCCGCGAAACGCAAAGCCCTGACGGGTCGGCTTCCCGACGCAACGCCCGCCCACAGCTTCTCAACGCTCCTGGCGGAGTTGTCCACGATCGTGCGAAATACCTGCCGCGCCGCGCTGCCCGGCGAGTCGACATCCACGTTCGCCGCGGTGACCACCGCGAACTCGAAACAACAGCGCGCACTGGAGTTGTTGCAGAAGATCACCGTGTAGCCAGGCGCGAGCACCCCAGGCTCAGGTTAAGTATCTGAGCCTGCGAATAAATTTACTCTTTCTTCACAAGAACTTCAGTTTAAAGATCGGATGCTGCCGTTCGATGCAGATGCAGCACGCCGCTACGTAGACCTGACCATGACTGGCTGTGAGAATGTACGGATGCTCGGGCCATGGAGCCTTTGCGCTCCATGCCTGAATATAGGCACGAGGAATCGAGGGGCGATCCGATTTGGTTCCAACGCCTACTGTTACGACGACAGACGTTGTGACAATGGATCGCTCCAGGTAATTTCATCTGTCTAATCCCATTGCCGGCCGATCGGATTTTTGCCTGAGTCCAAGCGGAGTCTCTTGATGGCGGGCGGCAAATGGATTGGTTGTATCAGGTCCACGATACGTATCGTCACCGCGATACGCTTCTTCGCCTCAGCCGGCTGCGCCGTCTATCCGCCTACGAATCAGGATCGGCCAGTAGCGCACTGCATAAAGCAGGAATCCGCCAGACCATAGCGTCGCTGCGATATACACGCTCGCCAGATAATGCTGCGGCAGGATCAGCGGACCAACCACACGTATCACCGCGGCAGCGGCTATCAGCACGAAACAAGTGATTTCGAAGTGATCGGCGAGCAGCAGCCGCCCCGTATGGCCGCGAGCGGTACGCACCATCATGCCGATGGTGAGCCCACCGATCGCCCCGATAGTGAGCGCATGTACCGCCAGCGGGCGCACTATCCCGATGATCTCGCCGGTTGCGCGCAGCAGCAGGTGCACGGGAATCCATGCGTAGGCGAGATGCAGCACCCACAGCAATGGTACGCGTAAAGTGACCCGCGTGTTCCACAGAGCAAGACGTACAATGTGTATGATCGCGACTGCGGCTGCAAGCCCAGCAAACGGTATACCGCCAAGTCCGAACAGATCGGCAATCAGTAGGGCGAGTATGCCACCCAGCGCCATACGCTCGACATAGAGGGAGCGTCGCGCACGTGCCCCCGGCGCGCTGTTGTTGGTAAACATGGGCACAACGCGACCGGCCATCACGGCGATGATGAACAGAATCACATCGAGTCCGAGTTGCACACCGACCCAGGGCGGCACTGCAACGATGCCGAGCCAGGCAAAATGAATGCAGGCGATGCCTGCAGACATCAGCACCAGCAGGCCAACGAAGAAATAGTTCCGCCGGTTACGAGCCTGCCACAGCGGCACACCGATCCCCCAGGCGACCACCAGCGGGAATGCCACGTTCGCAACCGCAGCCGCGACGCCCCAAGGAGTCAGCACCAGCACGCGCCCTGCAACCCAGAGGGCTGCGATAGCAGCGAGCGTGGCTCCGGTCGGCGTTGGCCGACCGCTCCAGTTACGTACCGAGGTGAACAGGAAGCCCGTAATGACCGCCAGCGTGAAGCCGAACAGCATCTCGTGCGCATGCCATAGCGACCCTTCGAGATAGGCGTTTGGCAGTAGGCCGGCGAGCTGCAGCGCCCACAAGCCCACTGACATTGCAGAGAATATCGCGGCCAGCAGATAAAAAGGGCGAAAGCCTAGATGCCAGAGCGCGATGGTGTTCTCACTCATCCACCGCAGCCACCGCAGCAGTTACCCGCCTCCTTGGCGATGCGAACACGCCAGGTAGCAGGGCCCTGCTCGAGATAGTCCCAGGTGAACTGCCCGTGGAAATCAGACTTGAACTGGCGGTGCAAAGGCTGCGGATCGTGGTCGTTCACCAACTCGATCGCACCGCCGGCCGGCAAGGCAGCGAAGGATGAGAAAATGTGTGAATGACGCTCATGCGGCGCAATAGTGCGAACATCGATCGTGGTATGGACCGGACCTGTCATGCGATGGCTCCTTAGAATACGGAAATAATGGAATGGCGTTTGGCCTGCAGAAATGCAGACTGTAAAATTAGCTTATGACTTTGTCTTACTCATCTTCTCGTCCAGTGTAGTGCGGATCGCTGCTATGACGACATGATCTCGGTCAGGATCGGCGTGGCAAGAGGCCAGTTGCGGGTCGCCGGTGCGCGTATCCCCTGGAGCAAAGACTCCACCCCGATCATCGAAATTTTACATAACCTATTAAAGGCCATCGGTCTGGAACGAGGGTCCACGTTGGCGCAAAACACCGGCTCTACCGAAACCGGTGCCAGCCTGCGCGCGCAACGCATGCCTACTATCAAGAAGCTCGGCATGAAGTTGAGCGGTTATGTGGTCTGATCGCCTCTATCGTAGCGGAGACGACGTAGTCGGTAATGTTGTGCTCAGGCGCCCAGTCCTTAATGAATTCCTTGGATTCATCCTTCGGTTGGATGCGGATGCACTCAAAACCGGCAGCGCGCATCATGGCTTCCAGATCCTCGATCAGGGATGCGTTTCCCATACAACCGGCCACGAGGCTCGCGTCATTACGCATTTCCACAGGAAGTTCGACGGTCGCAACTACATCGGAAATCGCCAGTCGTCCGCCCGGCTTGAGCACACGAAAGGCATCGCGGAATACTCGGGGCTTATCGGGAGATAGATTGATCACGCAATTGGAGATGATCACGTCGGCGGTCGCGTCGGCGATCGGCAAGTGCTCGATTTCTCCAAGGCGGAATTCCACGTTATCGAAGCGCCCCTTTGCTGCGTTGGCACGTGCCTTCGAGATCATATCCGGTGTCATATCCACACCAATGACATGGCCGCCGGAACCGACCTCATGAGCTGCCAGGAAACAATCAAAGCCGCCGCCAGCGCCCAGATCGACCACTACCTCACCTGGCTTGAGCGCCGCGATGGCCTTCGGGTTGCCGCAGCCGAGGCCCATGTCGGCACCCGCAGGAGCCAAATCGAGATCTACCTGGCTATAGCCGAGGCGAGTGGAGATTAGGGTGTTGATTACGCTGTCGTCACTGACGCCACAGCAACTGGCAGCCACCCCGCAACCCTCACCGGCACTGTCGGCTTTGGCGACTTCGGCGTAGGCCTGCCGCACGATCTGGCGGTGCGTATCATGATCAGCAGCGGAGGAGATTCCATTTTCGATCGCCGTAGCGGAATTGCAGCAAAATTTCTGATCGCTCATTGGCAGACCCATTGAAGTGTTAGTTGCAGGACAGCTTCACGCGCCTGCGTCTTCGCAGGTCGCGTGCATGGCCTTGTTGGGCATTCTACATACAGAAAACTTCCTGGACCTAAGCGTCATGCTCGAATGGACCGTGGATTGATTTGAAGCAACCGCGGCTTTCCAACAAATCTCTCTTCAGATTGGTTGCGACCCAGTTCACGGCGCAGATGATCTTGTTCGTTTCCAGAATGACGCCCTTGATGATTCCGAGATGCATGTTGCGTATGCCGGTTTGCCCCCGGCCTTTCATCCACTTAATGGCAATTCTGTTCCCCGATTTCATCTCTGACGCTTCCTCCAACTAACTTCCTTTCTGCCATCCGAGCATCCAGACCCCTGTTCGATCCACTTTGTATCTTGATGATCTACTCCGCCCCAAGAAGCCCCCGCCACCCAGTATTTATTCTTCATCGACCATTCCTCGTTGCAGCCCTGCGGGAGGGCGGTCCACCACATGCCTGAGAATGTCTTTTTATCCTATTCTTGCCCAACAGTCATTTCAGCGACAGCTGTTGTATTAACAATAGTTATGCTGCGTCGTATTACAATAATTAGTGCTGCATCTTAGCGTAGGCGTGACCGGCGGCAGGGTGGAGACACGCATCGCCAACGCCGAATACGACTCCACCTATCTGCTGGCGAAGGTCGAAGTGGTAGCGACTTACAAGCTCGCCGGCATCAACCGCACCCGGATGGAAAATCTGTTCTACAAGCTGACCGATAAGGTCTGACTGCCGCGACGCCTAACGCTCGGCATCAGCGGCGGCGCACAGCGCCGTCCGCTGCATGCTGTTGTTAGGTGGCGCATCGGTGGCTGCAACCGTATCCGCCACCACAAGAATAAACGCGCCAGTGTGAACCCACTGCGGCCACAAGCGCTCCAGGATTCGCGCGAGCCGCCCGCCTCCCGGGAGATGTATGGCGGTCTGAACTCGAAGAAGGCGCACGGGCAGACCCGTGAACAGGTCGGCCGCCTCGCGGGTTGTGTGCCAGCGAGCACCTCCATACGCCCCGCGACCACCACGTCTCCCCTTCCAAAGCCAAAGGAGGCTGCGACGATTCAGCAGGCCGATCGCGACCCGCCGACCCGCAACGCGGACCATCTCGCGAACCGCAGCCCGTTCCTCCTCGATGAAACATAGTGCCGCGATCGACACGACAAGGTCGAAGCTTGCGGCTTCATACGGCAAGGCGCGCGCGTCCGCGATCACATAGGACGCTTTGCCGGCACCCTGGCGGCGCGCATACGCCACCCATTCTGGATTGATATCGACGCCGGTGACCGGGCCTCCTATCGCGGAAGCGAGGGCACGCGTGAAGAAACCCGTGCCACAGCCAACGTCGAGAAGCGACTCCCCTGAACCAGGTTGTAGCTCTCCAAGGAGCAGCGCCAACTCGCGCTGCCCGATCCACCGACCCCGCGGCGTCTCATACCACTGGTCATAGGTCTCTGCGTCCGTCACGTTTTGTGGGCCACCTAACGCCAAAGCTCAGCGAGCGACCCGTCCGCTGGGGCGCCTTGTTGGGCATGAACGAATGCAGCTTGGATGGCCGTTTCATCTGGGATGGACTTGACGTGCCATCGCACTACACGAATATCTGCTGAACTCACAGGATATGGCGTGGCACAGGCAAAAGGCATCTATACAGGGAAAATCGAAGCGCCTGGCCGGAGCGCTGCGTATGCCCAGACGCGTGAGAGGATCACGAGGCCGTCCTCGTCACACCGAACGGCAAAGTTGCTCCGCGCTAACAGGCCATATCTGGCCCACATTCTCAAATTGCGGGTCAGATATGGCCGATATTATTTGCAGGTCAGCTGGCAATCAGGCATAATTTGGCCTGTTAACCACTATAGCGAGTCAAATATGGCTCATGAAATCACTCAGCCGCTTCCCTTGGAAGTTCTGAAATCCGTCGAGTCGCTGGGCGGGCGCATCCGCATTGCCCGGCTGCGCCGGCGCTTGAATATGGACGAGTTGGCCAAAGCCTGCGGCATCGGTCGTCGCACGCTGTACCGCATCGAGAACGGCGAGCCCGGTGTGGCGATTGGCTTCACGTTGGCGGTGTTGTGGAAACTCGGCTTGCTCGACACGGTTCGTGCGGTTGCCGACCCGGACGACGATGAGCACGGGAAGATCCTCGAAGCGGCCCGGCGGCCGCAGCGCGTGCGTGCGCGTGCGCCCGACAACGACTTTTGATACGGAACCTCCATGGCTGTCCAAGAAGAATTCTGCTACGTCTATGTCCAACTGCCCGGCACCTTCGAGTGGGTGCCGTGCGCCTCTTTGAAAATCCGTGAAGTGGGCGCCGGCGCGTTCCAGGGCACCTTCACCTACGGCAAGCGCTATCTCGAACGGCCGAACGTCATTGCGCTGGACCCCTACCACCTGTCTCTTTCGGCGAAGCCGCTGTATTTCACGAAGCTCAAGGGCATTCCGGGTGCCCTGCGCGATGCCAGTCCAGACGCCTGGGGCCGTCGCGTCATCCAGGCCCGTCTGGCGCGGCCCGAGGCTGACATCACTGAGATGGAGTACCTACTCAACGGACCCGACGATGGCGCCGGGAACCTGCGTTTCGGTCTTTCCGTAGCGCCCCCAGGTCCTGCACGACCATTTAACCGTACACACCAACTGCAAGAACTCACCAAAGCCGCTGAACAACTGGAAGAGACCGGCAAGCTGCCTCACGAGATTCTGGAGCGCTTGGAGCCTGGCACCAGCATGGGCGGCGCGCGTCCGAAGGTCACTGTGGAGGACCAGCAGCACATCTACCTGGCCAAGCTGCCTGAGAAGCGGGACCGGCACAATATGCAGCGCATCGAGTACGCCACTCTTGAGCTTGCTCGCGCGGCAGGCCTCCGTGTGTGTGGCGCCCGTCTGGAAACCGTCGGCAAGGCCGAGGCCTTGTTGCTGTTGCGCTTTGACCGCGAGTGGAATTCAAACGCCCAAGCCTACGCACGCCACGGGCTGGTCTCAGGCCTCACGGTTCTGGACGCTGAAGACGGTTATACTGGCCGCGAGCGATGGTCTTATCGTCTGCTGGCCGACGAGCTGCGCCGGTGGTCCATCAAGCCCGACGAGGATCGGCGCGAGTTGTTCATGCGCATGGTCTTCAACGCGATGGTGACCAATAACGACGATCACCCGCGCAACCACGCCTTGTTGCGCACGTTTTCCGGCTGGCGGCTCTCACCAGCCTATGACATCGTGCCGGTGCCACTTGTGTCAAAGGAGCGCCGCGACCTGGCGCTGGAGGCCGGACGATTCGGCCGGGTCGCCAGCCTCTACAACTTACTGTCGGACTGCGGCGCCTTCGGGCTGTCCACCCAAGATGCCCAGGCGCTCATCGACAACATGCTCAGCGTCGTCAAGGGCTGGCGCGAGTTCTTCGTCAGACACAACGTGGAAGCCCGTTCCATCGACATGTTGGAGCAGGCCATCCTGCCGGACTGCTTCTATCGTACCGAGCCTGTCGAGGCGCTCTGACAGCACGCTCGCGGAATGACTCCCCAGGAAAGGCTCATTCAACGGGCGTGCAGGAACGCAGCCGGGGCAGCAGGGAGTTCTCGCCTCGCTCTGTTGCTTCTATTCGTAGGCATGTGCTTTCAATTGGAAGCATATGCCTCTTGCGTGCTCGGCCCGGGTTCAAGTCCCTCTGGCGCCTAAATGAGGAGCGTCATAGTGGAAGGCGGAGTAGTCGCGGTAGGGACGGAGATTGCTCCCCGCCCCCCGCACAGATCCGTACGTGCGGCACTACCGCATACGGCTCCTGCCTTGAGTCATGACGCGAAGCGTTGATGCGGATACGGATAGAGTACCGCACGGTCAAGATCATCCTCAAGCGCCGGATGGACACCGCGCCGCTGCCTGATCAGGCGCAAACCCCAGACGCCACCGCAGGACTCGGCGCAGCGAACGTGCGCGGCCGTCGGTACTACAGCTGACGCCGGCAATGCGCGCCGCGGACAGTGTAGGGCGCTCCTGCCAGATCCGCGGCGGCCGCGCTGCGCTGCCCGAGCGGGATAAGGCCCAATAGATGTCAGCGCGGATAGGAGGAAGACACGGAGATCAACACAAACACGTTCCGGCATTACCAGAACCCAAACATCAGCAAATCACAGGAACCATCACATGTTGCTTGAACAGACTCTCGAGAAGTTGAACGCCATGAAGCTCTTCGGACTTGCCAAGTCGCTCAAGGAGCGCCTCGAGCGCCACGATCAAGAGCTTCGTCGCCCAGGCCCTCGGCCAGCATGCCTGTCGCGCGGGCTTCACCGTCCAGTATCTGCGCCTGCCGATGCTCCTGAACCTCTTCGTCCAGGCCCGTGCCGAGGGCACCTACGATCGACTGCTCAAGCGCCTCGCCAAGCTCTCCGTGATCGTCCTCGATGACTTCGGTCTCGGCAGCCTTTCCGACCGGGAAAAGCAAGACCTGCTCGAAGCTCTTGAGGAACGCTACGGCGCCGGGGCAATCATCGTGACGGCCCAGCTCCCCATCAGCGACTGGCATGAGTATCTCGGCGGCGGGCGCGTTGCCGACGCCATCCTCGACCGCCTCGTGCATCACGCCCATCGCATCGAGCTGCGCTCACCGGAATCGATGCGCAGAACCTACCCGGCTGGCCACCATGACGAACAGTCGGTAGAGTAGTCGACCTGCTTGCGTCGCTTCGCTCCGATGGTGTCCGCCATCACCGGATCAGCTGTCCGCCATGGCCGGAACGCGCAATCCGTGAGCACGCTCACGACCTGGCGTTGGAGGCCGGACGATTCGGCCGGGTCGCTAGTCTCTACAACTTACTGTCGGATTGCGGCGCCTTCGGGTTGTCCACCCAAGAAGCCCAGGCGCTCATCGACAGCATGCTCGGCGTCGTCAAGGGCTGGCGCGAGTTCTTCGTCAGTCACAACGTGGAAATCCGTTCCATCGACATGTTGGAGCAGGCTATCCTGCTGGACTGCTTCTATCGTACTGAGCCTGTCGAGGCGCTCTGACGGCACGCCCGTTAATGAACCCCAGGAGGAGTTCTCGCCTCGCTCTGCTGCCTCTATTCGTAGGCATATGCTTTCAATTGGAAGCATATGCCTCTTGCGTGCTCAGCACGGTTCAAGTTTCTCTGGCGCCTAAATGAAGAGTGTCATAGCCAAAGGCGGGAGCAAGCGTCTCGCTAGCCGATGCCTGCGCCTGGCAGATCTATCTAGTTGCATTAAGTATGTTAACAGCTATAATGCAGTTAACGCACTTAATACGAATATCCCATGGACTCTCTTACAGAAGTCAGAAATGCCTTTCAAGAACGCCTACTCGCGGCCATCTACAAGGCACGCCAGCCAGGCGAGTTGATCTTGAAGGGCGGCGGGGCTATGAAGGTTCGAACCGAAAGCGCCCGCTTTACGAAAGACATCGATTTGGACCACGACCCAAAGCGAGGTCTGGACAGCCTGGTGAAGTCGATCCGCAAAGCGATTGAGCAGTCCTTCGTCGGTGGCTACAAAAAAATCCAGGTCTCTGAGCCCAAGCAAACCGACGCGGTGGCGCGCTGGAAGATTCGCGCCGCAGGGCCAAAGGGCGAGGAGTTTCAGCTCACCCTTGAAGTGTCTCGTCGTCACGAAATTTCGATGGATGACGTCGAGTCGTCACTGTTCCAAGTGAGGGACAAGAATTTCTCTGCCCGCTCATACATTGACGTCTACAAGAGCGACAAACTCGTTGAGATGAAACTGCACGCGCTACTCGATGAAAACCGAATCGCTCCGCGCGATATCTATGATTTGGATTTACTCATCGGCGAAGGTGCGCGACCAAGCGAAGCTGGTCTTGCCGCTATCCAAGATAGATACAACGATGTTGCTGATCAGCTAATAAAGAAGATGGAAGCCATGCCTTGGGAGATGTTTACATCACAGACGCTACCCGTGGTTCCAGATGATCTGCGATCTCGCATTACCGAACGTGAGTATGGTGCGATGAAGGATCGCATTTTAAAGGAGGTGATGAAATGGACCGCGCAACCGTAACAAAGCCCATCGCTGTAAAAGCGAATTGGGACACGCGGCTCGAGATGCGGCTCACTGAGCCAAATGCTGCGCGTGTGCTCAACACATTAACACTGTTTCGACTGGCCCGCCACGAACAATCGACCTTGTCTCGCGCTTCCTTAGAGCGATGGATCACTGATGCGCTTGCGGCGAAGCGACTAATCAAGGTCGTTCGCGGGTTGTACTTGAATAGAATGACAACGCCCCCGGCCGAGCTTACTGAGGCAGCTGGGTGGCTACGGCCAGGCGCGATCGTCTCTCTGCAGACCGTGCTTGGCGATTGCGGTGCGTGGAACAACTTCACTGATGCTGCAACTGCCGTTGTTCCCTTCTCTTTCGACGCCGTTAGGCCTTCTCTTGGCACTCGATCGACACAGGCAGGTCAGTTTCACTTTCGGGGAATCCCAGAGGCGGTGTTGCTGGCCGGAAGAGAAGCGGATCGGCTCGCCGATGTTTATGGCTATCTCAGAGCAACGCCTGAAGCTGCGCTGCTACATTGGATCTACTTGGCCAACTCGCCACGCAGTAACCTATCGGCGCCGCCGCTGGACATCGATCTCGATGACCTCAATTTGCCGCGTCTACAGCGGCTTGCAAAAGCGATGCAGCTCGAAGATGCGCTCAATAAGTGGCTCGAAGTCAAGCACGCATACGATGAGTCTCCGAGCGTTGCTGAGCAAACGTGGATTCCTTGAGGCGGAGCCGAAGACCCCGCCCTCGGTAATTATTGGTGAAGCGCAGGTGGAGGCCCACCGTGAGCGCAAGGAGAGCTGAATGCGATCAGCCTGTCGCGTGAACTCACCCAGCTGCGAGCGAGTCCGGAGCTGGCCTGGCTGAAGGTCCCTGCCGCGCGAGCTCCTGGGATTTGGACCGCGCCTATCAGTTCGCGCCTGCTCCTTTGCAAAGTCCAGCTTTGGATACAATAAGGACGGAAGAAGCTGTCCTAATGCTGCCTCATACTTTCTGTCCGCCCCTTCGTCCTTGCCGATCGGAAGCTTGCGGATGATGGAAAACTTACGCTTCGCTGACGTGATTGGGATCTGAGAAAAGAGCGGATCGTTGTGGCAGTCCTCGAAAGCCCGCTCCTTCGCTTTCACGTAGCCCTCAACCACCCCAAAGTGGTCTCGGTTGTAATCAAGCACTTCGATTAGGGTCAGGGCTTCCGCATGGTGTGAGATGTCGTCCTGTGGCAATATTTTTCGAAGTATTCATCGTAGTTAATCCATGGAACAAACCGCAGCCATCGTTTGGGCACGAAGATCAGCGGCTTCCCGGTAACAGGGTTGACTGGCAGATCAATGCCGCGTTGAGTCTGGAACGAGTTCGTGCGGTACTCGTATACGTTCTCAACATCACACGCCCCGCAGGGTATACCGAGTTTTCGGCACTGTTGTATCGTAAAGTCGATTAAGAACGACTTCATAAGGCTACAACAAATATCGCTGATCCGATCTTTCGAGATTCCGTCCACGAAGAACTGAATCTCTTCAAAGTGGCGAAAGCCTACTCTCGAATAGTGAGGGACCCGCTTGAATAGCGAGATGATTTCGCGCGCTTTCGCCTCTCCTATTCGTTTTCCTTTGCGAGTAGCTGACGATCCCAGCCCAACTTCATCGCACTCTGACGCGGCGATTAGGTTTGTAACCGCTTGTGCCTCCTCACCTTTCGCAGCGAGGGCACCAAAGTGATTGAACGCGTTGATGATACTTGTGTGAAGACCTTGATCCATCTGCGATGGCGAGCGCCACAGTAGAAAGGGGTCTACATAGAGAGGAATGTCCTCATCAAAAATGGGGATTGCGAAATCGAGGTCCGCTTGCGACCGCAGAATGCCATGATAATCGGTAAGCCGAGGGCGAATCAGCAATTCTATAAATCCTCGATAGATGTTGTCCGGAACACCTGGCTTGTCGAAAAGGCCGTAGGAATAGATTCTGTCGCGCGGAGTTTGCAGAGCGCACTCGACGTCACCGACAACCTGCATCCACTCGAGCTACAGTAGCCATTTTCAATTCTGAAAGTTCTATTAGGATTATATCTCCATTGGTTGCGGCCTTCCTGCCACCTCATCACTCTGTGTATCTGCATCCGCGTGCGGCCCTGATGCAGGTGGGTCAATGTCTGCTTTTGGTCGGAAGCAGACTCTGGACGTCGTCGCAACTCGCGGTGTAGTTAACCTACATAAGGATTGGGTTGGACTTCTGGACAAGCGACGGCCCTCACCGTATTCCTGCGAATTACTTCGACTTGGGTTAGGTCCCACTGGCTGCTGCATTGGTTGTGCAGGTACCGGCCGGCTCTTCGACGTCCTCATGCAGTTGCGTTTCAGTTTGTTCGCTGTGATCAACTTACAGGGAAGGACTTTCGTCTTCGAGAGAGTGCGCCCGTGCCGGGCGAACCGCCAAGAAAACGCCCCGCAAATGCGGGGCGTAGGTGGTAATGAGTTAGTCCCCAGATCACCGTTGAATTGGCGTTTTGAGCCGTCCTGAACGCCCTCTTTGGCGCTCCAGATCGATTAGTCGCATCTGTTGGTGTCACGCCTCATGTAACTCATTGATTTACATAGCCAACTAGTCGCAACTTATGGGGTCAAAAGTCGCAACTGTACGTACAAAAGTCGCGATTCAAACGTAAACCCACACACCTCAACTGGGAAATCGCGCACCCAGCTCACCCGCACTTCGAATCCCCACAATTCAGACAGGTCATGCAGCCGTCCATGAGCACCACGGCGGCGGTGCTGCATTTTCCGCAAAGCTGTGCGCCTTCGGGAAAGTGGCTTTTGGCAAAGGCATCCTGCTGCTTGTTGCGCGCTTCGAACTCGGCCTTCTTTTCCTCGATGAGCTTCCGGTGATGCTCATCCAGTTCCGGCACCTTCAGCAAACCGATGGTCTGCAGATGCTTTTCGATGACATGACCGAGTTCGGCGATGATCGAAGGCATGAACTTGCCGCCGGATTGCCAATAGCCGCCGCGCGGATCAAACACGGCCTTGAGTTCCTCGACCAGGAAGGTGACGTCGCCGCCCTTGCGAAATACCGCCGAAATGATGCGTGTCAGCGCCACGATCCATTGAAAGTGATCCAGATTCTTGGAATTGATGAAAATCTCGAATGGCCGGCGCTGTTCGTGAGGCGTGCCCTCGTTCAGGATCATGTCGTTGATCGTCACGTACATGGCGTGATCCGACACCGGTGTCTTGATCTTGTAGGTCGATCCGACCAGTACTTCCGGACGCTCGAGCTTCTCGTGCATCCACACCACGTTCGAATCCTTGCGGGCGGTCTCGGCCGGAGCAGATTTTACTGCCGGCTTATCCTCAGGTCTTTCGACCCGATACTTGACGATTTTCTTATCGATCTTGGTGAAGCTCATAATCTAATGTCCTCAACGGCTTCCTGGCCGCTCTCGGCGATCTGATCCGCTGCCCGAGCGCGGGATGATGTGCCACCTGGAAAACGGCGCCGAGGTATGCTGTGGCATATCATGGCCGGACGCCCCGACGAACCTTTTCTCAGAATTTCCCGTAATACCCTTCTTTCAATGCGTCAAAGAGATTCGCAGCCGTGTGCATCTCACCGTCATACTCGATCTCCTCGTCGCCTCTGACCTTGATCTCTGCTCCATCCTCGAGCGTAAACACGTAGGTCGTATTCTTCAGATCCTCCTCCTTGACCAGTACGCCCTGGAATGCCTCAGGATTGAAGCGGAACGTCGTACAGCCCTTCAGTCCCTGCTCGTAGGCGTACAAATAAATATCCTTGAAATCCTCATAGTCATAGTCTGTCGGCACATTCGCCGTCTTGGAGATCGAAGAGTCGATCCACTGCTGCGCTGCAGCCTGGATGTCGACATGCTCCTTGGGAGTAATGTCTTCCGCCGTCGTGAAATAATCCGGCAACTGTTCCGCGGGATTCGATGAATTCGGCATGGCCCGCGGGTTGATCAGTTCGCGGTACGCCAGCAGTTCGAAGGAGAACACATCGATCTTTTCCTTGGACTTCTTGCCCTCGCGAATCACATTCCTGAAATAATGGTGCGCGAACGACGGCTCGATGCCATTGGATGCGTTGTTCGCCAGCGATAACGAAATGGTGCCGGTGGGCGCAATCGAACTGTGGTGTGTGAAGCGCGCGCCGACTTCTGCAAGCTCGTCGACCAATTCCGGGGCCGCCTCGGCGACACGCTGCATGTATCTGCTGTACTTCGCGTGCAGGATACGTCCAGGTATCGTCTGCCCGACGCGCCAGCCATCGCGTGCCATCTCTGGACGCTTATGCAGCATTTCCTGCGTCACCTCGAACTCCTCCAGCAGGATCGGCGCTGCCCCCTTCTCTCGCGCCAGCGCGAGGCCCTCCTCCCAGCCTGCGATCGCCATTTCGCGCGCCGCATTCTGAGTGAAGGCGACCGATTTGCGCGAGCCGTACTTCATGCCTTGCATGGTGATTGCCGAACCCAGACCGAGAAAACCCATGCCGTGGCGGCGCTTGCGCGTGATCTCGTTGCGTTGCTGTCCCAACGGTAGACCATTGATTTCGACCACGTTATCGAGCATGCGCGTGAATACCTTGACGACGTCCCGGTATGTCTCCCAATCGAAACGTGCATTCTCCGTGAATGGATCGAGCACAAAGCGCGTCAAATTCACCGAACCAAGCAGACAGGAGCCATAGGGCGGTAGCGGCTGTTCTCCGCAAGGATTGGTCGCGCGAATATTCTCGCACCACCAATTGTTGTTCATTTCATTGACACGATCGATCAACACGAAGCCGGGTTCCGCAAAATCGTAGGTGGAGGACATGATCACATCCCACATGCGCCGTGCCGGCAGGACCTTGTAGATCTTGCAACACACCTGGCCCGAGTCGTTCGTGACATAACCTTCCTTGATCGGCCACTCGCGCCACACATACTTCGACGGATCATGAAAATCCTCATCCCCCGCCTCGCGCAAAGAGACCGGAAAGGCCAGTTTCCAGTCCTGGTCGGCCTTGACCGCTTGCATGAATTCATCGGTGACCAGCAGCGACAGGTTGAACTGGCGCAGACGGCCGGCCTCACGTTTAGCACGGATGAAATCCATGGCGTCGGGATGACCGACATCGAATGTGCCCATCTGTGCGCCGCGGCGACCGCCGGCCGAGGATACCGTGAAACACATCTTGTCGTAGATATCCATGAATGACAGCGGACCGGAGGTATAGGCACCGGCACCGGACACATAGGCGCCACGAGGACGCATCGTCGAGAATTCATAGCCAATACCACAGCCCGCCTTCAAGGTCAGACCCGCCTCGTGCACCTTGGCCAGGATATCGTCCATCGAATCGTGGATGGTGCCGGACACGGTGCAATTGATCGTCGAGGTGGAGGGCTTGTGCTCCAATGCGCCGGCATTCGAAATGATGCGGCCCGCAGGAATCGAGCCCTTGCGCAACGCCCACAGAAAGCGCTCATACCAGTGCTCGCGCACCTCTTCCCGTTCGACATCCGCCAACGCACGCGCCACGCGCTGATAAGTCTCGTCCATGCTTTGATCGATCGGCGTTCCATCCTTGGCGGCCAAGCGGTATTTCTGCTCCCAGATGTCGCGGGACGCCTCCTGGAACGGAATGCTGTTGACGTCCATGGGTTCTAGTTTAATCGCGGTTTTCATACCGGCGCTGCTCCCGAATCGAAGGGTCGGCCCAATTCATTCCCTGCCCTGCACCGGCTCCCCCGTTGCGGTGACGGCTCGAACAGAACTCCATCTGACCCATGAGGATTTGCGGCCGGACATTTTTCGCGATGCGATTCGCGATTTGTAATCGTCGTCGGATCAAATCGCCGGCATTGCCGGCGGGCCAGCTGCAAAACACAACATATTGTGTCAGGACAGGGAGCCTAATCTGCCGAAACAGTATCGTCAAGATCAAAACCGCTTGTATATATCTATAAATAATACAGTAAAAACATATATTTACGAAATTCATCAAATGGATCTGGCTTGTCAAGCGGGCATTTATACGTTCAGACCTAAAAACCCATAATCACAATATCTTGTGCTTTTAAAACACAGGTCATTCACAACTTCGACCCAGGCTGCCCATAGGTTTTCCAACGGTCGCCCACAGGCTTATCCACAAATCCCTCGTTTAATGTCGGCCCGACGAAATGCCGATCACCTGCCTCATAACTCCGGTAAACGGAACTCTGCCGACAGTCCGTACGGTGTTGCTAGAATCGGAATATCGCGGGCACCTCCGGAATCAGCCGTTTGCCGGTCATCCAGGAGAGCCGGACAAGCAGCGCCGGAAACCCGACATCCGAGGACCCCGTTTGCGGGACCGCCGATCGGGGAGTGCGCAGCCATCGCCTCCGGCGTCGTGCCCAGGTTTTCAACCAATAGGATCGTGATTAAATGAGACAGCAGGCTTTCGGGCTCGTCACCGCCGCCCTGATCTTTTTGAGCACCACCGCAGCAGCGCAGCTACCGGAAAGCGTCGGCTCGACACCCGTGCCTTCATTGGCGCCGATCGTCAAGAAGGCTTCCCCGGCCGTGGTCAATATCGCGACGCGAGGCACCGTGCGCGAACAGCGTCCGCGCAATCCGTTGCTAGAAGATCCTTTTTTTCGCCGCTTCTTCGATGCACCCGATATGGCGCCGCGCGAACGCCGCTTCCAGAGTGCCGGCTCCGGCGTGATCGTCGACGCAAAGAACGGCTACATCATCACCAACGCGCACGTCATCGAAAACGCGGACGAAATCACCGTCACCTTGCTGGATGACCGTCAGATCAAGGCGGAGATCGTCGGCCGCGACAAGCCCTCGGACGTCGCCGTGCTGAAGGTCCAGGCGAAGAACCTGGTCGAGATGCCGCTGGCGGATTCCAGCGCGGCGGAGGTCGGAGACTTCGTACTCGCCATCGGCAATCCCTTCGCACTGAATCACACCGTGACTTCCGGCATCATCAGCGCCCTGGGGCGCTCGGACAACAATCCGGAGTCGTACCAGGACTTCATTCAGACCGATGCGCCGATCAATCCGGGCAACTCCGGCGGCGCGCTGGTCGACCTGCGAGGACAGCTGGTCGGCATCAATACCGCGATCTTTTCCGGCAGCGGCGGCAACATCGGTATCGGTTTCGCGATTCCTTCGAACATGGTCAAGGCCGTCATGAGCCAGCTGGTGCAATACGGCGAAGTCAAGCGAGGCATGCTCGGCGTGCAGCTCGCCAACCAGTTCACTCCGGAGATCGCCGAGAGTCTCGGGCTGGGCAACGCCCGCGGTGCGCTGGTCTCCCAGGTCGTGGAAGGCGGCGCTGCTGAAAAAGCCGGCATCAAGGCGGGCGATGTCATTACATCGGTCAACGGCCGCGGCGTCGCCAGCTCCACCGAACTGCGTAATGCCATCGGCTTGCTGTGCATCGGCGAAAGGATCGAAATCGGTCTGCTGCGCGAGGGCAAGCCACGCCGGCTCACCGCTATCATCAGCGATCGCGGCAGCGCCGATGGCAATGGTGCCGCCGAGATCCACCCTGTCTTCCAGGGCGCGTCCCTAGCCACCGCCGACAACAATGTCGGCGTACTGATCCAGAGTGTCGCGGAAGGCAGTCCCGCGGCGCGCAGCGGCCTGCGTCCGAACGACATCATTCTGGCGGTGGGACGAGTGCGCGTCACGACCATCGAGCAACTGCGCAACGCAGTGAAGGATGTGAACGCCTTCGCGATCACCATCCGCCGCGGCAACTCCACCCTGGTATTCCCGGTAGGGTGAGCGCCGCCCTCCGGCGGCGCGAACGCCGGCGCAGGATGCGCCGGCCGGATGCAGGCGGCAGGGATGCTTCCCGTCGAAAAGGTTGAACCCGCCCTCCGGCGGCGCGAACGCCGGCGCAGGATGCGCCGGCCGCAAACCTCCTTGGGGGGGCAGTTCCGCTCATGGCCTTCCCGTCATCCTTCTCGATCGGAAGCCACATCGGGACGGCCGTTCCGCTCATGAACCTTTTTCAGCCATGCATCAAGAGAATGCATGGCTGAAAAAGGTTCATGAGCGGAACCCTCACGCCAATCGTGCAAATCGCCGCAAACCTCCCGCTCTCTCGTCGCCCGATCCAGCTTCGCCAACATACGTACCCGTTCGTAAAAGCGCGGCAGATCGCCGCCCACCGATGCGAGCAGGCGCCGCAAGCCTGGCACGCAGCCGTGATAGGTCGCCGCCGGTACCAGATGCGCATTGTTCAAGGTGCGATCGAACCAGGCGTCATAGCCATGGCTGCCGTGCCACACTTCACGCATCCTGGCGTACTCGAGCTTCAGCAGACCGAAGGCATACTGCTTGCGCTCGCGCTTGCGTGCCGTCGGCAGGTCGGATGCATATAGGCTGCGCAACTGCTCACGCGTATGTAGCAACGCACGGATGAACATCGCCTCACGTCGACGCCGCTGGCGCCAATCGGCCAGTTCATCAGGCTGTCCTCGCTGCATCAGCCACCGCTCCAGGCCCGCCTCCTCGACCACCATCGCGAAGCTTTCATTGAACCGGGACTCACCCGGCAGGTAGATCACCTGATGCGCCAGCTCATGAAACACGGTTGCCGCCAGCCGCGCATCGCTCCAGCCCAGCATCGTGCTCAATACCGGATCATCGAAATGCCCCAAGGTGGAATAGGCGGACACACCGCTGACCGCGGTGTCCTTGCCGGCCGCTCGCAGGCGGCGTGCATAGCGCTGCGCACTCGCCTCGCTGAAATAACCGCGATAAACGACACAGCCTGCGATCGGGAAACACCAGCGCCGCGGCTCGACCGAAAACTCCTCGGTCGCAAACACATTCCATACCACATAGGGGCGTTCCAGATCGGCATAGCTGCGATAGCTGCCGTTGTCCGGCAGGCCTAACTCGCGCACCGCGAAGTCGCGCGCCTCGGCCACGTACGCAAGCCGTCCACGCAAGGCCGCAGGCGTATTCGCATCGGCAAGCAGCGTTGCGATGGGCTGGCGCCGGGCAGTGATCTCCATCTGCCCGGCCGCCGCCTGCATCAGATAGCAGCCCGAGGAGACCATGGCGGCACAGACCGGCAGCAACCAGCGCGCCAATGGCCGCCATCCGCCGACCCGGCGGCGCAGCCAGTACTCGATCCTGTCACGGAACCCGGGGACGAACGAAGCGCCGCACCCGTAAGACTGCCGCTGCGGCAGGCGATCCGGATCATTCGTGAACATGCGATACCATGGGCAGTGCTCTTGGCTGAGCAGGATTGGCCTGGGACGCCGTATTCCCATGCAGGACGACAGACGCCATCTGCTCGAGTATTCCAGGATCTCATAGGTGGGAGCGCATGAACGAGCATCGCACGGGACGGTCCACGCACGGACGCAGTCTGCGCAAGCCCGGACCCGCCCGCTACACTTGCCGCATGAAGATCTATCTGGTGGGCGGTGCGGTACGCGATGAACTGCTGGGACTGGCCGTGGGCGAGCGCGACTGGGTGGTCGTCGGCGCCCGCCCGGAAGAAATGATCGCCCGAGGCTTTCGTCCGGTGGGCAAGGATTTTCCCGTCTTCCTGCACCCCCAGACCGCCGAAGAACATGCCCTGGCGCGCACGGAACGTAAAACCGGCCCAGGTTACCGCGGTTTCGATACCTCATTCTCGCCCGATGTCACTCTAGAGCAGGATCTGCAGCGGCGTGATCTGACGATCAATGCGATGGCGCGCGATCTCGACAGCGGCAAGCTGATCGATCCCCACGGCGGCCAGCGCGATCTGCGCGAGCGCTGGCTGCGTCATGTCTCGGATGCCTTCATCGAAGATCCGGTGCGCGTGTTGCGTACAGCCCGATTCGCCGCCCGGTTCGCCCCGCTGGGTTTCCGCATTGCCCCCGAAACCTTGACGCTGATGCGCCGCATCGCCGCCCGCGGCGAGTTGGATGCGCTGGTACCCGAACGGGTCTGGCAGGAAACCCGCCGCGCCCTGGCCATGCCGGCACCGCAGTGCTACCTGGAAGTGCTGCGCGACGCGCAGGCGCTACCGATCATCTTTCCCGAGATTCATGCGCTGTTCGGCGTGCCGCAAGTGCCGCAATGGCATCCGGAAATCGATGCCGGCATCCATACGCTCATGGCCCTGGAACAAGCCGCCCGGCTCAGCGAAGATCCGGTGGTGCGCTTCGCCACGCTGGTGCACGATCTCGGCAAAGGCGTCACCCCGCGCAACGAGTGGCCGCGCCACATTGGGCACGAACAACGCGGCGTGCCGCTGGTCGAGCAACTCTGCGAGCGCCTGCGCGTACCGAATGCCTATCGAGAACTAGGGGTGCTCACCGCACGCTACCATCTGCATGCGCACCGTGCGCTGGAGCTCAGGGCATCGACCCTGCTGGATCTGCTGGAAAACACCGACGCGTTCCGACGCCCGGCACGCTTCGAGCAGTTCCTGCTGGCGAGCGAAGCGGATGCACGGGGACGCAAGGGCCTGGAAAAGCGTTCCTATCCGCAGGCCGACTATCTGCGCCGGGCACGCGAGGCGGCCGCTGCCATCGTCTTGGATGCCGGCGCCCGTGAAGGCCTGAAGGGTCCCCAGATCGCCAGGCGGCTACGGCGGGCGCGCCTCGAGGCGCTGCGGGATTTCAAGAAGGATCACGCCGCCGGCGCATAGCCGGAGCAAAACCAAGCCGCTGGCTCAGCGTCACTCACCCATGCCCGGATCCGGCCGCTCAGAGACTGCCAGACAGGTCCCTGACCTGAAAACCTTGTAGCGGCGCGGAAAAATTCGATGCCAAGCCGATTACCTTGAAACGCTCACCCATCTCACCGGGCAGAGTCAATAGCATGGCCTGGCGGGACAACTGCACCCGCGCGACCAGATCCTCATCCTCTCCCCGGGGCGCGAGCAACCGTTCCAGGCCGTTGCCGATGAGGAAATGCGCCTGAGTCGTAAATCCCGCCACCTCGAGCCCGGCGGCGGCCGCCGCTTCGGCCACGGCCGTGAAGTCCACCCAGGCGCCGATGTCCTGTAAACCGACATGCACCAGCGGATCATCGTGATACCGCTGGCGAAAATGGCACAATAAGGTTCCCTCGCCGCGCTCGGGCCGATAGAACTGGCGCCGCGGCAGTCCGTAGTCGATACACAGCACCACGCCCTGCTCCAAGGCGTCGCCGATCCCGGCGATCCAGGGAGCCAGACGCAGATTGATTTCGGAGCAATAGCCCTCGGGCAGCGGCTCACCCAGTGCCGCCTCGATGCCGCGTACCGCCGTTGCCAACGCAGTGTCGGCGAGCACCTCCGATCCGTCGAGCCGTCCCAGTTGCCAGGTCACGCCCAGCGCATACACCTGCCCGCCCCGGATCCGGAAACGCTGCACCGGCAAGGCGTCGAGCACCTCGTTGGCCAGTACCACGCCACGAAAACCCCGCGGCAACCGGTCCAGCCACCGCACACGCGCCAGCATTTCGGGAGCGCGCTGCGCTAACGTGGCCCGCTGGCGCTCGCGCAGATCCGCGCTCACCTCCAGGATGTCATAATGCGCCGGCAAGCGGTCCTGAGCCGCCAGTTCCAGCAGAATATCCGCTGCCATTACGCCGGAACCCGCCCCCAGTTCGAGGATGCCGGCGTCGCTCCTCCCGGCGCCGGCCGGCCCGTCGTCCCCACCCAGATGTTCGAAAATCCGGCTGCATTGATTCGCCAGGCAGCGGCTGAACAGCGAAGAAATCTCGGGTGCCGTGATGAAATCGCCGCAGGTGCCGAGTTTGACGGCACCGGCGCTGTAGTAGCCCAGTCCGGGTTCGTACAGGACCATTTCCATGAATCGCTCGAAACTGATCCAGCCATGGCAGCGTTCGATCTCGCCACGGATGCGTTCGACCAGCCGTTCGCTGTGAGCCTGCTCCTGCGCCGATAGCGCCGGCAGTGCCATCGGTATGCTCATGCCGTGCCCACCCACGCCATTTTTTCGGGTTTATTCATATCCTCACCCCAAGGAAGCTGGGGCGACAACCAGGTGGTGGCAACCCGGGGCGTTGCCGGGGAGTTTGCATCGTGCGGCAGTTCGGCGAACATGGTGTCCATGAATCATTCGATCGAGCCTGGAAAGAGGCATATTGCGGCACTGACCGGCGTCGGTGCCGAGGCAGACAGAACCTCCGCGGACGACCTCGAGGGGCGCGTCGTGCTGATCACCGGTGCCGCCCGGCGCCTGGGTGCGGCCATGGCCCGCGGGTTTCACGCCGAGGGTGCCGACATAGGCATCCATTTTTACCGTTCGCGCCAGGATGCGGAACAGTTGATGACGGAATTAAACCAAACACGCGCCGGCTCGGCCGTAGCGGTCGGCGCGGATCTGCTCGACACAGCTTCGCTGGCCGAACTGGTAACCCGGATTCAGGCGGCCTTCGGCCGGCTGGACATATTGATCAACAACGCCTCGTCCTTCTATCCGACCCCGCTGGGTGGCGTATCGGCCTCGCAGTGGGAAGACCTGATGGGCACGAACCTGCGCGCACCGTTTTTCCTGGCCCAGGCGGCGGCGCCAGCACTGCGCGCCGGAGCGGGACTGATCCTGAATATGATCGATATCCACGCGCAACGTCCCCTGCCGGACCATCTGATCTATTCCAGCGCCAAGGCCGGACTGGCGATGCTGACACGAGCGCTGGCACGCGAACTAGGTCCGGAAATCCGTGTCAATGGCATCGCCCCCGGACCGATTTTGTGGCCGGATGCCGGAATGGATGAATCGCTCAAGGCGGAGATCGTCTCCAAAACCTTGCTCAAGCGCAGTGGCTGTCCGCAGGACATCGTGCGCGCCGCCCTGTTTTTCGCCAAGAATGCCCCTTATGTCACAGGCCAGATTCTGGCTGTCGACGGAGGTCGCAGCGTGGGATGGTGATCTCCTGCAAGGAATGCGCACCCGCATCGAAGGACTCCCATAATTCGCGCATCGTCCGCAGTGCCGTGGGATGGCACAGGTCCGGGGCAATCGCCGCCAGTGGCCTGAGCATGTAATCCCGGCGCAGCAGATCCGGCCGCGGCAGAACCAGTCCGGGCAAATCGCTCACCCGATCGCCATATAGCAGGATGTCCAGATCCATGGTTCGCGGTCCCCATTGAGGCGCCTGCGGCGGGCGATCGCACAAAGCCTCGATCTGCTGCAATTGGTCGCGCACCGCCTCGACGGGCAGATCGCTGTCAAAACCGACGACCAGGTTAATGAAATCCGCCCCCTCGAATCCAACCGCCTGATTGCGATACGCCGGTGAGACCTTCAACGGCCCGAAGCGGCCCTCGAGCGCCTGCAGCGCCCGGTCCAGGTATTTCTCCGGCTCGATATTGCTGCCGGCAGCGACGAACACCTCGACCATCCCTCGACTGTCCAGATCACTTCCCTCGGAGGCGACCCTACCGATGCCCGCCGTCTCCGGATCGTGCGGCCGGCATTCCTGCCCTTGACCCGCCGGATAATCCGAGGATTGACGCTCGATCTCGATACCCACGTCACGCGCACCGCGGATCGCACCCTGCTTGTTCAAGCGCACCTTGACCCAGGAGATCCCGAACTCGGTAACCAACAGCCGAGCGATGCTCTCCGTCAGCGTTTCCACCAACTGGTAGCGGGAATCCGCCACGAACGACAACAATCGCTTGGCGACGCGCTTGTAATCGAGCGTATCGTCGATATGGTCGGTGGCGGCAGCGCGGCGCACATCGGCAGCCATTTCCAGGTCGATAATGACGGTTTGCTTGACCCGCCGCTCCCATTCCCAGATGCCGACGACACAATCTACGCGCAATGCGCTAAGAAAAATCTTGTCCATGAAAATTGAAGGCCTTAATCCCGCCGTGAGTCAGACCGCCGCCCTACACATTTTCCCCGGAGGCCGCAAGGTATCCAGCGGCCAACGCGCGGCGGCGCGGATCTGCAGTCCATCCTGCTCGCCCTCGATCAGGCGTCGGTAGCCAGCGTACGCGATCATGGCGGCATTGTCCGTACAGAACTCCGGGCGAGGATAAAGAACGCGCACACCCCGACGCTCGCCTAATGTCGTAAGCGCCTGGCGCAACGCTCGATTTGCGCCGACGCCGCCGGCTACCACCAGAGTAGACAGCCCGGTCTGTGCGATGGCGCGCACGCACTTGGCGAGCAAGGTATCGACCACTGCCTGCTGGAATTCGCAGGCCACGTCAGCCCGTCCCTGGGCATCGAGTTCGACGCCGCGCGTCGCCACCACTACGGCGGTCTTCAAGCCGCTGAAGCTGAAATCCAGGCCAGGACGATCCAACATTGGGCGAGGAAGGCGGAACCGCCCTGCGCGCCCCTGCCGGGCCAGTTGCGCCAGAGCCGGACCGCCAGGATAAGGCAGCCCCAGCAGTTTCGCAGTCTTGTCGAACGCCTCGCCGGCCGCATCGTCGAGCGAAGTGCCGATGATTTCGTAATCGCCCAGTCCTCGCACCTGTGCAATCAAGGTATGCCCCCCGGAAACCAGCAACGCCAGGAACGGAAAGTCGGGTGCATCCGCATCGAGCAATGGTGCCAGCAGGTGCCCTTCCAGGTGATGCACCCCGACCACCGGACAATCCCAGGCGAACGCCAGGCTCCGGGCCACTGAGGCGCCCACCAGCAGGGCTCCTGCCAGCCCCGGGCCGGCGGTATAGGCCACCGCATCGATCTGCTCGGGTTCAAGCGCAGCCTCACACAGCGCGCGCTCCACCAGAGGCAGGAGCTTGCGCACATGATCGCGCGAGGCCAACTCGGGAACGACTCCACCGTACTCGGCGTGCATCTGCGCCTGGCTGTACAGGCAATGCGACAACAAACCTCTCTCACCGTCATAGACGGCGGCGGCGGTTTCGTCGCAGGAGGTTTCGATACCTAGTACTTTCATACTCTTATGGTTGCACATCGGAGTTTCGGATCGTATGGAATCGTTTCGACCGGTGCGGCGGGCGGCCCGCCGGAGCGCTCTAGTCATCAGTCTGGGCCAGCTGCCTGGACTGGCTGCCTGGGTTATTTTTCCGGGCCATCCACCGGATCGCCCCGGCCTGGGCAGGTCCGGAAAGCCCGCCGCATTGAAAACCCGCTTTGATTTTCCCATCCTGTCTCATTAAACTGTCACGTTCTTCGGCCACCCCGATGCCGCGGCACGCTTGCGCGCGCTCTCGAGGGAGGCCCGAGTAATCGAGCCGCCCAGTAATCCAGTCCAATAATCGAGTCAGTCCGGCTGATCAAGAGGTAGCGATGCCGAGTGTTCGCGTCCGAGAAAACGAGTATTTCGATGCCGCTCTGCGGCGCTTCAAGCGCGCCTGCGAAAAGGCTGGCGTACTGACCGAGCTGCGCCGACGCGAATTCTACGAAAAGCCGACCCAGGAACGGAAACGCAAAAAGGCGGCAGCTGTGAAGCGCCACATGAAGCGCGCCAATCGCGATCCCAATGCGCGTGGCGGCATGCGCGCCCGCATGTATTGATCCGTCCCGCCTAGGAAATTCACTCCTGTCCCGGCCATGTCTCTGAAAGAGCGCATCACGGAAGACATGAAGACGGCCATGCGCGCCAAGGATGCCGAACGCCTGGGCACGATCCGCATGATCACTTCGGCGATCAAACAGCGCGAAGTAGATGAACGCATCAATCTGGATGATGCGCAGATCCTGGCGATCGTCGAAAAAATGATCAAGATGCGCAAGGAATCCGTATCCCAGTTCCTCAGCGGCGGCCGCGAGGATCTGGCTGCAAAGGAAAACAAGGAAATCGAACTGCTGCAGGGCTACCTGCCCGACCAGCTCTCCGATGCCGAAGTCGACGCCCTGATCCAGGAGGCGATCGCCGCAGCCGGCGCCGTGTCGATCAAGGACATGGGCAAGGCCATGACGATCCTGAAACAGAAGATTCAAGGCCGCACCGATATGGCTGCAGCCAGCGCCAAACTCAAGACACGCCTCAGCGGCTAAACTTCCCGGCGTCGCGCCGGGGCCCGCCCGTCGGGCGTCTCCTGGACCCGCCATCCGGCGATCGACGCATGCCATGCGTTCCATGGCTTTGACTGCGCGGCCGCACGGCATATTCTTGCCATTTTCCCGCTTGCCACTGCCGCCGTGTCCGGACGCATTCCCCAGCATTTCATAGACGAACTCATCGCTCGAGCGGACATCGTCGAGTTGATCGGAATGCGCGTGCCTCTCAAGAAGCACGGTAAGGAATTCAAAGCCTGCTGCCCTTTCCACGGTGAAAAGACTCCGTCGTTCACCGTCGTCCCCGAGAAGCAGTTCTATCATTGCTTCGGCTGCGGCGCGCACGGCACTGCGCTGGGCTTCCTGATGGAGCACGACCATTTAAGCTTCGTCGAAGCTGTCGAGGATCTCGCCGAGCGCGTCGGACTCGAAGTTCCGCGTGAGAATCGCGCCATCGCCCGCCCGACGACGAGCGATGGTCTATTCGCCATCCTGGAGGAAGCTGCACGGCTGTATCGCCGTGAACTTGAAAATTCCGAACGTGCCAGGAACTACTTTCGAGCTCGCGGCCTGGATGGCGAAATCGCGGCCAATTTCGGCTTGGGCCACGCACCGGACGCCTGGGATTTTCTGACCCGCACGCTGGGCCGATCAGATTCGGACCGCCAACAGCTGCTGCGGGCAGGTTTGATCGTCGAACGTGAGCGTAAACCCAGCCCAAGAGAAGGCTCCGCCGGCTATTACGATCGTTTTCGCGATCGAGTCATGTTTCCGATTCGCGATGCTCGGGGCCGGACGATCGGTTTCGGCGGGCGGGTGCTGGACAAGGGCGAGCCGAAGTACCTGAACTCGCCGGAAACCGAGTTGTTCCACAAGGGCCGGGAACTCTACGGGCTGTACGAGGCGCGACAGGCCTCGCGGATCCTGCCCCGGCTGCTGATCGTCGAGGGCTATATGGACGTGATCCGCCTGCACCAGGCGGGCATCGCCTATGCCGTAGCCACCCTGGGGACGGCCACGACACCCGATCATCTGACACGAGTTTTTCGCCTGTGCAATGAGTTGGTCTTTTGTTTCGACGGCGACCGGGCCGGACGAGCGGCGGCCTGGAAGGCGCTGGAGAATTCCCTGAGCCAGATGCGCGAAGGACGTCAGATCCGCTTCCTGTTCCTGCCCGACGGGCAGGATCCGGATTCGCTGGTCGGCGCCGAAGGACGCGAGGCTTTCGAGGAACGTCTTGGAGGCGCCGTACCGCTATCGGAGTATTTCATCAACCATCTCAGTGCGCAGGTCGACCTGCAAAGTCTGGACGGCCGCGCCAGGCTCGGCGAACTTGCACGACCGCTGCTCGAACGGATTCCTGTGGGGCTGTACCGTGAACTGCTGGCCGATGCGGTCGCCCGGACCGTAGGCCTGGATCGTGCGCGGCTCAACGTCGCTCTGCATCGCCAGGACGGCGTGGCGGCAGGCACGGACACCTCTGCCTCACCTCACCCCCGCACCCACCTCGGACGGCACAGCCTGGTCCGTCAGGCCATTCGTCTGCTGGTGCACTACCCGCAGATAGCCAACTGCATCCCGGATACGGCCACGCTCGCCCGCCTCGAGCGGCCGGGAGCGGCCTTGCTGGTCGAGTTGATCGAGACTCTGAAGGCACAGCCTTGTGCAACCACTGGCACCCTGCTTGAACGTTGGCGTAACCGCCCCGACATACGGGCTTTGGCCAAGCTGGCTACCCAGGAACCTCTGATCCGGGATATGGATGGGGCGGCAAGCGAATTGCGAGGTGCGATCCAGCAGTTGGCCGAGGAAAGCAACCTGATGCGTGAAATTCAGCTGCTCCGGAAACGGACCGGTCCCGGTCTGGACGAGACGGAACAAGCGGAACTACAAGCGTTACTGGTGAGGCCGCGGGGGCACCCTCCCGCCTTGCACCGGCGATGAGTCCGGCGCTCGACGGGCCGGATACCGGCAGTGGATGACAAACCAGAGACCGCCATGGCGCGATACCCCGCTCCCGCCGCGGCATCAATGAACATAAGCCGCTGAATTTTAATTATTTAGTATTCAGTAGCCATGCGGGCGCGCGGCGGACGCATGAATGTGGACAGCAGTAAATATCCAGGAACCCTGGCGCCCGCAAATCGATCTAAGTAAACTGCGCGGTCTTTTTCAGCCCGCTCTGCCACCCTTCGAGGGCCTCCAACTTGAGCAAAACCCTAGCAGCAAGAAAGGAACCGGCACAGATCGCCGATGAGCGTCAGTCGCAACTGAAGCTGCTGATCGCCCGCGGCAAAGAGCAGGGCTTTTTGACCTACGTAGAGGTCAATGATCATCTCCCCAGCGAAATCGTCGATCCTGAACAGATCGAAGATATCGTCAATATGATCAACGATATGGGCATTCCGGTCTACGAGAAAGCCCCCGAGTCCGAGACGCTGCTGCTGCGCGAACCGGTCGTTGCCGACGAAGAGGCAGCCGAGGAAGCAGCCGCCGCACTTGCCACCGTCGACGCCGAGTTCGGCCGCACGACCGACCCCGTACGCATGTATATGCGTGAGATGGGCACGGTCGAACTACTGACCCGCGAAGGCGAAATCCGTATCGCCAAGCGTATCGAGGAAGGTCTGGATACGGTGCGCAGCGCCCTGTCCAGCTATCCGATGACCTATGAGGCTCTCCTGGGTCAGTATGAACAGGTGAAGGCAGGACAGGGACGCCTGGTGGATGTCATCACCGGCTTCATCGATCCCAATGCACCCGATGAGATTGCCGCTCCCGTCAATCCCAAGCTGGCGGCCGCCGAGGAACCCGAGGAGAGCGAGGATGACGACGGCGACTCCTCCGAGGAAGAATCGCTGGATACGGGACCGGATCCCGAGGAGGCGGCGCGCCGCTTCGCGTCCATTGCCAAACTCCACCAGCAGACGCTGAAGGCGCTGGGCGAGAAGGGAGGACGGGAACCAAAAACCCAGAAGTTGCGCAAGAAACTCGCCGGCGAATTCATGGAATTGAAGCTTTCGCCGAAAATGTTCGATGCATTGATTATTCAACTTCGCGATCATGTTGCCGAGGTTCGTAACCTCGAGAAACAGATCATGGTAATTTGTGTGCGCGATGCCGGCATGCCGCGCAAGGACTTCATCTCTACGTTCCCGAAGAACGAGACGAATACCAAATGGCTGGACAAGCATATCCGTGCCAAGCGCAAACATTCGGCAGCACTCGCTCGATTACGCGAGAATATCGAAAGCCACCAACAGAAGCTCGAGTCCCTCGAGAAACGCGTGCACCTGACGATAGCGGAGATCAAAGAGGTCAATAGGGAAGTCGCCGTGGGCGAAGCCAAGGCACGGCGCGCCAAGAAGGAAATGGTCGAGGCCAACTTGCGCCTGGTGATCTCGATCGCCAAAAAGTACACCAATCGCGGCTTGCAATTCCTGGACCTGATCCAGGAAGGCAATATCGGCCTGATGAAAGCCGTGGATAAATTCGAATATCGCCGCGGCTACAAGTTCTCGACTTATGCCACGTGGTGGATTCGCCAGGCGATCACCCGTTCGATCGCCGATCAGGCGCGCACGATCCGCATTCCGGTGCACATGATCGAGACGATCAACAAGCTAAACCGGATTTCCCGGCAAATGCTTCAAGAGATGGGCCGCGAACCGACGCCTGAAGAGTTGGCCGTACGCATGGAAATGCCGGAGGACAAGGTCCGCCGCGTCCTGAAGATCGCCAAGGAACCCATCTCGATGGAGACCCCGATCGGCGATGACGAAGACTCGCATCTGGGCGATTTTATCGAAGATACTCCCGTTGATTCGCCAATAGATTCGGCGACGATGGAATCACTGCGCGAAACGACTCATTCGGTGCTGGCAGGACTGACGCCGCGCGAAGCAAAGGTGTTGCGCATGCGTTTCGGCATCGACATGAATACCGACCATACCTTGGAAGAGGTAGGCAAGCAGTTCGACGTCACACGCGAACGCATCCGTCAGATCGAGGCGAAGGCGCTGCGTAAACTGCGTCATCCCAGCCGCAGCGAGCAGTTGCGCAGTTTCCTGATGGACGACTGAGATCGGCCCGCCGCTGCGCGCTTCCAGGCGCACAGCGGCGGAATCCGGCTCTTGCCGCCGGCGCAACAATTTCGATTTACATGTCCGGACGGCCGGGATAGCTGCGCATCAGCTCGGTGACGACCGCATTGATGGTCACTTTCGGATTGGCCATCGATTCATCCGACACCCGCCCTTCCGCGACGCCTTCCCAGATCAATTGTTTTTTCTCGGCATCGACGATATCCACGTTGATGGTGCCGACCTGGTATGTCACGGTGCGATCTTCGTCATACATCGGCCAGGCATTGTACAAGCCGTAGCGGTAGCCATAGTAACCGTAGCCCATCGACATGCGCGGACTGGAAAGTATCTCAGTACGCTCGCGAGTGTTCATAAAGAAATTGACCAGTAGATCGGGATGTTCCGCGTCGTACTTGTAGCCGCGAGCTTCCATGGCAGACGAAATCGAGCCCTTGAAGTAGCTGGTCATCAAGGTCGAATACCCGCCGCGATCGGTGCCGGTCTCCTTAGGAAAACCGTAGCTTCGATAGACCGAGAAATCCGCTGCCTTGTCGTAATCGATACGCGTCTTCGGTCCGCGTGTCGATGCGCAGCCCGCAATCATAAATGCGAGGACCATCACCAACGCCGCCGCAGGCTTCCGCATGAACATGAATGCACCTCGTGTCTTCAGGCTTTTTGCTTGGATACCGGCGCAGCGTCCCGAGTTCCCTATCCAGGGTCCCCCAGCCCGAATTTCCCTGCCTGATCCTCGAGAGATTCTCTCATCCCTGCCGGTCTTTAGCCCAGCAGAGTTTCGTCTGCCGCCGCAACCCTTTCGAGATCAACGCGTGTGCCGCCGGCGGCTGATGCTGCGCAAACGACCGTCAACCGGCTCCGTTCACTCTGCGTTCAAATTCCATGCGTCCCTGCCTGCGTTCCAGGTCGAGCAGCAAGCGCTTGCGCCACAAGCCGCCGCCGTAGCCGCCCAGTGCTCCGTTGGCATTGATGACGCGATGACAGGGGATCACGATCGAGATCGGATTCATGCCGTTGGCCGTGCCGACCGCCCGGCCTGCCTTGTCGTTACCGGCTCGTGCGGCAAGCTCCCGGTACGACCAGGTTTCCCCGTAGGGTATCTGCAATAACAGCTTCCATACCTTCTCCTGGAACGCGGTACCCGGATAGGCCAGCGGCAAATCGAACGCCCGGCGCTCTCCTCGGAAATACTCCGCCAGTTGCAGCCGCAGCTGCGCGAGCGGTTCATAGCCCGAGCGCCCTGCCTCGGCAGCGACCTGAAGTTCAGGATAGCGGATCCGCAATGCACCCAGCCTGGCATTGCGCATGTCCTCATCATCGATGAATTCGAGCAAATGCAAGGCCTCTGGCGTAGCTGCGGCGAGCAAGGTTCCAAGAGGCGATTCGATCCATTCGATGTACAGTTTCACTCGGCAAGAATCCGCTTATTTCAGGCTATATGCAAGACGGCCTATAGGTAAGCGGCCGGCACCGGCCGGTACGACAGAGACTGCCGCAAACGACGATCCTGTCCCTGGAGACATATCGACGATCTCCCACGATGGCCGCCGCTGCCGCTTGCCGATACGCTGTGGACATGAATCTCATCGATGTTCGACCCGCCTCTCACCCAAGCCGTAGATTGCACATCCGCATGCCACGGTTCCTGTCTCTGATTTTGTCCCTGGGCATCCTGCCCATGAATGTGGTGCCGGCACAGGGCGCGACAGATTCGCTTGCGCAGGCGAGGGAGGCCTTCCGACAGGCCTATGCCCGCGTAGACACGGAGCGCGAACCGGCACCCGACGACGAGATGCTGCGCCGCTATCCCCTGTATCCCTACCTGGAGGCCGCGCGCATTCGTCGCGCGCTGGCCGATGTCGCCGCAGCGCCGGGCAAGACGTCCGATGAAACACTCGGCGCAGCGGATGAGCACGCCGCGTCGTTTCTGATGCACCACGCAGGCGAGCCCGTCGCGGCCGGCCTGCGCGGGGTGTGGCTCGCGAGCCTGGCGAAGCGCCGGCAGTGGACCGAATTCCTGCAGCATGCCGAGGCCGGCCAAGGCGCGGAGCACGCCGACAGCGTCCTGGAATGCCACGCGCTCCATGCCCGCGTCGCATTGGATCGCACCGTGGGGCTGGTGCCCCTGATCGCTGCACGATGGCTCACGCCAAGGAGCATTCCGGACTGCCAGGTGCCGTTCGACTGGCTGCGCGACCAGGGCGAACTGACCGCGCAGCTGATCGAACGGCGCGTCAAACTGGCACTGCGGGAAAACAATCCAGGCTTCGCCCGGCAGATCATGGCGGCGCTGCCCGAGCAGCGCGCAGCGCCGCTGCGGCAGTGGGCAGCGCTGCTGCAGAATCCCCGAACTCAGATCGACGCGCTGATCGCCGCACCTGAGAGGCAGATCGATGCGGAAGGGCTGCTTGCCGGCTGGACAAGACTCGCCCGCACCGATCGGGATGCCGCGATCGTGCGTTACGAGGCGCTGGTACACGCTCGAAATCTGACGCCTTCGTCGGTCAGCCGCTACGCGCTGGCGCTGGCGCTGCCCCTGTCCTGGGACCGGCGAGCCGAATCACTGACCTACTTCCGGCGTGTACAACCCGCCGACTTGGACGATACCGGGCTCGAATGGCAGGCGCGTGCAGCGCTTTGGGCGCAAGACTGGCCTCTGGTCACCCGCTCCATTGCAGCTATGACCGACCAGCAACGAGGCCTGGCACGCTGGCGCTACTGGGCAGGCCGAGCCGCCGAGCAGACCGGCGACACCGACCTGGCGCAGCACCTGTACCAGTCCATCCTACCCGATGATAATTTCTATTCGATGATGGCCGCCGCACATCTCGGCCAAGCGCTGGCGCCGCATCCCGAGAAACTGGTGCGCGATGACGTTCTGCTTCGCCGGATCGAGCGACAGCCGGCATTCGTGCGCAGCCGTGAATTACTGCGCTTGAACATGCGAGCGCAGGCACACGCCGAATGGAATTACGGGCTCGGTATCCTGCCCGATGAGACGCGTCCCCAGGCCATCCATCTCGCCAGGCGCTGGGGCTGGTATGACCAGGCTGTCGCGACGGCGACACAGCATCGTGTATTCAATGCCTATGAAGTACTTTATCCGCGACCCTATGACATGGAAGTGGCCGCCGCCGAGCGGTTCTCGGGCGTCTCCGGCGAACTCGTGTATGGCGTGATACGCCAGGAAAGCCTGTACCGTAGCGATGCCGTCTCATCGGCCGGCGCGCGTGGCCTGATGCAGATGCTACCGGAAACCGCACGCCGTATCTCACGCCAGTGGAAACGGCCCGCGCCGCAGATCCAGGATCTGTTCGATCCCCGGACAAACGTCCTGCTGGGCGCCGCCTATCTGCGCGAGCTGATCGATCGGTTCAATGGACAGACGATTGTGGCACTGGCCGGCTACAACGCCGGTCCTGGCGCATCCGCCCGATGGCTGCCTGCCCGCGCCATCGCCGCCGACATTTGGATAGAGAATATTCCATACAACGAAACGCGCAATTATGTACAGCGCATTCTATGGCACCAACTGGTATTCAGCTGGCTGAAAACCGGCGAACCACAAAAGACCTCCGCCTGGCTGGTAAATATAGTGCCTCAGGTTGCTCCCCAAGCCGAAAAGCAACTGGCGATCCAGCGTGTCGCTCCACGGGCGGAAAGGTCAGCTTCGGAAAAACAGTGAATCCGAACAGGATGGCAAGTCCCGGCGGGACAGTCGCCTCTCGGCGGGGATGCCCCGCCGAGAGGCGAAACAGCAGCCTCCGTTCCAGCCAAACGGTAGCATCCCACGTACAGTTCCCCCGGCAGAACGACGGCACTCCTGGCAAGAAAGTCAACTCTGGTGGCGCTCGGCGCACCCGTCTCAAAGTCATGACAGACTGCAGGAGCACAGGCCGCGATGCGCCAGCGCCCGCAGGAACCCCGGCAACATCCGCCCAAGTTCATCGGGCCGATTGTGCCGATTACGGCCGTCGTGCATCAGTACGACATCGTTCTCTCGTACGTGCGCCAGGCGGCGCCTGATGCGTCCTGCTGTGCCCCATGGTCCCCAATCAACGGCGCTCAGATTCCACAGCACCAGCCGCTCACCCTGTGTCCGTGCCTGCTCGCTCATGCAGGTTCGCTGTCGTCCATACGGTGGGCGATACAGGCGCGGCGGCTGTCCGAGCAGCTCGCTCAAGGCATTTGCGCCGTCACGCACCTCGGCACGAGCGGCGCATTCCCCCATCGACCAGGGATGCCGATGACTGTAGGTGTGATTGCCGACCGCATGGCCGTCGGCGGCGATACGGCGCACCAGTTCAGGCGCGCGTTGCGCCTGTCGACCGATCATGAAAAATGTCGCTCGCATGCCGACCTCTTCCAGCATGTCCAGGATGCGCGGTGTCCACTCGCGATCCGGTCCATCGTCGAAGCTTAGATAGACCCGAGGGAAATCGACGGCGTACGGCATCGTTCACTCCAAGTGTCTGCCCGCTGCCGCCTCTAAGCCCCGACCGCACGAGACGCGCCTGCTCCTCTGCCGCTCATGGTGTTTAGGAGTTTCGAATTTATGCAGGTTGCGCATCAACGCGCTTCGGGTCAGCCAATACAGGCGCGGCTCGGTACGCGCGCGCGCGCGAATGCGCGCCGCCGGCGCAAATACCCAGATGAGAAGCCGGAAGTGGCCGGCCAGCAGGCGCGAACGCCAGGTTCTGGGCAACGGCGTACTGACGAAGCCCACAACCTCGCCATGCGCCGGCATCCCCGTTACCCCCTGGAACACTCGCACGTCCTGCAACTGCGGGTCGGAAGATGCCGCCTCCGCCAGGTGCCGCAAGGATTCCCGCATGAGCTTTGCGAAGCGCAATCCCACGCGATGCATCGATCCCTCTCCCAGCGCAGCGATATTCGCGTTATTGAAGTGCAGACGTCCGAGCGCATCCTTGTCGCGCAGCAGCGTACCGTCCTCGAAACGTAGCTCCGGTCCCCGATAGCGCGTGCATTCGAGATATAGCGCGGGACCCAGAGGACGCAGGCGGCGCCACCGTAAATACCCGGTATCGACCAGAGAGAGCGCCTTGCGCGAAATCCATCGCATCCACTTCATGGGGTTTGCCATGCCAGTGACTGCCGCTGCATCACCAGTTCGAGCGCCAGCGCAGCGATCTGCGATGCTCCGTCACGATGGCCGAGCCGCCACGCGCGTGACTGCATGAGATTCAAACGTTCATGATCGGACAACAATGCATGCACTCTGTCCAGCAGCACATCGTCGGCGATCAGACCGCCGACTCCATGCCGCTGCAAAAAATCGACGTTGAAACCCTCCTGCCCACCCAGTGAGCGGCTCGCCAACAACGGCCGCCCGCAGGCGAGCGATTCCGCAACGGTGATGCCACCGGGCTTACCGACCACCAGGTCGGCGGCACGCAGATAGATATCCATGCGATCGGTCCAGTCGCATACGCTTAAATTCAGACGATGAGCCTGCTCGAGCCGCGCAAGCTCGCTGCGTGCCGCCTGATTGCGGCCTGGCATCGCTATCACGTGCATACGCGTGCGCCGCTGCAGCAGCAGCGCCGTTGCGCCATCCACGCTGAGCCCCAATCCGCCGCCCAGTACCAGCACGACGGAAGCGTTCAGCGGCAATCCCAGCCGGCGCCTCGCCTCGCCTTGCGGCATCGGCGTGGAGAAGTCGGGCATCAGCGGCACGCCTGTTGCATACTCTCTGGCCTCCGGCATGCCGATACTGCCTAAATTGGATTCGTGCGCCAGGCAATAGTGTTCCATGCCGCGTTGTTTCCAGAAATCGTGTACTCCGAAGTCCGTCATTACGCCAATGATCGGCACCCGCAGCTTCCCACGCCGCTTGAGCCGGGCAGCCATGGCGGCCGGCACCATCTGGGTGCTGATGATCAGCTGCGGTGATATTTTGCGGATCGCTGCATCCAGACGCCTGATCAGGCGCAGCCAGACCCACTTCATCAATGCCAGTCGCGCTCTCACACCGTTGCCTGCCAGGCTGTCGCCATCGTAGGGCAAAGCCGCGCACAACAGCGACAGCAGCAACTTGTCCGATCCATAACGCCCGCCGCGCGGCTCATCCGTGCCGATATTCGCAGCAATGCCGGAGATCAACTCCAGCACCTGGAGCACATCAGGCGGCGGACCCGTTTCCTTTTCCAGCACCAGGCGCCAAGTCCGCTCATCGAGGTGGTAAAGACGCTCATACAGCTGCGGGTAATTCTGCACCAGACTCAGATAGGTGGCTTGCACCGCCCGTGCCACCGAGGCATTCATCAAGGACCACAGATCCACGGTGAAGACATCGGCTCGATCCCGTAGGGCGGCCTCGATCGCCTGCGCGGCCCTGACATGCCCCAGGCCCAAACCCGACGTCAGCAGCAAAACATGTGGTCGGCCGGCGTGTTCGGCCTCGGGCTCACGAAAAGTATCCGGAAGCCATTGCAAGAATGAAACGGATGCCGGCGATCTAGGTTGTTCGAGATGCATGCAGTGATCCGATCTTCGTATACACCCGGGGTTCGAGCCGACATTTGAGCCGGCATTTCGTAAATGCCGATAACGCGTAAATCTCTCCTCTCGCCTGCACTCCCTTCGGCAGATACGTTTGCTACATGCCGCAGGATCCTTGACAATAATCGACGAAGAAGCCCTCCCGCATCAAACGCATTGTCGCAGTGGCGATTAGTGTTCGCATCAGGAGAACCGCTCATGTGCCGGCCTCTGGCACATGAGCGCAAATACGGAGGCGGTCCAGCCCTACGGCTCGTCGGCCTGCTGCTCATGACCATGGGGTCGGTTGGCATCCCGGCCCAGACACCGGCTGAAGCGCCGACTCAAACATCGGCCCAAATACCGGCACGGGCGATCACGCCGCTCCGCTACATCGATCCCGCCCTCGAGCGAGCGCCCGGACGCGCCGCCTGCGAGCGTGACTTCAAGCCCAGGAGCGGGCAGCCCGGCAAGGATGTCATCTGGGTTCCCACCAGCGACCCGCTGGTCATGCGCATGCTGAAGCTGGCATCCGTATCCCTCCTGGACCTGGTGTATGACCTCGGCGCCGGAGACGGCAAGATCGCCATCGCGGCGGCCCGCGAGTTCGGTACCCGCTCGGTCGGGGTGGAGTACAACCCGGAGATGGCTAGATTGGCGCAGTGCTATGCCGAGGCCGAAGATCACGCCACCCATATTGCATTGGCAGTCATGCTCAGCGGCATCGCCGTCTGGGCGATATCATGGCGCGCCGACCCACACCGATTCTCAGCGGCGCCCTGATTCGCCTCGCCGGAATGCATCACGTTCTTCGTAGGGTGGCATGATCCATAGATAGATGCCGGCGTTGCCTAATTTGATGTACTCATCCGGCGGCCAGTCGCTCCCCATGTCGAAATCGTGCGATACGACCCGCGCACCCGGCCGCAATTCGGCGAACAGCTTCGGCTTCAAACGCCGATTCAATCTCGGCAGCAGGTACAGCATGACCACGCTCGCCTCGCGGATATCGGTCGCGAACAGATCGCCGACTTTGAAGCGCACCAGGTCCTCCACGCCGGCTCGCAGCGCATTGGCTCGCGCCTCCCTGATGCGCCGCGGATCCAGATCCACGCCCATCCCGCGAGTACCGTATTTTTTCGCTGCCGCGATCACCAGGCCGTCCCCGCATCCCAGATCGAACACCACATCGCCGGTACGCACCTTCGCGACCGTCATCATTCGATCGACGACCTCGGGCGTCGTCGGGACATACCATACATCGAGCTTGCGCGCCGGACGCACCTGTTCCTGGGCGATCGCGATCGGATTCAGCACCGTCAGCAACAGCCCTGCAACCAACCACCAAGCAGCGTACAAAACACCGCGGCGTGTGCGAGCGTATTTCGGCCCGGCGTCCAACGATGCTGCCACCGGCACATGACGACGATCAGGGCCAGGATCGCGCGGTTTCCGAGCGTGATCCTGGCCTCCGGGATCAGGCGCTCGAGTTCCTGCTCGTATCAGGTGCTCCAGCTCGGCGTATGGCGCCTGCAGTTCCCGGAAGATCGCTTCCTTCGCCAGCCGCTGGCCTTGCGCAGCGACGCCCTGCACGTGGTCGGAAGGAGATATTTCGACCATCGCAAACCCTTCCCCGACGGCTTGCTTTTTCGCGGCGTTCCCGCGGTAGGCCATGCGTCGGTTGTACGCCTTTGATCAAGGAACGACCAATCGAACGACAGAGCCATCATCCGCCGCCGGTACGTGAAGTCAATCCCATGTTATCCAGATGTTTTCCACCGCTTCTGTGGATATCCAGCGTACGTTCGCCTCGATCCGCCTTGTCAAGCCTCTCCGGTCGAGCGCGGTGCGGCTCATCGCCCCGATAAAGCTTTGACAAAGGTCCTGACAAATTCGATGCCGGACAATACCCCCACCCCAGGCCATACCCCTTCAATCCCGCTCGACAGTTTTGCGCGCACACATGATGGGTGCTGTTAGAATCGCCCACTGCCGATCCACTCGTTCATCGTGGGCCTGTAGCACAACGGTTAGTGCAGGGGACTCATAATCCCTTGGTTGCAGGTTCGAATCCTGCCGGGCCCACCAACTAATAAATAAAAATAATAACTTGTAAATTCACTGATAAATCTGCGTGGATTCCGCCCGCCATTTCGTGGCGCCCTGCTGGCCGGAGCGGGCATGGACCCCAAGATCGCCGCTGCGATTCAATCGGGTGCCAAGAGGGGGCGCAGAAAGATTCAGAAGTGGAATTTGCGCCGCACCGGCGCCATCGAGCGGTACGTGAAGAGCAAGGAGCAGATATTGACCCACTAATATATGTAGATACAATAAATCCATGGGTATCACCTACGACCCGTCGAAAAGAGCCAGGACACTGGCCACCCGTGGGCTCGATTTCGAGGATGCCGCTTCCGTCTTTGCCGGTGTCACGGTGGAGATCGAAGATGACCGCAAGGACTACGGCGAGACTCTCGGATCATCTGCTACGGGCACCTTACCGGCCGACTCGTCGTGGTGGTGTACGTGCAGCGTGGCGACTCGCGCCACATCATCAGTATGAGGAAAGCCAATGACCGCGAAAAAGCGCGTCTCGCGCCGTTCTTTGGGCTCTGACCTGAAAAAGGTAGACGCTCACGTCATCAAGCCGCATGAGTATCGCGACGCTCCTGAGCTCACGGACGAGATGCTCGCGCGCGCTGTGGTGAAGCGTGCGGGCCGGCCGATCGCGGCGGACCCGCGGCTACTCGTATCGGTCCGGCTGCCGGCCAGCGTCATCGCGCGCTGGAAGGCTACGGGGCCAGGCTGGCAGACACGGATGGCGAGAACAATCGAGAAAGCACAGGTCAAATGACGGCTGCCACTGGGCCGGTTGATGTCTTCGCCCGTCACTCCAACCGAATTTCACACCGTTGGTCGGCTCGACGTATTTTCCCTTGCCGATCAACGATCAGAAAACAGCGTGCACGAAAACCCATTGGCGCCGATTTCGTGCAAATTCGGTGCAGTGACTTATTTTATTGCATGCACTAGCCCGCATTTCTCACACCGACCGACATAACTGTATATAAACACATGTCAGAGTTATCGCGATCGCGCAGGCACGAGCGCGGCGCGGCGCGCCGATGAGGAGGTGGATTTTTGGATATAGAATACCGCCGCTGCGAGCGAGCGGTAATCGAGGCGATGGTGCAACGTTGAGGCAGTCTGGTTCGTGGGGGTGCGGTTTATCGCGCCGCAGCGCTCAAGGCGTGGAAGGCTGCGATGAACTCGCGCTGGGTTGCACAGGCCTCACTCATGGCAAGTTTCACGCGCCGCACGCTCACGGTGACGACAGCGCCGATTTTCAGTAATCGCAGTCGAATGGTGTTCGCACAGGCACGTGCGAGCGCAGTGCCAGCCAGTCCGATACGACGTAGCGCGTGCATCAACACGTAGGCAGCCGAGGACAGCCAGAGGCGCAACTGATTGGCCCGGAACGTGGCGGTTGAGAGTCGATCGGCGAACAGATCCAGCTGCGCTTCCTTGATGCGGTTCTCACATTCCCCACGGGCGCAGTAAAACTCTTCATACAGCGCGCGCGTTGGCCACTGCCGCATCGACACACTGGTCACGATGAAGCGCGGGTTGGCTTTATCCCCGGTTTGTTCCGCTTTGGCCACCACGCGTCGCGCACGACACCAGCTCTTGCGCGTTCGATACACCAGTTCCTTGAAGCGCCGCGCAGACTGCTGCGTCTCGCGTGATTCGGCCGCCGCGGCCTGCAACTCGGCGCCGATCGAGCGCACCAGGCGGGCGTTCCTGGCGAGCCCAAACACATAATCCACCGCGTTTTGCTCGCACCAGCTCATCAGCTCCTCGCGGCAAAAGCCCGAGTCGGCGCGCAGAATAATCTTCACCGCGCCCCAGCGCTGGCGGATCTGCGCCACGATGCGCTCGACTTCCTCGCGCGCCCCGGCGGCCCCATCGATGTTCGAGCGACGCAGCTTCGCACACAGCAGATGCTCGCCCGCAAAGATGTACAGCGGCAGATAACAATAGCCGTCGTAATAGCCATGGAAGAATCGGCCTTCCTGATGACCGTGCAGCGGATCATCGGTGGCATCCAGGTCCAGGACAATCTCGCTGGGCGCCTCGTGGTGGGCATCCAGATACAGATCCACCCACAGCCCCTCGATGGCCTGTGTATCGGGGCGGATCTTGTGATAGCGGCTGATGCCTTGCGCTGCGTGCAACTCCAGACGGTTCAGCGTGCTCTTGCCCGCCAGCGCCGCACAATCGCCGCGACGCTTCGGCTCAAGCTTGCCCAACAAGGCGCCGAACACTGGGTCATGGCGCAGACTGTCATGGTCGTTCAGGTCCTCATACCCTAGCGCCATCGCGAACACGCGCTGCCCGATCAGCGTCCTCACCGTATGCTCGATTAGGTTCGGATCGCGCGAATCGACAAAACCCCCCGCCAGCCGATCGATCAATCCGATCGCTTCATCGCACTTGCCCAGCAGCAATGCGCCGGCATCCGAGCTGACCGTGCCGCCGTCAAATGCCGCCACCACCCGGCGGCGTTCTACACATGAAAATTGCAGTTGTTCAGCGTTACACTGTGTCGGCATCGGGGACTCCTGTGGTTGGGTCTTAACTCGTCGTCGTAAAACAAGTTTTACCCAATCACAGCCTCGATGCACCCCCTAGCGGTGAGATATCCGGGCTAGCACATATCATGGCGAACGCGGCGGCATTCGGTAAACGAAAAAGATCAATAACTTACGCAGCTTCGCCGTGCGTACTGCTGAGTTGCAATGCGCAAAAAGGCCGTCTCATAATCCCTTGGTTGCAGGTTCGAATCCTGCCGGGCCCACCAACTTTATATTGACGCGGTTCAGCGCTCCCGGGCCGCCGCGCCCTGTCCGAACAGGATCTTGCGGGCCTCCTCCGAGAGCCCCCCGCCGGACTTCGAATAGCTGTCCTCGACGCCCTCGTAGGCACGGATCGTCGCGGGCCGCGCACGGATCGTTTCGAACCAGCGATGCAGGTGCGGAAAATCCGTCAGAGTCTGACCATGTCCTCGATGCGGCACGATCCAGGGATAGGAGGCGATATCGGCGATCGAGTACTCGCCGGCTATAAACTCCCGTCCCGCCAGGTGCTTGTCCAGCACGCCGTACAGGCGGCGGGTCTCCCGCGTGTATCTCTCGATCGCATACGGCACCTTTTCGGACGCGTAGATGTTGAAATGCCCGTTCTGACCAGCCATGGGCCCCAGTCCCGAGGTCTGCCAGAACAACCATTGCAGCACTACCATCCGGCCACGTTCATCCGCAGGAATGAGCCGGCCGGTTTTGTTCGCCAGATACAGCAGGATCGCGCCGGATTCGAACACGGACAGCGGCGACCCTTTGTCGAGCGGATCATGATCGACGATCGCGGGAATCTTGTTGTTCGGAGAAATTGTCAGGAACGCCGGCTCGAACTGCTCTCCCTTACCGATGTCCACCGGCACCGTGCGATAGGGAAGCCCGATTTCTTCCAGGAACAGCTTGATCTTCAAGCCGTTCGGCGTGGGCGTGTAATACAGGTCGATCATTGGATCACATCCTCGGACAGCGCCGCTGCAGGGAACGCATCGGGCAACGGCAGATCGCTCGAGCGCAGTGCCCTGCCGCTTGCCGTGGCGCCAGAATCATGCAACGCGCTTGCGCCGGAAATAGCAAGCCTTCGTTAAGCATGACGATTACGCTGCCGGAATTCCCTTTTGGGGTAAATCCTCATGGTAATTCCCTCGCGATATGATGATTCTCCTGCCCGGCGCCGCTCCCCGCGAGTAGTACATACACTGCGACGATGCGAGCCACCGCTCCGCGGACGACCGACCAGGCGATGATCGGTCAAGCGTGGCAGCAAAAAATTCGCCCATGCCGGAACGCCATACTGGTTTCGTGAATTGTACCAATGACTTCATCTCTTCCCGCGCGGAACTTTCCCGGACGATCAGCCAAGAAAACCACTCAGAACAAGCGAGACCGGCTCATGCAGTACGCCTCCCACCATGCCCCCATCCGAAATTCCATGCGTCATCCGCTCACCCTGCCGGCCAGGCCGGCCACAGCCGCTCCCTCGCGCGCCGCCGCCGCGGGTATTGCGCTACTCGTCAGCCTCGCACTGGTCGCCTGCAAACCCGGCCCCGGCGAAAGACCGGCAGGTGCAGCGGCTGCGGACACGCAGTCCGCGAGCATGAACCATGACATGGACATGATGAGATCCGGCGAGTCGACCCTCATGCCGACCGCCTCCGCCCATCTCGCACCTACACGTGGCCATCAAGCTTCCGGCCTGCTCACGCTCAGTCAAATGCCCACCGGCGTGCATATCACCGGGCTGATCCAGAACCTGCCGCCGACGGCGAGTTTCGGTTTTCACATCCATGAAAAAGGTGATTGCAGTGCCCCGGATGCCAGCAGCGCCGGTGCACACTTCAACCCCGGTCAACAGCCCCATGGCGACCCGGCCGGCGATAGCCATCATGCCGGCGACATGCTCAATCTGCGTTCCGATGATCAGGGCATAGCCAAAATCGACATCATCGTTCACAGCGTCAGCCTGCATTCAGGCGGCGCAACCGATGTGATCGGGAAGGCCATCGTGATCCACGAAGATCCGGATGACTACGCATCGCAGCCTTCGGGCAATTCCGGCGCACGCATCGCCTGCGGCGTCATCGATATCCGTACCGCGCCCAGCGACGATCCAGGCCAGTCGGCCGATTCAGACGCTGGCGGAATAGCGGCCGAAACTCGCAAGCGATGAGCGGCCAGGACGACAGCGCAGCCAGGGCGGCGAGCGCCGACTCACAAGGCCGGCACTGACCAGTGCCGCTGCCAGCCAATAGGCTGCCCCCTGCTCATCAGCGCTGGCCTGTCGTCAGGGCATCCACGGCGCTGACACGCGTCTCGACCGCTTCCAACGCACGCAAGAATTCCTGTTCAGCCTCCGCAATATATCCCCTCTGGCGCAGCGACTCGGCATACCCGAGGCGGGCGTAAGCGATCAGCGCCGGACCGAGTACCTCTTCACGATGCTCGGGGCCCAGCAGCGCCGCATAAACGGCCTTGGCTTCCTCATGACGTCCCAAGCAATTCAGGCTTTGACCTATCCATGAGCGCACGTTGTAGCGGTTGAAGGTGGCCCCGTCCGACGGCGCCGGATCGATCCGCTCGGCCGCCCGAAAGTCCTCCAAGGCAGCCTGGCATTCCTTGCGCGTGGCACGCAACATGCCGCGCAGCGCATGCGACTTCATAGCAGTCCCGCTGGAGCGCAGCGCGCGATCACCCAGCAGATCCACTTCCGCCAGGACCGCCTCGGCAGCGGAGAATTTCGATTGCTCCAGCAAGGTGACAGCCAGTGCATACCTCGCCTCCACCGCGCGCTCATGCACCGGCCCGTAGGCGCGTTCGAGCAACGTCACCGACAAGCGATGCTGCTGCTCGGCCGCCGCATAATCGCCCAGTCCCGAAAATCCCTGGCCGATCGCCAGGCGGATCCAACCTTCACTGCCCGGATCGTTGCTGAAATGCTCGCCCACACTCGCCGCCGCATGGATCAATACGCGGCGCATCGTCGGATCGCTGTCGTTATCCGTCTTGAGCGCACCCGTATTCGCCAGCACGCCCCAATGCAGGAAATCGTTGATGGCATCGGCACGCGCACTGGCCTGTTCCGCACCCCGGTACAACCACAGGCTGAAGCCGCAGCCCACGGCCACGATCACACCGGCCGCAATGATCCAAGGCCGGCGCGCCCGGCTGCGTTGCAGCGCCTGCGCCGCGCCGCGTGCCGCCGCCTCGATCTGTATCGCACGCCGATATTCCTGGCGGCGCGACTCCAACGCGCGCAGTCGTTGGGCCAGCTCGGCCACACTGCGCGGGCGCAATAATGGATCCCCGTCGGTGGCGCGAGCGATGTCCTCGCGAAGCAGCGGATCGGCGACGCCGCGCTCCCAGCCCGGCACCATGGGCTTGCGCAGATCGGCCACCACCATCTGGTAGAGCATGATGCCCAGGCTGTATAAGTCGCTCTGCACGGTTGGCGTCTGACCCGCGATCAACTCCGGCGCCAGATACAGCGGCGTCCCGCTCCTGGAATCGGCGAGTACACTGCGCGTCACGGTTATGCCCATGCGTGTGATGTTCAAATCCACCAACCGCTCGACCTCCAGCAATCCCCCGCTGCCGAAATCCGTCAGGCGCGCCTGCCAAGCCCCCTCGGGTCCGGCCGCGATCAATACGTTCGTCGGCTTCAGATCCTTGTGTAACACCCCGACACTGTGCGCCGCCGCCACCACGTCGGCGATCTGCAGAAAAAGCGTGATGCGTTCCTGCGGCGTCAGCGATGCCAGTCGGTCCTCGGCCAGTGCCCACTCCGCCAGGTTGTGGCCCCCGTACTCGCATTCCAAAAAGAAAGGTGCGATGGCGAAGTTCCAGTCGATGACCCGCGTCAAATCGGCGCGATCACCCAAACTATCATGCAACACCCGATACAACGTCGCTTCCCGCTTGAGCGCGCTCAAGCGCTCCCCGCCCGAGCTGAATTTGTAGACCCGCACTTCGCGGGTCCGGGGGTGAAGCGCCAGCCAGACCTCCGCATTGCCAGAACTGCCGAGCAGGGACTCAAGCTGAAAATTAGGCCGTCCCGGCACCGGCGCGCCGGACTTCAGATCCAATGCGCTGGTCAATCCTCGGCCGACCGCGACGCGCTCCAGCGGCCCCTCGAAACGGTAGCCGACGCGCGGCTGGGTCAGGATACGCTCGGCGTTCCCGGCCCCCAGCGCATGGCGTAGTTTGGCCATGGCATTGGCCACCACATTGTCGACTGTGGGCCGCCCTGCCCAAACAGTATCCAGCAGTTCCTCCCGAGTGACGACCTCACCAGGATGGGCCAACAGGCAGGCGAGGATCTCCAAAGGCTTGCGCTGCACCTCGACGGGATGCCCATCGATGCGCAGTTCAAAACGCGCCTCATCGAACACGGCCGTACCGAACCGGTAACAGAACAACGAGGATCTCGGATCTTCACGAAACGTAGGCATCGTGAACCTGGGTCGATTGGACCTTTATACTTGCTCGTTCGATCGGCCGCTCCCGCGATCGATTGGCCTCGCGCACGGATTCAATCCGCCCGCACATGTTCAGTCGCTCGAAGCACTTGCACCGGTGCCCGTCCACCTCCCGGGTGGATGATCCCGCTCATGACCTCTGTCTGCCGCCAAGTTCATCATGGCGCCAGTCCGTCTCCGAGTAGACGGTTCCGTTCATGGCCTTTGCCTACCGAGAATCCGAAGGCATGGCGGACAAAGGCCATGAGCAGGACTGCAGCTCACCGATCACCTGCTCTATTCAGAGGATTCTAGCGCGACAAAGCGGCTGTAGGTGACCGATCAACTGCCGTGACCTTCCGGTATGTGCAGGTCATCGCCTTTGCTAGGTCTCTGGCAGCCCTTGCCGGCCGGCTCCGGGAATTGCTCGCCTCCTCAACTGAAAACATAACACACTGTTCAAAAGGAATTTCTATCGAAGTTAGCGTTTGGTTAGCGCCCCGTGAGGACTTTTGGGCGGCTTCAAGCCACGCTGCCGGTCGCGATCGACGCGATCCGCGACTACCGCACTGCCGCGAACGCCGCGGGCGACGACTGATACGACCCACAAGGAAGCACATCTCATGTTTTGTCCAAACTGCGGCGCTCAGAATCCCGACCGGGCCGGCCGTTGCAGTCAATGCGGCACCAGTTTTGCCGGTGCCGCATTGCGTGCCGGAGCTGTCCAGATCGCCCATTCCGGAATCGTGAAGGGTTTCTTCGTCCTGTGGGCCGCCTGGTTCACCATGCCGTTTCGTACCCTGCGCATCACCGGTCAGCAACTCCGGGAGATCGGCGGCGGCGGATTGGACGTCGCCAACGATGTCCCGCACCTGACCTGGGTCCGGGTCGCAGGCGGAACCCTGGCCAGTATTGCCATCGCGATCGCCCTGGCCGCCGGATTGATCAAGGGGCTCGCAGGACTGGGCAACCTGCGCTGGGATACTTCCGGCGCCCTCCTCGGCCTGATCGGCTGGCCGTTGTGCGGTCTGCTGGTTGCGATCGTGCTGGACTGGCTGGTGATGATGGGCACCGAATTGCTCGGCCTGTCCCTCGGCATCGCCCGCGACATCCGTAAACTCACCCTCCGGGACACCTCGCCCATCCCGCCGGTAGGAGATCCCTCATGAAACGACACCCCCGCTTCGTCGCAACGACACGCCCGGCGCGCGCGGTCATCGGCGTGCTGCTGGCCTGCAGCCTGCTAGCCGCCTGCTCCGGCGAGCCCAGCGAGAAGGACATCCGGCGGGCAGTGGAGAACAGCATGAACAACGCCGGCGACAACCCGTTCGCCCAAATCGCGGCGGAGTTCGCCGGCGCGGACAACGGCAGATTGGTCGAAGTCCATGAGTTGGAGAAGCTCGGCTGCCGGAAAGATACACGTGGCAACGGATTCGACTGCGATATCTCCATGGACGTCAGCGTCTTCGGCATGCGTCAAAGAAGCGATACGCGCGTGCGCATGGTGAGGGGCAAAGAGGGTTGGGTGGCAATGCAACACTGACTGCGGAGTCTGGCAGGCATTCCGCATCCACTATGGAATTACCCTGATGCCTGGACCATTGACGAGCGAATATGTTGCGAGCGGTAGAACTCCGCTTTACAGATTCAGAAAAACAGGTCGGGCCGGCGCAGAGCGGATCGGCACGGGTAAGGGGAGATTGCAACAATGACCACGATGACCGCACGAATCGGACCTCAGACTTTTCTTCTAGCGCTAGCGCTGCTGTCGATACTCGCCGCTTGCGACAAGGCGCCGCCGAACGGTCCGGCATCCACAAGGCCTTCGCAGTCGAGCGCGGCCAAGGCGGCTTCCTCGGCGACTGCGGAGGAAGTTGCCAAGGAAGCTCGCGGCAAGGTTCGTTGCCCTGCCAAGAGCAGAACGCCGGCGCGTGCAAGCAATGCGCCGGTGGACGATGTCGTGGGCGTGCATCCCGGCATGACCTTTGATGAAGCGGCCAACGTCGTGATGTGCACTCATGACCTGATGGTCGTTACGGCGGATACCAGCCGCCGCTTCAACATCCAGACCTACGGCCAGACCATCCGGCAGGGATTCTCGGCCCGCTTCGCCGAGCCGCGCGTGCAGAAGACGTCGCAGCAGATCATGAAGGAGATGCAGGACGACATGCTCGCGCGCTCGGGCAATGCCCGCCGCGATGACATGAAGCCCGGACAAGCCAAGTGGTACGTGAGCACCATGGGGGTCCCGGGCGAGGAGCGCGTCATCGCCGCGGCTCGCGAGGAATGGTTCGAAGAAGGGCGCAATCCGACCATGGACAGCGTCGCGCAGGCACTCGCGAAGAAGTATGGAGTGCCGACGCACAATCAAGATTCCGGAAGCACGAGGGTTCTGACCTGGAGCTACGATCCGCTCGGCCGGCGCCTCACCGAGACATCTCCACTCTATAATCAGTGCCGTGGCACGGCAGATCCGGATGGCGCGACGAACTTCTCGCCGGATTGCGGCGTGGTCGTCATGGCGATGGTAGTTGCGACAAGGGAGAATCCCGGTCTGGCTCGGTACCTGCAGGTCGGCACCATGGATCAGGCCACCGGTTACGAAGCCATCACCGGCACTGAACGGGCGCTGCAGCAGCTGGATGAGCAGCGCAAGGTCAAGGAGTTGGAAGCCGCGGGCAAGAACGCCGACGCACCGCAACTTTGATGTAATTCCGGGGACAACATGCGTTCGCTTGTCATTTTTGCAGCATTGCTGCTCGTTGCGTGCACCGATAAACGGTCGACGCAAGAAGACACGCAGACCGCAGCTCCATCCGCGATACCGGCGGTTGCCGGGACTGCTCCGGCAATGGACGGCGCGAGCAACAGGCAGCACGCGCCCTCAGTGTCGAGCGGCGACGTGCGGCCCGGGATACAGGGACGCACTGTCGAGATCGTCAATCCCGACAACAGCGCGGTCGTTCTTCTTTACTACGATTTGGCCGACCTCGCACCGCCGATCGATCGCTGGGTTGAAGACGACGGCCGAGTGAAGTTCGCGCAGCCCATCGACAAGGCCGCAACGCGCGCAGCGGTTCGCGCCGAACTGGAATCGGCGGCAGCGGCCGTGCGTGGCATCGGCTTCATCCGTTTGTCGATGAATGCGAATCTCAGCGACTACGATCCGGCGTACGGCGAATTCACGGTGCGCGCTTTCGCACCCAGCTCGGTGGTCTCGTTCGATGCCTTCGGACAGAAGGTCTCGTTGAAATTCGGCAACGGCAGAACGGCGCAGATCTGGCGCGTGCCGCCGGCCCAGGCGCAGGCGATTCGCGACAAGGTCGGCTACTTCCACAACGTTTCGCTGGACGCGCTGCTCAGGATCGCCTCCGTGCAGCCGGGCCCTGCGGGCGGGACCCTCATCACTGAAGTCATCGAATACGAAATGCGCGAAGCGCAGCGCGGACTCACCATCGGCCGCGTGCAAGTCGAACAGCAATAGCCAAGCAGGCGGAGGCATCCACCATGAACACACTGCGCCCCCTTACGGCCGCTCTGGCAGCAGTGCTTTGGGGTTTCGTCGTTGCGCCGGGACATGCAGCGGCAACCAAGACTTGCGCCGCTCAGGCGGCATGTATCGAAACCGGAAGCTTCGTCGCTATGTTGACGAACTTCCGTACCAGCACCCAGGGACGCTACCGCATCCTCACGGCAACGGTGCGCTTCGAGAATCGCAGCGACAAGCCGTTGATCCTCGGCTACGTGCGCGGCTCAGGAGTTGCGCTTGACGATCGCGGCAATCGCTATGGTGTCTCGGGAGCCAACGCCGTGCGCGCCATCGGCGAGATCACCGGCAACACTTTCGACCCAAAATTCACGTTGCAACCCGGACAAGGGAGCGATGCTCGCTTCGAGCTGATGTGGGAGCCGGGCAAGGCGATCGTCGGCACGAGCTACGAGTTGGACCTCGCCGTGCGCGAGATCACACCCATCGCAGATGATCAGTTCCGCCTCGGGGCGGAGCATGCGCTGCATTTCACCGACCTCGCGCAGGCGAGCGTCAAGGCGGCGCCCAGCACGGCAACCGCGATGCCGACCGGCGAGTCTGCGGCACGGGCCGCCACGCCGGCTGCCTCAGTTGCAACGCCATCCGCCGCACCCATACAAATCGCCGATCCGTGTGGAGGTTCGCCGCGCTGCTACAACGCCGGCACGTTCGTCGCCGAAGTCATGCAGGTCTCACCCGGCAACATGGCCGCCGGCGTCCGACATCACACGCTGGCGCTCCACGTCCGCTTCCGTAACGTGAGCGATCAGCCGATCGTGCTGGCCTACCGCGCCTCGTCGAGTGCGGGAATGGACAACCTCGGCAATCACTACTACTGGGGCCGCGCTGGAACCCACGACACCAGCGTGAAGGGCATCGGCATCATCGACAGCCGCAATGCCGACTCACAGTTCGCACTGAGCCCGGGACAGAGTCGCAGTGCGACCTTCAACGTCGTGCGGTTCAACGCCAAGCCGCCCTACGGCAACGGCTTCGGCTACGACGTGGTGATCGATGAGCTGGAGATCCTGCCCGGCCAGCAAATTCGCTCGACACGGCAGAACAGCGTCAGCTTCACGAATCTGACGGCAGGTACGTTCAGTGGCGTCGGGCCGGCTGCACCCGGCAATGCCGTCGACACGGCGAACAAAGTCATCGATCTGTTCAACACGCTCAGGAAGAAGTAATCGCAGTGAGGCGGTATCATGCCCAAGCGAATTGCCTATGTCTGATCGCATCGTGCATCGAAGACAGCCATCCCTGGCTCGTCAGTGAGGCCATGTGCAAGTGCTTCGTAAACGAAGGGCTCGCCAAATGCGAAAATACGGAATAGCCGCGGTTGCGGTTGTAGGCGCCGTTGCAGCGTATAGTCAGAGTCCACACGATACGCCATTCGTAGACGACGTGAGTCGCTGCTTGAGTATGGGTCGTGAAAGCGGCCCGCGCAGTACGGATTGTCCAGACTTTCTTGTCTCCGCCCTGGCGGAAGCGCGCGAGGTGTGCGCGGATGCAGGTGGCCACCTCGCGCCCGGCCCGCAACCCGTCCTCACCGGCATCGACGTGAATGGCGATGGCCGGCGAGAATTCCTGTTCCGACTCGACGAGAGCGTGGCCTGTGAGGGTGCCTGGAGCGTCTTCTCCTGTGGCAGCCTCGGCTGCCCGTTCATGCTGTATGAAGAGCGTGGCAGCACCTGGCGTCCGATCGGTGCGATCGATGCAGACGCATCCGAATCGATCGCGTTGACCGGGACAGCACGCATCAACGGCTACTTCCACGGCGACACGGAGGTCGCGATTGTCGGTACCGCTGCAAGGGGGGACTACTACTATGTGTCGCCATGCAATGCCTGCGAGCGCGGTTTCGTACACAAGTCAGACGTACTCGTCCGCCAATAGTTGGCGCCAGGCTGTGACCGCAGAGATAGTGCTGCGGCTATCACGATACTTCGGCACGAGTGCGCAACTCTGGCAGAACCCGCGACCCTGCGGTGGCACCATCGACGTAACTTGTGTTGAACCCACGTCAGTCTGCGTGTAAAACATACGTCGGGTGTTGCGCCGCAGCGGCGGCAAGACAGGTTTAATGCTGGTCGGGCCGCCAGCAGCTGGCTGATGAGATACGCTGCATGCACACCTCTGTTCCATCTGGCGCCCGTACGTCTCGTTCATTCATCCGCAGACTCCTCCAGCCACTGGAGCGCTTCGCGCGCCTCGAAGCCGCGGGCGGTATTGCGCTATTAGTCGCCACCCTCATCGCCCTGCTGTGGGCGAGTTCCCCCTGGTCCTCGACCTATCACGCACTATGGCACACGCCCATCACTCTGGGCTGGAGTTCCTGGCTCAGCCACCAATCGCTGCAGTTCTGGATCAACGACGGCTTGATGACGATCTTTTTTCTGCTCGTCGGATTGGAGATCAGACGGGAGATGCACGACGGCGCACTCGCCACCGTGCGCCTCGCAGCCCTGCCCCTGATTGCCGCCGCGGGCGGCGTCATGATGCCGGCAGTCATCTTCTTGGCCCTGAACGACGATCCGCTACTGCGTCATGCCTGGGCTGTCCCCACAGCGACCGACATCGCCTTTGCGGTCGGCGTATTGACCTTGCTGGGCAAGCGCGTCCCCGTACAACTACGCGTCTTGCTGCTGGCGATCGCGATCATCGACGATATCGCCGCTATCCTGATCATCGCCATGTTCTATACCAGCGGTCTGAAACTGCTCGGCCTGCTGATCGCGGCCTGCGGCATCGTCCTGGTGTTCGCGATGCAGCGTCTTGGCATCGGTTCGCCGCTCGCCTATGCCCTGCCGGGAATCATCGTCTGGTCGGGAATGCTTCACGCCGGTGTGCATCCCTCCCTGGCCGGCGTTGCGCTGGGACTGCTCACCCCGGTCGTTCCGAGCAGAGCCCGCGCAGGACTGCTGGCCGCTGCCGCAGGCGCGCTGCGGGAATCCGCCAAGCGCCTGCGGCATGACCGCGACGCGCGGGCGCTCCCGCCCCCCGTCAAACGCTTCAAATTCGCGCAACGCGAAATGCTGCCACCGCTGCTGCGGGTCGAAACCGCGCTGCATCCCTGGGTCGCTTTCGGCATCGTTCCATTGTTCGCCCTGGCCAATGCCGGCGTGGATCTGCGCGGCGTCGGCGACGCACTGCAGGCGTCCGCCTCGCTGACCCTGGGCATCGCGCTGGGACTGGTTCTCGGCAAGCCCATCGGTATCGCACTGGCCACCTGGCTGAGCCTGAAGCTGCGTCTTGCCGCCCTTGCCGAAGGAATCGATGCGCGCGGCGTACTACTGATCGGCTGTCTCGGCGGCATCGGCTTCACGATGTCCATCTTTATCGCCAACCTCGCCTTCACGAGCCCTGAACTGTTGTCGGCCAGTAAACTCGCCGTGTTGATGGGCTCGGCCTGCGCCGCCGTCATCGGCCTCGCACTGGGCCGTACCCTGCTGCTTCGCCGCGCATCCTGCATCCAGGATGGCTGCTGAGTGCCGGTGTCGCCGCTCAAGCTCCAGGCAGGCACGCACGGTACCCGCCTGCCCCGCACGATCCTCCTGGTCGCCTGGGCCCGGTCGCTACGCTAAAACCGATCAGCCGTAGATGCACGATGTGTCTGGCTGCCAGGAGTTCCTGCAGCAGCTTTAAATCTCAGCGCCCAGCAATACGGCGATACCCAGCGTTAGGAAGACCAAGGCTGCGATGGCATGTAGCCACTTCATATTGAGCTTGCGCGCAACCACTTCCCCAAGCAGCACGGCCGGCACGTTTGCAATCATCATCCCCACGGTCGTACCCGCGATGACCCACAGGAGGCTGGTGTACTTGGCGGCCAGCGCCACCGTGGCGATCTGGGTCTTATCGCCCATCTCGAGTAAAAAAAACATCAGCAACGTGGTGCCGAACACGCCGAACCGCGACGATCTCTGGCTGGGTTGATCCTCGAAACGATCGGGGATCAGTATCCAGAGCGCCATCGCGATGAACGACACGCCCAGTACCCAGCGCATGAGTCGCGGGTCGACGAGGTGCGCCAGCGACGCCCCAAGGCTACCCGCCAAGGCATGATTTGCCAATGTCGCAGCGAAGATGCCGAGGATGATCGGCCAAGGCTTGCGATATCGCGCCGTCAGCACCAGGGCCAGCAGTTGGGTCTTGTCCCCCACTTCCGCCAGGGCAACGACGCCGGTAGATACCAGGAAAGCCTCCATCCAGACATGCTCCAGGAAAATCGGACGCAACGAACGCCCTGTCCTGCACTCTGTCCTGGCCCTACCGGACTTAGGTGCGGTCAAAGATATCATCAAGCTTAGGGGTCGCCTGCACCATGACCGATGTGGCCAAGTCTGTCGATGCAGGCCCCGCGGCGCGGCCGGGGAAGATTACTCTCTGATGACTTTGGTGCAGAGAATACACGCTGGCGATCAACCGAGACAGATGCTGATGGTTCCGCGGGTGTTTTTGCCCCATTTTGTCAGTGATCCAGCGCCAACTGCGCGCCAACTGGGCGCCCCTGGTTGCACACTTCCAGCTTCATGTCCCAGAATCTTCCAGATATTTCTGTAAATCTGCAACGCGTCCGAGGACACCGACCTTGAAAGACCAGACTATTGCGATACACGGCGGATACGAGACTGACCCGACGACGCGCTCCGTGGCGCCGCCGATCTATCAGACCGTGGCCTACGAGTTCGACAACGCGCAGCACGGCGCGGACCTGTTCAATCTTGCCGTCCCCGGCAACATCTATACCCGCATCATGAATCCGACCTGCGACGTGCTGGAAAAGCGCGTAGCGATGCTGGAAGGCGGCGTCGGCAGCCTGGCCCTATCGGCCGGCATGGCCGCGGTGCATTACGCGATCATCAATCTGGCCGAGGCCGGCGACAATATCGTCAGCGTGCCGCAGCTATACGGCGGAACCTATACGCTGTTTGCGCACATGCTGCCGAAAATGGGTATCGAAACGCGCTTCGCGGCGGACGACTCCGCTGCTGCCATCGAAAAGCTGATCGACGCCAAGACGAAGGCGATCTTCTTTGAGTCGATCGGCAACCCTGCCGGTAATATCGTCGATGTCGAGGCCGTCGCCAAGATGGCACGCGGTCACGGCGTCGCCACCATCGTGGACAACACCGTCGCCACACCGTCCCTGCTCAAACCGATCGACTACGGCATCGATATCGTCGTGCATGCACTCACCAAGTACATGGGCGGCCACGGGACGACGCTGGGCGGACTGATCGTCGATTCCGGAAACTTCCCCTGGGCAGATCACCAACAGCGCTATCCGATGTTCAACGAACCCGAGGAAGCGTATCACGGTGTCGTCTATGTCGATGCACTCGGCCCGGCAGCCTACATCGGCCGCGCAAGGACAGTGCCACTACGCAACACCGGTGCCGCATTGTCGCCGTTCAACGCTTTTCAGCTCCTGCAGGGCATAGAAACACTGCCGCTGCGCATGGAGCGTCACTGCGAGAACGCCCAGCGAGTCGCCGAGCACCTACAGGAACATGCCATGGTCGAGTGGGTCAGTTATGCGGGTCTGAAAAACCATCCGCATCACGCCCTGGCGCAAAAGTACATGAAGGGCCGCGCTTCCGGCATCCTGACGTTCGGCGTCAAAGGAGGGTTCGATGCCGGGGTGAAATTCTATGACGCGCTCAAGCTGTTCAAGCGGCTGGTGAATATCGGCGATGCCAAATCGCTGGCCTGTCATCCGGCCTCCACCACCCATCGGCAATTGACCGAGCAGCAGCAGCGCGAGGTCGGTGTAGCACCGGAGGCGATCCGTTTGTCGATCGGCATCGAGGCGATCGAGGATCTCCTGGAAGATCTCGATCAGGCATTGTCCGTCGCGCGCTGAGCCGGGATCCGGGGCGTTGGTCTGGAATCCCGTCCAGACCAACGCAGATCGTAGAGGCTGGATCGGTTCAGTAATGAGGCGGACGCTCCTGTTCGGCCGTATAAGTGGGATCCTCGCCCCTCAGTGATTCGAGCTGAGTCGCGAGCAACGACAATCGCATGCGCAATTCCTCCAACTCCTGCTGCTGCCTGTAGACGACGTCGCTGAGCTCCATATTGGCGCGTTCCAGGAACGCAATCTTGGATTCGATGTGTTCCATGGCCAGATTGCCGGAATGTTCCTCAGGAATAACTTGCATATCGAGACATCGGCCTTATTCACCCCGGATGGGCGGGCGCGCCAGGACGCCTGCGGGCGTCTTCAAGCTGTTGCGCATCGCCGCCGGATCCACGGCAATGATCCCGTGCGATGCTGTGCTCTCCACTCGTGGCAGGAACAAAGCCAACACACCGATCGCCGGCAGATACGCGCATATGTGGTAAACGAATTCGATGCTGGTTGCATCAGCCAGATATCCCAGCACCGCCGCACCCAGACCGCCCATTCCGAACGCAAACCCGAAAAACAGACCGGAGATCAAGCCGATCCGTCCGGGCACCAGATCCTGTGCGTATACCAGGATCGCAGAAAATGCCGAGGCCAGGATGAGCCCGATCGGCACGCTCAATACGCCCGTCCAGAATAGATTCGCATACGGCAGCACCACGGTGAACGGCAGCACCCCCAGAATCGAAAACCAGATCACATGTTTACGCCCGATACGATCTCCGATGGGTCCGCCGGCGAATGTGCCCACCGCGACGGCACCAAGAAATACGAACAAATGAACCTGTGAACTCCACACCGAGACATGAAACCGCTCGATCAGATAGAACGTGTAATAGCTGGTCAGGCTGGCCAGGTAAAAATACTTGGAAAAGATCAGCGCAAATAGAATCCCCATAGCACCATACAACCTGCCGTGGCTCAGAGGCGCAGCTTCCCGCAAGCTGTGCGTCCGTACAGCCGGGTAACGCGCCTGCTGCTGATACCAGGTCCCGATCCTCGATAACAGCACGATTCCCAGCAGCGCAGCCAGCGCGAACCATGCCACGCTCTTTTGTCCGCTCGACAGCACGATGAAGGCGACGGCCAGCGGCCCAACCGCCGAGCCGGCGTTGCCCCCCACCTGGAACAGGGACTGGGCGAAGCCGTGCCGCCCCCCTGACGCCAGACGCGCCACTCGCGAAGATTCCGGATGAAACACCGAGGAGCCGATGCCGGTGGTCACAGCCGCCAGAAGCAGCATCGGGAACGTCCGTGCGACCGCCAGCGTGAGCAATCCCACCAACGTGAACCCCATGCCGACGGCCAGCGCATAAGGCAGGGGACGCCGATCGGTATACAAGCCGATCAGAGGTTGAAACAGTGACGCGGTCGACTGGTACACCAGCGTCACCAAGCCGATCTGCCCAAAATCCAGAAGCAATGCGTCCTTCAGGATCGGATACATCGCCGGCAGCAGCGACTGCATCATGTCGTTCAGGAAATGGCAAAAACTGAGGCCGCTCAGCACCGCCAACGCGGTCGTGGCAGATCGGGTATCGTCGATATCGGCGCTCATCGAAATGAAATCGGGAACCGGTAAGAAAGGCCGTACAGTCCGCCAGGCGGCGGATATCCGCCGACCTCCACGAATTCGGGGCTTGGAATCTTCATGCAGCATATCGCGGGCGACGCCGCGAACGCCAGCCGGCCCGGCGAACGGCATGACCTTGCGGAAACATACCGGTAAGATCGGCCTGTCCTCGGCTCCCTGCGAGCCGCCCGATGTCAACCTAGCTATGTCAGTGCGAAAATCTGCTCAACCCCTCCGCCGTCAGAACATTCACGCCCATGTTGAATGTCATATCGGCCGGATCGAACAGGTATTCCAGAATCCGGACGCATCACGCGATGCACCGTATTCTGCGCACGATGATATCGAAGTGCTGCATGTCGCTCCCGACCCCGCGCTACCCTATCATCTGCTCGTCACGGCAGGCATGAGCGACCAGCCGATGATCCTGCCGGCCGACAAGAATCAGGACGAAGCACCAAGCAGGCTGGAGCTGATGATGATCTTGCCGCAACAGTGGTCGTTGGCCGGCGGCGCCCAGGACGAGCGGTACGGCTGGCCGATCCGCTGGCTGGGAACACTGGCTCGCTATCCCCGCATTCACAACCTCTGGCTAGGCTGGGGTGATGTCGTGCCCAACGGCAATCCACCGCGTCCCTTTGTCTCCTATACCCGGCAGTGCGGTGCGATCCTGGCGCCTTCGTTGCAAGTCCCTGTGGCATTCTATGAATTGGGCAGCGGGCCGGATCGCATTGCGTTCTATGCAGCGATTCCGTTATACCTCGAGGAAATGGCATTGCGGCAACGGGAAGGCATGGAAGTGCTATTCACGAAACTTCTGGAGCACGACATCCGCGATATCGTCGATTGCAAGCGCCGCAACGTCGCGAAACGATTTTTCGGATTGTTCTGATGCATGCGCCACGGCGCTACCGTGGGTACCTTCCGTACACGCTGGTGCTGCCATCCTGGTGCACCAGCAAGACTTCGAACGAGTCGACCCGGTCACCTATCTCCATGCCGGGCGATCCGATCGGCATGCCCGGTACCGTGAGCCCCTTCGCCGCCGGCCTCTCCGCCAACAGGCGCAGCACATCGGCGGCGGGGACATGGCCTTCCAGAAAGTAGCCGCCGACCTCGGCTGTATGACAGGAACCCATTCCCGCAGGCACCCCGACCCGCTCCTTGATCGGACCGAGATTATCGACATCATGCTCCGTCACCACGAATCCGTGACTCCGCATATGTTCGATCCAGTGACCACAGCAGCCGCAGTTGGCATTCTTGTAGACGACTGCTTCAAGCTGCGCATTAGCAGGCTGCCCGTTGACCGGCGGCGCGAGCGCCTCGCGAGCCGGCTGGGACGACGCGATCAGAGCCCGTTTTTCCTGGCGGCACGCGCCCAGGGAGATGGCGAGAGAAATCGCAGCAAGAAGCAGCAACAATGCATGTGCGGATTTCATGAATCGTCGATATCCGAACGACATGTGGAATCGCTCATTATCGCCCATGCAACCCCATCCCGAAACACAAACTTCCACGTGAATAGGCTGCATCTGCGGCGGGTCGTAGTCCCGCTCATGATCTTCGCCCGCCGTGCCTTCGGATTCACGGCAGGCGAAGATCATGAGCGGGATAGCCAAACTTGAGGCTCCCGGAATCCCGTGCCAGGCACCTTTCGAGAAGCCAACGATCGATTGATCGGTTCCGGTAGTTACCATCGCACCCGATTCGTGAGAACGGGAGCAGGCCGAAACCGCCGGCTCACCCTGTAGATTTTCGATATTAGAAGCCGGAATGCGTTTCCATGAACCGCAACTCTTCGGGGCTCGACTGTCGTCCCAGCACGGCATTGCGGTGCGGAAACCGGCCGAAGCGCTCGATGATCTCCCGATGCTGTCGAGCATAGTCCAGTCCGTTGGCATCACCCAGCGCAGTGAACAGTTCCACGGAGCGCGCCTGTACCCCTGGATCCTCGCTATGCTGAAAGGGCATGTACAAAAAAAACCGCTGCTGCCGTTCGAGTTGCATATCCAGACCAGCGGCGATGGCCTGCTGCGCGATCGCCAGTGCCTGGCTGTCCCGCGCGTAGGCTCGCGGCGAGCCGCGAAACATGTTGCGCGGCATCTGATCCAGCACGAGCACGGCAGCCAGATGCGATCGCGCATCCTCCAGTGGCACGCCGCCCGGCTGCGCAACCCGTTCATAGAGCGTCAGGAATCGCATCCGGATCATGGCATCCACGCGCTCGTCTTTTTTGAACCACATGCTGCTGTCCAGTTCTTGGAACCAGAAGCTCAACACCTCGTCGCACCAATCGTTCATGAGCCAGTCTCCTGCCAGAATTTCACCAAGTCTGCAATAGACTTCGAGCCCAATAGAGTTGAGCCTGCCCTTCCGGTGCCTGCGCAGACGCCGGTCAGGTCCGAACTTCCGCCTCGATGATCTCATCATGCCCTGACTGCGCGTAACCAGCACCCCAAGCTCCGTCCTGTGTGCCCGCAGACGCAGTCCGGCCTGCATCCCAGGCGCAGTCCCGCTACACTTCGCACTTGCCGTGGCTCGTTCTTGCGCCGCCGACACTCCTCGAAGCCAAATCGAAGCAAAAATTTCCCTCGATGAACAAAGCCGATGCCATACCCGACCCTGCGCTAGAGATTCGTTTCGGCCAAGTGGGACTAGCCCAGGCGAGGATCCACACCACCGATCCTGGCACGCTTCTCGATGAGCTCTCGGGTCGCATCGCGACCGCACCGCAGTTCTTCGAGCGTGCCCCCGTATGTCTGGATCTCAGCGCTCTCGAACAAGAGCCCGACGTCGAGGAAACCCGCAAGGCTCTAGACGCCATACGTCGCGCGGGTATGCTGCCGGTAGGGCTGGCACATGGCACGGAGACCATCGATATCCTGGCGCGTGCGTTAGAACTGCCCATCCTGACACAGTTTCGCGCCCAGGCCCGAACGCCCGGGAGCGCGCGAGTCAAGGAACCCGTCACGCCGGCTTCTTCGCCTTCGCCCGGACCGGTGCCGGTACCGGAGGTCCCCGAGTTCGCCCTGCCGACCTTGATGCACCACCGGCCTGTACGCTCCGGCCAGCGCATCTATGCCCGGCATCGCGATCTGGTGGTCACTGCCGCGGTCGGCGCGGGCGCCGAGGTGATCTCGGACGGTTGCGTACATGTCTATGGTTCCCTGAGAGGCCGCGCCATCGCCGGCGCGCGCGGCGAAATGACCGCCCGCGTGTTCTGTCAGGAATTCAACGCCGAGTTGGTATCGATCGCCGGCGTGTTCCGCGTCTTCGAAACGATCCCGCCGGAATTGGCCGGACACCCGGTGCAAGCCTGGCTGGACGGCGATGACCTGCGATTTGCAAGCATGGGCGGCTGAGCAACGATCGATCATCCATGTTCACCGTCCACTCATCTTTTTCGACTGTTAGTCCTCGTCCAGCACGCCCCCCCCCGGCACGACCTGCCAGGCGGGATGAACGGTGGCGAATCCACGGACACTGACGCTCTATTCACCAGGAGATCCAGCTTTGACTGAAATTATCGTTGTCACCTCCGGCAAGGGGGGGGTCGGCAAAACGACGACCTCGGCCAGCATCGCCTGCGGCCTGGCGCGTCGCGGCAAGCGCGTCGCGGTGATCGACTTCGACATCGGACTGCGCAACCTGGATCTGATCATGGGTTGCGAACGCCGTGTCGTGTACGACTTCGTCAACGTGATTCAAGGTGACTGCACCTTGAAGCAGGCCCTGATCAAGGACAAACGGCTCGAAACGCTGTTCGTGCTGGCCGCCTCTCAAACCCGCGACAAGGAAGCCCTCGCCCCGGAAGGTGTTCGTCGCGTACTGGATGAATTGATCGCCGACGGCTTCGATTACATCATCTGCGATTCTCCCGCCGGCATCGAGAAGGGAGCACATCTGGCGATGTACTACGCCGATCGTGCCATCGTGGTGGTGAATCCGGAAGTGTCGTCGGTGCGCGATTCCGATCGAGTCCTGGGTCTGCTGGCCAGCAAAACCGCGCGGGCAGAGCGGGGCGAGCCCGCGGTGCGGGAGCACCTGATGTTGACGCGCTACAGCCCACGACGCGTTGCCACGGGAGAAATGATGAGCGTCGAGGACGTGAAGGAAATTCTCGGCATCGACGTCCTGGGCGTCATTCCCGAATCCCAGGACGTATTGTCCGCATCCAACGCCGGCACGCCTGTCATTCTCAACGAAGACAGCGACGTGGCAGACGCCTATGAAGACGCGGTCATGCGCCTGCTGGGCGAGACCCTGCCGTTGCGTTTCCTGGAAGAACCTAGGAAAGGGTTCTTTGCCCGCATGTTCGGAGGCTGAAGATGAGTCTACTCGCTTTGTTTCGCCGCGCACCGCGAACCGCCAACGTGGCCAAGGAGCGCCTTCGCATCATCGTCGCTCAGGAGCGCAGCACGCGCGGCGGTCCAGATTATTTGCCGCTGCTGCGCCGGGAACTATTGGAAGTGATTCGTAAATATGTCAACGTCGATCCGGATGCGATCCAAATCAATCTCGAACGTGAGGACGATCAAGAAATCCTGGAGCTATCGGTGGCATTGCCGGGAAAATAAGCCGCGGGGTAATCCGCATATTCAAGCCGGAGTATTCGGAGATTTTGATATTCTTCGATGATGCAGGCGTCGTGTTCCATTTCACTCTGCCCCTGGCGCCGCCGGGCTCCTGCTCAACCGCGGACGGCATGCCTGCCGATCACGACGAGCGGCCTGAGACATGGCGCGGACGGACCATGATCAGGCGATCGGTGCCGAAATACCACGCGCCCGACCATCGGGAGCGGTAACATTCGCGCCAGTTCCGACGTGGATCATGGATTCGGCTCCCCACTGGATTGCGCATGACTGGACCTCTGCCCGCTCCGCGCCGCGCGGCGTTCATATTCATTTTCATCACGGTCCTGCTGGATATGTTCGCGATCGGCGTCATTATTCCGGTGCTGCCGCGACTGATCGAAGATTTCATGGGCGGCGATACCGCGCGTGCTGCAATCACCTATGGCGTCTTCGGCACCGCTTGGGCGTTGATGCAGTTCCTTTTCTCACCGGTGCTGGGATTGCTATCGGACCGCTTCGGACGCCGGCCCGTCATTCTGCTGTCGAACTTCGGGTTGGGTCTGGATTACGTATTCATGGCGCTGGCGCCTTCGATCGGCTGGCTGTTCATTGGTCGTCTCATTTCGGGTGTCACGGCCGCCAGCGTCAGTACGGCCGGTGCATACATCGCCGACGTCACCCCGCCGGCGCAGCGCGCCGCCAGATTCGGCATGCTGGGTGCGGCGTTCGGAGCGGGTTTCGTCCTGGGGCCGGCACTGGGGGGCCTGCTGGGCGATATCGATCCCCGCCTGCCCTTCTGGGTAGCTGCCGGATTGAGCCTGACGAATGCCATGTACGGCCTGTTCATCCTGCCGGAGTCTTTGTCCAAGGAACGGCGTGGCGCCTTTTCATGGCGCAAAGCCAACCCGGCCGGAGCGCTACAGCTGCTACGCTCGCATCGCGGCCTGTGGGGCCTGGGGTGCATCCACTTCCTGAGCAGTCTGGCGCATGTAGCGCTGCCCAGCGTATCGGTGCTCTACATGGGATATCGATATGGCTGGAACGCACAACAAATCGGTCTGCTGTTGGCCGGCGTCGGTATAGGCACGATCATCGTGCAGGGGCTACTGGTCGCCCGAGCGGTCAAGTGGCTCGGAGAACGGCGCACCATGCTGTTGAGCCTCGGCTTCGGCGCAGCGGGTTTTTTGGTCCAGGGTATCGCCCCGAACGGTTGGTGGTACTGCATCGGCATCGTCATCATGTCGCTGTGGGGCATGCTCAATCCGGCGTTGCAAAGCACGATGACACGGCTGGTCGACTCGGCTGAACAAGGCCGCCTGCAGGGTGCGAACAGCAGTGTCATCGGCATCGCAAACCTGATCGGCCCGTTGCTGTTCACGCAGATCTTTGCGAGCTCTATCATGGGGCACGGCAGATGGGAGCTTCCCGGCGCACCCTTCCTGCTGGCGACATTGCTTCTGATGGCCGCCGGCATGCTGGCGTTGCGCGTGATGAGCAACGCGTTACAGACATCACTCGACACGTCCCGCGCCGTCGGCGAGCGCGGTTGATGCTGTTGCCATTAAGAGACATTTCCGACCTTAGGGACAAATACCCTGTAGAATGAGAAATATCGGCAACGATACAAATCGACGCCACGCGCCGACCTAACGCCCTGGAGATTCACCCGATGCAACGACGCATATCGAGCCTGTTGGCTGCCCTGATCGCTACCGCTTTGCCCGTCGCCAGCCAGGCCGATACGATGAATTACACCTACATCGAACTCGGCTACGTCGACACCGAGATCGATGTGGGACCCAATGATCTGGATGGCGACGGCTTCGCCCTACGCGGCTCCCTGGCAGTACATGAGAATTTTTTCGTCTTCACCGGTTATGAAGACCTCGATTTCGAGCGTGGAGTAGATTCGACGACATTTCACCTCGGCGGCGGCGCGCGCTGGCCCCTGGGCAATAAACTCGACATCGTCGGCCGAGTCGCCATCGTGAAATCCAAGGTCGAATTCGGTAGCCGTGATCAAAACGACAACGGCTTCTTGCTGGGCGCCCGTCTGCGCGGCGAAGTGGCGCCAAAATTCGAACTGGAAGGCGGGTTCGAGTATGTGGATCTGGATGACCTTGGCAATGACACGGCAATCGTGCTGGAAGGCCGGTATTTCTTCCTGGATGCGCTAGCCGGCGGCCTGACGGTGCAATCCACCGACGACGCCAACACCATCGGTATCAATCTGCGCTATACATTCTGACGTATCCCACCAGTCGAATCATCCGCTCGAGAACGCTTCCGCACAGCCCGGGGATGACGCCAATCATCCCCGGGCGCGGTCGGCCTAGAATTCCACGAACACGGCCTCCAGGATCTGCGCCTCGGCAGCACAGCCGATCTCGCGCAGATCACCCGGCCCCGAAAAGAATCGATCGGTGAGATCCTTACCCCCATCGGCACGCCAACGCACGGTCGTTGCGATCGATTTGTAAGTGTGTGTATTGATCAGCCATAGACGACGATTCGTATCGTCGCAGGCGCCCTCCAGCTTGAGGGATATGAAATCGGCCGGCAGCGCGTCGTGCTGCGACTGCCGTGCCGGCTCCTGTTCCTGGGATGGCGGCGGCTCCGCCCAGGATCGCCCTGCCCCCATGACCGTCAACATAATGGCAAACACTGCGATTCGTATCGTCCTATCCACGACCGATCCTCCTCGGAGCCGTACGAACCTGCGTTAATATAATTCGTATGCGGTCTCACCGCATGACGTACACGCAGGATTCATGTACAAATGCACTGTAGCGCCGCGTACGCAAGGCACAACGCCCCTGCAAGTAACAGGGCAGGTGTCCATGCGTTCGTTTCGCATTCCACGAATCATTCCGAACTACTGACTTCGACCTACTGGAGGGCGCCTACCATGGCCTTCACGCTGTCCCCTTTGCCTTTTCCCAAGGATTCCTTGGGCGCAACCATGTCCGCCCGCACCCTGGAGCACCATCACGGCAAGCATCATGCGAATTACGTGAACAAGCTCAATGAACTGGTTGCGGGAACGAAATTCGAGAACGCCGACCTGGAGACGGTGGTGCGCGGCACCGCTGGCGCTGACGGCAAGGACAAGAAAATATTCAACAATGCCGCTCAAGTCTGGAACCATGATTTTTTCTGGGCCTCCCTTGCTCCCAACGGCGGTGGCACGCCGCCTGAAGCAGTTGCAAGCCGATTGAACGCCAGCTTCGGCTCCGTGGAGAACTTCCGTGACAAGTTCGTGGAAGCCGCGGTGAATCAGTTCGGCAGCGGCTGGGCGTGGCTGGTATCCAAGGATGGCAGACTGGAAATTACCACGACCTCCAATGCGGAAAGTCCCCTGGCCTCAGGCGGCCATGCTCTTTGGACCTGCGACGTCTGGGAGCATGCCTATTATCTGGACTACCAGCAAGATCGCGCACGCTTCGTCAAGACGGTGATCGAGAATCTGGCCAACTGGCAATTCGTGGGCAAGCGGTTGGCCGAAGCCGGCTAAATCCCGCCCCTCCCCGCGAATCCACCATGAATCACAGCCCGCCGCAACGGCGGGCTGATTGCGCCGGGCCACGTACTCTGGTGATAAAACACCGGCGCATCGCCATCGCCATCGCCATCGCCCTGTGTCGACGTTCGTCCTGAAACTGATTCCACCGGCTTACTTCGGGGCTTGTTCCAGAGTATCGAGATGCGGGGTCATGCTCTCTTGCTGCCGGACTCTATCCGGCTGTGATGCCTGATCCGGTTCCACTCCACGCGAAGATGAAGTCGCGGGTGTTTGCACATCATAGGGTTGCAACAGCACGATCCCCGGTTGCGGCGGCGAATCGGTCTGTTCGGGTTGGAACTCTACGCCAGGCTGTGTCACCAGATAAGTATCGATCAATCGATAGTAAACCCGCAAAAATGCATCCAAGGCACCGAAAATCATCACCACCGGCACCAGGGCCAGTATGAAGGTAATCAACCATTTCAAGGGTTTCGGTCTTCTGGCTTCAGACTCGCGCTCCCGATCGGCATCGTTCGCTGCCTGGGCACGCCACTGGATCGCGCGCTGCAACTCGGTCAAAGGCGGCTCGAACGGCACGGCGCTGTCATCCGGGGTGGACTCCGGCATGTGCTTCTCAGTGGAATGACTCATGACGATGGCTCGGCCAATGACAAGTCAGGAATGATGCTAGTTTAACTCGACCGGCGGATATCGAGCGCCGCATCGCTCCCGATCCCACACCTGCGCATGCCCTGCTCAGAGTTGGGATTCGATGGGCAGAAGCCCCAACAGCCAGGTGACCGCCCGCCGCCACCCGTTCGCGTGCGGATCCCTGTCATGGAAAACCTCCACACCGCCGACCAATTCGCTCCAACGCGTCCGGCCGCGCTCGTCCAGAGAAACCGTATAACTGTTCTCGGGTCTCACGGCATCCTTGAAAAGATCAGCCATTTGGCACGCAAGTTTTTCACTGTCGATCCAGGCGCCCATTTCACAATTGAGCTGTGCCGATCGAGGATCGATATTGAACGAACCGACGAATACAAGGCGGCGATCGATGATTGCAGCTTTCGTATGCAGGCTGGCGCGTGAGGAGCCCAGGCGCATTCGCTGGACGTGCTCACTGGGTGCCAGGGCTTTCAGTTCATACAAACACACGCCGCCTTCCAGCAGCGATGCGCGATACCGCGAATAGCCGCTGTGCACCGCCGCAACGTCGGTGGCTGCAAGGGAATTCGTCAGCACGGTGACATCGACACCTCGCCTGGAAAGTTCCCGTAAAGCCGCTGTGCCGCCGGCGCCTGGAACGAAATAAGGAGAAATCAGCAAGATTTCCGTATCTGCCGCATCCAGGCTCTCGATCATGCTTTCCAGTACGCCGGGATCGATGGTCGGTGCGTGCCGTATTGCTTTGCGGGGATCATCGGTTACGATCCGCACGGTATCGGATTCGTACCAGCGGCTCGCATCCGACAGCAGCTGGGAAAATTTCGGTGCCTTCAGCATGCGCTGCATATACGGCGTTTCCATGGCGAACCGCGTCGATTCTGCAAGAAGAGCGGTGCGCAGTTCGTTCAACGTGTACTTGCTTTGCCCCACCCGGTGCAGACGCGATACGGGGACGGACGACGAAAACCGCCAGTAGGTCTCGAAACTATGCAAGGTCTCACCTACTGCCGCGCCGCTCAACAAGACGTCCATATCGACGAAATTCACCTCCTCACTGACCGAAAAATATTCATCGCCGATATTGCGCCCACCGACGATGGCCAACTCCTCGTCCATGATCCAGGACTTGTTGTGCATCCGATGATTCAGGCGCGACCAGCGGGAGAACAATTCCCGCAGCGTACGCAATATGCCCGCCCGAGTCGCGAACGGATTGAACAATCGAATCTGGATTTTGGGATGGCGGTTCAACGCCACGAGCACCGAATCACGTGAGCGCGCATCCATATCATCCAGCAATACACGGACACGCACGCCGCGATCGGCAGCCTGCAGCAATTCGTGCGCCAGGTAGCGACCGGTCGCATCGCTATGCCAGATGTAATACTGCACGTCGATGCTGTGGAGCGCTGCCCTCGCGGACGCCACTCGCACGGCAAAGGCTTCGCATCCGTCGGGAAGCAGGCACACCTTCGACACCGGTGTCGCGGCCAAGCCATCGCTCGATCCGCCAGCCTGCTCGGTGCCTGGTACCGCGTGCGCTACGGCCGACGTCGATGCGCCGGCACGTTCCAATGAAGATTCCTGTCGATCCAGCCGCAATGCCTGCCCCGATGCCGCAAAGACCTGATGATCGCATGCCTCGGGGGAACAGGTTAACCTGGACACAACAGCCACGATCTTCCGACCCTCGCCCTGCCGGTCCAGTTTCAATGGCCGGGTGATGATCAGTGCCCCGGTCGGCAGTCAGTCGGCCTCCCATCGCGGCCCCGGCGCCGTGAACGAACGCGCCAGGCCGGCCAGGGCCGGCAACCGGGTGAGAATCACATAGGTCGGCACGGCTGCCAGGTAGGCCCTATATCGGCCCTTGTTTTCGAAACGATCACGAAACGGTGAGTTCGCGAATCCGCGGCCCAATGCCGGTACGATCCCGCCGCCGATATATACTCCACCGGTGGCTCCCAATGTCAGCGCCAGATTGCCTGCCACCGTTCCCAGCAAAGCACAGAACAAGCTCACTGCTTCCAGGCACTGCCGGCAGGAAGCTTCAGCCGCGCGCCTGGTAATGTCCGGTGGATTCAACAGCTGCGCAGCGACCCCATCCAGCGCACACAGCGCCTTATATATGTTGACCAGCCCCGGACCCGATAGCATACGCTCGGCCGATACATGCGAAAAATGCTGGTGCAGCTGCCGGTAGACCGCAATCTCGCGTTCGCTCACGACAGGCAAGGTGGCGTGGCCGCCTTCAGCCTGCAAGGGCATCCAATGTTCGCCGGCAGGTATCAAGCCCGACATGCCCAACCCGGTCCCCGGACCGAGCAGCGCCAGTGGACGATCGGGTACCGCACATCCTGTGCCGACTTGTTCCAGTTCATCAGACGGCAGGTGGCGTATCGCCATAGCCAGCGCCGTGAAATCATTCAGGATGATGAACCGACGCCATCCCAGGCGTCGGCGGATCTGCGAGGCCGAGAACTGCCAGACATGGTTCGTCATGCGTACCTGATCGCCCGACACCGGGCTGGCGATCGCGATCGCGGCTTCCAGAGGCCGCCGTGCGCCGGTTTCCGCGCCGGCAATCGCCAAGTAATGCTCGACCGCCGCGCCGAAGTCGGGAAAATCGGCGCAGGCCAATACCCGCTCGGCATGCCATCCGGTCTCTTCCAGCAAGGCAAAGCGAGCATTTGTGCCGCCGACATCGGCGATCAGGCGGATGGGTACGGGAATTTGCGCAAAAGACCCGGGATTCTGGGAAAGCATGAGATCTAAGGCGCCCAGAATACATCAACGGGAACGGTTCTTTGATGCAGAATGGCACGTACCGGGTACTCCGCTACCGTCCCCGGTACGCGGGCCCGCAGATATACGTGTCTTTTGGCTTCGCCCTCGATGTACAGAATGATCCGGCGGGAATCCAACAAAGCCGAAAGATTCAGGCTCAAGCGGGCATGCGGAGCAGTCAGCGCATTGACGGCGATACAGCCCGGAACGGCAGCAGGGTCCAGACCGCGCGCCAAGGCCAAAGATCCCGGGAACAGGGATGCGGTGTGCCCGTCCTCTCCCATGCCGAGCACCACTACATCGAAGGGACGCGGCACTCGAGTCAGCGCACGGGACGCCCATTCCGCGCCTGCCTCGGGTTTCGGTGCGGGATTCTTGAGGCCGATGAAATGCGCAGCGGCAGCAAGATCCTGCAGCAAGGTCTCGCGCACCAGATATTCATTGCTGTCAGGCGATGTGGTTTCGACCCAGCGCTCATCCGCAAGTGCAATCCAGACCTTCGTCCAATCCAGTGCCTCGGTTCTTAATTGTTCAAACAAGGCTCTGGGTGTACGCCCTCCTGACACGACCAGGCTACATGCGCCGCGCTCGCCGATGGCTTCTTCCAGGTCGACCTTGATCTCGCCGGACAAGGCGTGAACCAGCGTCGGCGAATCCGGAAAGTGATGTTCATGAACCCAGTGCAGCGGCATTACAGCTCGTTTCTCCAGACGAATCCATCGCGAACGATCAAGGAACTCGCCGCAGCAGGTCCCCAGGTACCGGCAATATAGGCCTTTGGCCGCTCTTCGTACTGTTGCCAGGCCTCACGTATCGGATCGATCCACGCCCACGCGGCGTCCAATTCGTCACGACGCATGAACAGCGTCAGATTGCCATTGATGATATCGGTCAAGAGGCGCTCATAGCCATCCAGCCGCTGACCGTTGAAATACTCCGCGAAATCCAGACTGAGCTCCGCGGGACGCAGACGCATACCTTCGCCCGGACTCTTTGCAAGCACATTTAGCGTGATGCCCTCTTCCGGCTGCAGTTGAATGACCAGGCGATTCAGGGAATGCAACTGCTCCGGCCGCTCATACAGAGCGTGGGGTACGTCTTCGAAGGTCACGACGATCTCGGACTGCTTCTCCTGCAACCGCTTGCCGGTACGCAAATAGAAAGGCACCCCCGCCCAGCGCCAGGAATCGATTTCGACTTTCAAGGCCACGAAGGTTTCGGTCACGCTGTTCGGCGGCACGTCCTTTTCATCCAGATAGCCGATAACCGGCTGACCCGCGATCGCACCTGCCTTGTACTGACCACGCACCGTGTTGTTCCGGGCATCGTTGCCCGCAAGCGGCCGCAGCGCATGCAGTACTTTCAGTTTTTCATCGCGCATCGCATCTGGATTTGCGGTGGCCGGCGGCTCCATCGCAATGATGCACAGCAACTGCAACAAATGGTTCTGCACCATATCGCGCAATGCGCCAGTCTGATCGTAGAACTGCGCACGGCGCTCCACGCCGACGTCCTCTGCCAGGGTGATCTGCACATGCCGGACTCGCCCACGGCGCCATAAAGGCTCGAACAGCATATTGCCGAAACGCAGCGCCAGCAGATTCTGTACCGTTTCCTTGCCGAGATAATGATCTATACGAAAAATCTGCGGCTCCCGAAATGCCGTGCCGACGCGTTCATTGATTTGCCTGGAGGAAACCAGATCCTCGCCCAGCGGTTTCTCCAGAACGACCCGGGATGCCGATGTCACCAAAGAATGCCGCGCCAATCCTTCGCAGATCAGTGCAAACAGGTTCGGCGCCGTAGACATGAAGAATATGCGGACATGATCCTCACGTCCCTCCAGCAGGCGGGACAACGCCGCATAGTCAAGATCTTCTCCGGCATCCACCTTGCAATAATCCACGCATCTGGCAAAGCTCTCCCACATCCGCTCGTTGAATTCTCCATCCAGGTGCGCCTCGCAGTTGGACTTGACCTGAGCAAGGTATTGTTCGCGCGACAGATCGCTCCGGGCTGCGCCGATGATGCGTGTATCGGCGCAGACCTGTCCCGCACAGGTACGGCGATAGAGTGCAGGTAGAAGCTTGCGCATCGCCAGATCACCTGTGCCACCGAACAGGACCAGATCGAACGTCGGAAGTGTTTGCATGTGAAACCTGCGATTCGGCTCGGGAACTCTTCGCTCGCTTGCCGGCGCAGCACCGCGAATCCGGTCTCGCACAAGCAGGGTTGCGGATCGAGGCGCAGCCACCTGTATTGCCGGCACTGGTTGCTGCTGCCAGCCCATCGATCAGACGTACGTTACCGCTCTCGTCTACGAGTCGCAAATATCGCGGCGCATCATTCCAGTTACCGCAGATGGCGGCATCTGCAACGCCTCCGGTGCAAGCAGATCCTCGCCTTCCTCGACGACGCCGCGAGCACGCTCATGCTGGGGCGAACCGGTGAGGCGGTTGGCCTTAGCTTCGCGCGCCAGTTCCGCCTCGAACAACCTCAGCACATCGTCCTGGCTGCGCTCGGCGCCTGGCGGGGCCGTCCTGGACGGCGCCTGCTTTTTTCCCGAAGATGCCTGTTGCTGCCATGTCGGCAAGATCTCGTCTTCGGTCTGCGGCCGTGATGTACCTGGATCCGCAGCCGCATCGATGCCGATCGTCATATCACATTGAAAGGCGGGAATGTCGTCCTTGCCGCGGACGTTGCATCCGGCCAGGTCATAGTAGAGCTGCAGGTATCTCTGCAACAGGCGCACATGAATATAATTCTGCAGCGCGTGTCTTCTGGCATTGCGCACCAGATGCAGACGCTTCTCCGGTGTCAACTCCAACAGGCGAGTAACGCCCTTGACGAATGCCGGCGGGCTGCCGGGCTCGACTGCAATACCGAATCGTCCGATGACCTCACCCTGTGCGCCCAGTCCGGTACCGATGCACGGCACGCCACACAGCATCGCCATCACCAATTGCATGCGCGAACCGTCATGCAAGGCGCTGGAGCACACCACATCACAGGCGTTGTACAGCGCGGCGAGATCCGACCATTCACCCAGCAGATGAGTACGCGTCGCCAACGAGCTGTTGCCCAGCAGCGCCGCCAACGCGGCATTCCCCTTCTGCACGCCATGTCCAGCCAGCAAGACTACGATCCTGGGATGGCTCTTGATCAGGTCCGCAACCGCTTTCAGCAAGGTGGCATGATCGGATTGCGGCCGGAACGCGGCCGACATGCCGATCACGAACGCTTCAGAGTCGATCTGCAGCTGTGTGCGCAGTCGACTGCGCGCCGCAGGGTCCGGCTTGAAGCGGATCGCATCCACCCCGGGAGGTACAGTCAGATGCTTTCCCTCCGGGAAGCCGGCGCGCCGGTGTCGAACCGCATCCGCTTCGGAGGCGTATACGATGCGGTCGACGCGTGTCGACAGGCGCATGATCCCTTTCAACTTCCATCGGTCGAGCACACCGGCGTCGCGCGCCAGCGGCGACGAGTCGGCGGCACTCCAGATGATTCGGGGTTGCCAGTCGCAACGCTTGCCGAGCAGCATGGACAGCAGTTGCGCGGTGTGTCCCCATGCCTGGATGACATGAGGCCGGAATAACCGGGCCGCCTCCGACAAATCATGGATGGCTCGCCATGAGAAACGACGGCGGGACAAATGCACATCGTGGACCGGGATCCGGTACTGTCGCAGTACAGCCGCCGGCACGGCGTCGGGCGACAAGCTCGCAACTTGGGTCTTGATACGATCCTGTGGCATCCGCGTAAGCAAAGGCATGAATAACTGCTGCTGCAGGTCGCCGCTCGCACCGGTGGCGTCGACGATGTGCAGGATGCGCAGCTGCCGAAGATTCGGCATTGGGGAAGGATCGGACACGTGATTGCGAGTAGTGACTTTCTGCGCATGAATCCTACCAGTCGGTTGCCTTTCAATCGCCACAAAGTCGCGGGACTGTTAAGCCGGCCACAAATACCAGGCGGCCACGAATGACAAGAATGGGCAACTCGAGAACTGATTCACAGACCGGTGTCTGCACCGCGTGCCGGTACGGAACCTGCTGCATCTGTCGGCTGGCTTCTGATACCACCGATGAGTACCAACCGCATGGCCTCCTCCACGGACAGATCCGTCTCGCGCAGATCGTTCTTGCTCAGGTACATCGTATACCCGCCGATCTGATAACTCATGGGAAAATACACTGCCACCAGATGGTCGGATTCCGGGCCGAACAGGCCGACATCGAGCTGTTCCTCAGTGACGAATCCGATCAACTGCGCCGACCCCATGCGCCATAGAACGACACGCTTGAGATCCCGCCCCCTGCTGCCATCCGGCAGGAACCGGGTAATGTCCTTGAATGCGCCGAAGATCGTCTTGACGATGGGAATGCGTCTTAGCAGCACCTCGCCCTGACGCAGCATCGCTCTCACGATGTACGCGTTTACCAGCACGCCGATGAGGAGCACGAGCAGGAAACCCATCAACAACCCCAATCCCGGCCAGTAGCCGTATTCCGGCAGTATCGCCCGCAGCGGTCCGCTCAGGATGGCTTCCGCCGTACTGCCTAGCCAAAATACCAGGTAAAGCGTCAGCGCCACCGGCAGCACCGCCACCAGACCCTTCAGGAAGGTGTTCCACAATCGTCGCATCTGTTTTACCCGCTGCCACGCAGACCGGGAAGTATGCAGCCTGACCGGGTAGAATTGCACTCGGCCAGACTCGATCCTTTTTCGCAATGTTCAGATACTCCGCCGCACGCATCATCCTCGCCCTGCTGTCATCATTATTCCTCGGCAGCACGCTCCATGCCCATACGCCTCTTCCGCCGGCGGTATCACGGACTATGGCGAATGCGAAAATCCCGACCGATCACATCAGCATTTACGTGCGCGATGCAGGCACGGATGAAGTACTGATCGATCTGTCAGCCGATGAGCCGCGCAGCCCGGCTTCAACCATCAAGGTACTGACGACGTTCGCGGCGCTGGACATGCTTGGTCCCGCCTATACCTGGAAGACTCGCGCATACGCGGATGGCAGACTTGCCAATGGCGTGCTGCATGGCGATCTGATCATCAAGGGTGGGGGTGATCCCTACATGACGGCAGAGCGCTGGTGGATGTTCATCCAAAATCTGCGCGAACGTGGTTTGGTGAAAATCACCGGTGACATAGTCGTCGATAACAGCTATTTCGAGCCTATCGGTACAAATCGTGCCGATTTCGATACCCAGCCTTTCCGCACCTACAACGTCCTGCCGGACGCTTTGATGGTGAATTTCCAGACTTCGCGCTTCACGATCAGTGCCATGCCGCAGCGCGCACAACCACAGGTGACCATCAACCCGCTGCCTGCGAATCTCATCGTCAAGAACCAGCTGCGTCTGGGTTCGGGTGTCTGTCAGGGCTACAACCGTGGCATCAGCTTCGGCATGCCGGATGAAAACGATCCGACGCTGCTGGTCATCAGCGGCGTATTTCCAGCCGCTTGCGGCAGATTTTCCATCAACCGCGCCATCATGGCTGCCCCCGAATACGCCTACGGCACATTCCGGACATTCTGGGTGCAGTCCGGCGGCGTCATCGATGGCGCCTTTCGCATGGGAGTACTGCCGGAGGGCGCGCGCCTCCTGTATGAACATGAATCACTTCCGCTACCCGAGGTCGTGCGTTTGGTCAACAAATTTTCCAATAACATCATGGCGCGCCACCTGCTGTTGACGCTCGCAGCGGAACAAACGGGAACACCGGCCTCGATCGAGTCGGGGCGTACGGCGATTCGCAACTGGTTGGCGCGCCAGCGAATCGAGATTCCGGGATTCGTGTTGGAGAACGGCTCGGGCCTGTCACGCATCGAAAGACTCACCGCACGGGGCCTCGGTGAAATGCTGGATATCGCCTGGCACAATCCCTTCATGCCCGAGTTCGCCGCCTCCCTGCCACTATCGGCCATGGACGGCACCTTGCGTAATCGATTCAAATCTCCGGGCATGCAAGGACGTATCCGGCTCAAGACTGGACGCCTGGATCATGTCAGTGCTCTGGCCGGATTCGTCAACGCCGCTTCCGGCAAGACCTACGTGGTCGTCATTTTCGTGAACCACCCCGATGCGCATCTAGGTAGTGGCGAGGCGATACAGGCCGAGTTGATCCGCTGGGTATTCGGCCAATGATCCGATAACGTGCGACCTCACCGCCGGCCGCTGTCGTAATGTCGTCGGCGGTTTCAGTATGGCCGCACGGCCAGGCGCACCTCCCACCTACCGGTGATCCTGCCGGCCAATCCGCCTCCCGGCCCGTTTGTTCATCAATTCCAGCAGCGCATCGATCGGCGCGGCGATACGTCCGGGATCGCTGCTCAGTAATTCGAGCAATTCACGCGTCACAAGGCCGATCTGCAATAAATTCAGCTGCCGCATGAACGAAGCTTTATCCGCCGGTACGCTGCCGACGCCCCTCATGCTGGCGCGATACCCCTTGAGAAAAGCTTCGCTGGCCGCCTCACGCCACTGCAGCAAGGCTGCTTCCAGATGCTCGGAAAGATCCGGCCGCCCGGTCACCGCGCGCTCCAGCGCGGTGGCGCGCGCGTGATCGAAGGAGCGCAGCAGACTGGCCACGTCATACAGAGGCGTAGCCTTGCGACGGCGCTGCGCCAGCGTAAGCGTCGGATCACCCTCGAATCCGGTGATCAAAAGATCGTCGGCCACGAGTAGCACCTTGCTCAGCCGTAAATTGCCATGCAGGCGTGTCCGGAACCTCTGAAGCGGTTCGCCGCCGGTCACGCTTCCCATTTCACATATACATTGCAGCAAGGTTCTGCGCTGCGTCAAAAGTCTCTCGGCAGATATGCGCAACGCCGGCGTCAATGCCGGCATTTTATCGGACAGCGATTCCAGCACCGATCTGGCATCCCGGCAGATGGCATCGCAAAGGCGCTCCAGATCGGTAATTTCGTAGGGTTCCGGCGCAAATGCCGCATCGTCCGCAGGCGCCCGCGCCAGCAGCGCATGCAGGGCGCCGACGCGCCGCCCCAGCGTACGCATCTGGCGGGTGAACAGTGCATGCGGAGACTCGACGGCAACATCCTGCGAATACATGTCGGTCGCATAGCGATCCAGGTGATTGAGCGCGTAAGTCCATGCATCTCCCTGATTGCCTATATATGCGAACACAGCGGCGATCACGGTGGAATCCGTATCGACATAGGTGATACTGGCGCACAGCGCGGCGCTGGAACGAAAACCGGCACGCGTCAAAAACCTTCCCATTTCCACATCGGGATGCGGCCCGATTTCGACGCGTCGGTACGCTTTGAGAAACAGCGCGTTGTGCAATACGATGCTGGTGTGGTCAACCACGGTGCCGGCATGATCGAGTGCCTGTACTTCTGCTTCCGGCGGGAGTGATAGCTGATTTCCGCAGCGCTCGAAGTGCAATTCACCTCCGGCAAATGGCACACGCGCGTTCTCTGTGGCACAGCGCACCAAGCCGAGGCAGAACGTAGGGTCGGCGTATGCGTCAATCAGCACGCCCGCACGGGCGTGTTCCCTAACTTTCGCAAGCGTCCAATCGGAGGTGCGCAAAACACCGTCGGTGTCGTCTTCCCACGCAATCGTCAAAGGCAGAAAATAACGCTGCGGCTCCTCGGCGGATTTCGCTTCGATGAACGATAATAGAAAGGTCTTCTGGTCCATGCGCCACAAGCTGCGAGGACCGAGCTGCGCAGCAACAAAGCCCTCCCGCGAACGCCTGAACCAGCATCGCGGCTGCAAAAACTCGGGCAGCACATCCTGTTCCAGCTGTTGCACCGTTCGACGCGCCAGACCGCTGCCGCTCGGCGCTCGTGCGCCGTCTACCAGGAATGTCGTCAGTCCTTCGGCGAGCACGAGTACCGGCAATTCCGTGGCCGGCAGGCGCTCCACATGCCACTCTGGCGGCTGCGCGGTATCGCTCAGTAGCAGCCAGAAAAAACCGTGAGCCGGCAAGGTCAGGAAGTAAGGCAGCTCACCGATCGGCGGGAAGGCATTATGGCCCATCAGCTCGACCGGTACCCTGCCCTTGTATTTCGATAGATCGAGCTCCACGGCCTGTGCCGTCTGTGCAAGGTTGGCGACACACAATACGATCTCGGCATCGAAGCTGCGGATGTAGGCGATCAGCTTGCGGTTCTGCGGACGGACGAAATCCAGTGTACCGCGGCCGAAGCACTGGTACTGGCGACGCACAGCCAGAATGCGCCGCGTCCAGTTCAGCAAGGAAGAAGGATCGCGATTCTGAGCCTCTACATTGACGGCCTGGTAGCCGTAGATCGGATCCATGATGGTCGGCAAATAGAGCCGCTGCGGATCGGCGCGCGAAAAGCCTGCGTTGCGATCGATACTCCATTGCATGGGAGTGCGTACGCCGTCGCGATCCCCGATATAGATGTTGTCGCCCATGCCGATTTCGTCGCCGTAGTAGATGACGGGCGACCCTGGCATGGACAGCAACAGGCTGTTCATCAGCTTGATGCGATCTGTATCATTGCCGAGCAGCGGTGCCAGGCGCCGGCGTATGCCGACATTGACACGCATGCGTGGCTCCTGTGCATACATCTGGTACATATAGTCGCGCTCGCGATCCGTCACCATTTCCAGCGTGAGTTCGTCGTGGTTGCGCAGGAAAATGGCCCACTGGCAATTTTCGGGAATATCGGGCGTCTGACGCAGGATCTCCGAGATCGGATAACGATCCTCGAGTGCGACCGCCATGAAAATGCGCGGCATCAGCGGAAAATGATACGCCATGTGGCACTCGTCTCCGTCGCCGAAGTATTCGCGTACATCTTCCGGCCACTGATTCGCCTCGGCGAGAAATACGCGGTCGCGATAACTGGCATCCATGGCCGCGCGCATACGCTTCAGTACCGCATGCGTTTCCGGCAGATTCTCGTTGCTGGTTCCTTCACGCACACACAAATACGGTATGGCATCCAGGCGCATGCCGTCGACGCCCATATTCATCCAGAAGCGCATCACCTCGATGACGGCATCGACGACGCGGGGATTGTTGTGATTCAGGTCCGGCTGATGAGAAAAGAAGCGATGCCAATAATACTGGCCGGCAAGTGAATCCCAGGCCCAGTTGGAGGCTTCGGTATCAGTGAAAATGATGCGGGTGCCGGCAAATTTTTTGTCGTCATCGCTCCATACGTAGAAGTCGCGTTCTGCGGATCCCGGTGGCGAACGACGCGCGAGCTGGAACCACGGATGCTGATCGGAGGTGTGATTGATCACCAGTTCGGTGATTATCTTCAGGCCGCGCCGATGTGCTGCGGCAATGAATTCCTTGAAGTCCTCGAGCGTGCCATAGTCCGGGTGCACGTCGCAATAATCCGCGATGTCGTATCCGTCGTCACGTAACGGCGAGGGATAGAAGGGCAGCAGCCAGAGCGTATCGACTCCGAGGTCCTGGATATAGTCCAGCCGCTGGGTCAGCCCGGCAAAATCCCCGATACCGTCACCGTTGGCATCCTGAAATGCCTTCACGTGCATCTGATAAATGACGGCATCCTTGTACCATAGGGATTCTTCGCTCATCGCATCACCAGGCAGGTTTGGGCTACGGGACAGTCCGCCACGACATTCGTTCCGGATACCCCATGACCGAACGATTGAGACAAAATCGCCCCGACGGGTCAAGCTCTGTCGCACGGCATGCGCTTGTACCCGACGCCGCGACGCCTTAGCCTTGCAAGAAACGTCACGGCCTATGGACTCGCCCAAACTCATGCGGTTTTCATATCCTGTGGTGCTTTCGATATTGCTGGCGACCGTCCCCTGCCGGTCGGCCATACAAACCGCTCATGCCACAGAGCGGCCCGAATCCCAGCAGGAATACTGGGCGCAGGTGGACCAGCAGGACTGGACCGCCGCGGCAGCGGCAGCCGAAAAACTGGTCGCCGCCACCCGCGAAAAGGCCCCACAACACCCGCAAATGTTGGCGGATGTGCTGATTTTACTCGCCCACGCACATCTCGGTAGAGCCGACTATGCTTCCGCCGAGACTGCCTACCAGGAAGCACTGAGCATCGTTCAAGCTCATGCCAGTGCGACAAGTTCAGCCTTGATCGAGCCGTTGCGCGGCCTCGGGTATTCACTCGCGGGCGGGAACCGGGATACGGAAGCCATACCTTATCTGCAGCGTGCCCTGCTGATCATCCATCGCAATGAGGGCCTGTTCGACCTCAGCCAGCGCGGCATCCTGCAACAGCTTGCGATCAGTCTCACCCGCAGCGGCCAAGCAGCCGAGGCCGAACGCCAGATGCAGTATTTATTGAAGGTGGACGAGCACGCCTATGGCCGTGACGATCCGCGCCTCGCTCCGACGCTTGTACGGATCGGCAGTTGGTACGGAGAGATCGGCTATTTCCAGATCGCAAGAGCCTATTATAGACAAGCGATTTCGATCCTGGAGGCGGCACTGGGCAGCAATGATCCGGCATTGATCGAGCCGCTGCAGGTGCTTGCCGCCAGCTATCCGCGCGAACTGCTGTACTCCACCCTGCGTCGCAGGACCGATCGACAGCGGACGCTCATGAGCGCAGACGGCGCCAGAAACGAATCGGTGATGCTCAACCCGCGCTACCTGGACAACGAAGGCGAAACCGCTCTGCGCCGTGCGCTTGCGCTGCTGGACATGCAGCCGGCGCCACCCGCGGACCGGCTCATCGAAGTGCTTCTGCAAAACGGCGACTGGCATCAGATCAAGCAACAGTCGGAAAAAGCCCTGTCCTACTATCGCCGCGCCGCTGCTTTATCCCGAAAAGAGGTGCCTGGCACCGATACCGGGATTGCCGCCGATTCCCGCGCCATGGATATTTCATCCCTACCCACGCCGCTGAGTTTTCCCGTCCGCGTGTATTACCCGATGCCATTACAGGCGACACGTCACTTGGCCTTGCCGGCGGACCAGGTCGACGAAACCTTTGTACAAATCGAATTCACCGTGACCCGTGACGGTACCGTCGAGGATGCCAAAGTGACCGATCACAACGGCTCGGCACGACAAGCCTCGGAGGCGCTGGAAGCCATCAAGGCATCGCGCTTTCGCCCTAGATTCGTGGACGGAGAACCGACAGAAACGACCGGTATGAGGAATCGTGAAATATTTCGCACGCCTAAAGCCGAGTCCGGCGATTAGCCGCGAAGCCCTGGCATCACGCAGATACGGTACCCTCCGCAAGAAGAGTCCTTTCGACATCGATCATCGAGGTCTCCTTGCCGGCAGGACGACCGGGCTGGAATTGCCTGCCTGAAACCGGCGATTCGGAAGGCGGTGCAGCCGGCAATACAGATTTCGGTGCGGCCGGCGATTCCGATGATGATTCGGCCGACGTCGCGGATTGCGGCAACAATTCATCGGACACCATGGATTTCTGATCCGATTCCGGTATCACGCCGGAACCCGCCGCAAAACCCGCAGGTACGCCCGATGTGTCGACGGCTTCGGGCCTAGATAGCAATCCACGCATCACAGCCTGTTCCCGGAACTCCACCGCCAGCTTGGCGCCGGCATCCCGCATGGCCAGTGCCGTTGCGGCAGCCAGAGGTGCCTCGCTCGACAACCCGCGGGAAGGCAGCGAACCATAACCTGTGAACCTCCAGGAATCCGCCAGCTTGCCATCCGGTAGATAGACGTTTACGCGATACTTGATACTGACCGCAAAAAACTGCGAACCTGCGTCGCGAGGCGTGACGAATGCATACTCCTCGATATTGGGTTCGAGAATCACGCGTATGCCGGCATCCAAATGACTGGCAGAATTCAAACTATCGACGATGACGACGCGTTCGAACATGGCTTGCAGCAGCCGCGTTATACCGTCCGTCTGCGCCTGACCTAGATCGATATGCCAGTTTGTGCTCCAGCGTTCTTCCATATGCACATACTGTGAAAATTCCGCTGGAATGAACAATGCCACGCCCATTGGAATCTTGACGATCAGCGGCGTGGGGATATTTGTTGCGACAACCAGACGCACTGGACCGCAGCCGGCGACCATGGCAAGCGTCAGCCCGGTCAGGAAACTGCAGACGACTCGCAGCATGCCGTTGCGGATGACCTGCATGCGCTTGCGGAAAATCCGCGGCTGGAACATTCCGAAAGTGTTCACGTCGGCTGCCGGAATTGTACGAGACTCGACACCGGTGCCGGCTCGATGACCGGTAACAACGCCGACTCCAAGGCCGGTGGTACCGCCGAGACATCACCGATCTGGAAACGCGATCCGCGACGCGGCGGATCCTCCAGCCCCACGAACGAGCCGCCGTTACGCTGACAGATGATTCGCATGAGCGTCGCGAAACGGATACTGGTGTACTGCGGTGCATCCGGACGCACCGGAAAGCCAATAGCATGAATACGTACGCGCCGCTCTCCGGTCTCGTCTTCGCGGTTGATGATGTCCACGCTCTTGACCACCGAGTCGATCGACGGGCCGGTGAACTCGTCGCCGAACACATAAAGGCTAATCTTTTTATCTCTGGAGTGGTAGGTACGGATTGCTTCTAGGATTCCTTCGATGGGGCTCGAATTGGAGAATGCGTTCCAGGTGCGCAGCCGGTCGATCACCAGCCGGCGTTGTGCCGGCGTATCGGGAATCCACTTGCCGCGATAGCTCGGAAACATGTAGGTACCTTCATCATTCATCACCTGGAAACCCTTGACACGCGGGTAGATGTTCAGCGTTTCCTCGACCTTTTTCAGGAGTGCGGGCCAAGCGTAATTGACCATGCTACCCGAGGTATCGATGATGAAAATGATATATTCGCTATCGACCGGAATGCCTCCGATCGCGTCATCGGCCTTGCGTCGGAACCCCTGTCCGAGCAGGCGCTTCATTTCTTCGGTGAGCGACTGCTGCGCCGACGCCAGCCGCCCTTCCAACTGATTGGCGATGTCCGCATCCTGCTTCGATGAGGCATACTTGCCGCGGATATCGCTCAGGCTGCCCTGCAGGCGTGCCACGCGCTGCTTTTCCTCCGCCAATTGTTCCTGCCTGGCGCGCAAGTCGCGATTGAGAATGTCGCTCTGTCCCTGGATATCGATCATTTCATCTTGCAACTTCAGCAGCTGTGCCTGCAGATCCTGCTCCGAGTATTCCAGGTCCGGCGCCCGGATATTGCTCAGCACCAGCAGCAGCACGACGGATCCCAGGCCGCAGGTAATACAGTCCAGGAACGAGATGCTGAAGATTTCGGTCTCGCGCCGTTTCAACCTGCGCGACATGACCTGCCCCCCTGTCGATCCACACACCGACTGCCCCCCGGATCGACGCAGTGGACTGCTGCCTCGTCCGTCCCGGCTCGCCCCGGTCCAATCGGGAGCATCATGGCCAATCCTTCGACGGACTCATGAATGAGCCGCCGGTGCTGCGTGCGGCGACCCAGAAGGCGCTCGGCGCCATCGGGTCGCCTTCCATCGGCATCAAGATGATATTGAGCGGTATGCTGCGCGGATATCTGGCGAATGCCCGCTCGAACAGCTTCAAACGACCATCGCCGTCGATGGTTTTGCGGATCAGCGGTGCGCTCGTTCCCTGCGTCGGCAGCCCGTCGGTCACCATGATCACGTTATCCGGCCGCGGATTCATCTGGTTCAGCGCGATGAATGCATTCTCGATATTGGTGCCCTCGGCCGGCACGATTTTTCGCAGATTCGACAGGGCCTCGATCAGCGCGTTCGAGTCGCTGGTCTTGAGCCACTTACCGTCCGAGTCCGGATGCAGTGCCCAAGCACGAGTGTTGAAGGCATAGATTTGAAACTGCCCGTCCAGGGGCATCTGCGCCGCCAGCCAATCGACCGTCGAGAGTGTGCGGCGCCATTTCTCGGACATTCGCTTGCGCGTATCCGACATGTTGCGCATGCGGATCACGTTGACGACCGTCTCATCCAGCATGCTGGCCGATACATCGACCAGCAGCAGTATCCGTTCTCCGCCGATACGTAGTCCAGTCAGGTATTGACGATCCCCGGTACCGACAAAGCCATGCACGCGTGTGCCCGATGCACCAGCATCCTTGCTGGCGCCTTCCAGCCGCCGTGCATCCTCCTCGAGAGACTTGAGATCCGCTTTCAGACGCTCGATCGCCTCGCGCCGCGACAAGGCTTCCTTGTCCGCGTCGGTCAGTTGCTGCTTCATACGTTCGGTTTCGCTGAGCACGCGCGTCCCCAGTCCTTCCGTACGAGCCTGTTCCTCATCAGCCTGAATCAGTGAATTGCGCAATACCACCAGTTGCTGATAGCCATCCAGCACCTGCTGTTCCAATCTTGATACTTCGGCATGCAGCGCCTGCGACTCGGTAGCATGTCGCAATCCACCGTGCGCGTTGATCAAGGTATACACAAGCACCACCGAGCCGAAGGCACAGGTGATGCAATCCAGGAACGACATGCTGAAGATTTCAGTCTTGCGGCGTGCCATCGTCATTTACCAGCTGGATCAGTTCGAGCGTGATGCCCGGTGTGCCAAGACGCAGGCGATCGCCGACTGTAAGTGCCGTCTTGCCGACGACACGCTCCTCGTTGACGTAGGAACCATAAGTACTGTGATCTTCGATCAGTACCGCACCGTTTCGACGCAGCACGGTGCAATGCAGGCGTGACACGCCCGGCGATCCGGACAGCAGCAATGCCCTGCCCGATGTCTGTGGCGACCAGCCGATTTCCAGCGGCTCTTCCGCAATGCGCCAGGCTCGCCCCTGAAACAGCACATGCGTCGGACGCAGCAGCGCCGGTGTCGAGTCGCCGGCGGCGCTGCTGTCGGGGCTGTCATCATCGATATCGGCGGCGCGGAATACCGGCAGATGGTAGACCAGCGCCAATGCATCCGCTGGACGAATGATTGCGGACGCGTGCTGCAGTGCACCAAGTGCAGCAGCGCCCGGAGGCAGCACCCGAATGGTGCAGTCGCGCAGATCCTCTAAATGCTGCAACAATCCCGGCAGGCCGGCAATGCGCTGAGACAGATGCAGCTCCACCGGCAGGCCGGCAATGCGCGCGCGCTGCACCAATCGTCGCAATTCGACGTAATGCGGCTGTACCGCAGCGATGAATTGCGCCTTCTCCAGTTCGATTTCCAGGCTACGCTCACCCGATTGCATCGCCAGGACGATTCGATCCTGATCGGCCAGCAGGGCGAGCCAGCGCGGCAACTCATCGACCAGCCGCTGCTCGCTCTCTGCGTGGTGCAGTGGATCGAACCGGGTCTTGCGAACGAATTGCTCGGCGATGAACCGCATCCAGGTCTGCTGCAGAGCAAGCACACCCTGGTGCGGAGTTATCTCGTAGTGACTACGCCTTAATCCCTGGCGTTCTCCACCGACATATTCCAGTACGGTCAGGATCGCCTGGTGCAATTCTAGATCCAGATGCAGCGCCCGCGCCGGCGCGGGCAGGAGGCTGGATGCCGCCAACGCAGCATCCACCAGGCCGGCAATCTGGATGCCCGTTGCTCCGATGACCCCGAGCAGCAATCCCAATTGTTCGCGGCTGTAGCCGGCGGGCACGGCCAGCAACAGCTGTTCCGCCGCGGCCGCGTACGATCCCAATAAGGTCTCGGCCTGTACAAACGCCAGATCGGCGCTGGTGCGCACCAGTTGCGACGGGCGCGGCAGGGGTACGGTACTCAGAGTGCGCCAGTAATTCGTATGCGCGAGCAGCGGCCTCAGGCGCAAGCATCGCGCAGCGGACTCGCCCGTCAAGGTAGCCTGGTCCCCCAGCAATGCGATACCCGGTGCAGTAGCCAACCGTTCGAGTACGTCATCTCGTAGACGTGCCAGAATCAGTTCGGAATCGATGAGCTCGAGGCACAGCATGGCAGCCGGAGATCCTGAATCACCTGACCTGCATATGCTTGATCAGGCGCTGGTCGATCCAGTGATCGGTATCGTGCACGAAGCCTTCCTGCGCCTGCTGCAACTGGTGCAGGAAAAACATCAGGATGATCGTCAGCAGCAACGCGACGAAGGTGGCGTTGAACGCAATGCCCAGACTCGAGGTCACTGTCGTGATATCGCCGGTGACCGCCTTGTGCGCCTGTAGCAGAGCATCACCGATATGGCGCACGGTGCCGATGAAACCGATGGCTGGAATGGCCCAGGCGATATAGCGAATCATGGCCAGCCCGGAATCGAGCCGGTCGGCTTCCGAGTCACAGACCGCACGTGAGGTTTCCGAGGAATCACGAATGCTGCGCGTTGCGGCAAAACGATCCAAAGTGCGCTGCAAGGCCCGCACCACCAGCATGGATTGGTCTTCCGGAGGCAGGGCTTCGAGCTGACGCGCATAGTCCTTGGCATCTTCCGGCAATACCTTGATGCCTTCCGGAACATTGATCAATTCACGATTCAAAAACTGGCGTTCACGGCGAATGAGCAACGCCTTGTAGCCGATGATCAACAACGCCCAGATGAAATGGATGATCTCGGCTTCCTGCTCAGGAGCATTGATCACCAGGAAGAACGAACGCTCCGGCACATAATCAGGATCCACCTTCATACGTGCCTGTTCCTCCTGGACGATCTGTGTGCCCACGGGATTGATCCAGGCGACGTACAGTGCATGAATCGTGAGAATCGTGACGATCAGCGCCAGCAAGGTCACGAAAAACTCGCTCGGATATTGGAACCGGCGGGAGGGGGGTGGTGCGGTAGCGATAACCATGAAACGGCTCTCGAAGACTCAGATATCGATGGGGAAGGACACGTCGAAGTCGGCACGCACCTGCTCGGAAGGCACAAAACGCTGTGGCGACGTTCGGCCGTCCAATGTGCTTTCGGGCGCCTTTCCTGCATCGACATCTTCATCGGGGTCGGACTGCGCCGGGATGGCGGATGGAGCCGATTCCTGGGGCGCTGCAGAAGCGGTTGCCGCCGGCGCCGCATTCGTTCGCGGCGCGGGAGCCTGTGGAGCCTCCAGCACCTCGGCCGGCTTGGGATCGTCGGGCGAATCCGCAATCGCGTCGAACGTCGAAGTCAGCGGCACCAGCAGAACACTCGTACAGATCAGGAAAAAGCGTCGTCTGGAACTCATGATTCGACTCCATGCGCTCATTGCGCGTAGCGGGCAATGCGAAAGCCGATATCGTTGCGCGCGGCATCGCCGAAATCGCGCGCCGAGAGGCGAAGGTCGGTCACGCTGGAGTGTCTCCAGCTGGATCCGCGGATCACATGCTGCCGCCCTTCCGCCGGCCCCATGGGATCCACGGCCGGCTGGCTTGTGCTCAATCCCACAGTGTAGAGATCATGCACCCACTCTGCGACGTTGCCGCCCATATCATGCAGACCCAGCGGATTGGGCGGAAATCTCCCGACCGGTGCACTGGCGGCAAACCCATCGTCATACTCTGGAATGACATCCTGCAGGATCAATCGTGCGGTCGCGTCCGCATAATTTCCTGAACGCGGCACCACCGGCAAGGTATCTCCCCAGGGATAGCGACGCAAACGAGTGGCGGTTTCGTAACGAGCCGCCCATTCCCATTCGGCATCGGTGGGCAGACGATATCCCGTCGTCATCGGCTCGACGCCGACGAGCCGGCCGCCCTTGCTTTCGTAGGCGGGCGACAGCCCCTCCTGCTGCGACAACCAATTGCAATATTGTGCGGCGTCACCCCAACTCACCCCGACCACCGGCTGATTGTCCAGATCGAGGGTATGCTGTCCGATGACGCCGGAGCGGTGAGAGGACCTGAAACGCCTGAACTGGGCATTGGTCACCTCTGTCACGCTGATGTAATAAGAACGTTTGAACTCCACCTCCCTCTGTGCCTCATTCGCGCGCCGTCCGGGTTCGCGCCGCGAACTACCCATGGTGAATCGGCCGATCGGCATGCGCCGCAGCTGTAACCCATCCTTGGTTTGCACGGTTGCCGGCGTAGCCGCCAGTCGCGACTGTTCCACTGTCGGCAATTTCGCCTCCACGATCTGCCTCATGCCGGGGCGCGGCGTCACACTGGTCTTGAAGTCCACGAAGCCCGCCTTGCGGATCACGATCTCGTGCGTGGTGGCAACCAGGCGCAGGGTTTGATTTGCCGCACCGCGAGCCTCACCGTCCACGTAAAGCTGCGCGTCCGATGGTTGAGCATGCAGTTCTATTTCACCAAAAACGCCTTCCAAAGGAATGCTCAAGCTGCGGCTTTCTCCGGCACGCAAAGATAATTGCCGCGATGCGGAGGCGTAACCGGGACGGGTAAGAACGATGGTGTGTGGCAATTCCGGGCGCAACTCGAGTTGCAAAGGCGTCTGCCCGCGATAGACCCCCGCCACCGAAACGCCGGCGCCGGCAGGTTCGGAATGCAGCATTAAGCGTCCATCCGGCAGCCCCAGCGTGATCGGACCCAACGACACAGGCTGGCCCGCCTCGATCTGCACGTCGGTCGTCCAGGATTTGAATCCCGCCAGGCGCAATTCCAATGGATGACTACCGGCCAGTATCTCGGTTCTCAGCGGCGTTACCCCCACACGCCGGCCATCGACCCGTACCTCGGCACCCGGCGGCGCGGATTTCACCTCGACCAGCGCCCAGTCCGGCTCCAGCTGCGGACTGAATACCTGCGTCTTTCCGCCCCCCTCGATCTCGAGGGTATCGCTGAACGGCCGGTAACGTGGCGCCGTGATCGATACGGTATGACGGCCTGCCGCCAATTCGAATTCACCCGGCGCGACGCCCTGTTCCTTGCCATCGACCTCGATTTTAGCGCTCACCGGCACATCGATCTGCAACCGCCCCGGCAGCTTCGCCAGCTCGAGCCTGAACCGCTGGTTGGGTTCCTTCGTCACCGTCACATCGATATGTGCGCTTGCGTAGCCGTCCTGCTGCGCCCTGATGCGATAGCTGCCCGAGCGCAACAGGACATGTCCGCCGAAGCGAACGATCGGAGCAGGTCCATCCAGATCGAGCCTGGCTTGTGCCGGATCGGTTACCACGCTGATGGATACCGCGGTAAACATGAACCACAACGCGGCGGCTACAACGATCGCCGCGATACCCATCATGGCGCGTGCCGGACTGACGAGAAAGCGGCGCGGCGTACTGTCGGCATCGCTGCGCCGAAAATCGACGATATCGATGCGCTCTGACTCGCCGTCGTTTTCGCCGTGAATGCCGGCGCCAGCGGCGATAATCGGCGGCGCCGTGATATTGCCGCTGCTGCCGTCGTCCACGCGGGCGACGAAATCCTCGCCGAAACGCCCGTCCTGACGCGCAATACACAGTCTGGACGGCCCGAGGTTCACCACATCGCCAGAGCGCAGCCAGCTCGAGCTGGTGAGCCGCAATCCATTGAGCAACACTTCCGCATCTTCGGCCGGCTGCACGAACAATTGCTCCTCGTGCAATCCGATATACGCATGGACACCGGGCAGACAGCCGCCTACCAGGATCGTACTGCCTGGGCCGCCAACGGAAATCGGAAAATCCGCGGTCGCAAACCGGCGCTCCCCCAGCGCTTCGCGCACGATCAAGCCGCTCAAATACGATCCTCACATTGAATGACGATGGGTTCGAGCACCGTCCCTGGCCGCACCGTGATCTCCCGACGCACATCACGATAGCCCGCTCGTGTTCCCACTACCGTATAGCTTCCCGGCAGGAGCTCCAGCGATCGATGCGTGAAAGCACCGAATTCGCCGACGCGATAGATGGTCACCTGAGTAATATTGTCGGACTGCAGTGCTACCACAACCGGTACATCAGCCCGCTCCAGCCATTGTTGCAGGGTGGCGAGTTGTTTGCTGAGCACCGGACCTGGGCTTTCGATCGCGCGCGCGCGCGCCATCATTTCTTTCGCGGATATACGTACCGACTGACTGAACAGGCGCTCGGGCTGAGTCAGATACAGCTCCAGTTGCTCGTTGAGTGTCGCACGCGGCGTCGCGCGCGCGAGACCTTCAGCAGCGGCGGCGATCGTCGTATCCAGCTCCAGGACGGTTCGATACTGCGTCAGCGCACGCGCCCATTGCTCCTGCATCTCCAGCTGGCGCGCCAACTCGAGTTTCGTAGCAATCTCGTGCGTACGCCGCTCCTGCTCTACCTGGTGCAATGCCGGTGCAATCTCCGTTGCAGCGGGACGAATCCTGCGCGCCGCCTCGAAGGCGCCGTTCGCCGCCGGATAGTCGCCGGCGGCGAGCGCGCTATAACCACGCGCCATGGCAGCCGCGAATGCATCCCCGGCCAGGCGGGCCTCGATGCGGCGTACACCGTCGCCGGCCCGCTGAGCCTGCGCATCGAGCGCCAGCGCTTCACGGAAGCGTGCCAGCGCCTCATTCGTCTGCTCATCCTTTTCCAGATGCTCCGCTTCGGACGCCAGTCTCATCACTTCACCAAGCGTCGATGCCCGTTTCCGCCCCTGCAGAGCCTCGGTATTGTCAGGCTCGATTTTCAATGCGAGTTCGAATGCGGCTGCCGCTGAACCCGCTGCACCTTGCTGCAAAGCCGTGGCACCTTCCTGCAATCGTTGCACAAGCACTTCGTCGGCGCGCTGCTCCAGCACGTCAACCAGGGATTCCAGCGTGCGATAATGTTCGGTGGCCGCAATATACTCGCGTTCCGCGTAGGCCTCGTCGCCGGCCGCCAGTTCACCGGCAGCGCGCGTATAGGCCGCTTCATCCCATTGCGATGCAGCGCGTTCCCGGAGTGCATCCAGGCGCTGCTGCAGACCGATACGCTGCTCATCGGCGCCCTGCCTGGCATGCGCCAGTACCGTCAAATCCACAGGTTCTCGTGCCGGCGTATCGAGAGGCTCCGGCGCCGCAGCAGGCGGCGCCGGCATCTGCCGCTCGGCGACCCAGCGTGGCAGAACGATGAATACCACGACAGCGGCAAGAACACCCGCTGCGACCAGCCCCGCTCTCAGGATGCGCCGTGCATGCTCACCGGCCGCCATGCCGACCGGCGCCGCGCTCGGGCGGCGCCACTCGCCGCGCAGCGGTTCCTGTCCAGCCGATGCGCACGATGCCGGAGGCGTGACAGGGAGTATGATTTTACGAGGCGTCGATGAGTTCACGTTGTCGATCATGACCGGTGCCGCCGAGTTCGCAAGCACTGTTTTCAATTCCCGTTCGATGACATGCATGCTGGACGGCCGCTGCTCAGGCAGAGGCGCCAGCATACGTTCGAGCAGCCGCGCCAGCAGCAACGGCACCGATGCATCCAAAGCCGCCATGGATCGGCCGGACGCCGGCAGCACGACAGGCCTCTCGACCAGACAGGCCGCGGTTCGCGCCGCGGGTTGCCGAGCGCTGCCGCCGGCCACTCGGCCTGCCTCCAGGTCATACGCAACGGGTTCGTCCGGATAGAACGGCGGATACCCGCATAACAGCTCGTACAGCAGCGCGCCATAACCATAGATGTCATCCGCTATGCTGGCCGGCGCGCCGGTGCGTTGTTGCTGGCTCATGGTAAAAGGTGAGCCGCGGCCCGCATCCGGCGCCGGTACGGCAGTCAACGCCAGGGCTGTACCGAAATCGACCAGGCGAGGTGCACCGGTCGTGGTCAACATGACGTTCGCGGGTTTGACGTCCCTATGCACGATACCCGCGTCGTGTACATGTGCAAGCGCTGCTGCGACCGGCAAGACCACTCGCAGGATCTCGCCCCATCCACACCCGCGCAGCTGCGACAGATCGCCGCCGTCGAGATATTCCATGGCGATCCAAGCATGGCCGCCACTGCGGTACAGGCCGTCCACCCGAACGATATGTTCATGCGCAAGCCGGCGCAGCAGCCCATATTCCCGATGCAGCAGCCACAGGGCAGCCGCATTGCCGCCTTGCTTGACGGCGAGAATCTTTACAGCGACGAAGCTGTCCCGCTCATAATCCCGCGCCAGCCATACTTCGCCGCTGCCGCCTGTACCCAGCTGCCGGATCAAAACGAATCTTTCCGACAGCGTATCTCCGCTTTCCAGCGTCATACGCGGCGCGGCGCACCTCGGTTCGCCCGCACGGCCTTCGCATCATCATCAATCGCTTTGAGCATCGGTATCCACCGCCGCCGGTGCGGTATCATGTGCCGCGGCTGGAAGTGCTGCAGGCAGCCCCGTCTCATTCTCGTAGAGTTCCTTGAGCAACCGCCGCCATTCATGATATTTCTCTTCCGCCGTACCCTGTAGTTGCAAAGTACGACCTTCGACCTCGATGACCATCGGCTGAACTTCCGCCTGGAACGAATCGCCCAACTGCTTGATCGACTCGGAGTGCATCTTTACTTCGGCGCCCTTGTCGAAACCACTTTTAATGACATAAGCGCCGCCGAAGATCGCACCGGTTGCGGCAGCCTGTCCAACATAACTATCCGATTCGCTGCCTGCGATCAGACCGCCTACGATCGCCGCCGCCCCAAGCAGCTTGCGCGATAGAGCCGAGCGTTTGGCGGCGCTTTCGGCCTCGAGTTCCGCATAGCTATAGCGGCGCCAGCTGGTGTATGACTCGGCCATGTTGTCCGTGAACAGCGAATAGTACTCGTTGATCGTATCGAGCAGAGCGTAATCGCGCTCACGCAGACGATCCATCCGCGCCGACAACGGATCGTTGTCGGCCGGCAGACGCATCACCTTGTACTGTCCGCTCTTCTTATCCTCGCCTAAATAGTCTTGAAAGGCATACGGTGCAAGGTCCGTCGCGAATCGCAACTCGGATACGCGGCGTACGTTCTCCATATCGGCCGGCGCAAGCTGTCTGCGGTACATCAGCATATCGTTGGCCAGAGTGCTGTACAGGTTCTGGAACGGATCGCGGGGTCTGGCGCTTTGATCCTTGTAGGAACGGGTATCCGCCGGCTGCTCATATTCGCGCTTGAACCATCGACGACCGGTGGCGTCGCTGACGACGATCTCGGCGCGTAGCAGCTGGCCCGTGGACTCGAGAATCCGGCCCGAGACGTGTACGTCCAGACTGTCCGCATCCCTGGGTATGACCCGCACCTGGCCCCATTGACCCGTCCCCTCCAACGTATTGCGAATCTGCATCGGAAAATAACGTGCTTCTGCCTTGCGAACCTCAGGGAATATATGTTCACGCTCCAGCGTCTTCTCGTTCGTGGGCAGATTTTCGTCGAACAGGCGTACGCCGACGTCCAGCAGCTGCGCCGCCGGAATCTCGGTAGATGCCTGAATGGCCTTGATGCGCGGCTGGGGCCGGGTTTCCTGAGTAACGCATCCAGCTGCTGCGAACGCAGTGGCCAAAAGAGCAAGAATGGCGATCATGCGATTCATGATGCGTATAACCGGTGATTCGGTTCTGCGATGCTTCGAGCCAACTCAACCACCCTTCTTGTAATTACGATATTCCTGCCACAGTTTTTCACGCAGCTCCGGGTCGGACTCGCTCATCGCCGCCTCGCGCAACTGACGTGCGACGATGTCGTCATCGCTGCCATCGGGTATTCCGGCCGGTACCGTGTTCGGCCCGCTGCCCCCGCCGGTACCACCACCCACGCCGCCGCCGCCCTGGCGGCCACCGCCTTGGCCCTGCGCATCTCCCCGGCCCCCGCTGCTCCCCTCATTCCCTGAGCCGCCTCGATTTTCTGCATCCCGCACACCATCGTCTGATCCGCGATCGCCAGACCCTTGGCTCGCGCCGGCGGCACCGAAAACGCCCCCATCGCCATCCAGGCCATCTCCTCCCAAACCTGACCCGCCGCGCTGTCCGGCAATGCTGGCCTGCTCTTCACGGAGGCGATCATCAAAAACGCCTAGCGAAGCATTTAGTTCGCGATCGATCTGTGCGCTGCGCTCGCCCGTGGTCATGGGGCCGGCGCCGGGGCCGGCCTCCTGCCCCCCGCCCGCTGTCGTGCCCTGCGATCCTCCCTGGCCGGTGCCGCTCGCGGAACCGGAGCCGTCCGCATCGCCTCCCGGCCCTTGGCCGGCGCCGCTGCGGCCTGCCGTTGTACCGGTATTGTCCTGGCTGCTGGATGAAGCTCCCGGTGAAGACCCCGGCGCAGACTCTTGTGGACGGGAATCTCCCGATGAAGGCATCGATGCGGAACCGGCGGAACCCTGGCCGCTGGAGCCGGATGAGGGCGTGTTCGCCGAACTGCCGTCCCCGGAACGGCCCGAGGAGCCGCCGGAACCCGAAGCGCTGCCGGAGGATGACGGCGAAGAAGTCGGGGAAGGTACGGACGTGGACTGCTGGCTCGCACAGCCGCCCATCAGGAATACCGACACCGCTCCAGCTGCTGCCACACGAACCACAACAGCAATCCATCGATACAGCGAATGATGAATCTTCATTGCTTCTCCATCGATTCCCTGTCGATTTCTACTCGATTCCTTGCACCGGTTCAGCGGCCGCCGGATCTCGGCAAGGCAGAGTTCAAAAACCAAGCGCGCCGGCCCCAAAAACCAAGCGTGCCGGCCCAGGACACCCGGACCTCGGAACGGACAATTCACTGTGCCGCACTGCAACTAAACGCAACCTGAGATCGCTATCCTGGATCGGCGAGGTAGCGGATCTTTCGACCTGCCTGCCAGGCTACGGTTCCTATGGCGATGAGACAGCGGCCACCTCCTCCTCGCCGGTACCGAGCAGAAAGGATTTCAGCTGTCCCGCAAGACGGTCACAGGCCGTGCTCTGTACCGGCGCGATCAGGGGGATCGGCGCGATTGCGCCGATCATGACCGAGGTTCCCTTCACATCGGTGCTCAGGCTGCCGACGCTGATTCCGTTCCGCAGGTCCCAAATCGTCGCCTCGTAGTCGGAATTTTTTTGCCACCAGCCCAAGCCCAGGCACGCCGCGCCACCCGGTCCCGCTGCGCAGGCAAAGCTGCCGCCGCCGTCCGTTTTCTGGGTGATCCCATCGATCCAGACGATATATCGCACACCCATGGAATCGATGCGCTCACTCACGCCGGGCCGGGCAAGAAATGTATTGAATCCTTGAGCATTCGCCGGCGCCGTGCTCGGTTCCAGCCACGGATACAAGGCATCGATGAAAGTATGATCGGCATAGATCTGGAATGGTCTCTTCGCCAGATTGCTGCGAGGTTCCACCGCCTGGCCAGCTCGCTGCCGATTGGCGACATTGGCGGAAACCGAAACACCGACCAACTCGCGCTCCAGGCAATCCATAAACTTTTCTTCCGTACCGCTGCCTTCCAGGTGCGGCTTCGCCAACAGCACGATGGCCTCATTCGAGGAAATCTGCGTTGGCGCCTCACGCAGTTCCTCGATTTTAGCCGTCATACAGCCGCCCAGGGTGGACCACAGCAGCGCCGCCGTGCCGAGACGAAGCGCACCGGCAATGGAAAATGAACGGCATGTGGCGTCATCATTACAAGACGCGGCATTCGCGGCGCTCATAGCCCCTCCAGAAAGCCGCGATCGCAAATCCCATCCGGACCGCGCGGCAAAGCAATCCCGGACTCATCGAGCGAGTATACGCCAACGATTCCGGCGTCAATGCCGAGAAACCGCGATCTCGAAAAGCATGTCCCCCGCAGAAACCACCCACCCGGTGCATCAAAACAGCGGCAGCTGCCTCGGCCTATCGCTCGGCGACCGGGCGATTACTGCCTGATCCGTGAATGGATCCATCGGGTTTCATTTCATCGGCTGAGCCAGGCTCGCCCAGGGTCTTCCAACCTCAATAACCTTCCCCGGAGTGGCTTTGGAGAGCAACGTCGGGCAGCCGGGGCCGCAGGCCGGGCATTGCGGCCGAACCAGGAACGCGTCTTGACGATTCTGGCGTTTCTCAAGCTACCGGAACACGTCGGCGCGATGGCCGATACGATGCCCGGTACGATGAAATTCCATGCCGTCCGCAAGGGCAGGTACATTGGTGACTTGGGCCGCATCGCGGCTTAGGATATTCACCAGCCGATCACGCGCTCGAGCGATACGGCTTTTGATCGTACCGACGGCAACCCGGCAGACATCCGCTGCTTCCTCGTAGGACAATCCGGTCGCACACACCAGAATCAATGCCTCGCGTTGGTTCACGGGCAGCAGCTGCATAGCACGGCTCAGATCCCCCAGATACAGCTGTGCATCATGATCAGGCATGACCGCAATCTGCGCCGCAATGAAGCCATCCGGATCCTCGATCTCGAATTTGCGATGCCGTAGCTCCGAGTAGTAACAGTTTCGCAGGATCGTGAACAACCAGGCCTTGAGATTGCTGCCTAAGTTGAACTGTTCCCGATTTGACCAGGCTTTCAGAACCGTATCCTGCACCAGATCATCGGCCTTCGATGGATCTCCACAAAGCGAGCGGCCAAAGGCGCGCAACGCCGGCAGCAATGCCGTGACGTCTTCCAAGAACTTATCCTGGTCAGTCATGGCCGGGCTCCCGTACTCGATCGGTGCGGCGGCGCCGACATGGCACTCGCAATGCGCCGCCTCGGCCCATCCTACAGAGGCCAGAGGCTTTTGGAGATCAGGGATGACCCCCAGGGATGATCTTGGACACGATCCTAACGGCTGTCAGATATGACCATGGATGTGATCGGGTTCGATCTCAATCAATCCCGGGTGTACTTTAGACTCGATCCCAATTGCTGCTCGGCCCCAATGCACTCGTGACACCCCGGAGCCTTTTCATGGCTTTAGCACACGCCATCGCTGAATCTGCCTTACCTGCGCCGCCATGCACGCGCCCTGTGCGGCTCGCAAGCCAGCGGTGATGCGCATGTTCGCGCCTGTCTGGAAGCCATTGTCGCGGATCCGGCGATACTGAATGACGACGTACCTCCACGGATCGGCCTGTACTGCGTCTTTCACGCGCTTTGGAACAGCGCCAACGGCTGTACACGGGGTGTAGCAGGCTCGCAACACAACACTACGGGAGCAGAGCGAAGCGCAGATTCCGATCGTTTTCGTCACCGCCTATCCGGAACGACTGCTGACCGGCGAACGCCCCGAGCCTACATTCCTGGTCACAAAGCCCTTCGTGCCTGAAACGGTCAGGGTGGCAATCAGTCAAGCGTTATTGCTCACCTGAACACCGATTGCTGTTATGCGATACGACTGGAGTTCATGACGTCGCGGTGGGGGTGGTGCGGACGGAAGACTGTCGAGAGCAGGGAGCGCAGATCACGCGTAACGGGTCGGAAAAGGTGCCGCTCCGATGAGCGGCACCTTATGGATCGCGTGCTACTGAGGCGCGCGAACCACGCTGGCGGAACGGCGCTTGGCTGCGCTCTTCTTTGCACCAGCCTTCTTCTTGGCAACCTTGCGAGGTGCCTTGGCGACTTTCTTCTTGGCCGCTGTCCGGGCGACCTTCTTCTTGACGGCGGTCTTTGCGACCTTCTTCTTGGCAACCTTGCGAGGTGCCTTGGCGACCTTCTTCTTGGCCGCTGTCCGGGCGACCTTCTTCTTGACGGCAGTCTTTGCGACCTTCCTCTTCGCACCAGCCTTCTTCTTGCTCACTTTTCTCTTCGTTGCCATGTATGGCCTCCGGGTTAGTCCCCAAAATTGGGTCGGTACTCGAACCTGGATCTTGCGATCCAGCGCCGCGTGTAGCCTCGGCGCGCCTGCATTATTACACGGGAAACCATTCATGATGCATGATTGCGTTCCATGAGTGACGATATGGACAACGATCTCGATCCCGCGGCGGACATCATCCGGTGTACTCGTGCACTCCGATCACATCGACGTAACGACTATGAGCATCGTGCTTGCGGCTCGGATGAGATGCTGTTGCCTCATGTTTTACAGGCTTTCGGTACACATGAATGCCGCTCGTTTCAGGATGATATGAGGTACGACGACAAGCGCCGGCTGCCACTCACTGAGTGCAGCCGGCTGATCCATATCATCTGCGCCGCCGTACATCATGCTCAGACGATCACGCTCAGGCAGTCGCAGCGTATTGCGCCTGAGCGCGATCAGGCACATATCGAAAAATCACGCGCCGATCTCCCGGATACGAAAATCCATACCACCCTCGTCGACACTCAAGGCGAAAACGTCCCGATCGATCGGCGTGCACGCGAGGCGATCGATTTACTGAAACTGCAACGTTCACCTGCCGCAGCAGCTCCCGCTCGGATCCCGGAACGAATCCCGCAGTCTCGAGCAGTGTGGGATATCCCATGAGCATACGGCGTCGATATCTGATTGCTTGCGTAGCGACGGCCTGGGTCACGGCCAGCGGGGCGGCCAGCGGGGCGGCTAGCCGGCCGCCGGAACCACTGGTTGTCTTTGCCGCCGCATCGCTCACGGACGTGCTACAGGAAATCGGCGAGCGATACACTCAGACAAGCGGCACACCGGTAAGGCTGTCGTTCGCCGCAAGCTCGGTGCTCGCCCGTCAGATCGAATCCGGCGCACGCGCACAGGTTTATTTCTCGGCCGACCAGGATTGGATGGATTATCTGCAGGCGCACGACCTGATCGACCGCGGATCCCGGCAAAACCTGCTGGGCAATCGATTGGTGCTGATTGCTCCGAGCGACAGCAAGACCTCCTTTCGCCTCGCCGAAATCAAGAAGGATCGCGGCAAAACCATCCGTACCGCGCTACTCGAGGCGTTGGGGCCCGCGGGGCGGCTATCCATTGCCGACCCGGACTCGGTGCCCGCCGGCAAGTACGCCATGTCGGCGCTCGAGACGCTGAACCTATGGGATATCGTCGAATCGCGGCAGATTCGCGCAGACAATGTACGCATGGCCTTGATGTATGTCGCGAGAGGCGAGACGCCTTTGGGGATCGTCTATTCGACAGACGCCTCGGCAGAGCCCAGGGTACGCATCGTGGACTTCTTTCCATCGTCCTCCCACGAACCCATCACCTATCCGATAGCCGCAACACATGATGCCGGTCGACAAGCCAGGCCCTTCCTGGAATTCCTGCGCGGTGAGGCGGCACGCACTATTTTTTTTCGGGCCGGCTTCATCATCATTGAGCCGCCCGGCGAGCGGACGGATCAACCCGCCAGAAACATCCCGTAAGCCGGATTGTCCGTCTCCTCCACGAAGCTGTATTTGAGCTCTCGTACATGCAGGTCGAAGTCGGCGCGCTCATTCGGAGGAATCTGTATGGCCGTGAGTACCCGCCCGTAGTCCGATCCATGATTACGGTAATGGAACAGCGTGATGTTCCATTGTGTGCCGATCGCATACAGAAATTTGAGCAGCGCACCAGGGCGCTCGGGAAATTCGAAGCGGAACAGACGCTCGTGCTCGATCCCGCGACCATATCCTCCCACCATGTAACGCACGTGCAGCTTGGCCATCTCGTTGTCGGTCATATCGACGACGGAGTAACCTGCTTGCTGCAGATGGCTGATGACGGCTTCCTTCTCCTTGCGGCCTGCTGATATCGCCAGGCCCACGAACAGGCGCGCGGATGTTGCATTATTGTAACGGTAGTTGAACTCGGTGATACTGCGCTGTTCGAGAACTTCGCAAAAACGCAGGAAGCTGCCCCTCTCCTCGGGAATCTGCACGGCAACCAGTGCCTCGCGCTGGCCGCCGATATCGGCACGTTCGGCGATGTGGCGCAGGCGGTCGAAATTCACATTCGCGCCCCCGTTGATGGATACGAACGTTCGGCCACGGCACTGCTCGCGGCTGACGTAGCGCTTGATGCCGGCAACGGGAAGTGCCCCGGCCGGTTCCACCATCGTGCGGTTATCCTCAAAAATATCCTGGACCGCCGCGCAAATCTCATCCGTGCCTACGGTGATCACTTCATCCACGTACTCGCGTGCCAGACGGAAGGTCTCTTCACCGACACGGCGCACCGCAACGCCGTCGGCGAATATTCCGACGCGCTCCAGCGTCACCCGCTGCCCCGCCTGCAAGGAGCGATACATGGTATCCGCCTCCTCCGGTTCGACACCGATGATGCGGATCTTCGGAAATAGATACTTGACATAGGCCGCCACACCCGCGATCAGGCCGCCGCCGCCGATCGCGATGAAGATAGCATCGATTTCTTCGCCGGCTCGTTGGCGCAAAATCTCCATGCCGATCGTCCCTTGACCGGCGATCACGTCGGGATCGTCGAAAGGATGAATGAAGGCCAACTGCCGTTCACGCGCCAGTTGCAGCGCATGCTCATACGCTTGGTCGTAGTCATCGCCATGCAGAATCGCCTCACCCCCCAGGTCAATGACTGCTTGAACCTTGATCTGCGGCGTGGTCCGGGGCATGACAATGGCCGCGGGAATGCCGCGGCGCCTGGCCGACAGCGCTACACCCTGGGCATGATTGCCTGCCGATGCACAAATTACGCCGCGCCCTGCAGTGGTATCGGAAAGGTGCGCGATCTTGTTGTACGCTCCGCGCAGTTTGAACGAAAAGACGGGCTGAAGGTCTTCGCGCTTGAACCATACGTCGTTGGCGAGCCGGCGGCTCAGACGCGGTGCCGGCTCCAGCGGCGTTTCGATCGCGACATCATAGACGCGCGCCTTCAGAATACGTTCCAGGTAGTCGTGCGACATGCGGGGTCGATGGACAGAGGATATGAGCCATTACGGTAGCAGGAAACCTCCACCCAGTCCTGCGATAAATGAGAGATCGCGTCCTGATGAGCCGATGAACGATACGAAGGCACCCCCTCCGCAGTCGACCGGTCCCACCGGTATGACTCGCCGTGAACTGCTGACCGCCGGCACGCTCCTTGCCGCCTCCGCGCCGGCGTTCGGGCAGAGTCGGCTACCCGGTATGCCGTCGTCTTCTCGGGAACTGTGGCAATGGGTACGCACACAGGGAATGTTCGACTCGCGCCTCACCTTCCTGGACGTCGCCACCGCCGGCCCGACCCTGCGCGCGGCCATGGCCGCCGAGTATCGTGCACGCGAAGCCCAAAGCTTCGGCGTGGCGAATGCCGCACTGGACCGCTGGGCGACGGAAACGACCCGGCTGGCGAGACGTTTCGCCGATTTCATGGGCTGCAGCATGGACGAACTGATATTCACGCGAGGCACGGGTGAGGCGCTGAGCATCGCCGCGGCGGGGCTGGATCTGGCAAGCGGAGATGAAGTGGTCACAACAACCCGCGAGCATCCCGCCGCATTGAGCCCCTGGCTGATGCTGGCGCGCCGTCATGGCATTGTGGTCAAACAAATTACCCTGCCTGCACCGCTGGAGACCCCCGAGCAGACGCTGGAAGTGCTGGGCGATGCCATGAGCGAACGCACCCGGGTGCTGGCATTCCCGCACCTGGACTATGCCGATGGCGCACTCCTGCCGGTCAGGCAGATATGCGCCCTGGCCCGGTCCCGCAATGTCATCACCATCGTCGACGGCGCTCAGGCGCTGGGTATGCTGGATTTCCAGCTACATGATCTAGATTGCGATTTCTACGCGGCCAGTTTCCACAAGTGGATGAACGGCAGTCACGGCACGGGCATGCTGTATGTCAGCCGTCCCAGCCTGGAGCGGCTCTGGCCGATCGAACCGCGCGGCATCGATGCGCCGCCGATCCCGACTCCCACAGTGGCCGTCGGCCAGCACGGCGTTCCCGCCGCGCTGCATAAACTCGGCAACATCGTCCCACTGGCTTGGCCCGCCTTGCGAGGCGCAGAGATCGCCGTCGATTTCCAGCAGCAGATACTACGCAGCCGCATCGAGGCACGCGTGCGGGAACTGGCGATCTATGCACGCATGCGTCTGCAGACGCTCCCCGGAGTGGAACTGCTGACGCCGGCGCGTCCAGGACTCTGGGCAGGTATCCTGAGTTTTCAGGTACCCGGCAGATCCGCAGCCGACATGGCGGCGCATCTGGCGCATGGATTCCGGATATACATACGCGAAGTGCATCGAGCGGAGCGCACCGATGGCGCGCTACGCGTCTCACTGCACATCTTCAACTCGCATGACGATATCGAGAAACTGATCCAGGGCCTACAGCAGGTGCTGCGATGACGCATCTCGCCTGGCTGATGATCATGGGCAGCCTGAGCGGACTGATCAGCGTACTGGCGCACGCCGCGGCCGGCTCCGCCCTAGGCATGCTGCGCGAGCGCACTACGGACAACGCAGCACTGGAACCCTCGCTACAGACACCGCAGGTATTGCTGCACATGTTCTGCGGAATGGGGTTGGGGTTGATATTCTGGCTGAGCTGGGGATTTGCCGCAGTGGTCCACGTCGCCTGGTGGGTGCGCGGGCTGTCGTTCGGCGGCTTATGCTGGACGGTATTGACGTTGCCCTGCCTCATCAATGCCGCTCTGGTGCTGCCGATCAGCTGCAAGGACTGGATAGCGGTCGCCTCACGATGGTTCGGCACCTGCCTGATCAGTGCGCTGGCCTGCGCCTGGGGTTGGGAGCGTATCTTCTAGCGTTCCTGGTAGCGCTCCTAGCGATCGAAAAATTCGCGGGCCACAGAGCTGAAGCGCTGCGGTGCGGCCGTCAGAAATCCCTGACCATAATCCGGCAGATCCAGTATCGAACCGTTGGATAATGCCGCACGCGCACGTGCCGCATGATCTTCATATTCGTCGTGCAGCCGCAGCACCAAGGTTTGCTGCTTCACCAGCGGCAGGCGTTCGGCGGTAGGATATTCCATCACCGCCGCCAACGCGCTGCTGCCGTGCCGCCCCGCATGAAGACAGTCGGCGAACTCTTCGACACTGCTCGAAATCGGCGCGTTCGCTCCGCGGCGATCGAGCCTGCGCTGCCACGCCTCGATCACATCACCACCATCCTCGCGCGTACCAGGTATATTCACCTGCTGCAGCAAGGCAATCCTGTCCTGGGCGGAATGACACGGTACCCCCCAAAGCATGATTCGCCGCACCTGCTGCGGGCGCAGGATCGCCAGCTCGGTAGCCACGAGCGCCCCAAGCTGGTGACCGAACAAATCGATCGTGCGCAGACGTAGCTCGTCGATGAAGTCCCCTACCGCGCCCGCCAGATCCGCAACCGTCGCCTTGCTGCCCGCGGCCTCGGATGAGCCATGACCTGGCAGATCCGGCGCATAAACACTGCGATCGCTGCCAAGTTCACGCATCATCGGCGCAAACAACCGCCCGGACCCGCCGCTGTGATGCAGACAAACGACCGGCGTGCCTTCATCGAAGCCGCCGCCAGACGGATAGGCCGTCCAGAGATGAATCTGACCATAGCGGCTTTCTGCGTACGAACGCCGCAGATGCACAATGGCGGGCTGGGGAAAAGGCAGGCGATTGCGATGTTTCACTTGGATCACTGAAGGCCCCTGAAGCTGGCGATTCGACCCGGCGCCAAACCCCGATATCGAACCCGGAGATCGACCCCTGAGATTCAATCCTGCGTCCTGCAGGATCTAAGTTGCGCAACGCGGCGCAAAATCATGTTGAACAGTGTACGCAGCGAGTCCCCGGAAGAAATGATGTACTTCTCAGCTTGCACAGTGCGGATGCATACGTAGGCTAAACTAGACTTGTTATGGAATATCGAATCCATCTACGGCATATCGAGGATCACGAATGACCTGCCGGTACTGTCATAACGAGACATCGAATACTCGCCTCACGCAAGACGGGAGATTGAGGATTCACCTGATGCGAATTGCCGTTACTGCCATCACGTGGATCGCGGGTATTCATGCAACGTTCACGACGCGCCTGGTGCTGGCGCAACCCTATACGGCAGATGCCATGTGGCAACTGAAACGCCTGGAGGCGCCGAGTATTTCTCCTGATGGACGCCTCACAATCGTGCCGGTGACACGCTTCGACATCGACAAGAACAAGAGTGCGACCGACTTGTGGCTGATACCCACCAGGCCCGGCAAGGCGCGTCGGTTGACCAGCGATTCAGGCAACGACAGTGCACCTGTATGGAGTCCGGATGGCGAGCAGATCGCTTTCGTCTCCAAGCGCGGCGAAGACAAGGAGCCGCAGCTTTATGTTATCCCCGTCAATGGCGGTGAGGCGAGACGAGTCACCAATCTGCCTGCGGGCGTGAGCGTACCTAAATGGTTTCCGGATTCGAGGCGCGTGGCCTTTCTGTCGCGCGTCTGGCCTGACTTGAAGAGTGCGGATGCCGTGGAGGCCCGATTGAAGAAGCGCGGCGAATCGCCCATGACCGCAAGGGTCTGGGACAAGGCTCCCATCGCCCATTGGGACCGTTTTCTCGATGACCGGCAGATGCATGTCTTCTTTGTCGATATAAACGATGCCGATAGGACAAGCGGCGAGCCGCAGGCCATCACGCTGGGATCCGGTCAGATGCTGGATCCCGCCAATCCGGACGCCACGTCTTATGATATTTCGCCCGACGGCACCGAGATTGCATTCGTCGCAAACGTCGATGCCAGCGGTATCGACCCGAATTTGGACATCTTCATTCTACCGATCGGCCCGGGTTCGATCGAACCCGGCATGGCGCGCAATATCACCAGCGACAATGTCGCGGACGATACCGCGCCGCTGTATAGCCCCGATGGCCGTACGCTGGCCTTTCGCCGCCAAACGATCAAGGGCTTCTATGCCGATCGCGCTCAACTCATGCTGTTCGATCGTCGCAGTGCGACTTTGCGCAGCCTGACCAAGACCTGGGACCGTTCCGCGAACGGGCTGGTCTGGTCGCCGGATTCCAGTGCGCTTTTCGGTGCCATCGACGATGCGGGATCACAGCGCATCTACCGCTTCGATGTCTCCAGCGGCAAGCTCAGGGCAATCACCCGCGATTCCAGCTACAGTGCTTTGGCGGTTGCGGGCAGCGGACCGGTCATCGTGGCGCTTCGGCAAAGCTTCACCGAACCCCCAACCCTGGTCAGCATCATTGCGCGCACCGGCGCGGCAACCAAGCTCAGCGATTTCAACGATCAGAGGCTGGCAGATCTCACACAGGGCCGATTCGAGAGCGTCACGTACCAGGGCGCCAACGGCGAGGACATACAGATGTGGGTGGTCTATCCGCCCGATTTTACGCCCGAACGCAAATGGCCCTTGTATTTGCTCCTGCACGGTGGACCGCACAACGCCATGACCAATGGCTATCAATGGCGCTGGAACGCCCAGGTGTTCGCCAACTGGGGTTATGTCGTTGCCTGGCATAATTTTCATGGTTCCAGCGGTTTCGGTCAGACATGGACGGATTCGATCACCAAGGAACTCGCCGAGCTTCCCTATGAAGATACGATTCGCGCCGCGGACTGGTTCGCCGCCCAGCCATGGATCGACGCCGATCGCATGGCGGCCGGCGGCGGCAGCTATGGCGGCTATCTCGCCAGCGTGCTCCTGGGCAGGCCGCATCCCTTCAAGACCTTGATAGCGCATGCAGCGGTGTACGACCTATATGCCCAGTATGGCAGCGACTATGGGGCAGAGCGATGGCGCCACGGTGAACACTGGGACGATCCCGAACGCTTCATGCGCAACTCGCCCCACCTGTCCGCAGGCAGCTTCAAGACCCCGACGCTGGTCATCCACGGCCAGCTCGATCAGCGCGTCCCCGTGAACCACGGCATCGAGCTGTTCAACACCTTGCAGAAGCGCGGCGTGCCTAGCAAATTCGTGTATTTCCCGGATGAGAATCATTGGATTCTCAAACCCCAGAATTCATTGTTCTGGTATCGCACCATGCGTGATTGGCTGGCGCAGCATGTTGCGCCCGGCGCGGGAGAGATCGCTGCGCCGGCAGTCCCGCCTGCCCCGCCCGAGCCGCAGGATGGAGCAGGTCCACCCGCCAGAATCGCGCCTGCATCCCCTTGATCCTTCCACTGCGATTCAGCCGTCGCAGCGGGAAAGGTCTGCGTGGCTGAACCCAGCCGTAACAGGCTTCTAGTGCCGCCGGGGAGGGAATGGCCGTACTCGTTTCCGCGTGATGCGCACCGGGGCGTCAGGATCGGCGCGTCAGGAGGTGACAATTCGCGTCAACGCTTCTGGCCATTACTGACGTAACCAACTGATTCATAAGAGTTCAAGAAAAATGGCACAATAAATGCTTGCCAATATGGCAGGTAATGGCATAAGGAATAACGCCGATGGGAACGACCGCTGAAGTGATCGGTTGGCTGCAGGTCGACGCCGGCCGCGCGCAGGTGATGGTCCGCGAGGCAAACGGCGACATCTCGTTGCAGGCCTCCGGTCCAGACGACTCGTTCAGTCAACGCGCCATACAAACCGGCCGCTTCAGCCGCGGCGATCTGGACTACGCGTCAGGCGCCGCTGCCGAAACGCAGACTCATCAGGCTCAGGAAAGCCTCGTTCAGAAGGGATAGTGTCGAACGGTTTGCGATTCGACGACTTTCGCGGTCGAATCCAACTTCGTTTCAATTCGCGATATTTCATCCCTGACAGTCCTGTCATGGCTTCATCGCCATCGCGTCAAAGACAGTGATGCCTCATCCCGGGCAATTCCGCTCATAGCCCTCGTATACCGCGCCTTCGGATTCACCATAGACGAGGGCCATGAGCGGCATTACGCCCCCCGGGAAACATTGAAGCTTGCGCGGTTAGCAAGCACTCGGCAACCTTCACGTCATGAACTCCACATGGCGCATCGTCGGCCTGATCGCCGTCACCGTGCTGGCAGCATGGCTGGTGCTGCGCGGTTACACATCATCACAACAATCTGCCGAACTCCCGGCACCGCCCGTGCGCGAACTGTTTCACGCCTCGAAATCCATTCAGATCAGCGTCATCGCTACCGATGCTGTACGGCTGACAAAGGGTCCGGCAGATATGCCGGGTCAAGCCCAAGGCGGCGCTCGGCAAAGCGCGGGCAAGGCGGCGCCAGATACACACCTCGATGTCCAAGGCGAGTGGCTCGAACTGGAGTTGCGGCGGCTGCTGAGCCGCGGCCGCATGCGCGTGGCGCCCGTCACGAACGAGCCCGCAGCGGATCATTACACGCTGCGCATCGAACTGGGGAAAGACGCCATGACGCTGATGCTCATCGCACCGGATGGAATCATCGAACGCCGCGAAACCGCAACCAGTGAACACAGCGGCAAACTGGCCATCTTGAGTACTCTTGCCGCACGGCTACCTGTGTTTCTGGATGCGGGACATGCCCGGCACGACTGGACGGCGTTCATCGGCACCGACGATCCTCAGACACTGGAATCCTATGAAAACGCCGCATTCTCCATCCTGGGGCCGCATGGCCACGGCTTCACTCGCCCACCCCGGCAACGCCGCGATCGTACGATCGAACGCCTGGAAATGCTTGCACACAAGCATCCCGACTTCGCCCGTGCGTGGGCCGCTCTGTCCGCCGGTTACTTGAGCCAGGGCGGAGAAGACGAACGATCCCTGACGCAACTGGCACGGTCCACCGCCGAGCGCGCTCTGTCGCTCGATGACGGCCTCGCAGACGCCCATGCGGTCTTGGGTCTGGTCCATCTGCGACAGGGAGAATGGATTGCGGCACGCGAGCGTTTCGATCGGGCCCTGGCGCTGGACATCAACAATGCACCCGCACTGGAAGGCCTCGCCTGCCTGCTTGTCGATGCCGGATATTACGCCGATGCGCGTCCCATCGCCTTGCGCAGCCTGGCATTGCAGGCGCACAACGCCGGCGCACAGGAATGCTTCATGTACGCCGACCTGTCGCTGGCGAAGGAACGGCCTCGAGCCGCAATCGATGCCATTCCCGCATCGACGCCCGCCGCCCAGGTACATGCACTGACTTTGATTCTCGATGCCGAGCTGTCATCGGCGCGGGACGTGTTGCGTGCCACCCTGAATACAGAGGATTTCAAAGCATGGGCGGCGCCCCTGCTGAAGGCCGCTGAAAACTCGCGTCAGGTACCCGCTGCACTGCAAGCCGTCACACGCGCCGCCAACGAACAGCGTATCGACGCCGTTACCGAGATCCTGTGCGGGACCGCGCTGCGCCAAGTAGAATTCGTTTTCAACCGTATCATGCGGCTACAACATCAGCGTAGCTACATACCGCTGCGCATCCTGTGGGTACCCGAAGCCGCTTTTCTGCGCCAGAGTCGCCACTTCGACAAGATCATCGTCGGCTCCGGCATCGGCGCCTACTGGCAGGAACATGGCGCCCCGGACATTTGCGCCGTCGAAAGCGCGCTCACGCTCTGCAAGCCACGCACCGCCTCCGGACGCAGCAGTTCATGAATCCTGGCAAAGGCCTGAACCCGGCCAGCTCAGGATCGCACTGCAGAATCTCTGTTGCGGCATCCATGGCAGCCGCCGCCTGGCGGCGGTCGAGCCCCGTCAGCCGTCCGCGCAGCGGCTCTTTGAATGGCCCCGAGAATCAATGCAACCAATTGTTTTATTGGAATTTATATCGCTATTTCCTAGAACTGGACCGGAATCGATGCGCGCTGCGACTCATTTGACATCGGCAACCGGAATTTCGCGGGACTGACAGCTATAATAGGCGTTTCGCCGAGCGCTCGTAACACGCGGCATGCCGCCGCTGCAGCCTCGATTGCCTGCCGGGCAGCATCAGTGATTCGCTGAGAGTGATTCGCTGACTTCAAGATTTCGTGATCACGTCTTCATGATATGGGAGAGGTACTGATGGGGGCTGTCAATGCCGTGGCTGATCTGGCCATCGAAGGCGAAATCGCCGTTCTTGCGCTCGATTCGCCGCCGGTCAACGCGCTGTCGCACATACTGCGCGAAGGTATTTTCAACGGCATCAAGCAGGCCATCGGTAACGATGCCGTTAAGACCATCGTACTCATCTGCCGAGGCAGAACCTTTGTTGCCGGCGCCGATATCACGGAATTCGGCAAGCCGATGAAATCACCCAGTTTCAACGACGTCCTTGGCCTTATCGAAGGCTCCCCCAAGCCCGTGATCGCCGCCTTGCACGGCACGGCGCTGGGCGGCGGTCTCGAACTCGCACTAAGCTGTCATTATCGCGTCAGCGTGCCTTCCGCCAAGGGCGGGCTGCCCGAAGTACATCTCGGCATCATCCCAGGGGCCGGCGGCACACAGCGTCTGCCGCGCATCGTCGGTCCGCGACGGGCGCTGGAAATGATCACCTCGGGCGCGCATGTCAATGCGGCCACGCTGCATCGAGAGGGATTACTGGACGAGATCGTCGCCGAGGACGAACTACGCGCCGGGGCAATCGCATTTGCAGCCAAGGTCATCGCACAAAAGATGCCGTTGAAAAAAATACGGAATCTGGACGAGAAACTTGCAGAAGTCCGCGGTAAGCCGGCGTTTTTCGCGGAGTTCCGCGCGGCCAACGCCCGCAAGTTCCGCGGTTTTCTGGCACCGGAATACGGTATTCGCGCCATCGAGGCTGCCGTCGATCTGCCTTTCGAGGAGGGACTCGCCTTCGAAGGCAGGCTGTTCGAGGAATTATTGAAGAGCCCCCAGTCCGCAGCCCAACGCTATGCGTTCTTTGCCGAGCGGCAGGCAGGGAAAATACCTGATATCGCCGATGACACGCCCATCATCCCCATCGCCAAAACCGGCGTCATCGGCGCGGGCACGATGGGCGGCGGTATTTCCATGAATTTCGCCAATGCCGGCATTCCGGTCACGATCGTCGAAGCGAACCAGGAAGCGCTCGATCGCGGCCTGGGCGTGATCCGCAAGAATTATGAAAATACCGCCAAGCGCGGCCGACTCAAGCCGGAGGATGTCGAGCGGCGCATGAACCTGTTGAAGGGTTCGCTGGATATGCAGGATCTGGCCGATTGCGACCTGGTCATCGAAGCCGTGTTCGAGGATATGGATATCAAGAAAAGCGTATTCACGAGGCTGGACGGCATCGTCAAGCAAGGTGCGATTCTGGCGACCAACACCTCCTATCTCAATGTCAACGAGATCGCTGCCATGACTCGGCGCCCCGAGCATGTCATCGGCCTGCATTTTTTCTCGCCGGCGAATGTTATGCGCCTGCTGGAAATCGTGCGCGGCAAGGCGACTTCGAAATCGGTAATCGCCACCTCGATGAAGCTGGCAAAGAAAATCGGCAAGATCGCGGTCCTGGTCGGCGTATGTCATGGCTTCGTCGGCAATCGTATGCTGGCTGCGCGTCAGGCGCAGGCGAATGCGATGCTCATGGAAGGCGCCATGCCCTGGGATATCGACAAGGTTCTTTACGACTTCGGCATGCCCATGGGGCCGTTCGCGATGGCCGACCTGGCGGGTCTGGATATCGGCTGGAAAAAAGCCACCAGCAGCAGTGCAAACATACGCGAAGTCTTGTGCGAAATGGATCGCCGCGGACAAAAGACCGGCGCTGGCTTTTATGATTACGACGACAAGCGCAATGCCCGCCCCTCACCGGTCACCGAGAAGCTCGTCAACGATTTCCTGGCCAAGGCGGGCGTCACGCCGCGCAAGATCACCGATGAGGAGATCCTGGAGCGCTGTATCCACACCATGATCAATGAAGGCGCAAAGATCCTCGAAGAGAAGATAGCGATCCGCGCCTCGGACATCGATATCGTATGGATCAACGGCTATGGATGGCCGGTATATCGCGGCGGTCCGATGTTCTACGCCGATACGCTCGGGCTGGCCCACGTCGTCGCCAAGCTCAAGGAACACGCCCCCAAGCTAGGCGCCGGGTTCAGCATTTCACCGCTGCTCGAAAAACTCGCGGCAACGGGTCAGCGCTTCCAGGACTTGCAGTAGCAGGCGTCCCGATAATTCAATATTTTTCGAACTGGCTGTACGAGATGTCCGGCCCGATCATGAACAGAGGATTCTTCCATGCGTGAAGCTGTCATCGTTTCCGTCGCGCGCACACCGATCGGCAAAGCCTATCGCGGTGCCTTCAACAATACCCAGGGTCAGGAACTCATGGGCCATGTGATCGCCCAGGCCGTGCAGCGCGCGGCGATCGATCCGGCAGAAGTGGACGACGTCGTCGTCGGCTGCGCTCTGCAGCAGGGATCCACTGGTAGCAACGTCGCACGCCAAGGCCTGCTGCGTGCCGGACTACCAGTCACGGTGCCCGGCATGACGATCGACCGTAAGTGCTCCTCCGGCCTCATGGCCATAGCGACGGCAGCCAAGCAGATCACACAGGACGGCATGCTGATCACCATCGGCGGCGGTGTCGAGTCGATCTCGCTGGTGCAAAACGACAAGATGAATTCGTTCCGCGCCAACGATCCCTGGCTGGTGGAGCAAATCCCCCAAATCTACATGGGTATGCTCGAGACCGCGGAAATAGTTGCCGAACGTTATGACATCAGCCGCGAGGAACAGGATCAGTACGCGCTCCAGTCACAGCAACGTACGGCACAAGCTCAGACGGAAGGACGATACGACGCAGAAATCGTTCCTCTGACATCCACCATGATCGTCACCGACAAAGCCACCGGCGCGACAACGGAAAAGCAGATCATCCTGGAACGCGACGAAGGCAATCGTCCCAAAACCACGCTCGCCGAACTGCAAGCTCTGCAACCCGTGTTCAAGAACGGTCAGCGTATTGCTGCAGGCCGTTTCATCACGGCGGGCAACGCCTCGCAGTTGTCGGACGGCGCCGCCGCTCTGGTACTGATGGAGGCAAAGGAAGCCGAGAAACGCGGGCTTGAACCACTGGGCGCCTACCGGGGCATGGCGGTGGCAGGCTGCGACCCTGACGAGATGGGCATCGGCCCGGTGTTCGCCGTACCCAAGCTGCTGCAAACCCAGGGCCTGAAGATGGACGATATCGGCTTGTGGGAGTTGAATGAAGCGTTCGCCAGTCAGGTACTGTACATCCGCGACAAGCTCGGCATTCCCAACGACTTGCTCAATGTCTCCGGCGGTGCGATCTCGATCGGCCATCCCTATGGCATGTCCGGCGCAAGGATGACCGGCCATCTCCTGATCGAAGGTCGACGCCGCAAGGCGAAATACGGCGTCGTCACCATGTGCATCGGTGGCGGCATGGGTGCTGCGGGCCTGTTCGAAATCTTCTGATTCGGCCCGCTAACGGAGGCTCCGTTGGCGATGGCGCTCCATAAGCAGTGATCGGTCCCGCCCATGGCTTGACTGGCAGTGAATCCCAAGACACAGCCAGTCAAGCCATGGGCGGGACCTGATTCCAGGAACGAGGTTGCACGAGCCAGGCCCGATCAGGGCCTGTTCGATCAGGCCAAGACCCGTTAAAACATCTCGGAGGCGTCGGGCGGGCGAACCTCGATCTGGTGGCGCGAAACGATGTGCTCGCCCGTAATCATCTCGCTGTATGGCTGCCCAGGCCCCACCATCGGATAGACGCCCGCATCCGGATCGATCATCACCTCCAGGAAGGCGGGTCCCTGAAATTCGACGAATTCCTTCACCACACGCGCCACATCCTGCGGGCGTTCCAGCCGCATCACGTAGGGGAAGCCGTCCGCCTCGGCTGCCTTGAGGAAATCCTTCTTGTGCAAGGAACGGTCGCTGGCGGCCAACCTGCCTTTGAAGAACAATTTCTGCCACTGCTTCACCATACCGTCGCCGCAATTATTGAGCACCACGACTTTGATCGGCAGCCCGTAGGTCGTGACCGTCTCCAGCTCGCCCAGATTCATGCGGATACTGGAATCTCCGTCGATGTCGATGACCAGTCTATCGGGTTGCGCAAACTGCGCACCGATCGCGGCTGGCAAGCCGAATCCCATCGTTCCCATGCTGCCGGAGGTCAGCCACAACCGCGGGCTGCGGAAATCGAAATACTGTGCGGCCCACATCTGATGCTGTCCGACGCCGGTAGTGATGATGGCTTCACCCCGCGTCAGCTTGTTGATCTCCTCGATCACATGGTAGGGCTGGATCCGCTCGCTGTCGCGCTCGTAGTTCATGGCATATGTGCGTCGCAGCTGATCGCAATGCGTCCGCCAGGTCGACCAGTCGCGATTAAATGCGCTGCGCCGTCCATAATCGATCAAGCCCCGCAAGGCTTCCGGCAACAGGCCGATGTGATGCCAGTGCACCTGCTTTACTTTGTTGATTTCCGAGATATCGATGTCGATCTGCGCAATCTGCTTGGCGTTGGGCGCAAACTTGGCCGGATTGCCGGCGACGCGATCATCGAAACGCGCTCCCAGCGCGAACAGGAAATCGCAGTCATCCACGGCATAGTTCGCGAAGGCCGCCCCATGCATGCCCAGCATGCGCATCGCCAAGGGATGTGTGGTATCGAGCGCTCCCAGCCCCATGAGCGTAGTGACCACCGGAATGCCATATTCGATGGCGAATTCCTGCAGGGCCTGGGATCCGCCCGAATGGATCACACCGCCACCGGCATAGATGAGAGGGCGCCGCGCGGCACCCAGCATGGTGAAGAATTCCGCGCAACGAGCATCGCTCAGGACGCTGTGCGTCAGGCGAGTCATACGCTGGCGATAGCCTGCCACCGGCAGACGGCCGGCGCCCTGAAACTTTCCCTGCCAGTTTTGCACGTCCTTGGGCACATCGATCACCACCGGACCCGGCCGGCCGCTGCGTGCGATCTCGAACGCGGTGCGGATCGTGGCCTCCAGCTTGCTGGGATCGGTGACCAGGAATACATGCTTGGCGACGGCGCCCATGATGCTGGCCACCGGCGCCTCCTGGAAAGCATCACTGCCGATCGCCCCCGTCGGCACCTGGCCGCAAATGACCACGATCGGAATCGAGTCCGCCATGCAGTCGCGCACCGGCGTTACGGTGTTGGTCGCGCCCGGGCCGGAGGTCACGATGCATACGCCGACCTTGCCTGTGGCACGCGCATATCCTGCCGCCATGAATCCCGCGCCCTGTTCATTCGCAGGCACGATCAGCGACATCTGACGGCGATCGCAACGCTCGCAATCCTGATTGTTTACGAAGATCGCATCATAGGTAGGCAGGATCGCGCCGCCGCTATAGCCGAATACGGTATCCACCCCTTCATCTGCCAATACCTGGACGATGATCTCCGCGCCTGTCATGGAAGTGCCGGCAAGGGCATGCGCCGAGACGGGAGAGGTGTTCATTGGGCGGGCAGCCTGAGCGTGTTTCACGGGATTGATTCCGACAATGCTTCGCGAAGCAGGAGGCCATTACGGGACGCGGCATGATCTGCTCCCTGGATTATAGCATACCGTCACCCTCCAGCCCGATCACTCGAGGCAGACCGGGCTAGACACTGCGCTGCAGCTGCGCGCCGCCGTGCCGGGCCCTCAGGCGGCTCATGCCTGGATCCGATGTGCCCGGATCCCGTATGCTTGAAGGATCCGTCCGTCCCGCCCAGGGTGCGGACAGGCTCCAGAAACCGAAAGGACAACCCCGGCCATGAGCTCGCGTAAGCGCCATATCGTTTCGATACTGTTACAAAACGAGGTCGGAGCGCTGACTCGCGTCACGAGCCTGTTTTCCACGCGGGGCTACAACATCGAATCACTGAATGTGGCGCCCACCGATCACCCCACGATTTCCCGGGTCACCCTGGTCACGACGGGCACTGAGGCAGTGATCCACCAGATCATCAACCAGTCGTTGAAGCTGATCGACGTCATCAATGTCGAGGACATCACCCGCGATCAGCACGTGGAGCGAGAATTGTTGTTGCTCAAGCTTCAGGCGTCCGCGGACCAGATAGAAAATCTACGTCTCTGTGTCCGAAGCGCTGGTGCCAAGATCCTCATCGATCACGCTGAAAGCTTCACGATCGAGCTGATCGACAGCGAGTCCAGGATCACCTCCTTCATCGCTGAAGCTGCCGGCATCGCCGAACTCTTGGAAGTGGTGCGCAGCGGCGCCCTGGCGATACGGCGCGGCGCGACGACGCTACGCGCCTGAAATTTGCGTCTGCCGCAACGTAACGGCGTGCGGCTACAGCGCCTGGTCGTCCGTCTCACCGGTGCGAATGCGAAGTACGCGTTCCAACTCTGTGATGAAAATCTTGCCGTCACCCACCTTGCCGGTCTTGGCGGCACCGATGATCGCCTCGACCACCTGATCGACCAGGCCGTCGCTTACCGCAACTTCGATACGGGTCTTGGGCACGAAGTCCACGACATATTCCGCCCCCCTGTATAACTCGGTATGCCCTCGCTGGCGACCGAAACCCTTGACCTCGGTAACGGTCATGCCGGACACCCCGATTTCGGACAACGCCGCACGCACGTCGTCCAGTTTAAACGGCTTGATGATCGCACTGATGAGTTTCATTCCCCGTGGCTCCTCTTCCTGATGCGGTCGGCATCCCCGGGGCGGATGGGTGACGCCGGAAAATGGTACGTAGACATGCATGCCAGGCAGCTGCATATTTCATACTGCGTATTCCACCTTGCATATCCCATGCCGACGCGGCCCGACGTCGCATTTATTGACGAAAGCGCTCCGCAGCTGCGGCTATTCCAGGCCTTTTCAGGTCATAGCAGCGGCGGCAGCGACGGTACGCACCGATTTGGCGCATCTCCTGTGCCGCGTCGCCCGAATTTGGTGCATGTATCCTTGTCAAAAATTGGGCCCGCCAAATTCATGGGCTCTTGGAATGGCCCGATCACGCGAGCATTCGCTCAATTCTGCACCGGCCCCGGTGGTTCAATCCAGGCGCTTATGAAAACGCAGGATTACGGCCGCTAACACGATACAAATAAAGGTAACCAGCTTGTAGATCGGCAAGTACAGGCCGCCGAGGCTTGCGCCGCGCAGCGCGATTCCTCGCACCAGTTCGACGAAATGCGTCAAGGGCAACACCTGGGCGACCCAACGGGCCGCCTGCGGCATGCCCTCGAAAGGAAAAACGAACCCGGATAGCAGGATGGAGGGCAGCATGATGAAAAATGCCATCTGGAAGGCCTGCATCTGGGTCTGCGCCAGCGTGGACGCCAGCAGACCCAGCGCCAAAGTGGCGCCAATGAACAACGATGCCGCCACATACAGGCTACCGAGACTGCCGTTGACGGGAACGTCGAACAACGCAGCTCCCAGGAACAGCACCAACGTGGTCTGGAGCAGCCCGATGAATACATAGGGTACAAGCTTGCCGATCATCAGTTCGAACGAGCTCGCCGGCGTCGTGATCAGCAGTTCGAGATTGCCGCGCTCGCGTTCGCGCACGATGGCCACGGCCGTGAACATCATCATGGTCATGCTCAGAATGACCCCGATCAAGGCTGGCACGATTTGTACCGCCGTCCGTTTCTCGGGGTTGTACTCGGTGCGTACTTCGAACAGGGGTGCGGGATATCCGTACAGTCCCGCGCGCCGCGGCAACGGCATGGCAGCGAACGCACGTGCGACATTTTCCACGGTGGGCTCACTGCCGTCGACGAATAGATGGGCGAGCGGACGCTCGGCATCCAGCCGGCGGCGCTCGAAATCCGCGGGAATATGGATGCCGATGGATATGTTTTCAGTTTGCATCAGACGGCGCAGACCGGGCACCGAGTCGGCATACGCCTGAACCCGGATGACTCCGCTTGCCTGCATGTCGGCGATCAGTGCGCGCGACATCGAGGTGCGCGCCTCATCGACCACGCCGGCATGCAGGCCGCGCACATCGAAATTGATCGCATACCCGAACAACAGCATCTGGATCAGTGGAATACCCACGATCATGCCGAAGGTCAGGCGGTCGCGTCGCAGCTGGCGGATCTCCTTGGTAGCGATGGCAAGGATGCGCGCCAGCATGGATCAACCGGCGTCCGTCGGCGTGAAGGAACAGCGCGGGTCGGATGATTGGTCCGTCGTAATGGCGACATCTGATCCACCGAAACCCGTGGCAGCCACGAACACATCCTCGAGACTGGCGCGCACGCGCTCCACCTTCGCAGTCACGCGCGCTGCGGCCATGAGCTCCTCGATCCGCGCTTCGGGCGAGGACATTCCGGGCACAAGCAGCGCATGCAAACGATTTCCAAGCTGCGCGATACTCCTGACGAAATCATGGCCCTCCAGCGCGCGGCGTGCGGCGCGCACATCGTCCGCCTCGATCTCGATGACACTCGCCGCGATTCCCTCTGAAAGTTGTCGCGGCGAACCCTCCGCCACCAGCCTGCCTCGATCCAGGATCGCGATACCGTGACAACGCTCGGCCTCATCCATGTAGTGAGTCGATACCAGAATCGTCGTGCCTCGATCCGCCAATTCGAACAAGCTTCCCCAGAAGTCACGGCGGCTTTGCGGATCAACCGCACTGGTCGGCTCATCGAGCAGCAACAGCTCGGGCTCATGCAAGGTCGCAGCCGCCAGCGCCAGGCGCTGCTTCTGCCCGCCGCTGAGCGTACCGGCGCGCTGAGTGCGCTGGCTTTCCAGGCGATATTCGCCCAGCCGTCGACGGATGCGGGATGCACGCCGGGCCGCTTCCAGACCGAAAATCCGCGCCATGAAATCCAGGTTCTCTTCGACCGTGAGATCCTCCCACAAGGAGAAACGCTGGGTCATGTATCCGATCTTGTGCCGCAGCCGCTCGGCATCGCGCGGCATGCGGTGGCCCAGCACGTTCACCGTGCCTGCGGTCGGTCGCAGGAGGCCGCACAACATACGAATGGTGGTCGACTTGCCCGAGCCGTTGGGACCCAGAAATCCGTAGATACGCGCCACCGGAATATCCAGATCGACGTGGTCGACCGCGATCAGCTTGCCGAATTGTCGAGTCAGCCCGCGCGCGATAATGGCTGACTCCGCGCTCATGGAACCGCCGTTCAGTCGCGCGGCCTGCATCACTTGCCAGCCTGTGGCAGCTCGACCTGCACGGGGATACCGACCGGCAATTCATCCGCCGCGGGATCCGTCACGTCGATATGCGCCAGATAGCTCAGGCGCGAGCGATCCTTCCGGGTAAGTGCGAAGTAAGGCGTAAATGCCGCCTCGGCCGAAATGAAACGCACGCTGCCTTGCAGCGCCTTACGACGACCGTCGATGCGCAAACGCACTGGCGTACCGGGAATGAATTGCAGCCGGCGCGGTTCCGGCACATACACACGCGCGTAGGGAACTCCGTCCGCCAGCATGATGACCACCGGCGCGCCGGCAGGTGGGCGTTCACCCAGCTTGTAGGGCAGCGCTTCGATACGGCCGGCACGTGGGGCGGTCACCGAATAGCGGGCCGCGCTGATTTGCAGTTCCGCGCGCGCGGCCTGCGTCTGCCGCAGTACTGCTTCCGACTGCTCGATCTCCTCGCTGCGTGTGCCTTCCAGCAACAGGTCCATGCGCGCCACCGCCTGTTTGTGCGTGCTCACCGCATCATCGCGCTGCGAACGCGCCAGGTCCAACGAAGATCGACTGGCCAGCTGCCGCTCGACCAGATCCCGTATGCGCCGGTATTCGTTCGACTGGGCGATCATCATGCTGCCGGCCGCATCCAGCGCCGCACGGGCCTCGAGAATCTCCTGCGCACGCGGTCCCTTCACCCGCTCGGCAAACCGGCGCTCGGCGGCGCGCTCGGCCGCCTCCGCCTGATCCAGCCGCGCCTGCATGACGCCCAGTTCCTGGCGCAGCAGCACCGCTCCGGGTACGACCGGATCCCCCTCGCGCACCATGATCTCCACGATCGGCTCGCCGGACTCTGCGATCAACTCCAGGCGATCGCGCTCCAAGGTCCCCATGACCTGCCCTTCACCGTCGCGGATTCCGCAGCCGGCCAGCAGCAAGATCAGCGGTCCCATCATCGTCAGACGCAGATTCATAGCACCGGCTCCCGATACCAGCCTATCGATTTGCAGATGGAGCAATGCGAGATTCCCGCAGAGGACAAGATGGCCATGCCCACGATGAGCCGCTCAAGGAGATTCGCGGCTGCCGGTTTCAACCCCGACACTGGTGCGATGACGGCCCGGATGAAGGCTCATGGCGGGAACGGGAACAGCGGCGGCATTGCCGCCGGACACAGACCCGGGGTGGCGGTGACATGCTGCATATTAACATTCAGATCAATATTCGCGCAGGCGAGGCGGACTCGATGGATCAAGGGAATCCGCCCCCATCTCGCAATCGCTGGAAAGTATTCCGACACGACGTGATCCGCATCGCGTCTTGTACGATCCATTCCCGCCTTCCCTTGCCGCGCTCATGCCGCTGTGCGAAAAAGCGCATTGTCGTCGGGAGGGGATATGCAATTTCGCAGGGCATCCGGTGCTGCACGGCACCTCGGCTGGCTGTATGCCGTAATCGGCGTACTGGCCGCGCCGACACTGCAGGCGGCCGATACCAGCGGCATCGATGCCTCGCGTCCCCAGGTTCTTTACTTCGAATCCCTGCCCGCGCTGCGCACCTGGGCCGGCGCGCAGCCGCAGGCCGCACGGGACGACGCTCACACCGGAACCGCCGCCAAGACGCAGGCCCTCGCCAGCTCGGATGGCGAGCACCGGCTGCACTTCGATGCGTATGGGCGCCGCTTCGAGTTGTCGCTGGAAACGAATGCCCGCTTGAACGGATTGGTGCAATCAAAATCCGCCCCCTCCTCCCTGAGCCTGTACCGCGGCACGCTCGACGGCAACCCTCGATCCTGGGTCCGCCTCGCCGCCATGGCAGGCGAAGCCCATGGCATGATTTGGGATGGGACGGATCTGTACGTGATCGAACCCGCCCAGTCGAACCAAGCCCAGTCGAACCAAACCCCAATATCGTCCGATGACATGTCGGATACCTCCCCGGCAGCCACGAGCGAGCCTTCCACGCCAGTCATCTTCCGTTTGGCCGATGTCCTGATGGAGCCCGGCACCGCCGCCTGCGCCGTGCACGCCGGCCCCACCGATGAAGAAAGCGGTTCGGCACAAGAGACGCTCGAAGACCTGGATCCGGACGCCGCGAACACCGGCAATGTCATGCGCGGCGACGCCGCTTACGGTGCCTTGCTGGGCGAATTGAAAGACTCGGCGGTGATCATGCAGGCCGCCGGCGCCACCCGGCGTCTGACGCTTTCCGCGCTGGGCGATGCGCAATTCCTACAACGCTATCTGGAGCGTGGCTTGACCATGCGGGAGGCACTGGACGCCATCCTGATTCGATTGAACAACGTGGATGGCATCTACAGCACCCAGCTCCAGATCGAACTGCAAGTCGAGGCCGTATCCATCGACCATTCACTCGGCACCATGCTGTCCGATCCGGTGCAGCCCCAGTCATTATTGGAAGCACTCGGCGAACGGCGCAGGAATTCCCCCGAGCATCGCTCACGGGGACTGACCCATCTGTTCACCGGCCGCGATCTGGACGGCAACACCGTAGGCATCGCCTACGTGGATTCCTTGTGCTCGTCGCGGTATGGAGTGGCGCTCACCCAGGTGCGAGGCAGTGCCTGGCAGGATCCCGGCAGTATCTGGCATGACACTCTGGTGGCGGCGCATGAAATCGGCCACAACTTCGGCGCTCCACACGACGGCGACCCGGAGGAAGTCTGTCGCGACGCGCCTCCCGGCTATTTGATGGCGCCGGCGATCAACGCCTTAGGGATCTTCTCGGAATGCAGCCTCGAGCAAATGAACAAGCGTGCATTGGCGGCCCGTTGCATCAGTCCCTTGCCGCCGGCGGGCGCTCCCGCCTCGCAGACACAGGCGGGCAGCAGTTCCGGTGGCGGCTCGCTGAGCATTCCGTTCCTGCTGGGTCTGCTGGGTATACTAGTCCTGCGCCCCCAGGCGCAGCGTGTACCGGTACGGCGCCGTGTCAGCCCGGCAGCCGGCATTGGACACCGTCCCGCCCAGCTTGAAACCACATCCGAGAATCGCCGGTGACCACATACAAGGACTATTACCAGCTGCTGGGCGTAGCCCGGGACGCCAGCCAGGACGACATCAAGCGCGCCTATCGGCGGGCGGCGCGCAAATATCATCCCGATGTCAGCAAGGAGGCGAATGCCGAGGAAAGGTTCAAGGAAGTCCAGGAAGCCTACGAAGTCCTCAAAGATCCGCAGAAACGCGTCGCCTATGACCAGTTAGGTTCGAACTGGCGTGCGGGCCAGGAATTCCGGCCGCCGCCCGACTGGGGCCGGGATTTCGAATTCTCCAGCACCTCTTTCGGCGGCGACACGGGCGGGTTCAGCGATTTCTTTGCCTCACTGTTCGGGCAGCGTAGTCCGTTCGGAGGCGCCGCGGGTACCGCACGCCACGGTGCAGGTGCCCGCGGCTTTGCAGCGAGCGGGGAAGACCATGTGGCCCGAATCCAGATTACCCTGGAAGACGCGTTCCGCGGCGGTTCGCAGACAATCGAGTTGAAATCGCCCCGGGTCGGCCAGGGCGGCCAGGTGACACTGCAGCCGCGCACGCTCAAGGTCAGCATTCCCGCCGGCGTCGTCGAGGGTCAGCGCATCCGGCTCGCCGGCCAGGGCAGCCCCGGCATCGGTGGCGGTCCTGCAGGCGATCTATACCTGGAAATCGGATTCCGCGAACATCCGCTATTCGAGGCACAGGGCCGTGATGTGTCATTGACGCTGCCGATAGCTCCATGGGAAGCAGCGCTGGGAACTACGGTCCAGACCCCGACCTTGGCCGGACCGGTGGCCTTGCGCATTCCGGCAAATGCACGGGCAGGACAGAAAATGCGCCTCAAGGGCCGCGGCCTGCCCGGTCCGACGCCCGGCGATCAGTTCGTGATCCTGCAGATCGTCTTGCCGCCGGCGGATACGCCGCAAGCTCGTGAATTCTATGAAAGGATGCGTAATGAGCTGCCCTTCGATGCCCGGGCGGATCTGTATCCGTGAGCAGGCGCTCCAGCGACGTCACTACAGGGATCCGAGGCGGCTTTCAGCGCTGCCCGACCCTGAGCTCCGTGGGCGCATCCCGGACAGGCGCATTCCTCGTATTCGCTTTCCCTTATCCCTGCCCCACTTCGAGCACCATGCGCACCAGATGTGCGAGGGAAGATGCCTGCATCTTCTCCATGACGCGCGCCCGGTGTATTTCCACGGTTCGCTGACTCAACTTCAGATCTCCGGCAATGACCTTGTTCGCCTTGCCGCGAACAACGAGTTCCAGGACTTCGTGTTCTCGAGGCGTCAGCGTTTCCAGCCGCCGCCGTATGTCATTCCGTTCGCCCAGCGCCGCCCGGTTGCTGCTGTCCTTCTCCAGAGCCTGGTTGATACGATCGATCAGATCCTGATCCCGAAACGGCTTCTGAATGAAATCCACCGCGCCCGCCTGCATGGCCTCCACTGCCATCGGCACATCGCCATGCCCGGTGATAAAAATAATGGGTAGAATGGAATGCTTCTCGTTCAGTTTTTGTTGCAGCTCCAAGCCGGAGATCCCGGGCATGCGAATGTCCAGCACCAGGCATCCAGGGCGATCCATCCCATAGGAATCCAGGAACTCCTGTGCCGAGGCATAGGTTTCGACAGCCTGCCCGACCGAGCGCAACAGTAGTTTCAGCGCATCGCGCACCGCCGAATCGTCATCAACGATGAAAATCGTAGGGCGTTGGTTAGTTGAATTTCCCCGCATTGATCAGCTCCCCGCAGGCGCCGGAACGACCGGCAAAGTAAAAAAGAAGCAGGCGCCGCCCCCTGGATTGGCGCTGCACCATAATTTACCGCCGTGTGCGCGCACGATCGAGCGGCTGATAGACAACCCCAGCCCGGTGCCGCCTGATTTGGTGGTAAAGAATGGATCGAACAATGCCGCCGCTGCCGCGACATCGACGCCGGTACCTCGATCGGCAACCATCAGCTCCACGTCTCCCTCCCCATCCATACGGGCCCGCAGCAGGATCTCGCGGTGTGTTTCCGGCAAATCGAGCATTGCATCGATGCTGTTCCTCACCAGATTGAGTATGACCTGCTGGATCTGTACCGCATCGGCCTGTACCGGGAAGCTGCGCGGCGCATGCTCCACGACGATGCGCACGCCGTGATGGCGCAGATCCGTTTGAGCCAGTACCAGAACGTCGTCCAGCAGCCGGTTCGCATCCAGCAATTCGCGGCGAACCTCGCGATTCTTGACGAACTGGCGCAGCCTGCGGATGACCTCTCCCGCTCGCAGCGCCTGAGTGCAAATATGATCCAGTGCAGTTGCGATATCATCGCTGGATGCATGCTCCGAGGCGATCAGCCGCTGACAGGCCTGCGCATAGGTCGCTATGGCGGTCAGAGGCTGGTTGACCTCGTGGGCCAGGCCGGCAGCCATCTCTCCCATGGTGGAAATCCGGCCGAAATGGGCAATACGATCCTGCATCTGGCGTGCGTCATCCTCTGCCCGGCGCCGGTCGGTGATGTCGTGCAGCGTGCCGACCTGCCGCACGATACGGCCGTCCAGTGCGCGCGATACTTGGGCGATATGATGCACATGGCGCAGCGACCCATCCGGATGAATCACCCGGTACTCGATATCCATGCTGCGCCCCTGTGTATCCAATGCACGGCGCGCCTGCTGCCAGCGTACCCGATCGGCTGGATGCACCATGGGTTCAAGATAATCGTAGACGCCGATATAGAGGTCGCCATAACGCCGACCCAGGACACGGTACAGATGCGGCGACCAGTAATCCTCGCAATTGCTGTCGAGATGAACGACATAATTACCTAAATTAGCGATTTCCTGAGCAATCGTCAGCTGCGCCTCGCTGCGGCGCAAGGCTTCTTCGGAATTGCGCCGGACCGTGACGTCGCGAATGAAGCCCACGAATCGGGGAGGATCCGTACCCTGAACGCGCCCGACCGCCAGTTCAGCGGAGAATTCGCTGCCGTCGCGCCGTTTCGCCAGCAACTCCCTGCCGATGCCGATGATACGAGGTTCACCGGCTTCGATATGGTGACGCAGATAGTCGTCCTGCTGGGAGCGATACGGCTCGGGCAGCAGCAGATTGACCCGCAGACCGATCACTTCCTGTTCGTGGTAGCCGAACATGCGCTCGCCCGCACGATTGAGCAGTTCGATACGGCCCTCATGATCGAACAGCACCACCGCATCGACGGCGGCGTCGAGAACGGCCTGAAACTCCTGTTCCAGCCGATGAGCGCGCTCTTCCTGCTGTTCGGCTGCTCGCGTCGGGGTCATACGGTCATTCTAACCATGACCGATGGCCTGGTTGGAAGTCGGGCGACTACGATATGCGGCAAGCGGATCCTGCGCGTCGAGGGGGCTGGCGGCACCGACAACCGAAGCACTCGGGGCAAGTGGTCGACGCGCTTAGCCGGAGCGATCGCAGCGCGCGGCGCGGGTATTCGCTGCGCTCAGCCGGGGGGGCGACGTTTTTCGCGTGCTTCCTTGATGAAGCGAAACCATACCTCGTAAGCGCTCCAGCCACCCGTCTGTACGAAATTCGCTTCGTCCTCGGCCGCAGCCGGCGTCTGCTGACTCGCCGCGCAATGCCCTCTAGCCGCCTCCGGCAAAATCCCGGTCGTATGGGCAGCCGAGGCTTGTTGCGACCGGGAGACGCGGCGGGAAACCGTCACACCGGCCACCGCGCCCGCCTGAACCCCGGCGGCGGAGACGACCGGGGTATTGGAAAAAAGATTCGGCGTACTGCTCACGGATAATTAGAAAAAAACCGGTATGATAGCCGGTATCGCCACCGTAATTCGGATACGGTTCACAATTCTAAAGTTTCCCTGGCGAGTGCTCCCATGTTCCGGGGCGAACACCGGGCGAATGATCTACCCGGCAGATGCAAAATAGTTCGCCAGAAATTGATCGAAGTCGACTTCGTCGGCAGCCTCCAGTTCCTCCTGCTTGCGCAGGGACAGCTCCGCCTCCACGGCAAATTCAGTCATGCGCCGCTCGTTCGGCGGATACAGATCCGTGAAATAAACCTTGTGCAACCGCGACATGCGCAGGGCGAACTGGATAAAAGATTCCCCGCTGCTCCGTAATTCTTTCAGGCTGCGCGCCGAGGGAGTGCTTTGTGGATCATCGAGCTTCAACGCCTGCAGGTCGAGCGCCGCGCCATAAGGACGCTGCACATCGCCCTGATCGAGAAGTTCACAAATCCCGCGCATCGAATCGATGAGTTCCCGTCCCCATGCCAGCAAGGGTACCTGCCGCCCATGACGGTTGAGTGTCAATCCCGGTTCGCGGCCCCGATGCGCAACCAGTGCGTGATTGGCATCCAGACCGACCTGCTCTCCAGAAGTGATCGGATCGCTTTGCTTCAATATGCACAAGGCTGCGAATGCTTCCAGAAAGCGCAGCTTGGTCTGATCGACGCCGGCGGGATCGAAGACGTTCACATCCAAAGCGCGGAACTCGACATACTCCACTCCGCCGCGGCGCAAAGCCTGCGTCGGATGCTCCCCGGAACGGGTCACGCGCTTGGGCCGGATATAGCTGTAGTACTCGTTTTCGATCTGTAGCAGGTTCGCATTCAACTGACGATAACTGCCGTCGACCTTGACGCCGATCTTCTGATACTCGGGATGCGGCGTGCTCACGGCGGCCGTCAGGTCGCGGATGTACTCGTCGATGCTGTTGACGCCGATATGCAGGCCTTTCTGGCTTTTATTGCTGTAACCCAGGTCGCTCATGCGCAGTGAAGTCGCGTAGGGTTCATAGAATGTACCCGGCGACAGTTCCGGCATGGCGTGCCGGCGTCCGTTCAAAAAAGAGCTGCACAAGGCCGGCGAATTGCCGAACAGGTACAGAATCAGCCAGCCATAGCGCCGATAGTTGCGCAACAGCCCGAAATACCGTGCCGAGATGAAATCGCGATCGACCTTGCGCTCCTGCAGGCTGTCGGCCAATACCGGCCAGAAGCGCTCAGGAAAGGAATAATTGAAATGGATGCCCGAGATCGCCTGCATCATCCGGCCGTAGCGATAGCCCAGGCCGAGCCTGTAGACCTCCTTCATACGTCCGATGTTCGATCGGCCATAGCGCGCCACCGGAATGTTCGCATCACCCTCCAGGCCGCAGGGCATGCTGGTGGCCCACAACAACTGGTCCGGCAGGTGCCTGTAGACGAACTGATGCAGATCGCACAAGTATTGCAGCAGCTCCCGGCACTGGCCGAAGGCAGGCGTGACCAGCTCGATCAGGGATTCCGAATAATCCGTCGTGATATGTTCATGGGTCAAACTCGCACCCAGGCTGCGCGGATGACCGCTCTGCTCCAGACAGCCATCGAGGGAGACTCGCAACGATTCCTTCTCTACGCCCTTGAGGCCGCCCTGCAACACCCCGGACTCGCGAGAATTGACCAGCGATGCCAGGCGCCGCTCGAACGCGCGATCTATTCCGGAGCCGGTCATGGGTGGTGCTTGGTGCTCGATGCGTTCGGCCGGCATGCCGCGAAACACGACAAGGTCATCGACGAATCTGCAAGCAAGGGCGGCATCCGGTGAATGATTTGGATGGGACCTGATGTGGCAAGCGTAGCGGCCATGCAAAGCGGGTGACGTGGATGAAGTTCACGGGCTGGCCGAAGGGTCTGAGGTATGGAACCGAGAAGTTTCCCTAGCTGATCCTGGGACGTCAAGCCCTCCGGCGCTTCCTCCGGCGCCTCTCTTCCGGAATCTCCCTTCGACGCATTCTGCCAAATCCGAGACTTTCTCCGGTTTCCCGGCTCGAAACCGCTTCATGACAGAACTGTCCCGCTCATGGCTTCTGTCTGCTGTGAATCCCGCAAGCACAGCAGACAGAAGCCTTGAGCGGGGCAGCCTCATCTCAAACAAGCAGATCCCACAGAAGATATTCATTGGCTTTTAGCACCCCGGTAGCATCGTAGGTTCATGCGCGCCTTCGCCATCCCCTTGCTGACCTTGGCCAGACTGTTGTATTCACAAGAGTACGTCGACACGATGCTCTGTGGCCCCGCCGGCCGTCGCCCTGCCCGATACGTACAAATAACGGGCCACCAGCAGCAGCGCACTGACGCTGAGTCCGGCCGTCAAGCCAGCCCAGACCAGAACAGGTCCGCCGCCGCCGCGCACACCGAGCAGGTAGGCCAGACTGAAACCCACGGCCCAGTAGGAAAATACGCAAAGCGCCATCGGCACCGCCGTGTCCTTGAAACCTCGCAATGCACCGGCGGCACCGACCTGGATCCCATCCGATAGCTGAAAAAGCGCTGCCATGAGCAGCAAGGTGGCAGCCAGCGCACGCACCCGCGGATCCCGGGTATATAACGCCGCTATCGAATCATTGAATACGACCATGCCGATGGCGGACAGGAACATCACCCCGGCACATATCCCGATTCCGAGCAGACCGGCCTGCCGGCCGCCGACAGGGTCGCCACGTCCGAGCGTATGACCGACATGGATCGTCGTCGCTGAACTGATTGCCAGCGGCATCATGAACATGAAACTGGCATAGTTGAGGGCAATCTGATGCCCTGCGGCAATCGCCGCACCCATCCCGCCCACCATGAGCGCAGCCGCCACGAACAGGCCGCCCTCGGCGACGACGCTGCCGGCAATCGGAGCGCCGATGCGCGTCAGCTCACCCAGGGCCGTCAGATTCGGCCGCTCCACTCGGGCAAAGATTGCCAGCGGACGATAGGCGCGATGCGTCCGCATATGCCCCAGCATGGCTGCAAACATCACCCAGAAGGCGATGGCTGTAGCCACACCGCAACCGACAGCACCCAACCGCGGCAGGCCGAACTTGCCGTACATGAACAGCCAGTTGCCCAGCACATTGAGCACCAATCCCAGGAAGCCTATATACATGATCGGACGGGTCCGCCCCATGCCTTCACTGGTATAGCGCAGCGACAGGAACGCCAGCAACCCGGGCATACCCCAGGCCGTCGCCTTCACATAGCCCACGGCGATCGGCAGGATGTCGGAGGCGATGCCGACGGCCGGCAACACCCAGCCGGCCTGCCGCATGCCGATCACCAGCAGCACGGCCAGCGCCAGCACCAGCCACCATGACTGCCGCGCATAGCGGACCAGACCCTCGCTGTCATCCGCTCCGTAGGCATGCGCAACCACAGGAGATACGGCCAGCAGCATGCCGATGCCGATGAACATGAACAGGTTGAAATAGGCGGCCCCGACCGCCAGCCCCGCCAGATCACGGGCACCCAGCTGTCCGGCCATTACCGTATCCGCAAACGACATTCCGGTGATGGATAGATTGTTGGCCAGCAACGGTCCGCCAAACGCGGCGATCGCCCGAGCGTCCATGATCAAGCGTATCCGCCGGACGGCTGAAGGATCCTCGGGCAGGCGATGGCCTGAAGCACGCATTGAGGAATCTCTGGGAAAAGTGATTTTGACCGGATCGCTGCATCGCTGGCATGCTGGCCGGCCTCATCATTCTGTCATAACGAGACAGCCATGCTCGTAGGATCATCGATACGACGGGTCGCCATCCTAGGCGGACAACGTATTCCCTTCGCACGCTCCATGGGTGCGTACGCCGAAGCCGGCAACCAGGAAATGCTGACGGTCACTCTGCAAGCGCTGGTGGATCGCTATAATCTGCGCGGTGAACGCCTCGGGGATGTCGGCGCGGGCGCGGTACTCAAGCACTCCCGGGATTTCAACCTGACCCGCGAATGCGTGCTCGACAGCGGCCTTGCCCCGGAAACGCCCGCCTTCGATCTACAGCGCGCCTGCGGCACCAGCCTGGATACGGCCATCGTTCTCGGCCTGAAGATTGCTACCGGCCAGATCGATTCGGCGATTGCCGCGGGGGTCGACAGCGCCAGCGATGTGCCCATCGTGCATCCCGAAGCGTATCGACGCCTGCTGCTGCGTAGCGCCCGGGGCAAGACGCTCGCCCGGAAGATCGGTCCCTGGTTCGGACTACGACCCGGTCATTTCAAGCCCGTCTTGCCGCAGGTCGTCGAACCGCGTACCGGGCTGTCCATGGGTCAAAGCTGTGAAACCATGTCGCGTACCTGGCAGATACCGCGCGCCGAACAGGACCAGATCGCCCTGGACAGCCATCGCAAGGCCGTGGCCGCCTACGACGAAGGTTTCTACGATGATCTGGTGGATGAATTTCGCGGCCTGAAGCAAGACGACAATATCCGGCGCCAGACCTCGCTGGAACAATTGGCACGACTGAAACCTGCCTTCGACCCGCAAGGCAGCCTGACCGCAGGCAACTCCACGCCCATGACCGATGGTGCCGCGGCGGTTCTCCTGGCCAGTGAGTCTTGGGCAAAGACCCGCGGCCTGCCGGTACTGGCCTACCTGACTTACGGCAAGTACGCCGCCATCGATTTTGTTGATCAGGAAGGCTTGCTGATGGCACCCGCCTATGCCGTACCGCGCATGCTCGCCGACGCACAGCTGCAGCTGCAGGACTTCGACTTTTACGAAATCCATGAAGCTTTCGCGGCACAATTGCTATGCACCCTCAAGGCATGGGAATCGGCGGAATTCTGTCGTGAACGGCTCAGGCTATCCGAACCGCTGGGCGCCATCGATCGCAGCCGGTTGAACGTCAAAGGCGGCAGCGTGGCAATAGGTCATCCTTTCGCCGCCACCGGTGCGCGCATCCTGGCCACTCTGGCGAAGCTCCTGGCCCAAAAAGGCAGGGGGCGCGGGCTGATTTCAATATGCACGGCAGGGGGCATGGGTGTGACGGCGATTCTGGAGCGCTGATCCAGAAGAGCACACTGATCCAAAGGGAGGCGGGATCCGGAGGAATGGCTCTGCTGCCCGGACTGTCAGCCACTGCCGCCCGCAACCGCTCAGGCCCTATAAGTCGCGTACAAGCCGACGAACCCGGTCGACCGCACCGGCGACACAGGTGAGACGGCGACGATCGAATCCGACACTCGAAAAACGGAGGCGACCGAGGATTCCGCTGCACGTCCGATGTGCATGGGAACCACCGGTCGCCATCCTGAACGGTCCGCATGCACCACGATACCGCCCACTCATCGGACCAGCACGATCTCCGGAAGGGAAATATTGAGCGATCGAGCTCCCCGATGCAGTTCTTCCATATAAACTAAAGCGACAAATCGAGATAATTACCCTCACACAAGACACAAGAGGCCGATCCCGCTTTTCTCCCGTACTCCGGCAACCGGGTGCCGGGACGCGGACGCCGCAGACCGACCCTCGAAAAAACGATGACGAAGCAAAAGGCAGGTGCGAATGCAGGATGACCCCGGCGAGCGACAAAGCGAATCCAACCTGGCTGGAACGCTGGGCATTCTGCTCGCCAATCTAGGAACGCCGGACGCGCCGACGCCTGCTGCGGTGCGCAACTTCCTGGCCGAGTTCCTGTGGGATCCGCGGGTGGTCGATGCGCCGCGCTGGCTATGGTGGCTGGTATTGCACGGCATCATCCTGCGTATCCGTCCGGTAAAAAGCGCCCGCGCCTATCGCCTGGTGTGGACACGGCAAGGCTCACCGTTACTGCTCCACGCTCGCGCGCTCTCCGAAGCATTGCGCGAGGAGCTGTCGGGCACGCAATGTATCGCCATGAATTCGCTGCCGGAACTATCGCCGGCCGGCAACATCACGGCAGTAATCCCACCGCACAACGAAGACGGCGCTCCGGTGCTGGCTTTAGGCATGTCCTATGGATCACCGTCGATTCCGCAAGCCCTGATGCAGCTCAGGAATGCAGGAGTGCGCCGGCTGATCGTTCTACCGCTGTATCCGCAGTACTCCAGCGCTACCACCGGCTCGGTATTCGATCGTATCAGCCGGGAACTGCAGCATTGGCGCTGGATCCCGGAACTACGCTTCATCAACAACTATCACGACGACAATGCGTATATCGATGCGCTTGCCATGAGCGTGCTTGATCATTGGCGCAGCCATGAGCGCACGCATCTACTATTCTCGTTTCACGGCATTCCCCAGCGCCATAGCAACGCAGGCGATCCCTATGAACGCCAATGCAGGGAGACGGCACGCCGTGTCGCCGCACAACTCGGCTTGAGCGCAGCCGACTGGAGCGTGAGCTTCCAATCGCAGGTCGGACGTGAAGCATGGCTGCGCCCCTACACTGATGAATTCCTGCTCCTACAGGCACGCACCGGTCATAAGCGCATCACGGTCATGTGTCCCGGCTTTGCGGCGGACTGCCTGGAAACCCTGGAAGAAATCGCCATACGCAACCGGAATGCATTCATGCAACATGGCGGCGAGCATTACACGTACATTCCGGCGCTCAATGCCGGCAAGCGGCATGCGCTGGCCCTGGCCGGCCTGATTCGCCGGCATGCGGCCGGCTGGATGACTTCTTGACACATCGCCTTGCAGATCGCGCCGGCGGCAGATCCGGCGCCGGCCGGTGCTTAGGCTTACACTTGTTAAGCTTGCTATATTTGGGCGATAAGCTTCAGTCGGATGATTTCAACCCGGCACATCCTGGATGACATGAAACCCGCCATGCAAATAAAGAACGATGCTCTGCGCTATGGCGCCATCGCGCAATTTTTTCACTGGGCCATCGTAGCCCTGGTGATCACGCAGTTCGTGCTCGCAAACATGGCCGAGGATCTACCGCTGGGGGTCGCGAAAGTCGCCATGCTGGCACGTCACAAATCCGTCGGTATCACCATACTCGGCCTGATGCTGCTGAGGCTGCTGTGGCGCTGGCTGAATCCGGTCCCGGCCATGCCGAATACCGTACCGCGCTGGCAACAGCGCGTGGCGCACATCACCCATGCGCTTCTATATGTGCTGCTGGTGATCACCCCTCTGTTCGGATGGCTCATGTCATCCGCCCGCAATTTCCCGGTCAGCTGGTTCGGTCTGGTCACACTGCCCGATCTGATCCAGCCGAATCAGCACGCCTACGATTTTTTTCATAAAGGCCATGAAATACTCGCTGCCAGTCTGTTCATGGTCGCGCTGCTGCACATTGCCGCTGCCCTCAAGCATCATTTAATGGATCGCGACAATATCCTGCGCCGCATGCTACCGGTCAGACTGAAAGGAGAGTGATATGACCCGATGGTTCGTCATCCCGGCCGCACTGGCTGGCTTCGCGCTGGCCGGAGTTGTATGGGCGCTCTCCGGTACGCAGTGGAACATGCAGCTCGCCAACAGCAGGCTCGACTTCATCGGTATCCAGGCGGGTGCGGCCTTCGAAGGCGGATTCGACAGGTTCAGTGCCGACATTCACTTCGATCCGCAGGATCTCGCGGCCAGCCGCTTTGATGTGACAATCGATATGGCATCCGTCAATTCGCGCGATTCGGAACGTGACCAGATCATCAGGGGGAAAGACCTGTTCGACGTGGCGCAATGGCCGACCGGTCATTATGTGGCGCAGAAGTTCCAGCCGGCCGGCAACGGCAAGTACACGGCATCCGGCACGCTGACCCTGCTCGGCGTGATGCGTGAGATTCCGATCCGTTTTAGTTTCGAGGAGGACAAGGATGGCGCCTGGCTCAAGGGCGACGCCAGCATCGAGCGGCTGGCGTTCGGTATCGGTAAGGGAGAATGGACCGACACCAGCATGGTCGGCAATGAAGTCAAGGTACGTTTCGCGCTGCTATTGAAGCCCTGACATGGCGGTACAGCGCATCGCCAGTCCGGAGGACTGCGTCGAAGCTACGCTGCGGCTGGTCGGCAAACAAGTCGTTCTGGGTCTGCCCGTCGCGATCGGTAAGCCCAACGAACTGGTCAATGCCTTCGTCGCTCGAGCTCTTGCCGACGCCAGCCTGCAGCTCACGATCATCACTGCATTGTCCTTGCGTAAACCGCGAGGACGCAGCGAATTGGAACGCCGCTTCATCGAACCCTTCTCCCGTAGAGTGTTCGGCGACTATCCCGAACTCGACTATGTCCGACTGATGGAGCGTGACCAGCTGCCCGCCAATATCGAGATCATCGAATTCTACGTGGAGCCGGGCGCCTGGCTGCGCAACGACTATCTTCAGCAGCATCATCTTAGCTCGAATTACACGCATGTGGCACGTGATGCGCTGCGGCGCGGCCTGAATGTCATCGCGCAGTTGGTGGCCGTTCCGCCTGAAGGTGAAGCGCCGGTCGGCCTGCTCAGCCTGGGCTCGAATTCGGATCTGACTGCGGATCTGCTGCCGCGGATCGCCGCGCTGCGGGCCGGCCGGCAACCGTTCGCGCTCATCGGCCAGATCCATCATCAGCTGCCGTTCATGTACGGCGATGCGCTCATTGCCGCGGACACTTTCGATTTTTTGCTGGAGGCCACCGGCGCGCCTCTATTCTGTCCGCCCAACCAACCGATCGCATCCATCGAGCATGCGATTGCCCTGAACGTCAGCACTCTGGTGCGTGACGGCGGAACATTGCAGCTGGGCATCGGCGGGCTGGCAGACGGCATCGTGCATGCGCTGCAACTGAGACATCAACAGCCGGCGATCTACCGCGATATCCTGGAGTCTTCCGGTCTGCTCTCTCGCCATCGCCGCTTGATCGAAACCGAAGGAGGGACCGCTCCATTCAATCATGGCCTGTACGGCTGCACCGAGATGCTGGCCGACGGCTTCCTGGATCTGTATCGCAGCGGTATCCTCAAGCGGCGCGTATTTCCGAGCGCCAAGCTGCAGCGTCTGATCGATGGCGGTCATATCGACGAACAGGTCGACGTACGTACGCTGGATGCACTGCATGCTGCCGGCATGCGCCGCATGTCGTTCGCGGACTTCCACGAATTGCGCGATGTCGGCCTGTTCCGCGAGGACGTCGAATACGACCGGGGTATTCTGGTGGCACCGGATGGAACCGAGATCCAGGCGAATTTCGACACTGCAGAGCAGCGTGCGCGCATCGCCGAGACTTGCCTGGGCGAACGCCTGCGCAACGGGGTGTTAGTCGACTGTGGCTTCTTCTTCGGCCCCCGTTCGTTCTATGCGCAGTTGCGCGAACTCCCCGCAGAACAACGCCGCCTGTTCGCCATGCGCGGAATCAGCTTCGTCAATGAACTGCATGGCCACGAATGGGAACTGAAGCTGGCCCAGCGGCGGCATGCGCGCTTCATCAATACGACCATGATGGTCACCGGACTGGGCGCCGCTGTTTCCGACGCCCTGGAGAACGGACGTGTCGTCAGCGGTGTCGGCGGCCAATACAATTTCGTGGCCATGGCACACGCGCTGCCGGAGGCGCGCTCGATCCTATGCCTGCGCTCGACACGCACGGCGCAGGGCAAGGTGACCTCGAACATCCGCTGGAGCTACGGCCATGCGACCATTCCGCGCCACCTGCGCGATCTGGTGGTGACGGAATACGGTATCGCCGACCTGCGCGGCAAGACAGATCATGAAATCGTCGCTGCGCTGGTCACGGTCATGGATGCCCGTTTTCAGGATGCTTTCGTGAGTGCTGCCAAGCGCGCCGGGAAGCTTCCGGTACGCTGGCGTATTCCGGACGCCGCGCGTGAAAACGATCCGCGGCGGCTTGCCCGTCGCTTTGCACCCTGGCACGCTCAAGGCCTGTTTTCCGAGCTGCCTTTCGGTAGCGATTTCAGCGACGAAGAAATCGTACTGGCCAAGGCCCTGCATTCGCTCCAAAACGGCATGGCCGGCTGGCGAGGACGCCTGGGCGGTCTGGCACGGGCGCTCGGCGCGCCGGTTCGTCCTGCATTGCGCCCCTATCTGGAAAGAATGTCCTTGGAACGGCCCCGCAGCCTTGGCGAACGCTTGCAGCGACGCCTCCTGGCACAGGCGCTGGACGAGACATTGTCGGGGCGTGGGCGCACCTAGCTCGAGCTGCTCGGACGACTCGCCCGCACTCCCCGACCTACATCAGGTCGCGGGCCTGCGCCTGCAATTCCCGCAGCGTCGCGGCGATTTCGGCCTTGCTGCCGCCATTGGCGAGAACAGCCCGCGATATATTGGGCAGGACCCGGCCGCGAGCATTCGGCATCCGGCGCAGCACGTCGTGCATCGTGGCGCCCTGCGCCCCCACGCCCGGCGCAAGGATGAATGAATGGGGCATTGCCACGGTCATTGCGTCCGCATCGGCACAGGTTGCGCCGACGACGGCCCCCACGGGTCCCGGCAACGGCCCGGCATCAGCCCCGATACTCTCGCTCCATTGGCGATTGCGACTGGTGATTTCCCTGCACAGGGCCTGTGCGACGCTCTCTCCGCCGGCCAGCCTCGCGGTCTGCAGCGCCTCGCCTTCGGGATTCGAGGAACGCACCACCACGAAAACGCCGCCCTCGGCCTTGAAGGCGATATCCAGAAACGAATCCAATGCACCCAGGCCCATGTAGGGCTGGGTCGTGACGGCATCGACGCGCAGAGTCGTCCCCGCCGAGAAATAGCCTTCTGCATAGGCTGCGGCAGTCGAATCGATATCGCCGCGCTTACCGTCCAGCAGCACCAGCACACCCTGGCCGCGTGCCAGGCGCACCAGTTCCTCCAAAGCCCGCAATCCCGCGCTGCCGAAACGTTCAAAGAAGGCGGATTGTGGCTTCAACAATGAAATACCGAAATCTACCGCCTCGAGCACGCGCCTGCCGAATTCGAACGCACCCTGGGGAGAATCGGGTAATCCGGCGCCTTTCAGCAAGGCGGCGGAGGGATCGATTCCCACGCACAGGGGACTGTGTTCGAGGATTTTTTGCTGCAGGCGAACGGAAAAAGCAGGCATGAGTTGAAGCTTTGGCCGAGGATCGGACCGGCATTGTACGTCGTGGCCGCCGCTCCCGCGCGCAGGTTGATTCTCGCCGGGACGGGCACGGCACGCACGCGGGTCGCGGTGCCAGGCGGCCTCTAGAGCAAACCAGCCGAACCGGCTTCCTGCCGGCTCGATGCGGCAGGGTTCGTCCTGTATCGAGATCTCGAAGACGGCCCGGTGGTCAGCGGCTCAACGCTTCCGCTTTTGCTTCATCCGCCTGTGCCTCGGTCATCTTGCCCATCGCCTGATACACATCCGCACGCCGGTAATAACCATCCGGCTCTTCGGGCTGCAACGCAATGGCCTGATTCGCGTCGGCAAGCGCCTCCTGCGGTTTCTCGAGAGACAGATGGATATGCGCCCGGTTCAAGTAACCATAGGCCTCCTGCGGCAACAGTTCGATATATTTCGAAGCATCCGCAAGGGCCGCCTTGAACTTCCCCTGGGATTCCCGCGCACGCGAGCGCAACAGGTAAAAATCCGCACCGTCCGGCATCTCCTTGATCGCCTTGTCCAGCAGGGACTCGCTCTGTCCAGGCTTGCCGGCGTTCAGAGCCTGCTGGGCCTGGCTCAGCAGTTCATCGGCGGAATCACTCTGAGCGCTGCCGATGCCGGGCCACGAGACCCATGCCAAGACCAGCAAGCCGGCTACCAGACGGGTCGACGCTCCCATCCTTGCTTTGGCTTTGGCTTTGGCTTTGGCTTTGGCTTTGGCTTCGGCCCGGGTCTCGAGTCTTGTTAATGCTGTCATGGCGACTCCCGCAGGCCGATCTCAGCCCTCGATCGTTGCACTTCGAACCCGCATCCGGAATACCGGATCGGCCTCGGTTTTCCGCCGCTGACGCCGAAACCGTCAGCGGCTGGCGCAGAACGATTATGCACCTGCCCGCTGCGCATACCATCGTGGTACGTCGCATCCCCCCGGGCTCAAGCCGAAAGGCGTTCGGCCTGAAGGCGCAGCAAACGACCGAATCCGACAGTGTCATAGAAGACATCGAGCGCAGCGAGGTCCGGACATCGACGCTCCAGATCCGGCAATGCGGTCCTCAAGGGGACGTCGCAGGCGATGGCAGTGAGCTGACGGGCAAGCAGGGCGGTTTCACGATGATCGCGTAGTTGAGTCGCCACAAAAGTCGCGTTGCGCAGCTTCAGCCTGAGCACCCGCTCCAGATCCTGGTATAGATGCATCAGGGACTCGAAGTGATGAAACAAGGTCGAGGCGGTCTTGCGCCCCACGCCGGGTACACCGGGAATATTGTCGACCGCATCTCCCGTGACTGCCAGAAAGCAGGCCATGCGCTCCGGCAGCACGCCGAAGCGGCCGGCAATGTCCTCGTAGCCGAAGCGTTGGCCGCTGATGTAGTCCCAGTAGTGGTCGCCTGGCCGGATCAGCTGAGACAGATCCTTGTCGCGGGTCACGATCACCACCGGCTTGTCGCTCGTCCGCAAACGCATCGCCAGCGTACCGATGATATCGTCGGCTTCATAGCCGCTGCTGATGAATGTGGCTACGCCCAACGCCTCGCACAGTTCTCGACATAGCGCGAACTGACGTTTCAACGCCTCGGGCGTCGGCTTGCGATTTGCCTTATAGGCAGGATACAGGCGATTCCGGTATGAACCGGACGGACGGGCATCGAAGGCGACTCCGATATGCTCGGGCCTAACCCGCTCCAGCAACTCGCCCAGGAAGCGTCCGAAACCGTATACGGCATTGACGGGACGGCCGCTTGGATCCGTGAGCGTATCGGGAATGGAATGCCAGGCGCGAAATATGAATACCGAGGCGTCGATCAGGTAAAGCACGGCGGCTCGCTATTGAACCGCATGCACCTTCAACCTGGCATGCAGAGGACTGGTCCGTGGAAAATGTGCCAGCAGATATTCCATCTGATCGGCCAACACGCGGCGTCCCTGCAGATAGATATACTCCGCATATGTCGGCGTGAACGGCACTGCGATCAGTTGCAGCCCTGCCTGCTCCGGTGTTTTCGATGCCTTCATGTTGTTGCAGCGGCGGCAGGCCGTGACGACGTTCATCCAGGTATCGCGCCCTCCCTGGCTGAGCGGCCGCACATGATCGCGCGACAGCTGGCTGCTGGCAAAGCGCAGTCCGCAATACAAGCACAGATGCGCATCCCGCTTGAACAAGGTCTGATTGTTCAAGGGCGGCGTGTAATCCTGGCGCAGGTTTCCGGGATTGTGGGTATGCCCGCGGGTCGCGATGATCGAATTCACGTCGACGATCGTACGCAGCCCCGAGCGGGCATTGGTGCCGCCATACAGGCGATACAAGCGCGTGCCGCAGACGTAGGCCACCTGTTCGGTGTGATACAAGCGGACCGCATCCCGGTAGTCGATCCACTCCAGGGGCATTCCCGAGACATCCGTCCGCAGGATTTCTTGACTCAAGTTGTAGAGCTCTTGCACGACACGATCGCCGCGCACGTCCGGCCACGTCCGGCCGTGACTTCAGCGCGGGACGACGTAAGATACGCGAGCTTTGTATTAATTTTCAATGGCGCTAAGTCATTCACACGGAAAGCTTAATGCGCCTCCGTAGCCTGCATGTGTGCCCTGCATGCCATGCCGGTGCCTTTAGCACCCGCCCTTCGGCAGATCCGGAAGACTAGCCGCCGTCCAGCGACTTCACGGCCTGGATCATGGCCACCATCACCTTCTGGGCATCGCCATAGACCATGTTGCAGTTATCAGCGAAAAACAGCTCGTTTTCCACTCCCGAATAGCCCCACTCCCGAATAGCCCTTGCCCTGGCCTCGCTTGACGACATAGACCTGCCGTGCCTGGTCGACGTTCAAGATCGGCATGCCGTAGATCGGACTGGACTTGTTGGTGCGCGCGGCCGGATTGACCGTATCGTTGGCGCCGATCACGATCGCGACATCGGCATCCTTGAACTCTCCGTTGACGTCTTCCAGATCGAAAATCATGTCATAGGGTACGCCGGCTTCGGCCAGCAACACGTTCATATGTCCAGGCATGCGGCCGGCGACCGGATGAATCGCGAATTTTACTTCCACCCCGGCATCGACCAGCAGCTTCACGAATTCGTATAACTTGTGCTGTGCCTGCGCCACCGCCAGGCCATAGCCCGGAGCGATGATGACCTTCGCGGCATAGCGCATGTTGATCGCCGCATCGCCCGCCTCGGCGGGTTTCTGACTACCCTTGATTTCGCCCTGTTGTTCCTCAGCTGCCGCGCCGAAATTGCTGAAAATCACATTGGCAACGCTGCGATTCATAGCCTTCGCCATCAACAGCGTCAGCAAGGTGCCGGCCGAACCGACGACCATACCGGCGATCATCAACGCGGGGTTCTGCAGCACATAGCCTTCGAAGCCGACGGCAAGTCCGGTGAAGGCGTTATACAACGAGATGACCACCGGCATATCCGCACCGCCGATCGGCATGGTCATCAGCACGCCGAAGAGCAGCGCGCCGGCAAAGAACGCCGCCACGACGCCCGAATGCGCATGTCCACCGGCGATGAAAATGATGTAGGCACCGATGGTCAGTGTCACCAGAAAAATCAGGCCGTTGAAGACCTGCTGCCCGGGCATGCGCCAGGTTCCGTCGATGCGGCCATCCAGCTTCGCCCAGGCGATGAGCGAACCCGACAGGGCAACGGAACCGATGAGCGCGCCCAGGATGGCCAGCACCAGCGGCACGGTTTCATGGACCGCGCCCGGGCGCAGCAGTTCGACGGCGGCAATCGCCGCGGCCGCGCCGCCGCCCATGCCGTTGTATAACGCCACCATCTGCGGCATGGCCGTCATGGCGACTTTTTTGCCGCTCCACCAGGCCCAGATCGTGCCCAGTCCCAGTGCGGCCGCGGCCAACGCCACGTTCGTGTTCAGATGCGGCTCAGCCGCTTCGTTGATTCCGAAGACGTATAGAAAACTCGCCAGCGTAGCCACCAGCATGCCGAAGCCGGCGACCACGATGCCCGAACGCGCCGTCACCGGAGAGGACATTCGCTTGAGTCCATAGATGAACAGGAACGCCGCCGCGAAATAACTCGTATCGATGATGATCTGTGGATTCATCTGGAAACCGGGATTCATTGAGTTTGTTGCCTTTCGTCGTGCTACCCGCGGCCGCCGTCTCGGATGGCCATGAGCCTCGCAGCGCTGGATGCGGCTGCCAGTGGCTGGCCGGTCAGCCGTCCGCCCTGCCCGCGGATTCAGGTCGAGCGCCGGTCTTTGCGCTGGGCTTGAACATTTCCAGCATGCGCTCGGTCACCACGTAGCCTCCTGCAGCGTTGCCCGCACCGAGCAGCACACCCACGAAGCCGATGACCTGTTCGACGGTCGAGGTGGCGTTGAGCAGAGCGTACATGGCGCCTACCACGACGATGCCGTGAACGAAGTTGGACCCGGACATCAGCGGTGTATGAAGAATCGACGGAACGCGTCCGATGATCTCGTATCCGGTGAAGGCCGCGAGCATGAAGATATACAGGGCGACGAAGCCCGTCATCGTAGTCGTCAGATCCATGAAATATCCCCTTGCGCTCAAGCGCTCTCGATGGCCTTTCGCGCGGCCTCATTCCTGATTTCACCGGCGTGAGTCAACACCGTGTTCGCGACGACCTCATCGCTCCAGTCGAGCGCCACCGCGCCTTCCTTCAGAAACAGTTCGATCAGATTGAATTGATTCTTGGCGTACAGTTCGCTGGCATGCTCACCGAGCATGCTGGGCACGTTCAGCGGACCGACGATCGTCACTTGGCCCACCTGCACGGTCTCTCCAGGCTGCGTATATTCGCAATTGCCGCCGCCTTCTGCCGCAAGATCGACGATTACGCTGCCGGCCTTCATGCCTTCCACCTGCGCCTTGCTGATCAACTTCGGAGCGGGCCGGCCGGGAATCGCTGCCGTGGTGATGATGATATCGGCGTTCTGAATATGGCGAGTGATGACACCGGCAATCTTGTCCTTCTCTTCCTGCGTCAGCTCGCGCGCATACCCTCCCGCGCCGCGGGCATCCACGCCGGTATCGACGAACTTTGCGCCCAGGGATTCCGCCTGTTCCTTGGTTTCCGGCCGGACGTCATATCCTTCCGTCATGGCTCCCAGGCGGCGTGCCGTGGCAAGCGCCTGCAGGCCGGCCACGCCCAGCCCCATCACCAGCGTGCGTGCCGGCCGGATCGATCCAACCGCCGTCGTCATCATCGGCAGAATACGCGCCAGGTGGGTCGCCCCAAGCAGCGCCGCATAGTAGCCGGCCAACGCCGCCTGACTGGACAGGGCATCCATCGCCTGGGCACGAGTAATGCGCGGCACCAGTTCCATCGCGAAACAGGTGATGCCGCGATCACGCAACAACTTGGTCAGCGCCGGTTCCTTGTGTGCGTAGATGAAACTGATCAGGATGGCGCCCGGCTTCATCGCGCCGATCAAGGCGGCTTCCGGCGGCTGTACCGCCAGGACGATATCGGCATCTCCCACCAGCGCGACGGGATCGGATTCGATGACGACATTCTTGAATGCCGCATCCGCAAGCTTCACCGCCTCGCCCGCACCCGATTGCATACAGACCTGCGCACCAAGCTTGATGAGCTTATCGGCCACGGCGGGCACCAGGGCCACGCGCCGCTCATGAGGACGCGTCTCTTTGAGTACAGCAATCTTTACCGGCATGAACACTCCAGCACGAACGCCCGGAAGGCGCTCGATCAAACACTTTCAACTTGCGCCCGCCGCCGGGCCGTCGCCGGGCAAGTAAGAACATCCGATCGCGGCAGGGCTTCCGATCGTGCAGCGGCGCTCATGATTCGCTGCACACCCCACCCCGATCATTGATCCTGGGCACCCGAACACACCCGGGGTTGAACCCCAGGCGCGTAGGACGCGTAGTATGCACTATGGGACAGCCCCTCCCAGGGATGTTCCTTATTGTGTACGGGTTGTCCCGGCTCGGCAACTCGCGCCCGCCTTCACGCCATAGCCTTTCGTTATGTCGACGCATCCTCTCGTTCTGTAGCGGCGCGGCCTTCGGCGCACGGAAAATAACGATATGCGTCGGCAAAGGAAAAGCTCGGTGTATCATTCGCGCTGCGGCATCGGTATGCGCGAAGGATCCAGCCTGTTGTTTCCAGAAGACTCGAGCGGCGAACGCCCCGTCCAACGGCCGACACACGAGGCGCATGACCGTGGCCAGCCGGTACCGATCCAGGTCGAATACCGCATCCTCGACCCACGTGCGCCGCTCCCCCCGAACATCCTGGCTGCCGTCCACTTCGGGCCGCAGTCCCTGGGGGCTGCCTTGCACGGAGCCAGTCCGGCCCTCGAGATCGAAGTTGGCCTGCTGCCGTTGCGGCAGCCTGCACCGACGGAACTCTGGTTCTCGCATGGACCGGTACGCAGCGGCCGTGACGGCATCGTACGCTATGCCTGCGATGATCATTTTTTATTCGCGCTCATCGAGGAACCGGAAGACGCCTACCCTGGAATTTGCGCCGCCGGCGAAGCCGTCTATGCCGCCTTGAAGCGTTTCCAAGAGCAATCCGCCTTTCCTCACCTGCTGCGCATCTGGAATTATCTCGATGCAATCAATGAGGGAACCGGCGATATGGAACGCTACCGGCAATTCTGCGTCGGCCGGGCATGCGGCCTGGGACTCGGAGATGGCGCGAACCTCGCAGGCGGGAGCGCAACGGGCCTACGACGCTATCCCGCGGCGACGGGCATCGGTCATCAGCGCAGAACGCACCACGTACAGGTATTCTGGCTTGCCGCGCGGCAGCCGGGAACCGCCATCGAGAATCCTCGCCAGGTCAGCGCATATCGCTATCCTCGCATCCATGGACCGGTCAGCCCTCATTTCTCACGGGCGACGCTCGCGGCGGATGGCACGCTGCTGGTATCGGGTACCGCCAGCATCGTCGGTCATACATCACGACATCATGATGATGTCCTGGCCCAGGCCGAGGAAATCCTGCGCAATCTGGCCGAGTTGCGCGGCCAGGCGAGTATCCCGGCGCCTGTGCCCGTCCACGCCGAGACAAGCCAGACCGAGACAAATCAGGTCGAGACGCAGCAGGCCGGCGTAAACCATGCCGCCCCGATTCGAACCGCGTCGGACGACATATCCGGCGGCCATCCGGCGCGGGATCTCATGAAGGTCTATTTGCGCGACCCTGCGTTGCTGGCACCTGTCGCCGCGCGCCTGCGACGATCCTGGCCTGACCCGCAAATATTATTTCTCGCCGGTGATATCTGCCGCCGCGAGTTGTTGCTCGAAATCGAAGGAATCCAGCCTCTCAGACAACCCCTCCCCGCCGCAGATCCTCGAACAATCACTTGATTTCCGGCCCGGCGGTCATTGTAAGTCCGCCGTTCGATCCTTCCACCTTGCCGGCGGCAGCGATCATTCCGGTGGCGAGTCTCCCTGCTGAGGCCGGCGCCGGGAATGATCCTGCGACTCTTGATCGGCAGGCTCTCCGGGAGGATGGATGTCATGTCCGGCCTCCCATGCTGGTTGTCGATGCTCCTTGAGTCGCCGGCGCTCCTCGGGCGGCAGATCATGGAATCGCTTGCGCAGTTCGCGCCTTTGTTCCGGCGCCAGATGCTGGAAGTTCTGAAACCCTCGCCGGATACGCTCCTGCTCCTGTGCGGGTAGAACCTTGAACTCCTGGTACCGGCGCCGCAGTTCACGACGCTGCTTCGAATCCAGCGATTGCCAATGCTCGAAGCGCCGCTGCGCCTGTTCGCGCCGTTCCGGCGGCAGGGTTAGCCAGCGGTGCGCACCTCTGGCAAGCGCGCGTTGGCGCCCCATCGGCAGCTGGTCCCAATGTGCCTGATATTTCGACAATAGTTCGCGCTGCTCCTCGGAAAGCGATTCCCAAGATACGCCGGCTCCCTGGAGTTCATCGCGATCGGATTCCTCGCCCGAAAATCGCGCATCACGGGAGTCATGCGCCGATGGCGCGCGCCGAGATGAAAGCCCCTGTGGATGATCTGCGGCCGCCAGCAAGCCGGCACCCGGCGGCGATGGGACAGGCGCTCGCGGTCGTTCCAGTGTCGCCATCCACACCCGCGGGAGCGGATCGGGGAGACCAGATTGGCCCGGGGCATGGACGTGAATGGAGGCCAGGACATGAGTCTGAGCATGGGTCTGGGTCTGGGTCCATGCCGCATCCGGCACGGTCCAGGCCAGCAGTATCGCCGAGGCTGCGCGCACAACCGGCATGCTCATCGCTGGTAGCCGAGCCATGCGTAGAACTCCACATCCTGAAGCATTTCCAGGCTGTCGACCTCCGCGACCAGTTCCATGTCTTCCAGCGGCAATTCACCGGGCATGAATCCGGGACTACCCTCATTCCAGACCAGGACGGCAACCGCCGCAACCGCCGCAACGGTCAATCCGGCCACCGGCAGCCGCGGCAGGCGCCGACACGCCGCATGCTTCCTGAGTTCATCGACAGCCGCGTATCGGGCCTGGGTCAGTTTCGAGCGGATGCGCGCATCCACTCGTTCGACGCCGTCATCGAACACGGACCGCGCACGGCGCTGCCAGGCGTCCGCCAGTGCCTCATCAGCAAGATCCGGGCCGGCATCCTCCGTCGCGTCGCGGCGGGCAACGGCATCCCATTCCTTCCTGCTCGGAGCCCGGCGCGTGCCGGTGTCGATCTCGGGCTGCGGGCGGACAAGTCCGGCATGTTCCCCAGGCCCTTGCGAAGATTCGTGGTCGCAGCGATTCACCATGCGCTCCCCAAAAGATCGCGCAGCCGATGCACGGCCCGCGAATAATGCGTCTTGACGCTGCCCTCGCTGCAACCCATCGCCTGGGCCGTTTGCGCCACGTCCAGGCCTTCGAGCGTACGCAGGGTGAAGGCCTCGCGCTGACGCACCGGCAAGTCCGCGAGCGTATCTTCGAGCAGTTGCATGGCCTCGTCGATGGCCAGATGCTCGGCTGGCTGCGGCCGTCCATCCGGAACGTCATTCCAGGGATCCGGCTGGCGCTCCCCCTCCTCCTTCCGTGCAGGCAGCCAGGCCATGATCCGGGAACGCACCTTGCGTCGCCGCAAACAGTCCCGAATGCGATTCTGCAGGATCCGGTAAAACAACGGCCGCCATTCCTGGCTGGGCCGCCCTCCGTAGCGCCGCGCGAGCTGCAGCATCGCATCCTGTACGATATCGAGTGCATCATCGTCGTCGCGGACCGTGATGCGAGCGATGCGAAAGGCGCGTTTCTCAGTATCGAGCAGGAAGCGCTCGAGAGCGCGGGACGGATCCAGGGTCGAGTCCTCGAGACTTACCGGCATGTCGGCGTCCCATCCTAGGGCAAACAGACCCCGGGAGCACGATTCCAGGCAAGCCGGCTCTACAGACGGCGGCAACCGGAAGCGCACAAACGAGGATGATCCCACACCGGCCGCCGCGCCTGGCCGCCCCGGCATAGCCGCCGCCGGATGCGGGTTTTCGGGCATGCCCGATCCGGGAAGCGTCCAGGATGGAATCCACACGGGCGCGGAACGATGCATAAGGTTTATCCGGGAGTTTTCGGGGCACTCGTGAATAGAACGTCCAGGCGCGGAATCGGTTGACAGCAAAAATTCACGGGAGCCTCGGGAAGCATCCGCCTGATGCGCAGCCGGAAAACCGGTGGACAAAGACCGGGCGGATCGGCGGCCGAGACACTGCACGACGATGAGGACATGGCGGACAGAAGCGAAACGACAGACATCGATATCCTGAGCATGTACGCAATCTGCCGGCGATTCGCGCCTCCGCCGCGCGGGCGGGACCAGGCATCATGATCCTGGGTGTCGCCATCGACACGCCGTTGCGGCGGATTTTCGACTACCGGGTATCGGCGGGCCAGCCCAGCCCACCGCATGGAGGGCGAGTCTGGGTTCCCTTCGGCCGACGGCGAGTGGTCGGCATCGTGATCGAATACCGTGAACACACCGAGGTTCCTGCCGGCAAGCTGCGAGACATCCACGCCTGCATCGACACCGAACCCGTCTTCGACCCGCAACTGCTGAAACTGCTGCTGTGGTCTGCCGAATACTATCGTCATCCGGTGGGCGAGGTGCTGGCGGCGGCGCTGCCGGCAGCGCTGCGCGCCGGCGCGCCGCTACGCGAAGAGCTGCGAGTGTGGCGGCTCACCGAGGCGGGGCGCCGTCAAGCGATGACGCAGCTATCCGCCCGGGCAACCCGGCTGCGCAGCATCGTCGAATACCTTGCGCATCGCGACGCGGCGCCGGCCAGCGACATTCTTCAGGCCGCCGGCGCGTCCATGGAGGCGCTGCACCGGTTGGCGGCGCGCGGCTTCGTCGAGTGGCAACAACCCGTAGCCGAAACGGCATCGAGCGGCACCGTTCATCCCGGGCCATCGCTCAACGATGCGCAGCAGGCCGCCGTCGAGCACATCGCTGCCTGCCTCGGCGGTTTCAGCGCATTGTTGCTGCAGGGCGTGACCGGCAGCGGCAAAACCGAGGTCTACATGCAGGCAATCGCCGCCGTGCTGGCACGCACCGGACAGGCACTGGTCCTGGTGCCGGAAATCGCATTGACGCCGCAGCTTGTATCGCGCTTTCGCGAAAGATTCGATCTGCCGATGGCCGTGCTGCATTCCGGCCTGAGCGACGGCGAACGTCTGGCGGCCTGGCGCCAGGCGCAGCTGGGACAGGTGCACATTGTCATTGGTACCCGCTCGGCGGTCTTTGCGCCTCTGCCGCGCCTCGGACTGATCGTCATGGACGAGGAACACGATCCCTCCTTCAAGCAGCAGGACGGGTTCCGGTATTCGGCGCGCGATCTGGCGATCCTGCGGGCGCAACGTCTGGACATTCCCATCGTCCTGGGGTCGGCCACACCTTCACTGGAATCGCTGCTGCATGCCCGGCGCCAGCCTGAAACCCTGTTGCGGCTGCCACGGCGTGCGGCTGGCGCCAAGCCACCGCGGCTTTCGTTGGTCGACCTGCGCAATCAGCCTCAAACGCAGGGATTGGCCACCGCGACGGTGCAGGCCATCGACCGGCATCTGCGGGACGGCGGGCAGGTCATGCTGTTCCTGAACCGGCGCGGCTATGCGCCGGTTATGTTCTGCCCGGGCTGCGGCTGGACGGCACAGTGCCGGCGCTGCGACGCCCATCTCACCGTACATGGCCGCGGCACGCAGCTGGCCTGTCATCACTGTGGCAATCGGCAGGTCGTAGCGGAGCTTTGCCCGCTATGCTCGACGATGCTCAAGCCGGTCGGACAAGGCACCGAGCGCATCGAGGAAACCCTCGGTCTCATGTTCCCCGGCGTGGCGCTCGCACGCATCGATCGGGACAGTATCCGCCGCAAGGGAGAGCTCGAAGCTGTACTGACACGGATCAATGACAATGAGGTGCGCCTGCTGGTGGGCACCCAGATGCTCACCAAAGGGCATGATTTTCCGAATGTCACCTTGGTCGTGGTGCTGAATGCCGATCAGGGTCTGTTCAGCACGGACTATCGCGCCAGTGAGCGCCTCGCCCAGACCATCGTCCAGGTCGCCGGCCGCGCCGGTCGCGCGCAACGTCCCGGGGAAGTGCTCATCCAGACGGAATACCCCGACCATCCGTTGCTCACGAAACTGTTGACCGGCGGCTACGAGGCGTTTGCAGAAGGCGCGCTGCAGGAACGCGAGCGCAGCGGCTGGCCGCCGTTCGCACGCATCGCCTTGCTGCGCGCGGAAGCGCCGACGCCGGCTGCGGCAATGCAGTTCCTGCACGCGGCGCGGGACGCGGCGCAGGCAGGTGGACTCCTGGCCTGCGCACAGGATACGAACCAAAGCGCGCTACGCGGCCTGAGACTGCTGGGGCCCGCTCCGGCGCCCATGGAGCGCCGTGCAGGACGCTTCCGCGCCCAACTGCTGCTGCAGGCGCCATCGCATGGTCCAGTACAAAAATTCCTGGCCGGCTGGCTGCCCATCCTGGAAACCCTGCCGGCAAGCAGGCAGGTGCGCTGGTCGATCGATGTGGATGCCCAGGAACTATTCTGAGACGGTCCGGCGCCGCGGCTGTGAATGAAGCCGCCGAAGCGGCGCCGGACTGATAGACTTTCCGCCCTTTTTGAGACCATCGATACCCTTGAAAGACCAGATCGAACGGCTGGTGCAAATTGCGCTCGGCGCCCTGCCGCACGAAATTCTGCCCGGCGAAGCCATCCTGCCTGCAATCGCTGCAGAGCGCACTCGCGACATCGCGCACGGGGACTATGCGACCAACATCGCCCTACGGCTGGCCAAGCCAGCCCGCCGCAATCCGCGCCAACTCGCCCAGGCGATCCTGGATGCGCTACCGGCCAGCGAACTGGTCGCCAAAGCCGAGATCGCCGGCCCCGGCTTTATCAACTTCCATCTCTCCCCGCGCGCCCATCAGCTGGAGATATCGCGAATCCTCACTCTAGGGCCCGCCTACGGTCAGGACCGGTCCGGTGCCGGGGAGCATACGATCGTGGAATTCGTATCGGCGAACCCGACCGGTCCGCTGCACGTCGGGCATGGCCGCCAGGCGGCGCTGGGCGATGCGCTGGCCGCCCTGCTGCAGACGCGGGGTCACCAGGTCAGCCGCGAGTTCTACTACAACGATGCCGGCGTACAGATCCAAAACCTCGCGCTATCGGTACAGGCGCGCGCACGCGGCATCGGCCCCGATGAACCGGGCTGGCCGCAATCCGGCTACCGGGGCGACTATATCCAGGACATCGCCGATGATTTTCTGGAGAAAAAAACGGTAGACGCGCTCGATGGCCAATCCGTCGAGGCCAACGGCGAGGCGGATGACCTGGAGGCGATTCGCCGTTTCGCAGTGGCCTATCTGCGTCATGAGCAGGACATCGATCTGCGGGCATTCGGGGTGCGCTTCGATGTCTACTATCTCGAATCCAGTCTATACACCGACGGCAAGGTCGAGGAAACCGTTCGGCAACTGGCTGCCAGTGGCAAGACCTACGAAAGCGAAGGCGCAATGTGGCTGCGGACCACCGATTATGGCGACGACAAGGACCGCGTCATGCGCAAGTCGGACGGGAGCTACACCTATTTCCTGCCCGACGTGGCGTATCACGTCACCAAGTGGCGGCGCGGCTTTCAGCGGGCGATCAACATCCAGGGAACCGATCATCATGGCACGATCGCGCGCGTGCGCGCCGGTCTGCAGGCGCTGGACATCGGCATCCCCCAGGGGTATCCCAGCTATGTATTACACAAGATGGTGAAAGTGATGCGCGGCGGGGAGGAGGTGAAGATCTCCAAGCGCGCCGGTGCCTATGTGACTTTGCGCGATCTCATCGAATGGGTGGGGCGCGATGCGGTGAGATTCTTTCTGGTGATGCGCAAGGCGGATTCCGAGTTCGTGTTCGACGTCGATCTGGCACGTTCGCAAAGCGAGGAGAATCCGGTGTACTACGTGCAATATGCCCACGCCCGCGTCTGCAGCGTGTTTCGGCAACTACGGGAAAAAGGCCATGAGCACGACCGCGGCCTGGGCGAGCGCAGTATCGACCGGCTGACGGAAGCCCATGAGAAGGCGCTGATCCGGCGCTTGACATCCTACCCCGAAGTCCTGGAAACCGCTGCCGCAGCGCTCGAGCCTCATCAGATAGCGCACTATCTGCGGGATCTCGCCGCAGATTTCCATACCTACTATAACGCGCACATGTTCATCGTCGATGATGCCGGCCTGCGCAATGCCCGCCTGAATCTGGTCGCTGCGACCCGCCATGTCATCGCCAACGGACTGAAGCTACTGGGTGTATCGGCACCCGAGAAGATGTAGCGGGATCACCGGCAGAATGGCGCGCGACTACAAACACCGCAAGCGGCGCACCGGCGGTTCGAGCCTGTCCGGCACTGCCGGTTTCGTCAGCGGCCTGGCGGCGGGACTCATCGTAGCGATGGGCGTGTATTTGTACGATCGCCGCCCGGAGGCGCGACGGGCGCCGCCCGCAGCGTCGATGCCGCAGGATGAAACACCGGCACAGCCCGCACCTGCCTCCCAGGATGCCGCGACACAGTTCGATTTTTACGAAATGTTGCCGAAGTTCGAGGTCGTAGTGCCGGAACAGGACGGCGGCAGTCCGACCACTCCGGGCCCCGTACAAAAACCAGGCGCCTACATCCTGCAGGCCGGCTCATTCCGCAATCTCGTCGATGCGGATCGCATGCGAGCCCTGATCGCCATGCAGGGTGTCGAATCGAAAATCCAGAAAGTGACTATCGACAAGGATACCTGGCATCGTGTGCGCGTAGGCCCCATCGCCAACCTGAAGCAGCTGGAGGATACGCGCAGCAAACTGCGCCAGGCCCGCGTCGAAGCGCTGGTCATACGCGTGGGAGAGTAGGCCGCCGGCGGGCGCGATCGGCGAGCATCGACACCTCGAACCACCGCCGCCACGGAAACCGGGTCCGCTCACTCCTCCGCCAGCTGCCGGAAGTCCACGCCGAGGGACCTGAGCTTGCGATACAGGTGGGTGCGCTCCATTCCGACCCGCTTGGCCAGCTGCCCGACCTTGCCGTTGCACAGGATCAGCTGCTGCTGCAGGTAGGCGCGCTCGAAGTGCTCGCGTGCTTCGCGCAGCGGCAGCGCCAGCAGATCCTGCTTCACCAAAGGTTCGCTCATCGGCGCATGCGTCGTCAGTTCGCGCTCGATCTCATCGAGTCTGATTTCCTCCTCGCCGCCAAGAATCAGCAAGCGCTGCACCAGGTTGCGTAGTTCACGCACATTGCCGGGCCAGGGATAGTTACGCAGGCGATTCTGTGCGGCAACGCTGAAACGACGCAGCGGCAGGTGCTGCTCATCAACCAGACGATCGGCATAGTGGCGCAGCAGCTCGGGTACGTCCTGCGCATACTCGCGCAGCGGCGGCACATTCAAGGTAATGATGCTTAGTCGTGACAAGAGTTCCTGGCGGACGTCGGCGCTCAGAAAGCACGGGGTCGCCGAGGCCACGACGCGCACATCGGGCTTGATCGGTGTGGCGCCGCCGACGCGCGCGAAAGTCTGGGTCTCCAGTGCGGCGGCCAGCAGGCCCTGCGCCTTGGGCGGCAGATCCTCGATGCCGTTGATGAACAGGATGCCGCCGGAGGCCTGTTCGAACACGCCGGCATGTACCCCATCGGCGTCCTGAGTGCCGTGCAGAATGGCCGCGGCGCCTTCGTCGCTCACGCCGGTGGCTACCAGCTGAACGAACGGTCCCTGGACACGGGGGCTCAGAGAATGCAGATAGCGGGCGAACGCCTCACGTCCCGAACCTGGTTCGCCCACGATCAATACCGGCGTTTCATGAGGCGCGATCTGCTCCACCTGCTCACGCAGGGCGCGCATGACACGACTGCGGCCCACCGGAGCGATGAGCTGCGGCACCAGCGTGCGGCCTGTCTGGCGCTGTCTGCTGCGCCCGGATTCCAGCGCCCGCTCGACCGTATGCAGCAGCTTGACCAAGGACAAGGGTTTTTCGATGAAATCGAAGGCACCCAGGCGCGTGGCTTCCACTGCCGTTTCCACGGTGCCATGCCCCGACATCATGACGACGGGGCAGGACGCGCCATCGATCTGCGTCCATTCGCGCAGCAAGGTGATGCCATCGGTATCCGGCATCCAGATATCCAGCAACACCAGGTCCGGATCCTGTTCGGCGCGGCTGGCACGTGCTTCGGCCGCATCGGCGGCGACCTCCACGTCGTAACCCTCGTCCGCGAGGATATCTTTCAGGAGTTCGCGGATCTCCGCCTCGTCATCGACTACCAGAATGCGCGCTGCGCTCATGTACGTTCCCTCCTAGGTCCGCCACGCCGTTCCCGGGCCGAACCGCCGGTTCGGTCCACCGCGATGAGCGGCAGCTCGAGGCGTATTCGCGCGCCGCCTGAGCGCGCATTGTCCGCATCTATGGTGCCGCCGTGTTCTTCGACTATCTTTTTCACGATCGCCAACCCCAGACCCGTGCCTTTCGGCTTGGTGGTCACGTATGGATCGAACACCTGACCGATGACATCAGGCCTGAATCCAGGACCATTATCCTCGACGATGATCTCGACCGCCGCGCCGCCGGAGTGATCAAGGTGCCGCGTTTCGATCCGGATCCGCGGATCCTCCATGCCTTCCAGTGCCTCACTGGCATTCGCCAGAAGATTGTGGACGATTTGGCGCATGCGTCCACGGTCGGCCTCGATCTGCGGCAGCGTCGTATCGAGCCGCAGCCTGATCCAGTCGGTACGAATCTGTCCACGATACAGCTCCGCCACCTCGCTGATCAGCTGATTGAGGTCGAAGCGTGACACATCCATTTCCGGTGCGCGCGCATATTCACTGAAGGCGTTCACCATCTCTTTCATGGATTCGACCTGTTGCACGATCGTATGTGTGGCACGGTCCAATATCTGCGCCTGCGAAGCCTCCATGGTGTCCAGAAGCTTGCGACGCAGACGCTCCGCCGATAGCTGAATCGGCGTGAGCGGATTCTTGATTTCATGGGCAAGCCGGCGCGCAACCTCGCCCCAGGCGGCATCGCGCTGCGCCTGCAGCAGCATGGTGATGTCGTCGAATACGATGACGAAACCACGAGGACCACCGTCTTCGCCCGACAAGGTGGTGCAGGCACACATCAGGATCCGGCGCGAGGATTCGCCCTGCAGCACCATTTGTTCGCGCCATTCGGTTTGTCCCGCTTCCAGATGTCCGCTGCAGGCGAATGCGAACTGCCCCAGGAGGGAGTTCGGCGAGCCCGACCTCGCCAACGATTGGCCGATCAGAGCGGCCATATCTGCGTCCAGGATGGAGCCCGCGGCCTCGTTGGCGGTGCGCACCGTCAGATCAGGCTGCAGCGAAACGACCCCCGTCGACAGGCGTGCCAGGATGACCGCAAGGTTGGCGCGTTCGGCTTCGACCGCTTGCTGGCTGCGGGCTGCCTCCTCCCGGGCTTTCGCCAGCCGCTTGGTCATGTCATTGAAAGAATGCACCAGGATGCCCATTTCATCGTGCGAGGTCAGCGGCAAACGCAGGTCGAAATCGCCCTTCGCGACGGCGCGGGTACCGGCCACCAGGTCCTGAATGGGGCGAACCAGGCGCCGCGCCGCCCAGAAGGCTCCATAAAGTGCCGCAAACAACGACAGCAGCAGCACCAGGGTCAAGGTCAGGGTAAAACTGGTCTTGAGCGGTTCGCGCAGCCGCGCCTTTTCGCCATAGCGCTGGTAGGAAGATTCCACCGTATCGGCGAGCTCGCCCAGGCGACGTTCGATCGGATAGATCGCCAGCAGCATGCGCGGCTCGTCTCCAGGGTGCATCTGCGGCACTTGCACCGCGGTGCGTACCAGATATCCGCCGCCGGCCACAGGATCGAGCGTGACGTAATCGCGGCCCTGCCGCACCTGCATATACGCTTCCTCGCTGGGGCGCATCGGTACGATCTCCGCCGGCCGATCGGAACTGGTGGCGAGGATACTGCTGCTGGAGCCCAGCAAAGTCAGTTCGAAAGCTGCGCTTTGTTGACGCATTTCATCGAGCCGCGGCACCGGGTCGAGTGGATCCTGCGCCAGCTGCCGTGCCAACAGCCGGGTGCGATCCAAATGTTCGCGCATGCGCAGGTCCAGCGCCGCACGCGACAAGGTCAGCGCATCTTCCAATCCCTGGCGAATCTCCACGTGGAACCAGCTGTCGATGCCGCGATTAAGAAATACGACGGAAAAATAGAACACCAGCAGCAGCGGGACCAGAGCAACGGTAGCCGACATCGTGACCATCCGCGCTTCCAGCCGCGAGCCGACGACCCGCCTGCGCCAGTCCCGTACCAACTGCGTCAAGCGGCCGGCGATGAGTATCAGCAATACCAACAGTCCGGCGACGTTGACGCCGACGATGAAGGGATGTGCGTCGCTGAAATGCGCCGACTGCTGCACCGTGTGGGCCATGATCAGCAGCGCCGCCACCCACAGCCCCGAGCCGATCAGCACCAGGACCGACACGAGCGTACGTTTCAGAGTTGCGGCGACCATGTATACCACTCGGTCCGCTGGCGCCAATCGTCGACCCAGAACAACAGGAAGCGCAAGGTATCCGGCATGGTGCGAACGTCCAGGGAAGCGCGCAGGCTGATCTCGTGACGGCTGCCCGGTCGGATCAGCGTCTGATCCAGAATCGGCAGATTGCTGATGACCCGTAACTGGTTCAACGCAGCATCCAAGGTGCCATGGGAGGTCTGTTCACCGCTGTTCAAATTGCGCACCAGGTAGCGCTCGCTCAGGGCATGAAATGACACCTCGTAGTTCTGACTGAGCGCCGCAACGGTCTCATCCAACCAGAAGTTGCGCTGCCGCTGCACGACGATATCCACACGCAACAATAGTGGTGCACCGTCGCGAATGGCCGCGCGGGCCTCCTGCGGCAGATGAAAGTCGATCGTCGCGTTGAGCTGATAAACCTGTTCAGCAGGCTCTACATAGGCGGAGCGGATCTCGAAGCGGCCTGGACCCGTACGCTGCTCCGGGGGATCGGCACTCATTGCCTGGCCGCCGCCCAAGGCGACACCCGGATTCAGCAACACGCAGGCGGCCACGAGTTTCCAGACGCAGATGCACACGCGCCCGGCATCGTGCAAGAAACCGCGCATCCAGCGGTGATGTCGCAGGCTCGCTGCCACTCATCGTCCCTTTGTTTTTTCTAGGCAAGCATAATAGAAACCGTCCATGCCGGCGGTTCCCGCGGCGATCCGGCGGCCCACAAGGCGACCGGAAGACCGGCCGGGAATTCGGCCAGAAATCCGGTCAGTCTCGATCCCTCGATCAAACCCCAGTGTACCCAGCACGGCGACGGTGATGTCGCGCGCCTCGTCACACGAGGCCAGGAACGCCGCCACGGTGTCATGAGTCTCCGTAAGAAGAGCGGAACAACTCGCATAAACCAATCGGCCGCCCGGAGCCAACAGCGGCCATAGCCGCTGCAACAATTGCAACTGGCGCTCCGCCAGCACGGGGATATCCTCGGCGCGGCGCAGCAGCTTGATGTCCGGGTGACGCCGAATCACGCCGGTCGCCGAACAAGGCACATCGAGCAGGATGCGGTCGAATACAACGCCATCCCACCAGGACTCGGGTGCAGCGGCATCGGCTGCGATCAATTGGATGCGGCTCCTGGACGGAATGGGCAGGACTGACGGGTACGCGCCGAAATGCTCGCCGGTACCCTGCTCGACGGGAAATCCCAGCCGCAGCAGATTGTCCGCAACCCGCCGCAGGCGTTGCCGTGAGACATCGATGGCGACCAGTGAGCCGACCTCGGGTTGCAGTTCGAGCAAGTGGCCGGTCTTGCCGCCAGGTGCTGCACAGGCATCCAGGATCCGCTCACCCGCGCGAGGTGCCAGCAATCTGGCGGCGAGTTGAGCGGCGGCATCCTGCACCGAGACATCACCGCTATCGAAGCCAGGCAGATCGGCGACATCCGCCGCCGCTGCCAGCAGCAGCGTTTCATCCTGGAACTCGCCGGCGACCACCGCCATACCGGCAGCTTCCAGCCGTGCGCGGTATTGCGCTCCCGTGCCGCGCAGGCGATTGACCCTCAGCCAGAACGGTGGATGTTGATTATTGGCATCGAGAATACCTGCAGCCGCCTCGCCCCAATCCTCACGCAAAGCATCGACCAGCCAGCCCGGATGGGCCATGCGCAAGACCGGATCGCGGTCGACGGCGGCGAGCAGCTGCGCCCCTTCACGCTGCGCGCGGCGCAGCAGCGCGTTGACGAATCCCGCTGCGCGAGGATGACCGAGGTGACGCGCCGCTTCAACCGTTTCTGCTATCGCGGCGTGCGCCGGAGTATTCATGTGCAACAACTGACACAAACCCACGATCGAAAGCGCGCGGACGTCCGGGGCCAGAGACTGATTCGGCCGCGAGAGCAGCTTGACAAGCAAAGCATCCAGACGCAGATACCAACGCAGGCTCTCATAGGACAGGGCACGCAGCAATCCACGGTCGTGGCCTGCATGCATCCTCATCCGTTCCAGCGCCGCATCCAATGAGCGGCCGTGTATCGCCACGCCGGCCACAACCCGCGCTGCCTGGGCGCGCAGTTGCGCAGATCGTGCCGAACCAGCCGTTTGTCCTGGACGGCTCACGTTCCCAGTACCACGCCCTCGAGCCGATACGCGTTGACGAAGTCGGCAGCCGGCTGCACCTTGCGCCCGGCGATCTGCACTTGTGTAACTCGCAGCATCCCGCGACCCGTCGCTACCCGCAGACCCATGGCGTCGGCGGCCATGACCCTGCCTGGTACGGCCATCGTCCCACCCATCGCTCCAGTCATCGTCGGGACGTCCTCACAATACGCCTCCCATATACGCAGCTGCCGCCCCTCCCAGCGAGTTTCGGCGATCGGCCAAGGATTGAACGCGCGCACCTGACGATCGATTTGACAGGCGGACACCGACCAGTCGATCAGCGCTTCTTCCTTGCGCAGCTTGGCGGCATAAGTGACGTCCGTCTCGGGCTGAGGGCGAGCCTGTGCCGTACCGATCGCCAATGCGTCCACGGCTTGCACGATGGCGTCGGCGCCCAGCGCTGCCAGCCGATCGTGCAGGGTGGCGGCGGTGTCGCGCAGCTCGATCGGGCAGCGGCGTTCGAGCAGCATCGGACCGGTATCCAGTCCGGCATCCATCTGCATGATCGTCACGCCGCTGACCTGATCACCGGCCAGGATGGCACGCTGTATGGGCGCGGCGCCACGCCAACGAGGCAGCAGCGAGGCATGGATATTCACGCAGCCCAGCCTGGGCAACGCCAGCACGGCAGGCGGTAGAATCAGTCCATAGGCCGCCACAACCATCAGGTCGGCCGCTCGCCGCGCAAGATCCTGCACGGCAGCGGGATCACGCAGGCTGCCCGGCTGTTCCACCGGTAGCCCGTGGCGCAGCGCACATTGCTTGACCGGGCTCATGGCCAACCGCCGTCCCCGGCCGGCCGGCCGGTCCGGCTGAGTGTAGACCGCCACCACCTGATGGCGAGAATCCAGCAGGGCTTCGAGCGCCGGTACCGAGAATTCCGGTGTGCCGGCAAACACTATGGACAAAGCTTTCAAGCGGAGGTCACCGGGTCAGCGGACAAGTTGCGCCAGGAATCGAGGCGGCTGGTCGGGCGCAGGTCGAAGTGTTTCAGAGTGCTGGAACCTCGATGCGCGGGCGCGATCTGCCTGCGGTGGCGCGCTCCTTGCGCTCCTTCTCAAGCTTCTTGCGAATGCGGGTACGCTTCAGGTCGGAGAGGTAGTCCACGAACAACTTGCCGTCCAGGTGATCGATTTCATGCTGGATGCACACCGCGCACAATCCGTCGGCATCGAACTCGATCATCTTGCCGGTGTAGTCCAGCGCACGCACCCGGATGCGCTCGGCCCGCGTCACCTTGTCATAAATACCCGGGACGGACAGGCAGCCCTCCTCGGTTTCCTCGATTCCCTCGCGCGAAAGGATTTCCGGGTTGATCAGTGCCAGAGGTTCCTTGCGGCCCTCGCTGACGTCGATCACCAGGACACGCTGATGCACATTCACCTGGGTTGCGGCCAGGCCGATACCCGGGGCCGCGTACATGGTTTCGAACAGATCGTCGATCAGCTTGCGTACCGCTGCATCGACCTGCTGTACAGGCTGGGCGCGTGTCCGCAGGCGGGGATCCGGAAATTCGAGAATGGGAAGAAGCGCCATGACTGAAACCACAAAGCTGAAGTTATACCCGTCAGAATGCCTGCCTTGGGACTTGCCGGCGAGCTGCCGGGCAAATTGAGAACCACGTCGCGGGGGCGGAATCCTGTTCGTGCAATCGCTGCAAATATGCTGCTAAAGTTAGGTCACGGTTGAACTTAATATCGACCCCGAAGGTGCTGCGTCCGCCTGAGTCGCGAGGTCACCAACCCGCGTACCGTACGGCGCAACGCTCGAGCATTGCTTGCCGCCGTGCCGGAACGCGCCCGAAGGTTCGACCCCGGGCATTATACGGCCGAGGGGGCAAGTCCGGCGCGGGTTCGAGTCGGTCCTTCACTGGAGCTTGTTCGGCGCATGAAAACTGCGAATTTGCCAATGCGGCCTGCGATCCTGCTGAGCCTCATCGCCAGCCTGACCCTTGCCGCCGGTCTGAACGGCGCCGTAGCGCAGGATACCCCTGCGCGCACACTCGCGACCGGCAGCAATATTCCGGTATCGGCGGATGCGCCCGACAAGTATGTCGTCAAGCCCGGTGACACACTCTGGGATATCTCCAAGGTATTCCTGCGCGATCCTTGGTATTGGCCCGAAATCTGGTATGTCAACCCTCAGGTAGCCAATCCTCATCTCATCTATCCCGGCGATGTACTGCAACTGGTCTATGTCGACGGCCAGCCACGCGTAACCTTGGCGCGCGACACGGCAAGCGGCCTCACGCGCCTATCCCCTCGGATTCGTCGAGAACCGCTGAGCCAGGCAGTGACCGCCATTCCCTATGAAGTCATAGCCAGCTTCATGGGCCGCCCCACCCTGCTGGACAAGGACCAGGTGGCGAAGGCGCCCTACGTGGTGGCTATGCGTGACGGACACCTGATCGGCTCGGTCGGCAACGAGATCTACGCTCGCGGCATCGGCAAGGATCCCGTCGATACCCGTCACAGCATCATCCATATCGAGGAACGCCTGTATGATCCGGACGGTGGCGCGCTGCTCGGCTACTCCGGCATCTATGTCGGTTCCGGTCCTATCGCGGTGGCGGGCGACCCCGCAAAGTTGATTCTGACCGACTCGACGCGCGAAGCCTTGCAAGGCGACAAACTGTTCCCGGAGCGCCTGGACGTCAACGTGGACTTCGTGCCGCATGCTCCGAGTGCGGCCGTCACCGCCAGCATCATTGCCGTGCGCAGCCACACCATGATGGGGCAATACCAGGTGGTGGCATTGAATCGCGGCGAACGGCACGGGCTCGAGGCAGGCCACGTCCTGGCAGTCCACCAGGCCGGTGACGTAGTGCGCAACACCTATGCCAGAGGCGGCCTGGCGGCACGCAAGTCCAGAGCTTTATCCGGCCAGAAGATACGGCTACCCGAAGAACGCATCGGCCTGATCATGATCTTCAAAGCCTTCGACCGCATGAGTTATGGGCTGGTCATGGAAACTTCGCACGAGATCCGCCAGGGTGATTCGGCCCGCAATCCTTGATGCCAGAGCCTGAAGAATTACGGCTTGCAGGCTCGGCGATGATTGTCCGGATGACCCCCTCGTTGGCGCAACCCCTTCGGTCCCCATGAAGGAATGACCGCCGGAGCCCTGCTCATGGATGAGCTCCACGCTTGGCTGGTTCTAGCGCGTGCGCCGGGGCTGCATGCCGGCATATTGCAGCCCTTGCTGGCCCTGCTGCACTCACCCACGGCGATTCTCACCAGCTCACCGTCGGCCTTGCGCGCCGCCGGAGCTCCGGCCGCCCTGTTCGACTGGCTGCAGGCGCGTGCCGGCGGAGGCGACCAGCAACGGCTGGCCGAAGATCTGCGTTGGCTGGCCGCGCAGGAACATCATTTCGTACCCTGGGGCAGCGCCGACTACCCGGCACTGCTGGAGCACCTGCCCGATGCGCCCGTCGGCTTGTTCGTGCGCGGCGACCCCGAAGTCCTGGCGCTGCCGCAACTCGCCATGGTCGGATCGCGCAGCCCTACCCCGACCGGCCGGGACACCGCCGGCCACTTTGCCGCCCACCTCGCACGCTGCGGCCTGACGATCACCAGCGGTCTGGCTGTAGGCATAGACGCTGCCAGTCATCGCGGCGCGCTCGATGGAGGCGGCCGAACGATCGCCGTATGCGGCACGGGTCTGGACATCGACTATCCCGGTCCGAATACAGCCCTGGCCGCGGCGATCGCGGCGCAGGGCGCGCTGATCAGTGAATTTCCCCTCGGTACGCCGCCCGTCAGGCACAATTTTCCGCGCCGCAACCGGCTTATCAGCGGTCTGTCTCTGGGAACCCTGGTCGTGGAAGCCGCCACGCGTAGCGGTTCGTTGATCACAGCGCGGTTGGCTGGGGAACAGGGCCGGGCGGTATTCGCCATTCCCGGCTCCATCCACAACCCCCTGGCTCGCGGCTGCCATCAGCTGATCCGGCAAGGAGCGACGCTGGTGGAAACGGCACAGGACATCCTGAACGAACTGAGCCCCTTGCCGCCGGAAACGGGAATGAACGCGGCTACTGCTGGCGCCCGCACCGCCGGTCCGACAGAAGCGGATGCGGGTTCGGTATTGGACAAAGACTATAAAATCTTGTTAGATGCGCTCGGCTTCGAGCCGGCCGGTGTCGATATACTGGTCGCACGTACAGGGCTCAAGGCTGAAGAAGTGGCATCGATGCTGCTGATTCTCGAGCTTGAAGCGCGCATCGAGCCCTGCCCCGGCGGCCTGTATGTCCGGCGCGCCCCGAAGTGAGCAAAATGAAGGAAAGTGTTCTCGATATCCTGATCTACCTGTTCGAGAATTACTTCGATACCGACCTTCACAGCGCACCGGGACCCGACCGCGACACGCTGCGCGACGAATTGGAACGGGCGGGGTTCTCGGAACGGGAAGTCGGACACGCGTTGGAATGGCTGGAACAGCTGTCCGCGGATCCGCCGCACATGGCCGCAACGCCGGCCTCTCGTGCGATCCGGATCTTTGCCTCCAACGAGCAGATTCGTCTCGACACCGATTGCCGAGGGTACATTCTATATCTGGAGAATATCGGCATACTCAATGCGACGCAGCGCGAACGGGTTATAGACCGGCTGCTGGCGCTGGATACGCCGCAGATCGATATCGAACAGGTCAAATGGGTTGTACTGATGGTGCTGTTCACGCAGCCCGGGCAGGAAAGTGCGTATTTACGCATGGAGGACTTGGTATTCGACGACCGTCTGGATGCGGTGCACTGAAACTGTCCGGTAGAGACGAGCGCAGCTGAAGTGCCGCGGTCGACCGCGGTTTTCTTTTTTTATGGACCAGAAGAATCTCGTCATCGTGGAATCGCCGGCGAAGGCGAAAACCATCAAGAAGTATCTCGGCAGTAATTTCGAGGTACTGGCATCCTATGGCCATGTTCGCGATCTGGTGCCCAAAGAAGGCGCGGTCGATCCGCAGCGCGATTTCGCCATGCGTTACCAGATTCTGGACAAGAATGAAAAGCATGTGCAGGCCATCACTCGAGCCCTGAAGAAATCGGACGCCCTGTATCTGGCCACCGATCCGGATCGCGAGGGCGAGGCCATCTCATGGCACCTCGCGGAACTGCTCAAGGAACGCGGCGCACTCGACGGCAAGGACGTACACCGAGTGGTGTTCTACGAGATTACGCGCAATGCCATCCGCGAGGCGATTCAACATCCGCGCGGTATTTCCCAGGATCTCGTCGACGCGCAGCAGGCCAGGCGTGCGCTCGACTATCTGGTCGGCTTCAACCTGTCGCCGCTGCTGTGGAAAAAAGCCGGTCTGTCCGGTGCGTCCGCGGGGCGGGTGCAAAGTCCCGCGTTGCGCATGATCTGCGAGCGCGAAGAGGAAATCGCGCGTTTCCAGTCCCGTGAATATTGGACGATCGATGCCCACGCCCGGAAAGTCGAGACCGGCAGCGGCCAGACGTCCATGCCGCAGCCGAACCGCGACCTGCCGGGCTTCTTCGCGCGGCTGATCGAATACCAGGGTCGAAAGGTCGAGCAGTTCACGATCACGACCGAAGCCGAGGCCGGCAAGGTACGCGGGGAGATCGAGCAGGCCGCCGGGATTCTCGGCTCCGGAGAGGTTGCCGGCTCAGCTGCCGCGCCGGGCACACTCACTGTTGCGGCGATCGATCGCAAGCAGCGCCGCCGCAACCCGGCCCCGCCCTTCACGACCTCCACCTTGCAGCAGGAGGCCGCCCGCAAGCTCGGTTTCGGCGCTCAGCGCACGATGCGGCTCGCACAGCAGCTTTACGAGGGTGTCGACTTCGGCGAGGGCGCGGTGGGTCTGATCACCTACATGCGCACCGACTCGGTGAACCTGGCCAACGAGGCACTGCAGGAAATCCGCCAGGTCATCGGGCAGCTGTACGGCACCGAATCCTTACCCGACGCCCCGCGCCACTACAAGACCAAGTCCAAGAACGCACAGGAAGCCCACGAAGCAGTTCGGCCAACCTCGGCTGCACTCACGCCGGAGCGACTGGAGGGCAAGATCGATGCCGACCAGTTCAAGCTCTACAGCCTGATCTGGAAGCGGGCGGTCGCCAGCCAGATGGAGCCGGCCGTCTATGACACGGTGGCCGTCGACCTGTTGCCGGGCACGTCCGGCCGGCGCGAAGATGCCGCTGCGGTATTGCGCGCAAACGGCTCGACGCTGGTCAAGCCGGGTTACATCGCCGTTTACAAGGAAGGTCTGGACGACGTCAGCGACGACGACGACGACCGTATCCTGCCGCCCATGGCAGTCGGCGATACGCTCTCGCTGCTGCAGGTCCGCCCGGAGCAGCATTTCACCGAGCCGCCGCCGCGCTATTCCGAAGCCAGCCTGGTCAAGGCGCTGGAGGAACATGGCATCGGACGGCCATCCACATATGCCAGTATCATTCAGACGCTCATCGGCAAGAAATACGCGGAACTGCTCAACCGCCGCTTCGTGCCCACCGATCTAGGCAAGATCGTCAACCGGTTCCTGACGCGTAACTTCCATCACTACGTCGAATATGGCTTCACCGCCAAGATGGAAGATAATTTGGACGAGATCGCCGGCGGCAAGGAAGCGTGGATCCCGGTACTCGAGCGTTTCTGGAAGGAGTTCAAGCAGCGTGTCGATCATGTCGACGAGACGGTGACGCGCGAGGACGTCTCCGAAGCACGCGAGCTCGGCAGCGATCCGCGGACGGGCAAACCGATTTCCGTGCGCTACGGCAAGTATGGACCGTTCGTGCAGCTCGGCACCAAGGATGACGAGGAGAAACCTCGATTCGCCAGCCTGCGCCCGACCCAGCGCATGGACTCGATCACCCTGGAGGAAGCGCTCGAACTGTTCACTCTGCCCAGAACGGTCGGCGAAACGCCGGAAGGACATCCGATCAAGATCGCCATCGGCCGCTTCGGCCCATATGTGCAGTACGGCCAGAAGAAATTCGTTTCCATCAAGGATGATGATCCCTACACGATCGGCCTGTCGCGCGCCCTGGAGCTGATCCGCGCCAAGGAGGAACTCGACGCGAATCGCACCCTCTTGGATTTCCCGGAGGCCGGCATTCAGGTACTGAATGGACGCTTCGGTCCATACATCACCGATCGCGTCAAGAACGCAAAAATCCCCAAGGACCGCGATCCGAAAACCCTGACGCTGGAGGAATGCCGCGAACTGCTTGCCGCCGCGCCGGAACGCGGCAAGGGGCGTTTCGGACGCTTCGCGAAAAAAACCGCAGCAACCGCAGGCGCTACCGCTGCACCTGCGGTTGCTGCGGTAAAGAAGGATACAACCCGAAAGGGCGCTGCGAAGCAGGATGCGTCGGGCGCCGGAACGAACCAGCGCGGTGCGACGCATTCCGCGAGGACAAGATCCGCCGCAGCCACTCCCAAGGCCGCGAGAAAACCGGCACGGAAGGCTGCCGTGAAAAATACCACAGCGGCCCCGACCTCCACGGGGAAAGGAAGAAAACCTGCCGCGAAACGCGCCTCGACTACGAAGTAATCCCGCGAAGCACTATGGATGCGAGTCCCGATCCAGCGCCGGTCATCGCCTATTTGCGCGAACTGCAAAACGGCATCTGCGCGGCGCTCGAGAAAATCGACGGGCAGGCTCGATTCCAACGCGATCGCTGGGAGCGCACCGAAGGCGGCGGCGGAGAAAGCCGCGTACTCAGCAACGGCGCAGTCTTCGAGCAGGCCGGCGTCAATTTTTCGCTGGTAACGGGATCGGTGCTCCCGGTGAGCGCGACGGCGCAGCGTCCGCAGCTGGCGGGCGCGCAGTGGCTCGCCACCGGCGTATCGCTGGTATTGCACCCGCTGAACCCGTTCGTACCTACGACGCATGCCAACGTGCGGTTTTTCTCGGCCTCCAAACCCGGCGATTGCACCTGGTGGTTCGGCGGCGGCTTCGACCTGACCCCGTACTATCCTTTCGATGAGGACGTCCTGCACTGGCATCGCATGGCCGAGCAGGCCTGTGCGCCGTTCGGCGCGCAGGTCTATCAGCACCACAAGCAATGGTGCGACCGCTATTTTTTCCTGAAGCATCGCAACGAGAGCCGCGGCGTCGGCGGACTGTTTTTTGATGATCTGAACCACTGGGACTTCGATCGCTGCTTCGCCTACCAGCAAAGCGTCGGCGATCATTTCCTTCCGGCCTACCTGCCCATCGTCGAACGGCGCAGGGGCTTATCCTTTGGCGAGCGCGAGCGGCAGTTCCAATTGTACCGTCGCGGACGCTATGTCGAGTTCAACCTGCTCTATGATCGCGGCACGGCGTTCGGACTGCAGTCGGGCGGGCGCACGGAGTCCATCCTGATGTCGATGCCGCCTCTGGCTCGCTGGGAATACGGCTGGCAACCACAGCCAGGGTCACCCGAGGCCCGACTCTATACCGACTTTCTGCGCCCGCGCGACTGGCTGAAGGAACTCGCCTAGGACCTGTCGCAAGCACCCGTCCCTGGCACTCGACACCAGGCGGCCACGATGCTCGCTCCCCCGGCGGCCGCTGCTTCGATGCGGTACGGGCGATGCGACAATGCCCGGCACCCCTCACGCAGATCGGACGGTATGCTTGCAGCGTGGGCATGCTGCCTTGAACATGCCCTATCGTCTCCTTCCGTCGGTCCGCGCCAGGAATGAACTATCGCCACGCCTTCCACGCCGGCAACTTCGCCGACGTCCATAAGCATCTGGTATTGCTGTCTCTTCTGGAACGGCTGCAGCGCAAACCCAAGCCGCTGTTCTATCTGGACACCCACGCCGGACGCGGCATGTACGACCTGCGCGGCGAGGCGGCGAGCCGCAGCGGCGAATGGCGACATGGCATCGGTCGGCTCATGGACCTGCACCCAGCGAACGAAGATCTGTGCCGCTACCTGGATGCCGTTCGCGCCGTGCAAACCGTGCCGCGGGAGCCGCCGGCACGGTATCCGGGATCGCCTTTGCTCGCCGCCGGACAGTTGCGCGCGGAAGATCGCATCGTACTGGTGGAAAAGCAGATCCAGGAAGCCCAGGCATTGGAGGAAGCGGTCGGGCGGCGACGAGGTCTTGCAGTGGTCTGCGGCGACGGCTACGCCGCCATGAAAACCTATCTCCCGCCTCGTGAGAACCGCGGTCTGGTCATGATCGATCCGCCCTATGAATCCGACGGCGAGTTCGCCGGTGCACAGCAGGCGCTACAGGCCGGCCTGCGCCGCTGGCCAAACGGCATGTTCGCCCTGTGGTACCCGATCAAAGCGACCCCGGAGGCGGCTCGGCTGCGCGCCGGCCTCCAGGGCAGCGGTCTGCGCAAGCTCTTGAGAGTGGAGCTGCATCTGCATCCTACCGACTCACCGCTGAGGCTGAACGGCTCAGGTCTCATCATCGCCAATCCTCCCTGGCAGTTCGACACCCAGATCCTGCCTGCGCTACAGGATGCCGCGGCCGCCTTGACGCTCGAAGCGGCTGTCGAGCCGCCGCGGGGCATCGGCACCGCCGCAACCGATGCCAGGCCCGCGAGTCCGGGGCACCATCCCTCAGCCGTGGTGGAATGGCTGGCAGGAGAGTGAACGCCCGGACCGCCGGTGCGGCCCAGGCTGCAGCCCTTGGCCGGGCTTCGAGCATCGCTTCGAACAAGGGTTAAGAATCCCCGTGCAGCAACTGATCTGCAGTGATGATTCGAGTCAGCCAGGCTGGACCTCTCTCTGCGCTGTCGCGAATCAGGAAGTCGCAGTGGATGCGATCGTCCCAGGTCGAAACACCCAATTTCAGATCGTGATAACGTATGTGGTCTTCGTTACCATTCAGGCACGGTGCAGCGCGTAGCCATGCGCATCCGCTTACAGGCCTCTCATGTCCAATAGAGCCATGTCCGGCAGAGAAACCGGGGAGTTTCCCCGCACCCGCTTGCGGCGCATGCGTCGTGACGAGTTCTCGCGCCGCTTGATGCGCGAGCATACGCTCAGCGTCGACAATCTCATCTATCCGCTGTTCGTCGTCGAGGGACGGGCTCAGCGCATACCGGTGGAGAGCATGCCGGGCATCGAGCGCGTCAGCATCGACGAGTTGCAGCGGGAGGCCGAGGAACTTGCGGCCCTGGGCATTCCGGCACTGGCCCTGTTTCCTGTCACCCCGGCCGAAGCCAAGAGCGCCGATGGCCAGGAAGCCTGGAATCCCGAGGGACTGGCTCAGCGCGCCGTGCGCGCCGTCAAGCAGGCCGTACCGAAACTCGGTGTGATCACCGACGTGGCGCTCGACCCCTACACCACCCACGGCCAGGACGGCGTCCTCGACGCATCCGGCTATGTGCTCAACGACCTCACGGTCTCGGCGCTGGTCAAGCAGGCGCTTTCGCACGCCGAAGCCGGCGCGGACATCGTCGCGCCCAGCGACATGATGGACGGCCGCATCGGCGCGATTCGCGAGGCAATGGAAATCGCCGGATATGCCAACACCCGCATCCTGGCGTACTCGGCGAAATATGCCTCCAGTTTCTATGGTCCGTTTCGGGACGCGGTCGGCTCGGCCGGCAATCTCGGCTGCGGCGGCAAGCACAGCTACCAGATGGATCCCGCGAACTCGGATGAAGCCCTGCGCGAAGTCGCACTCGACCTGCAGGAAGGTGCCGACATGGTCATGATCAAACCCGGGCTGCCCTACCTGGATATCGTGCGACGGGTGAAGGACACCTTCGGAGCGCCGACCTTCGTGTATCAGGTCAGCGGCGAGTATGCGATGCTCGCCGCTGCCATACGCAACGGCTGGCTGGATGAACGCAGCACAGTACTCGAATCGTTGCTGTCGATCCGTCGGGCGGGCGCAGACGGCGTGCTGACCTATTTCGCGAAACGCGCCGCCGGCTGGTTGAAATCATCGAGCTAGGCATTCCCTGCGATTGCCCAGGAACGATCAGGACCTCACACTCACTGCCTCGATCCACGTGCAGGAACGCGCAGCCAGGAATCCGGTGTCCGCCAAATCCCCCAACGACAAGAACGACAAATATGCCGTGATGGGCCATCCCGTCGCGCACAGCTGGTCGCCGTTCATTCACGGTATGTTTGCCAAGCAAACGGATCAAAATATCAGCTATGGGCGCCTGGATGTCGATCCCGAAGAATTCTCACAGGCCGTCGACCTGTTCTTCACCGACGGCGGCAAGGGGCTCAACATCACCATTCCACACAAGCAGGCGGCCTGCCTGGTGGCACGCTACCGTACGCCGCGCGCAGAAATCGCCGGCGCGGTGAACACCTTGGCGCTGCTGGACGACGGCATACTCGGAGATAACACCGACGGTGCGGGCCTGGTCACGGACCTGACACGCAATCTCGGCTTTACCCTGACAAATGCCCGCATCCTGCTGCTGGGCGCCGGTGGTGCGGCACGCGGTGTCCTCGGTCCCCTGCTGGCGACTGCTCCGGAATCCATCCTGATCGCCAACCGCGGCGTCGAGCGTGCCGGCGCGCTGGCAAAAGAATTCGGCATGCTCGGCAGTGTCCATGCCTGCGGCTTCGGCGATATCGATGTCGGCACGCCCTTCGACCTGGTGCTGAACGCCACCTCGGCCAGTCTGCAAGATACGGTGCCGCCGATTCCCGCTGCGATCGTCGGCGCGGCGGCCCTGGCCTACGACATGGCGTACGGGAAAGGCGACACTGCATTCACTCGATGGGCGAAAATGGCCGGTGTCGGCCGCGCCGAGACCGGTTGGGGCATGCTGGTGGAACAGGCCGCGGAATCCTTCACCCTGTGGCGCGGCATCAAGCCGGATACGAAGCCGGTGCTGGATGCCGTGAAATCGCGATAGGCGGCATCCAGACCCGCCCAGCACTCAAGACCCGGCGAACCTGACCCCAACGATCAGCGCGCCGCCATGTACTCGTCCTTGAGCTTCACGTACTGATTGGCGGAATACGGCAGAAACTCGAGTTCCTGCGCCGTGAGATCGCGCACCCGCCGCGCCGGACTGCCCACATACAGGCCGCGAGCTTCCAGGCGCTTACCGGGAGTGACCATGCTCCCCGCCCCGATCATCACCTCATCCTCGATCACGGCGCCATCCAATACGATCACGCCCATGCCGATGAGACAGGTATTGCCGATCGTGCAGGCGTGCAACACCGCACGATGTCCCACCGTGATGCCCTCCCCCAGGATCAGAGGTCGGCCGCCGGGCACATATTTTCCATCATGTGTCACATGCAGCACCGCGCCATCCTGGATGTTGGTGCGTGCACCCACAGTGATGAAATGTACATCTCCTCGCACCACCGCCGTCGGCCAGACCGACACATCGTCACCCAGCGTCACGCGGCCGATGACGACGGCGGAAGGATGTACGTAGACTCGAGAGCCGATCTCGGGGTGGATATTGCGATAGGTCTGGGTGGACATGAAACAGGCCCGCAGAATCGAAGGGTAGCCGAGAAGATTCACCTTCATGACGGCCCGGTGTCAAGCTGATTGACCCTGCGCACCCAAGCCCGCTGTATCCGATCCAGCCTTCCGGACGCGATACAATGGTCGGACGTTGCCGTCCGGCCGAAACCCGACAGCGACATCCCCGAACGCCGACAGTCCAGTCTGACTACCGGCGATGCCCCACACCCGGCGCGCGAGTCGGACGATCGCATCAGTCCTTCTCGACACGCACCTAACGACCGGACTCACGCATGACCCAGGCCGCCATGATCCGCAATGAACTGCCCGTCTTTTCGGCCATTCGCACCGAAAACATCGAGTCGACCCTCCGCGCGCTACTCGCAGCACACCGCGAACGCCTCACGGCATTGCTGCAATCCAATGCCGCCGGCTGGGACAGCCTGATCGTGCCGCTGGAGGAAATGCAGCATCAACTGGCACGCACCTGGTCACCCATCAGTCATATGAACGGCGTAGTCAACAACGATGCCCTGCGTGCTGCCTATAACGCCTGCCTGCCGCTGCTGACCGCCTGGCAGACCGACCTCGCCCAGAATGAGCGCCTATTCCAGGCTTACCAGGAAATCCTCGCTCGCGAAGCGGCTCAGCTGACCGCCGCTCAACGCAAGTTGATCAATAATGCATTGCGGGACTTCAGGCTTGCGGGTGTGGCGCTGCCCGAAGATCGCAAACAGCATTTCAAGGGGCTGATGGAGCAACTCGTCAGTCTGCAAGCGAAATTCGACGAGAATGTCATGGATGCCACCAACGCCTGGTCGCGCCATGTCACCGATCCCGCCGAACTCAGCGGCCTGCCCACGCCCATTCTCGAACGCGCAAATCTCGCCGCCCGTGCGCGTCAGCTGGAAGGCTGGTATTTCACACTGGATGCGCCGAACTACCAGGCCGTTCTGATGCACGCCGAGCACGAACCGCTGCGTCGGGAATTCTACGAAGGCTGGGTCACACGAGCATCGGACCAGGGGGAATCTGCCGCTTCCGGCTGGGACAACAGCCTGCTGATGACCCGGATTCTCGCCGTGCGCCATGAGATCGCCGCCCTCGTCGGCTATCCGAATTATGCCGAGTATTCCCTGGCGACGAAGATGGCGGGTTCGGTTGCCGAGGTGCGGGATTTTCTTAAGGAACTGGCGCGCCGCAGCCAGCCTGTGGCCCGGCACGAATACGACGAGCTGATACGCTTCGCCGGCCGCGATCTGCAGGCATGGGACGTCGCCTTCCATGCCGAACAGCTCAAGCGGCAACGTTTCGAGGTGTCGGAAGAAGCGCTGCGACCGTATTTTCCGCTGCCCAAGGTGCTTGCCGGTCTGTTCGCCGTAGCCGGCAGACTTTATGGAGTTCGTATCGCCGAGCGCGACGGCGTCGATGTCTATCACCCTGACGTACGCTACTACGACATCCTCGATTCGGACGGATCCGTACGTGCCGGTTTTTTCGTCGACCTGTATGCGCGAGAGAAAAAGCGCAGCGGCGCCTGGATGGATGATTGCGTCGGACGAAAACGCCTGCGGGACAAGCATTCGCTCCCTGTGGCCTATCTGGTCTGCAATTTCATGCCGCCGACAGGCGGCCAGCCTTCTTTATTGACCCACTCCGAAGTCGTCACCCTGTTCCATGAGTTCGGCCATGGACTGCATCATATGCTGACACGTGTCGATTATCCGAGCGTTGCCGGTATCAACGGCGTCCCCTGGGATGCCGTCGAACTACCCAGTCAATTCATGGAAAACTTCGCCTGGCGCGAGGAAGTGCTGCCGCTCATTTCCGCTCATGTGGACAGCGGTGAGCCGCTGCCCCAGACTGAACTCCGGCGCCTGCTCGGCACCCGCACCTTCCACGCCGGCATGCAGACCGTACGCCAGTTGGAATTTGCCCTGTTCGACCTGCTCATTCACAGCGAGTCCGACAACGAGCGGATGCCGGTCACTCACATCATGCGGATTCTCGATGAAGTCCGCGCCGAGGTCGCCGTGGTGCGCCCGCCGTCGTTCAATCGCTTTCCGCACAGCTTTCAGCATATTTTTTCCGGCGGCTACGCCGCTGGCTACTACAGCTATAAATGGGCTGAAGTATTGGCGGCCGACGCCTTCAGTGCCTTCGAGGAAAGCGGCATCTTCGATCCCCAGGTTTCACAACGATTCCTGTCCGCCATCCTGGAACAGGGCGGCAGTCGCGATGCGATGGAAGCCTTCGTGGAATTCCGCGGTCGCAAGCCGCGCATCGAACCGTTGCTGAAACAGCTCGGCCTGGCAGCCTAGCGCCCCCAACTGGCCCCCGGCACCAGGGGCGGTCGAAGCCGCTGCGAGGGTTGGTCCATCCCGCTCATGGTCCTTGCCTGCCACGAACCTGCGTCGAAATCACTTCGTGGCGGGGCTGTCCCGCTCATGGTCCTCGTCTGCCGTGCCTTCGGATTCACGGCAGACGAGGACCATGAGCGGGACGCTCGCATCCAACACCGCGACGCAGCCTGTGTCTGCCGGGTTCGTGGCAGGCAAGGACCATGAGCGGGATGATCTCCGGCATCGGCGAATCAGGTCGGTGCGCAGGGATAGTCGGTATAGCCTGCCGATCCCGGCGTATAGAGCGTCTTGGAATCGAAGTCGTTGAGCGGTAAACCCTCACGCAGACGACGCACAAGGTCGGGATTGCCGATGAAATGACGCGCAAAGGAAATCGCTGCGCCACAGCCCTCGGCCAGCGCCTGCGAAGCGGAAGCGCCATCGAAACCATCATTGAGGATAAGCGGCCCTTTGAAATGCTCGTGCGCAAACCCGAAGGCATCGAAGTCCTCGAGCGGTGAGCGAATCACGTGCAGATAAGTCAGATTCAAATGGGCACTGCCGGAAAGCAGCGCCCCATAGGTCGCTGCCGGTTCCGGATCGATCACGTCATTGAACGGGTTGCCTGGACAAATGCGCATTCCGACCCGGTCGCCGGCCACACCGACCATGGCCTCCAGCGTCTCGATCACGAAACGCACCCGATTGTGCACAGATCCTCCATAGGAGTCGGTGCGTAAATTGGTGTTGGTCGCCATGAACTGCATCGGCAAATAGCCGCTGGTACAGTGCAACTCCACTCCATCGAATCCCGCTGCCAGGGCATTCCGCGTCGCGGCTGCATACTCATCGACCACGCCCTGAATCTCCTCGAGTGCCAATGATCGAGGCAGATCGTGATTCTGCATGCCGGCGACATCGGTATGGACCATTCCGGCTGCACGTACGGCAGAAGGCGCCACCGTCCTTGCATCGGCAGGTTTATTGAGGCGGGAACCCACACGGCCGCAATGCATGATCTGGGCGACGATGCGCCCGCCAGCCTGATGCACGGCATCGGTCACCCGGTGCCAGCCGACGACCTGCTCGCTATTATAGATGCCTGGGGTGCGGCAGTAACCGATGCCATGAGGCGATGGCGCGATACCTTCGGAAACGATGAGCCCGGCGCTGGCGCGTTGCCGATAATACTCGACCATGAGAGCGGTCGGCACGGCGCCGGCTTCGGCTCGTGAGCGCGTCATCGGTGCCATGATCACGCGATTGGAAAGCGCGATATCGCCGAGTTGCAGATGATCGAAAAGCCTCGTCATATCAGCGCACCCGGATCTTTGGCGTCGGCGCACCACGCCGCATGGTTTCGAGGAAATGTTCGACTGGCGCCGGCACGGCCACCTCCGGCAGCTTGTCCCGGTCTGGACGTGTCGCCCAGAATGTCTTCCACGACGGGAACAGCTCATGAAAAGCGCCGTCATACGGCTCCCGCCCCGGCCAACGCATTTTCATATCTCCCACCGGCGGCTTGTTGAGGTCCGTGGCATACCAATAGCACGGCAGTCTGCGCCGGAAATACCAGCGCCCCTCGATGCGTTCGTAGTCATCCCAATACAGCATCTGCATGATGACCCACTCGCCGCCGCACTCGTGCTCGTTCTTGGAATACAGGGCGCCGATCGCGTGGTCCGGGTCCTTGAACTCGATGATGTGCTGGCCCAGATGATGTGAAGTCCCAGTGAACTGGTTACGCAGCGTATCGTCCAACCAGGCCTTCAGGTGTATCCGCCCGACTTTTTCATGGCTGACGCGAATATCAGGGGCGAATAGGTTCACATGTGCGTCCAGGTCACGCATATCGAGGGACAGCGAATACTTGGCAGCGAGCTGCCGAATCTCCTCGATGGATTCGAGACGATCGACGCGCGCCAGGAGTCGGGAATTATCCATGGCCATCAATCGAATGCAGCGGAAGTAAGCAGGGTGGAAGATTGGCCGCCGTCCACCGTCAGTGTGGAACCGTTCACGTACGACGCCTCATCCGAAGCCAGAAAAAGAATAGCGTTGGCGACCTCCATGGGTTGTCCTACACGACGCATGGGAATCAGTTTTTCGGTCTTGCTGCGCAACGCCTCGCTCTTCAGCATCTCGAGCATCGGTGGAGTCTCCACCGTACCGGGTATCACGACGTTGCAGCGGATATTGTGCTCGCCGCCTTCGGCTGCCGCGGCGCGTGAGAAATTGATGATAGCCGCCTTGGCCGCACTGTAGCCCGCCATGTAGGCAGCGCCGGATAGGCCGCAAATCGATGAGACATTCACGATGGATCCGCCCATACCCTGCTGATGCATCAGTTGCATCGCCGCCCGTGTACCCCAAAAAGTGCCATCGAGCGTAGTCGAAAAATTGACATGCCAAGCGGCTGTCGATGTGGCTTCGATCGGTCCAGCAGAATAGGCCATGGCGTTGTTGACCAGGATGTCGAGACGCCCGTGGCATCGCGCCGCATCGTTGATCGCATCGACGTACTGATCCTCATTGCTGACGTCGACCTGCACTGCATATGCCTGACCGCCCTTGGCGCAGATAGCGGCAACGACTTGGTCGAGCAATTCCTTGCGCCGGCCGCAGATGATCACGATAGCCTTTTCTTCCGCGAAGCGGCATGCCGTCGCCGCACCGATACCCGAACCGCCTCCGGTAATGAAGGCAACCTTTCCTTTCAGGCGCCCTGTCATATCGATCCTCTCACTTGAAATCCAAGCTGCGGTTGGGAACGATGCCGCCAACGATGATTATTGGCGCCTAGTCCGATTCGATAAAGGCGAACAACAGATCGGTATTTTCCGGTACCAGAACTCGTCAGAACCCCCGCAACCGTGCATAACGATCGCGGTGATACGAACCATCGCCGAAGGTTTGCTGCAGCACGCGGGCACGCTTGAGAAAAAAACCAATCTCGAGAGCATCCGTGACACCAACTCCACCGTGCATCTGCACCGCCTCGTTGAGAGCCTTTTCACTCAGATCGGAAGCGCGCGCCTTGGCAACGCTCACGAGTTCGGCAGCCTCATTGCCTGCAGCATCCATAGCCTCGAGCGCCGCAGCAACACTGCTGCGCAGCAGTTCGATCTCTACATGCAGCCGTGCAGCACGGTGTTGCAGGGCCTGGAATGAACCAATCCGCACATCGAATTGCACTCTTTCCTTTAGGTAAGCGACGGTACGCTCGAACGCTTCAGTAATCACACCCAGTAGTTCGGCGGCAATACAGGCTCGCGCCCGATCGAGCACCGCATCGAGCACGGCAAAAGCCTGATCAGGCGCACCGATCAGCGCCCCGCCATCGAGTTGGACCTGCGAGAAGCGAACGCGTGCTGCATTGCGGCTATCGACCAATGAAGTACGCTCGATCTGCACGCCGGGTGTGGCCGGATCCACCAGGAACAGGCTGAGTCCCGCCTGCTGCCCCGCTGTACCCGAACTGCGCGCCACCACGATCATCCGATCGGCAATATGGCCATCCAGTACGAACTGCTTGTCGCCATCCAGCCGCCAGTGACCCGCCTCACTCCATGCACGCAATGTTACCTGCGTGGGATCATGACGCGGCGCCTCCTCGAGAGCGAGGGCAAACAGCGCCTCACCGGCAGCGATCTTCGGTAGCCAGAAATCACGCAATGCCGTACTACCGGCCTCGGCGAGCAGTCCTCCGCCCAATACGACAGTGGGTAAAAGAGGGGTCGCTGCAAGCGTCCGACCAATCTGTTCGAACACCGCGCCGAGCCCCTTGTAACCGACTCCCAGACCGCCGTACGCTTCAGGCAGTACTGCTGCCGGCCAGCCGAGTTCGGCAATCTCATGCCACAGTTGTGGGTCATAACCGCGCTCGTCGCCGCGATCACGCAGCGCTCGCAGCGCTGCAACCGGTGACCGTGTCGCCAGAAAGTCTCGTGCGCTGTCGCGCAGCAAACGCTGTTCGTCGTTTAGCAGGAGTGTCACCGCGCCCTCACGTCGGCAGTCCGAGTACATGCCGGGCAATAATATTAAGTTGGATTTCCGATGAGCCGCCGGCAATGGTGTACGACTTGGTATAGAGCCAGAATCGGCACACCGCGAGCTCCTCGGGAGTGAAACCCTCACTGTCCAGGCTCAGGGCGCGCTGCCCCATGAGCTGCTGCAGCAGTTCATGCTTGGCGGATTCCTGCTCGGTCTGCACCAGCTTCATGATCGAACTGACGCCGGATGCGTCTTCACGTGCCAGCATCAATTCCTGCAGACGCCGCATGGTCAACGAGAAGGCTTGCTGGTCCATCAGCGCGGCAGCTACGCGGTCCCGCCATACCGGACCTGCCGCATCCAAATACGACTTTGCGATGGTCAGCATATCAAACGATGGGGCCGCGCCTGAGGACAACGTCGACATTGCGGCCCGCTCGTGTTCGAGCAATTTTTTCGCTACGCGCCAGCCCTGATTGACGCCCCCGATGACGTGCCTGGCCGGTACTCGCACGGCGTCGAAGAATACTTCGCAGAACTCCGACTTGCCGCTGATCAGCCCGAGGGGGCGCACGATAATGCCGGGCGTCTTCATGTCGAGCAGAATGAAACTGATGCCCTGCTGTTTCTTGGCCTGCGGATCGGTTCGCACCAGGGCGTACATCCAGTCGGCCTTATCGCCATGGCTGGTCCAGATTTTCTGGCCCGTGATGACGAAATCCTCGCCATCACGCACCGCAGCGGTTCTCAGACTCGCAAGATCCGAACCGGCACTCGGCTCCGAGAAGCCCTGACACCAACGTACCTCGCCGCGTGCCATGGGCACGAGGTGCTCCAACTTCTGTGGTTCGGTGCCGAATTCGAGCAGCACCGGGCCGAGCATCCAGATTCCGAGGTTATACTGCGGCTGACGACAACCCAGCGCGCGCATCTCCTTCTCGAGGATTCGCAGTTCGCGCGGCTCGAGGCCGCCGCCACCGTAAGCCTTCGGCCAACCCGGGACGAGCCAGCCGCGATCGCGCATGCGTTCGAACCAAAGACGCTGGTCCGCAGAATGGAAGGTGATACGGGAACCACCCCACACCATATCTTGGTCGGTCTTGACCGGCATGCGCATCGAAGGCGGGCAATTGGCCTCCAGCCATTGCCGCACTTCGGCGCGAAATGTGTCGCTTCCACTCATTCGTGCACCTCCTCATCGATGGCGGACAGCGCGGATTCCATCGCCGCTCCTAGTCCACGCATAGTCAGCCTTGCCGAGCTGCTTGGTCGCCTCGTCATGGCAGTCCACCGGCGGCAACGCACTGGCGCCACCCAGTGTTACGGCGAACACCGATACTGCGGCACACTTTACCGATATGCTGCGATCACATCGGGCGGCGCCTGCACAAGTTCGATCAGCACCCCTTCGCCACCGAGCGGGAACTGATCGTTGCCCTTGGGATGCACGAAGCAGATGTCGTAGCCCGCCGCTCCGCGACGAATTCCGCCCGGCGCGAACCGCAGTCCCTGCGCGGCGAGCCATTCCATCGCCTTCGGCAGATCGTCCACCCACAGACCGATATGATTCAGCGGCGTCGTATGGACGGCGGGTTTACCATTCGGATCCAGCGGTTCCATCAGGTCGACCTCCACTCTGCCCGGACCGGTTCCGAGAGTACAGATGTCTTCGTCGACGTTCTCACGCTCGGAACGGAACGTACCCGTGACCTCGAGGCCGAACAAGTCCACCCACAGGGTACGCAGACGTGCCTTGCTCGGCCCGCCGATCGCGATCTGCTGGATGCCGAGAATGCGAAACGGTCGTTTCCCGGTGTCACTCATTCGAACTCCTTCTTCTCAACCTGACTATTCCGGCCGACTACTCCGGTCCAGGCATTCCGGGACCGGAGTAGTCGGATTCGCCCAGACCCGGCCTGCCTCAGGCCTGAGTCGGTCTGATTATCGTTGCTGTTCCTTTACGCTTCAGTGCTTGAACAGTTCGAGCAGAGCGCGGGCGGCGGCTGACGGCGCTACCTTCGCCTCGTTCACGTCCTGCAGCACGCTGGGTAGCGCCGCCCTGACTCCAGGATGCGCATGAAAATCCGCCAAAAGACGAGCATGAACATTATCCCACATCCAGGATAGTGCCTGGCTGCGCCGGCGTTCTGTGAATGCGCCGCTGGCGTGCCGTTCGGCAACGATCTGCCCGGCGGCAGTCCAGAAGTCCGCGATGCCTTCACCTTTCAATGCACTGAGCTGCAGCACCGGCGGCTGGCTGTCTCCGCGGCCATGCAGTGAAAATGTGCGCAATGCACTGGTGATCATCGCGCGCGCACGGGTCGCCGCATCGGCGTCGAGGTCAGCCTTGTTGATGACGATCATGTCGGCGACTTCCATCACGCCACGCTTGATCGCCTGCAATTCGTCGCCGGCATTGGGCAACTGGAGCAGCACGAACACATCGGTCATCCCCGCTACCGCGATCTCGCTCTGGCCGACACCCACGGTTTCTATGATGATGATGTCGAAGCCCGCGGCCTCGCAGGCCAGCATGGCTTCGCGGGTCTTTTCCGCCACGCCGCCAAGCGTGCCACTGGAAGGACTCGGCCGGATGTATGCTGCCGGCTGCACGGACAAACGCTCCATGCGCGTTTTGTCGCCGAGGACGGATCCACCCGATCGGCTGGAAGAAGGATCGACGGCGAGCACCGCCACACGATGACCCCGCTCTATCAGGTACAGGCCGAGCGCTTCGATGAAGGTCGACTTGCCGGCTCCGGGAACACCGGAGATGCCCAGCCTGCAGGAGCGGCCCGTCGAGGGCAACAGTTCATTGAGCAACGCATCGGCGCGCACACGATCGTCGCGGCGCGTCGATTCGAGCAATGTAATCGACTTGGCGAGGGCACGCCGTTCGCCACGCCGCAGCCCCTCGACCAGGGCCAGCGTTTCGGGAGACAGACTCACGGACGCTGCTTGAGGTGAGCCTTGATTTGTTCAAGCACATCCTTTGCGCTCGCCGGAATCGGCGTACCGGGTCCGTAGACCCCCTTCACACCGGCGTCGAAAAGGAATTCGTAGTCCTGCTGGGGAACGACGCCGCCGACGAAGACGATAATGTCCTCGCCGCCCTGCGCCTTGAGGCTTTCGACGATCGCCGGCACCAGAGTTTTGTGACCCGCGGCCAAGGTCGAGATGCCGACCGCGTGGACATCGTTCTCGATGGCCTGACGAGCGCATTCCTCCGCGGTCTGGAACAGGGGGCCGATGTCCACGTCGAACCCCAGATCCGCAAAGGCGGTCGTGACCACCTTGGCGCCGCGGTCGTGACCGTCCTGTCCGAGCTTCGCGATCATCACGCGCGGCCTGCGGCCGTTTTCGGCAGCAAAAGCGTCTATCTCGCGCTTGAGCTTCTCCCATCCTTCGGCACTGTCATAGGCGGCTGCGTACACTCCGGTCACCTTTTGAGTATCGGCTCGATGCCGTCCAAACACCTTCTCCAACGCGTCGCTCACCTCGCCGACCGTAGCGCGCAGCCGAACAGCACGCACCGACAGCTCGAGCAGATTACCTTCGCCGGTTCTGGCAGATTCCGTCAATGCCTGCAACGCGGCCTGCACGGCGTCAGTATCGCGCCCGGCGCGCAGCGCTGCCAAGCGCTTGATCTGATTCTCGCGCACGGCGAGATTATCGACTTCCAGGATCTCGATCGGCTCGGCTTTCGGCGGCGGATACTTGTTCACGCCCACGATCACGTCGGTCCCGGAGTCGATACGCGCCTGTTTCTCAGCGGCGCTGGCTTCGATCCTGAGCTTGGCCCAACCCGACTCGACCGCCCGGGTCATGCCGCCCATGGCATCGACCTCGGCGATGATGCTCCAGGCCTTGTCGGCCATCTGCTGGGTGAGACTTTCCATCATGTAGCTGCCGGCCCAGGGGTCGATGACGCGGGTGATATTCGTCTCTTCCTGGATGATCAGCTGAGTGTTGCGGGCGATACGGGCACTGAAATCCGTCGGCAGCGCGATCGCCTCATCGAGAGCATTGGTATGCAGGCTCTGCGTGCCGCCGAACACCGCAGCCATCGCCTCGATCGTCGTGCGTACAACGTTGTTGTACGGATCCTGCTCGGTGAGGCTCCATCCTGATGTCTGACAGTGGGTACGCAGCATCAAGCTCCTGTCCTTGCGAGCACCGAAATCCTTCATGATCCGATGCCATAGCAGCCGAGCCGCGCGCATCTTGGCGATTTCCAGATAAAAATTCATGCCGATCGCCCAAAAGAACGATAGCCGGCCGGCGAACTCGTCCACGTTGAGTCCGCGTTCCAGTGCTGCCTTCACGTACTCCTTGCCATCGGCGAGCGTGAAGGCGAGCTCCAGCGCCTGGTTGGCGCCTGCCTCCTGCATGTGATAGCCGGAAATGCTGATCGAGTTGAATTTCGGCATGTTCCGCGCGGTGTAGGCGATGATGTCGCCGACGATGCGCATGCTGGGTTCCGGCGGATAGATATAGGTATTGCGGACCATGAACTCCTTGAGGATGTCGTTCTGAATGGTCCCGGAAAGCTCGCTCAGCGTCACGCCCTGCTCTTCACCGGCGACGATATAGCCCGCTAGTATCGGCAATACCGCGCCATTCATCGTCATCGACACACTCACCCTGTCGAGTGGGATGCCATCGAACAGAATTTTCATGTCCTCGACGCTATCGATCGCCACGCCAGCCTTACCGACATCGCCTGTGACGCGCGGATGATCACTGTCGTAGCCGCGATGGGTGGCAAGATCGAATGCCACGCTGATGCCCTGTCCACCCGCGGCCAGCGCACGACGATAGAACGCATTGCTTTCTTCCGCCGTAGAAAATCCCGCGTACTGGCGGATCGTCCAGGGTCGCACCGCATACATGGTGGCCTGCGGTCCCCGAAGAAAGGGGGCGAATCCCGGCAGGGTATCTGCAAACGGCAGCTCGGCCGTGTCGGCCGCCGTATACAGCGGCTTGACGGTCAGGCCCTCCGGTGTATGCCAGTTCAACGCCTCGACATCGCCGCCTGGTGCCGACTTGGCGGCCGCAACACGCCAGGCATCGAGTTGTGCGGAATTCGGCAAGGTATCGTCTCGGCTCATCGTTGGCTCTCGGCGTAATCAGTTTATGGTGCCGGACCAAGACAGGCGGAACGGCAGGAGCAGCCCGACGCAGATACGCGTCCGGCGCAGGCACGAATTATAAGCACATAAGGCTGGCGGCAGCATCGCGCCAGCTTCAGGGCATAGGACGCCAGAATGTTGCACAGCCACAACGAATATTGAGATTATGGCAAATCACTGGGTCTGGTTTTGCATGGCGCCGCTCAATCCGAGCTTCGGCATCGTGGATCTTCAGCGCGTCGAAGTATTGTGCAAGACCCCGGGCACGCTGTCCCGGGCACACTGTGCGTATGAACGCACCCGCTCACCGGCGATACGCCCGTCAAGGACTATTGAAACCCTCGCATGCATCCGGCGAGATCTCGATCATGCATAATCACCCGGCGCTCGCGGCCGAGCGGACGACCGGCGCGATCTCAAGTCCGCACCGGACTGCCGAGCGCAGTCGATGAATTAAGTACCCAGCAGCAAGCATGAAGGGGAGAACATGTCATGAGATTCGGATTCCATATGTTCATGGTGCCTCCTGGCGAACTTCAGGAAGTCGCACGTTCGGCCGACGAAGCCGGATGGGATTGCATCCAAGTCGCCGATGCCCCGTTCTTCCCCGAGGTGACTTCCGTTCCCTATCCATATACTCCGGATGGGAGCCGCTTCTGGCCGCTGGACATGCCCGTCCTGGATCCATGGGTGGCAATCACGGCAATGGCCGTCGTCACCAAGCGCATCCGCTTCATGCCATCGGTGCTCAGGCTGGCCGTCCGCCAACCGTTACTCGAAGGCAAGAGTCTGTGCTCGGTCGCCGCCCTTGCCGACGACCGCATTAGTCTGGGTGTCGGTCTGGCGTGGATGCCTGAGGAATTCAAATGGCTCAGTATGGACATGAAGACTCGCGGCGCGCGCCAGGACGAGGCCATCCAGATTCTGCGCTTGCTGATGCGCGGCGGTATGAACGAATTTCACGGCAAATACTATGATTTCGACCGCCTGACCATGGCGCCGGTACCGAAAAAGAAGATTCCCATCTATGTAGGCGGAACGACTGCGCCGGCCATGCGCCGCGCCGCACGCCTCGGTGACGGCTGGGTCAGCGTCATTCACAACAAATCGGATGTCGAAGGGGTGATCGCCGAATTAAACGGCTATCGCCGCGAGTATGGTCGCGACAAGGAGCCGTTCGACATCATGCTGCACTGCCCCGATGCCGATTCGATCGATGACATTCGGCGTCTGGAAGACCTGGGCGTCACCGATCTTCAGGTCACTCCCTGGAGCGTCCCCGGCATCATGGCCGAGATGGGGGTCGGTGCCATCATGCAACAGCAACCTTCACTGAAGGTGAAGCAGGAAGCGATTCAGCGCTATGCGGACAAAGTGATTGCCAAGTGCAGATGACAAAAATCCGCGGCTCCAGCTGCGAACCCCGCGAAGACAGTTCCGTAACCATGAAATCACGCGCCAGGCGCCTTATTTTTGCGTTTCGTCACTCCCATGGATCATGGTGATGCGCCTGGCGCTGCTGCGTTAGTCCTTATGGACGTATGAGCCCTCCATACCCCAGTCAATACTAAGAATCGCCTGAGTCCGCCGTTGATTTCCACGGGCTGACCTCCACGGTGCTTTGGATCGAAAATCAGTACGGCGGCAAAACCGCCAAGGAACGACATGACCCAAACCGCTCCCCTTGCAGGGCTCCGCGTCATCGAGAGCTCCATCCTCGGTCCGGCCGCCATCACGACCGCTCTCGTCGATCTCGGTGCCGAGGTCATCAAGGTTGAAACTCCGGCGGGCGACTATATCCGCGAGATGACCTGGCCGATCATCCAGGGTACCTCACTGATGCATTACCACCTCAACCGTGGCAAGAAGAGCATCACCCTCAACCTCAAGGTCGAGGCGGCCCGCGAAATCTATCGGGAACTGGTCAAGGGCGCCGAGGTGGTCATCGAGGCGTCCAAACCCGGCGCGTTGGCAAAGTATGGCCTCGGCTATGAGGATCTGCGGCAGATCAATCCCAAGATCGTATTCTGCACCGTCTCCGGCTACGGTATGACGGGTCCGTACAAGGACATGCCATCCCACGGTATCGCGTATGACACCTGGTCGGGAGCCTGCACGCCCGCCTACGATGAGGAAGGTTTCTGCTATATCCCGGAGCATATCGGCATCGGTATCAATGCGGCCCCGTTATACGGCGGCCTCGCCGTACTGGCCAGCGTGCTGCGTGCTCGTGCCACAGGCCAAGGCTGCTTCATGGAGCTAGCTCAGAGCGACGCCGCTGCAGCCTTTGACTGGTATCGCAGCGAAAGCTACATGGCTTATGCACGTCCCGAGGATATCGTGACCGGCAACAAGGCCGACGGTTACGCGCGACGTCCGGTCGCCACTGCCGGTATGCGCGAGGGTGTACGCTATCAAATCTATGAGTCCGCCGACGGCCACATACTGTTCATGGCCTCCGAACAGGCGTTCTGGAAGAATTTCTGCACGGGCGTCGGCCGTATGGATCTTTTCGAGAAATGGCCCGGCTCAAAATATGCCGATCATGCGCGCGGCAACCGCGAACTGCAGGCCGAGTTGCGTACCCTCTTCAAGACCAAGACCAGCCAACAGTGGCTACAGTTCAGCGCTGAAGCGAATACTCCGATCGCGCCGGTGAATACGCCACAGAACATCGTCGACGATCCGCAGTTCAAGGCGCGATTCAAGCTTCTGCCGCACACGGCGCATGGCGCGGATATGCTCGAGTTTCCCGTACACTTCATCGGCGAGGAACTGCCGGCGCCTGCTATCGCGCCGACTGCCGGCGAACACACCGCACAGATATTGCGCGACGTACTCGGCTACGACGAGCAGCGCTGTGCGACCGCCAAAGCCACCGGCGCGCTCGGCTGACAACAGGCGGCGGCCAAGTCTTTCCTCGAACGCCTGCGCGGCGAGGCGAGTAGCGAAGCAGCCACGATCTGCCTCGTGGCCCCGCGGTATTGCACTACCGCTGCAATACGCCAATTCTAGCGCTCGAACCGCAGCAGCGCCTCGGGATTGTCGGTGAAGTCGCGCCTGCTGCCCTCGATACGCTCGGCCCGCTGCACGACAGGCGCACTGTACGAATAGCAAACACCGTCGGGCATGCCATCGCGAATCGCCGGATGCTCCCGTTCCGGCGAACTGTCATAGCGGCGCGCCTGCGCGACGAAGTAGCCGCGCTGCAGCATGAATGCCGCCTCCCGCTGCAGGCCGGAGAAGGCCTCGCGCGCCCAGGCATGAAAGCCTCGCATCATCGGCTGACCGGCAAAAACACGAGGCTCAACCACAGCGTGCGCCGCAACGATCCAATCGTGCATGGCCAGTCCATCACAGGTGATTCGTGCCCGCGCACGCCCATCACGTTCATCATCGACCTCGATATCATAAAGGCGCTCGAGCCCCGGCTCGCCAACATGGCTCAGCGCCAGCGCCGTCATGTCCGTGACATGCGTGCAACTCGAGCGCGTCTCGAGTGCACGGCGAATATCGGGCACCTGCTGAAGCGGCTGGCCGATGAGAAGTCCCACCAGATATTTCTTTGATTCGGGGCAGGTGTTGAACGGATGGCGGACGAATTCCGGTTCGATTGCCGTGATATGTTCGCCATCATGACTCAGCACTAGACGAAACGCGTGGTTGGTATCCTCGAGATCGACGTGTACCTGACGTGACGAAACATCGAATCGCACGCGCCTGCGAAAGATTCCATTGCCGTAATTCGGATTCGGCTTCAATGTTTTAACCGGCGATCGTCATCAGCATCATCCACAGCGTCGCGCGCGATCGTGCGACACCGCGAAACGCAATCTCTCACAGTGGAGGCTTGAAAACGGCCTGATGCCGGCACGACAGATAGTGTCCTGCAAAATATGCGTACTCACGTTCCCTTGCCTTCGGCCTGCAGCGCCTCATACTCCTCCAGCAACTGCCGACGCATCTCGGTTTCACGCCTGCGAATATCCCAGAACCGGGTCGGACGCTTCTCGACGAAGGCGGCTCCCCCCTCCTTGCCTTCCGGCATGTCGAACCAGTCCGGATACATTGCGGCCGAGATGCTGCACGGTTCCTTGTAGCCGTCCATTTCCTGATCGAAGGCGGCTTTGAGGATCTCCAGACAACCTGGGCTGACCGACAGCATTTCCTCACACCACTTCTCCACCTCGGCCTCCAGTTGGTCGAGTGGAACAACGGTATTGACGAGCCCCATCTGCAATGCCTGTTCGGCCTTGTACTTGCGGCATAGCATCCAGAGTTCACGGGCCTTCTTCGCGCCAACCACCTTGGTCAGATACGGTACGAAATAACCGTCCGCTGGCGAGGATACGCGCGGGCCGGCTTGGCCGAACACCGCATTGTCGGCGGCGATCGTAAAATCGCAGCAATAAGCCATATGATTGTGGCCGCCGACGCAATATCCCTGCACCTGCGCGATCACCGGCTTGCGCGACATCCTGATCAGGCGGTTGGGCGGGTAACGGTTGTAGAAGGCCTCCCGCAAACCCCAGCGTTCCCAATTGACATCGCCGCCGGCGCCGAAATGCTTTCCACGGCCTGCGACTACGATCACGCCGATCGATGAATCATGGCTCGCGTCATAGAATGCGCGAAACATTTCATCCACCGTAGCGACGGTCATCGCGTTCATCTTCTCGGGCTTGTTCAGCGCGATGCGTGCGACGCCACCGCCGAGCGTCCGGTGATGCCGCTTTTCGTAGACAATTTCCTTGAAGTTATCGAGGCCCTCGCCCTTGACCACGGCCCAGTCGCTGAAATTTGCTGTATTCATTGCTTCCACCTGGCTCCCTCTTGAACAGGCCGGTTCAGGGAATCGCACCCTTGGCCTTGAACGCTTCGATCTGCTCCCAGTCGTAACTCAGCAGATCCATCATCAGCAGTTCGGTGTCCTGACCAAGCTGCGGACCGAGACAGTGCACCTCTCCCGGCGACTTCGACAGCGTCACCGGCAAGCCGCGGATATCCACCTCGCGTTGCACTTCCTCGCAATAGGTTTTCATGAAATAGCGGTTCTGCCAGGCCTGCTCGTCGCGCACCACGTCGGCAAAATTGTTCACCGGGCTGGCGATGATGCCGGCTGCATCCAGTGCCGCCATAAGATCGTCGTGGCTGCGCTTGAGCGTCTCCGCTTCGATCGCCGCGATCAGTGCCTCGTGATGTTCCCGACGCCGATGCGCATCCGTAAAGCGCGCGTCGGCAAGCGCTGCGGGCTGGCTCAGCGCCGAGCATAATGCCGCGAAACGCCGGTCCTCATTGGGTTCGCAGATGTAGATCCACTTGCCGGTGGTGGGATACAGATTCCACAGCGGATTCTCGACCTGCCGGCGCGAGCGCTGCAGAGCACTTTCCTTGTTGCCGGCCAGATAGGCCTGCAGATGCCGGGCGCCCAGGTACAGTTGGGCGCCGTAAAGCGACGCATCGATGCTCTGACCCTTGCCGGTGCGCCGGCAATGGTACAGTGCAAGGACGATACCCAATGCCGACATAATACCGCCGTAGGCATCACCGGAGCCCATGCCGAGATAGATGGGCGGCTGCTCGGGCTCGCCGAGGCGCGCCATGATGCCGGTCAGCGCCTGCACCGTCATGTCGAAGGAGGGCTTCGTAACCTTGCTGAACCTGCCGTAGCCGGTATTCGTGGCATATACGAGCCTGGGATTGACGGCGGACAGCTTCTCGTAAGACAGGTTCCAGCCATCGAGCATGCTCGGTGCGAGATTCGACAGGAACACATCGGATTTCTCGATCAGCCGGTACAGGATCTCCTGTCCCCCCGGCTTCTTGAGATCGATCGCCATACTCTTCTTGTTACGGTTGGTGACTAGAAAGTATTGGTTCCAGTCGCCGATTTCCAACGATTTGATGCTGCGTACGCCGCGGCCTTGATCGCCGCCCTGGGGCCGCTCCACCTTGATGACCTCGGCGCCGAAATCAGCCAGATACTGTGCCGAAACCGGTCCCTGGAACCAGACCGTCAAGTCGACGACGCGGACGCCCTCGAGTGCCTTCGCCATGATGGACTCCGCCTATGCCAGAACGCCGGCATCCGCCAGCTCGTGAATGAATTCGCGCGAGTAGCCGAGCAGTTCGTGCAGGATCTGATCGGTATGCTGGCCGACGCACGGTGCCAGCCGGTCGAGACGTGCCGGGCTGTCACTCGCCCAAACCGGGAAGCCCAGTGATTTCACCTTGCCGAAGCTCGGATGATCGAGTTCGATGATGTAGCGATTATCGCGCGCACTCGGATCGTCCGCCGGAAAGTCGAACTGTTCGATGATATCGGCGGAGAGCTGCTTGTCGAGGAATTGTTTGCGCCAGTGGTCGGCCGGATGCCGGCGAAACCGCCCTTCCAGTTCGTGGATCAGCTCGAGCCGATTGATCTCCGTACGTTTTTCATGCGAATCGAAGCGAGGATCGTCCTGCGGGATATCGACGATGCCGCAAAACGCCGGCCACCAGCGGTCGGTATCCGGCATGGTGAGTGTGACCCAGCGCCCGTCGGCACTTACGTATACCGAACCCGACATCGGATTGGAGACATCCAGCCTCGAAATCGGGTTCAGCAAACGATCGCCATGACCGATCGCCAGGAAGGCCTGCAGATCCAGAGACGATCCATACATGTTCGCGCCGAATAGTGAAACGTCGACTTCCTGGCCTTCGCCGCTCTGCAGGCGGTACAGCAGTGCCGTCACGATCCCGAATGCCAGTTGTCCGGTGGCATGCATCGCTCCGCTACCGGTATAGACCGGCGGCTGTCCCGGCTGCGGCAGAATCGGCATGGCCCCGGTCCGCGCCGCCGCCAATTCATCGATGGCTGGCAGATCCTGATCGGGGCCGGCGGGCCCGAAACCGGACAGGCGGGCAAAAATGATGTCCGGCCGCATGGCGCTGGCCGACGCATAGTCGAGCCCGATTCGTGTCAATTCGTCGCGCTGCCAATCGGTCACGATCACGTCCGCCTTGGCGACCAGAGCCGCCAATATATCCCGACCCTGCGAAGTTGCAGGATTGACCGCAATGGACAGTTTATTACGGTGGATCAGATCGGCCTCATGATTCCAGCGGCCGGTCGTCTCCGATGACTTCGGCAACAGATCGAGGCGCAGCACACGGGCGCCGAAATCCCCCAGGAAGGCAGCGGACAGCGCGGTGCAAAACTGTTGCGTCAAATCCAGTACGGTGACGTCTTTCAGAAACTGGCCCATCTTACTCCTCGTTGCTCCTCGCTCATTGGCTCGATACTTCGAGCTGCACGGATTCTCGGCCGGCGCAACTCCCAATCATCGCAATCGCCGGCCGGTTGCGCCACCCGCATCCAGGCGTTCGCGGATCCAGCATCGATCCCGCGCGATGTATCGGTATCAGGCGCGCTGCGCTTGTGCCCGGCGGGCTTTCCTGGCCTCGCGCCGGCGCAGCATATCCTGCCGATCCGCGGCCACGCCGGCACTGATCAGCGCATCGATATCCGTATTGGTATAACCCAGCGTCGCCAGCAGTTCGCGCGTATGTTCACCCTGCATCGGCGGATGCTTTTCGACGCGGCACGGGGTGCTATAGAATCGGATCGGCACGCCGGTCACCTCCACATTTCCGAGCAGCGGATGCTCCACTCCGACGATCATCCGATTGTGGCGGATCTGCGGATCATTGACGACATCATCGACATCGTTGATCGGTGCAGTCAGCACATCCGCGGCAATCAAGCGCTCGACCAGCTCATCACGATTGAATTGCCGCGTCCGCTCGGACATGACGCGATCGAGCTCATCGTGATTGGCGAGCCGCGAGGTAATATCGTGGAAGCGCGGATCGGTATCCCACTCCGCATCCAGAGCCCGGCAGACATGGCCGAAGAACTTTTCACTCGGCGTGGTGATGATCACGTGCCGACCATCCTTGGTCGGATAGACGCCGGATGGTGCAAAGTATTGGCTGCGATTACCGGTGCGCCTGGGCGGCTCGCCGGTGGCCAGATAGCTGCCGATGGAACTTGCCTGAGCATGCATCAGCGCATCCAGCAGCGACACCTCGACGCGCTGGCCCTGACCTGTACGATCGCGCACACGCAACGCGGCGAGCGCGGCATTGCTGACCAACAGGGAAGTGATGACATCGACGGCCGGGAAGCCGGTCCGTACCGGGCCGCCGTCCGGCTCGCCGTTGAGCCCGAGGACACCGCAGTAACCCTGTGTCAGGAAGTCGATTCCGGGGCGCCCCGCATACGGCCCATCCGGCCCGAACGCCGTGACGCCGATCCAGACGATATCCGGTCGATGCGCCTTCACCTGTTCGTAGTTCAGTCCGAGCTTGCTGAGAGCCGGCTCGCGCACGTTGGTGATCAGCACATCCGTAGTCGCGGCAAGCTTGGCGAACAACTCCTGCCCCTGCGGCAACTGCATGTCGATGACAATGGCGCGTTTGCTGCGATTGAGGCTCAGAAAGGGACCGCACTCACCATCGCGCATGGCTCCTAGTCGCCGGCTGTCATCACCGAGATGCGATTCCACCTTGATGACATCAGCGCCAAGATCACCGAGCAGCGTCGCTCCGTAGGGACCGGCCAGCATGGTCGATACATCGAGGACTCGCAGCCCTGCGAGTGGTTTTTCGGATAAGCTTTGTTCAGACATGTCCCTCTCCAACGGATGCCGTTCAATAGATGATCTTGCGCTCCACCAGGTCGCGATAGCGTTCTTCGCTCATCCCCAGGATTTCCCTGAAGACATAATCGTTATCCTGGCCGATCATGGGTCCTGGCCGCACATCGGGCGGCGTACGGCTCATCTTGATATACGCACCATAGATCGTTTCGCGAAAGCCGAGTGGATGCTCGACCTCCAGGAAAGTCTTGCGTGAAACATACTGCGGATCCTGCAACAAGTCGCCTACATTCAATACCGGCGCAGCCGCCACGCCATGGTGCTGCAACTGTTCCGCCAGCGCACGATCATCATGCTGCACCGTCCACTCGGCGAGTTGCGCATGCAGCGCATCGATATTGGCGATGCGCCCCTGCAGCGTCGAGTACCGCTCCGCCTGCGCCCATTCCGGTTCGCCCATTGCACTGACCAAGCCCGCCCACTCCGACTCGGTATGCACGGCGATGCTGATCCAACGATCATCGCCGCGGCAAGGAAATACCGAATGCGGCGCGGCGATACCGAGTGGATGCTCGTTGCCCTTCGGTCCACCGATCCGGCCATTCAACAAATAATCCATGTAGGCCGGCCCGACCATCTGCATCACTGCCTCCTGCTGCGAAAAATCCACTTGCTGGCCCTGGCCGGTATTGCGGCGATGGTTCAGCGCCGTAATCGCGGCGAATGCCGCAAAGATACCGGCCAGCGGATCGGAGAATGCATTCTCGAACGGTACCGGCCCCCCCTTCTTGTAGCCGACCAGGCTGTCGAGGCCGGTCACCGACGTGAGGCTCAACCCATAGGTGCGCACATGCTCCAACGGGCCATACAGTCCGGCAGCGGGCATGGACAGCATGATGATGTCGGGTTTCGCCCGGCGCATCCGTTCATAGCCCAGGCCCAGCCTATCCATCACCCCGGGACCGAAATTATCCACCACCACGTCGGAGTGGACGATGAGGTCGCGCGCGAGATCGCATGCCTCCTGCTCCTTCAGGTTCAGGGATACGGAACCGTTGCCCGCCCAACTTGCATGATTGGAAAGACTGCGGTCCGGCCCGGGTTTACCCTCGGCGAAGGGCGGCAAGGTGCGTGTCATGTCGATGCGCTGGCGCGACTCGACCTTGAACACCTCGGCACCGAGAAATGCCAGCGTCTGGCCGGCGACCGGTCCCGCCCAAACCCAGCCGAAATTGGCGACCCGGATACCCTTCAACGGCAGTATCTTGCCCATACCGGCTTTCCTCTCGTTATCCTGGCGATGTCAGATGACATCTTGATCCTGCAACGAGGCAATCGACGCCGTCTGCAGACCGAACAACCGGCCATACACCTCCGCATTATGCTGCCCCAGGCGCGGCGCCGGCTCGACGGGACCGCCGGGACTGGCCGACAGCTTGAACGGCGCACCGAGATTACGGATGCGTCCAAGGTCCGGATGCTCGATATCGACGAAATAATCACGTGCCTGCAGATGCGGTTGCTCTGCAGCTTCCGCGATCGTGAATACCGCGGTGATCGGACAACCGGCAGCCTGACATTTTTCCATGATTTCCATCTTGGTATGTTCGGCCGTCCATTCCTGAATGAAGGAATACAGGATGTCGGCATTCTGGGCGCGCGTGTTCATGTCCTTGAACATCTCCAGGGTCGCCCACTCCGGATCGCCCATGACCTTGCAAAGGCCTGCCCACTGGCCGCTCTCGAGCGCCAGCATCCACACATGTCCATCTTTACAGGGCAATATGGTTGCCGGCGCGCCCAGCGGCATGCCGACGCCGGTGCGCTTGTCGAAATAGCCCTCTTGCGCCACCAGTCCAATGTTCTGGCTACCGACGAACGAAGCTGCGATCACCTCGGCGCAGGACACATCGACCTGCTGACCGCCGCCCACCAGATCGCGGCCGTAGACGGCGGCCATTCCCCAGGTCGCCCCGGCGATGGCGCCATAGTAGTCGGCGGAGAATGTACCGTGTTCCAAGGGCATTTCCCCGGGCCGGCCACAGTAGCGTGAACTGGCCCCGGAGAGATGGAACGCATTCAGATCATAGCCGTTCCAGGCGCTATAAGGTCCGCTTTGTCCGAACGGAGTGATGGAGATGACCACCAGATTCGGATTGGCCGCCTGCAATTGCGGGTAGTCGAGATTCCATGTACGCATCTGCTGCGGCAGATTGTTTTCGATCAGCACGTCCGCCCAGCGCAGCAGGCCGAGGAACAACTCGCGCCCGGCCGTACTGGACACATTGCAGGTGATGCCGCGCTTGTTAGTGTTATTGATGAAGAATAGTCCGCTCTTCTCGGGGTGGGAAATGTCACCCGGGAACGGCCCGGCCCTGCGGGCGGCATCGCCATTCGGCAGTTCGACCTTGATCACGTCCGCGCCATAATCGCCGAACAGCTTGGCGCAATACGGCGCCGAAACCATCTGCCCGAAATCCAGCACCTTGATACCGGCCAGCGCCCCGCCACGGGACGAACCCGCCTGCACTACAGATTCAGCCACGATACCGACCCTCGTTACGCTGCGTCAGGCAACACTACCCGCCAACACATCGCCCCAATGATTTCATGCTGAAAACAGGTCGGAAATCGTCCGCGGCAGGCCGCGATCCAGTACATCCGTTGCGACCCGCCCCTCGAGATTGCGCGAGTCCCGCCAATTCAGCTGTAACCGCTTGGCACGCCGATATCGTCATGAATCTGCTGCGCCATGTACATGATGTCGCGAAATGTCTTCTGTTCAGGCACGCCCGAACAGACGTTTGAAGAAATTCCCGAGCCGCTCTCCGATCGCTTTCAAGACCACCGCCACAATATTGATCGACTCCTGCCTGACAGGCGGAACCGGAGACTGTCCGGAACCCGCCGGCGCAGCATCGGACGATGCCGCCGCCGCTGCTGCAGCTGCTGCGGGCTCCAGCATCGCCCGGACATTATTGACATACATCTTGATGATCTGACCCGAAACACCCTCGATCATCCCACGGCCGACTTGCGCAATCTTTCCGGTAAGATCGATGCTCGAGGTAGTCTCGACACTGGTCGCCGCGCCGCCGTCGATACCGGTGAGCTGGCTGACGATCGTACCTCGCACGGTGCCGCCGCCGCGCTCCTTGCCCTCGGCCAGCATCCTCACGAGGCCGGCAGCGCGATCAACCTCGGTGTACGTGATCGTACCCTGGTACTGGGCGGTCACTGCGCCGACCTTGATCTTCACGGTACCGACGAAACTCTTGTCGTCGACAATCTCGGTCAACGACGCGCCAGGCATGCATGCAACGACGTTCTGCGGATCCAGCAGAAAGTCCATGACGGTTTTGACGGGTGCTTGCACCTGAAAGGTCTGCTGAAGTTCTATCGCCATGTCGAGTGTCGAATCCGTTGCTTGAAAAAATACCGCTGCCCTGCCCGGCGCCTCAGGGAACGCCATCCGCACGGGACAGATCGATGAGCTCGCGCGCCGCTTCGGCTGCCGAGTCCTGCAGGAACCGGCCCTCGCCACGGACACTCACGGGCGTACATGATACCCCTAATCGAATGATACCTGCGTCTCGGGACATGGCGAAGTGTGGCGATGCCAGCCGGAACTGACACCGATTGACCTGCCTGTGGATGCCCGGGATGCTTGAGATGCCCGGCGGTTATGAGTACTTGGCAATGACCTCGTCGCCGAAACGCTTGATGGCGTCGATCTGTCCCTGTCGATCGCGCACGGCCGAGGCATATCCCCAACCGGCCTCGGTCGCCCCCAACTGTGCGAGGCGCCGGAAGTCTGCCACCGTGCGGGCCGCTGCATCATTGACGTGCACTTCGAAATCGGTGCGGTCCGCAGTACCGTACTCCTGGCGGTAACGATTCAACTCGCCGATCAGCTTCGCCAGCGTATCGAAGTCGCTATTGGCCGACACCCAGCCATCACCGAGATAGGCGGCTCGTTTCAGCGCCGGAGTTGTGTGTCCGCCGATCAAAATCGGTATCGGCGTTGCGGGCACCGGATTCATCTTGAGCGGCCCGAAGTCATAGTTCTCGCTGTGGAACTCGAAAAACTCTCCGCTCATCACTCCGCGGATGATCGCAATACACTCGTCCATCAACACACCGCGACGCTCGAAAGGTACGCCGTTGTAGATGAAGTCTTCCTTCCATGGACTGAGTCCCGCTCCGAGCGCCACCCGCTCATTGCTAACTACCGCCAGCGAACTAAGTAGTTTGGCCAATATCAGCGGCTGGCGCACCGGCACCTTCAGCACACCCGGGTAGAAGCGGATACGCGAAGTCACCGCCGCCATCGTGGACATGGCAATGAACGGCTCGATGAACGCAGTGGCATTGATGTAATTACGGATGGTCTGCGTGTCGTTGTAGGGGTATTCCGACTCGGTCGTCTGCGGATAGAACAGACTGTCGGGTATGCTCACCGAGCTGAAGCCGGCGGTCTCCGCTGCTTGCGCCAGCGCAGGAAAGTCCTGATAGTGGCTGAAACCGAGCAACAGTGCGAATTTCATCCCACCCTCCTATCCGCTCTGTCGTCAGATCGGCTAGGTCGTCAGATCGGCGAACTGCTGCTTGAGCACCCGCCGCAGCACCTTGCCCATCTCATTGTAGGGCAGCTCATCCAGGTAACGGATCTCACTGGGAACGCGCGAGGAACGCAGCCGCCGGCGCACCCACTCCTGCAGCTCCGCCGGCGTCGCCTTCGCGCCCGCCTTCAGCACCACTGCCGCCCCGACCCCCTCGCCCCATTGACGATCCGGTACCGCCACCACCGCCGCATCGCGCAGCGCCGGATGCTCCTGCAGCACCTCCTCGATCTCCCCGGGGGAGATATTCTCCCCGCCGCGCACGATCACATCATCCGCCCGGCCCTCAAGGTACACATACCCGAAGCCATCCACATGGCCGCGATCGCGCGTGGCGAACCACCCCTGCGCATTGAGCTGACTGCCCTGCTCCAGATACTCCCCGGAGACCTGCTCGCCGCGCACATAGATCTCCCCGGACTGCCCCGCTCCAAGCAGCTGGCCGTCCTCATCGCGCACCTGCAGCTCCACCGTCGGCACCGGCTTGCCCACCGAGGCCAGACGCCGGCGAATCTGCGGATCCTGGCTCTCAAAGCCACTGCGATGATCCTCAGGGCCCAGCAGACAGATCGTCGAGCTCGTCTCGGTCAGCCCGTACGCATTGGTGAAGTCCACCCCCGGGAAATACCCCATCGCCTGCTCGATCACCGCCAGCGGCATCTTGCCCCCCCCATAGGCGATCGCCCGCAAGGAGGGCACCTCGGCCGTCGCACACCCCGCCTGCTGCAGATGATCCACGATGCGCGAGAGCATCGTGGGCACCACGAACGCATTACTGATCCGCTGCGAGCGGCACAGCTGCAGCCAGCCGGCGGCATCGAAGTTCGCCATCTGCACCATGCGCCGGCCCGCATACGTGGAGCTCAAGATCGCCGAGATACCCGCGATGTGGTACGGCGGCACCGAGATCAGGATCGCATCCGTCTCGCTCGCACAGCCAAACTCCACCGTGCCCAGCACATAGGACATCAGGTTCTGATGACGCAGCACCGCCGCCTTGGGCCGCCCCGTGGTGCCGCTGGTGAACAGCTGAATGGCGGTATCCTCACCCTGGCCCGGGGCCGCCAGATCTTCCGCTACCGCTGGTGATGCCCCTTGTGATGCCCCTGGTGATGCCGAGGCCTCGATCGCCCCCAGGCTCAGGCGCAAAAACTCCTCCCGCCGCAGCACCTCGATCCCCGCCGGCAAGCGCAGCGTGCTCAGCAGCGGCTCATCGCTCAGCAGCACCGCCGGGGCAATACGCTGCAGCTGCTCCTGCAGCTCGGGCGCGGTGAGCCGGTAGTTCAGCGGCACATACACCGCCCCGGCATACGCCGCGGCGAACAGCGCAATCGGCACCGCCGGGCTGTTGGTGTCCAGCACCCCAAAGTACTTCACCCCCGCCGCGGCGATGCGCCGCGAGCCTGCCTGCGCGCCCGCCAGCAGCTGCCCGTACGTCAGATGCGTCTCCCCGCAGCTCACCGCAATGCGCTGCGCATGGCACTGCGCCGCCATCTCCAGCGCCATGACCAGATTCATCGCTTGATCCTAATCCGAAGAGGGCAGCGGCTTGGCCTGCTTCACCGTCAAGGCCTCACCCCCAAGCCCCAGCGCACCCTTGCCCGCCTTCGTGCACAGCAGCTCCAGCGTATCGCCCGCATCCACATAACGCTTGCCCACCAGCGCCATCTCCCCCGCCTCAGCCGCCACATGCTCACCGACCCTCTTGGGCGCATCCATCGCCACCATCTCCACCCCTCCGCAGCTCAGCACCACCTCCTCGGCCGGCGAGCGCACCACCATCACTTCCGTATCGCATACCGCGCATTTCACGCGTGTGCCTGCCTTCAACAGCCTCATGTGTATTCCCGTCGCTTTAATTCAGGCATTGGTGCCTTGATCTTTCACCGCACAGCCTAGCTGCGCGACAGATATAGACCTTTAATTATGGCTCGCCATAATACGTCATTCATCGTCCACCCAGACTACACCGGACTGCCTCGACGCCTCCCGGATCATTCCGGCGGCATGTCACTGCCTGAGTTCCTTGCCGGCCGGGTCGCAGTCCGGGTCGTTGCCGGGTCGTTGCCGAGTTGCTGGCTGAATGCGAAGGCGGTCCGATAATCTAAGATGCCGATGATAATGATTCCTCATGCTGCATACGACTCCGGCGGCCCGCTTGCATACCAGGCACTGCACCTGACGGGGCGCGGCATGGCGACCGGCTATGCGCGGGTATTGCTTCAGTCACTGGGAGCCAGCGTCGAGGCATCCTCGGGCCCCGAGGATACAGACCCCGCGATCGCATGGGCACGCAGCGGACTGATGTCTCTCACCGGAACGGCTGACGGTCCGGCGCAGATGTGCCCAGTCCCGTTGGCAAGCTGTGCGGACGGAACGCTCAAGGCGTTGCGCTGCATCGCTGTTGCCAGCCATGTCGATAGTCCTTTGGCCGATGCTCTTTCAGCCGACACGCTTCCGGTCGGTTCGGCACTACTGGGAGAACGAGCCGCCATCGCAGGACTTCGCCGCAATGGCTCTGTCTCACCCGGTGGAAGCTGCCATTTGCTGCAGACATCCGACGGCTGGCTCGCTATCAACCTGACGCGCGAAGCCGACTGGGACAGTGTGCCCGCCTGGCTCGAAGACGAACATAGCGGTACCTGGGAGGCCGTGATCGCCGCAGTGGCATCGCGCCGCACCGTCGCACTGGTGGAGCGCGCACGATTGCTCGGCCTGGCTGCCTGCGTCTCGGCCCCACCTACCCCGTCGACAGGATCATGGTATATCGCGACACGGTGCGGCCCGCCGACTTCATCCATGGAGCGCCGCGGTCCGATGCGCGTCGTGGATCTATCATCGCTGTGGGCGGGACCGCTGTGCTCGCACCTGTTGCAGATACTAGGCGCACAGGTCATCAAGGTCGAGAGCCTGGCGCGGCCCGACGGCGCCCGCGGCGGGCCTGCGGAATTCTACGATCTGCTCAATGGCGGCAAGCGCAGCGTCGCTGTTAATTTCGACGGACCGGGCATCGCGCGTCTGCAGGAATTGATCGACTGGGCCGATGTGGTCATCGAGGCTTCGCGACCGCGCGGGCTGCGCCAACTCGGCGTGATCGCCGAGGACTGTATCGCCCGGCGCGGCGGACTCACCTGGATCAGCATCACCGGCTACGGTCGTGATGAGCCGGAAGCCTACTGGACGGCCTTCGGCGATGATGCCGGTGTCGCTGCCGGGCTTTCCGCCATGATGTACGAGATGACCGGACTGCCGTTGATCTGCGGCGACGCCATCGCCGACCCGCTCGCCGGCATGCACGCGGCATTGGCGGCGCTGGCCAGCCATCAAGGCGGGGGCGGCCGCCTGCTATCGCTCCCCCTGCGCGACGTCGTTGCACATTGCATCTCCTATTCGATGCCTGCAGATCGGGAAGTTTTGCGCGAGCGCTGGAAGTCCTGGACACAGATCGCCAGGGCACACGGTCTGGACGCTACTCCGCCGGCCGCACGACGCGCCGCCGATCGCGCGCGCGACCTCGGAGCCGACACCGATACCGCGCTCGGCGGGTGGGACCGCTCATGCTGATACACAATGCGACCCTGCAAGACGGCACCCTTGTGGATCTGCGTATCGAGGGGCCATCCGTAGCGGCAATCGAAACACACCTACCGCCCCGTCCAGGCGAAATTCTGCTCGATGCCGGCGGCGGTGTACTGCTGCCCGGACTGCACGATCATCATCTTCACCTGATGGCGCTAGCCACTTCACTGGAATCGCTGCGCTGCGGACCGCCGCATGTGTCGACCGCGCAGGAACTCGAGCATCGGCTTGTTGAGCATGCAGCCATTCCGATCGAGCCGGGTCAGGACTGGATTCGCGGCATCGGCTATCACGAGTCGGTCGCCGGGGAAATCGATCGCGACTGGCTGGATCGCGTGGTGCCATCGCGCCCCGTGCGGGTACAACACCGCTCCGGCCGTCTGTGGATCATCAATTCCCCTGGCCTGGAACGCCTGTGTTCCTCATCCACGGCAACGACCCTGAGGCAGGCGCCGCCCGCCGCCGAATTGGCAACCGGCCGCATCCTCGATGCGGACCTGTGGCTTCGTGACCGGCTCGGCGGACGAGCACCGTCACTGCGCCGCGCCAGCACCCTGTTGGCGAGTTATGGGATCACCGGCGTAACGGATGCCAGTGCACGCAACACGTGGTGCGATTATGAGCATTTCATCGACATCGTGGCCCGCGATGAATTATTACAGCGACTCATCGTGATGGGCGATGCCAGCCTGGATGCAGCACAGTCCACGGCGTTCGTCCAACGCGGCCCGACGAAAATCTACCTGCGCGAAGCCGCCCTGCCTACCGTCGAGCAATTATTCGCCTCGATTGCGCACAGCCACGCAGCCGACCGGGCGGTGGCAATACATTGCGTCACTGAAACCGAAGTTGTCTTTGCAAGCACAGCCTTCGCCGAGGTCGGCAGCCGGCCAGGGGATCGCATCGAGCACGCCTCGATCGCGCCACCGGAGGTCATTGCGCTGCTGGCCGACCAGGGGCTTACGGTGGTGACACAACCAAACTTCATTCGCGAGCGCGGCGATACCTACCTGACGGATGTCCCCGCCCGTGATCGAGCCTGGCTATATCGCGGACGCGGATTCATCGATGCCGGCATTCACCTCGCCGCCGGTACGGACGCGCCGCTCGGTGAGCCGAATCCCTGGCTCGCCATGCAGGCTGCCGTCGATCGTCGAACCCTGGGCGGCAAAATGCTCGGTGAGGACGAAGCCCTTTCTCCGGAGGAGGCGTTATCGCTCTTCAGCGGCGATCCACTCGCACCCGGAAGTGGCGGCCACCGGATTGCGCCAGGCTCGACCGCCGATTTTTGCGTACTGGATCGACCCTGGACCGTAGCCAAAAAAAATCTCGCAGCGACACGCGTGATCGCAACGATACGGGCTGGACACCTGATATGGCAGGGTTAGCTCATCGAGACGAGGACTCAGATACCGCAAACCTGGTACCGGTAGCTGTCCTGGGCAGTCAAGATACGCTGCACGCGACACTGCTTGAGCAGATAAGCCAGATGCGCCATGGTCTCACCGACGGCCAGGATATTCTCCAGCGCCGCGGATCGGCCGGGGAATAGCCGCTGCGACAGACCGTAGGCCGTATCGGGTCGCTCTGCACAATGAGTCAACACGCGCTCGAGTACCCTGAAATGATGCTGCTGCAGCTCACGCGCCCGGGTTCGCAGACCATAGAAAGGCAGTTCGTGCGCCGGCAGCACCAGCGTCTCCTCCGGCAACTCGCCGATGTGCTCCAGGGAGATCAGCCAATCCTTCAGCGGGTTGGCCTCGGGCTCGAAAGGCAGCACGCCGACATTGGGACTGATACGCCCGAGCAGTTGGTCACCACTGAGCAAAACGCCAAGTTCGCTGCAATAAAGCGAGATATGTTCGGGTGAATGGCCTTCGCCGCCGCGCAACTGCCACTGGTGGCTGCCGATGACCAAGGTTTCACCCTCGCGCAGCCGTCGATAGGCCCGCGCCGGGGGGGATGCCAGGGCGAACAGCTGCAAGGCCTGCGGCAACTCGGCCACTTGTGCCTCGCTCATACCGGCATGTCTGAAGTAAGTCCGTTCTTCCCATGAATCGAAGGACGTGTCGTGCACCAGGCGCATGGCGAAATATTCGGCACGGCTCATGTACAGCGGCACGCGCAGCTTCTCCGTCAGCCAGCCCGCCAAGCCGCAATGATCACCGTGATGATGCGTACAGACGATGCCGGTGATCGGTGCATCCAGGCGGGGCAGGATCCGCGTCCACAGCTCACGCGTGGCGGCGGTATCGAAGCCGGTGTCGATCATGCGCCAGCCTTCGCCGTCGCGCACCAAATAGAGATTGATGTGGTCGAGGGCCATCGGCAGCGGCATGCGCAGCCACTTGATGCAGCCCGGCACGACGTCGATCAACTCGCCATTGCAGGCGGGCGCCTTGAACGGAAAAGTGAGCGATGTCATACGCGAGTCATTCCCGGCATGCTGATCTCCTTGTTCACGCAGGCGTGGATCTTGGCTTTCGATGCCTTGGTTTCCTCGGGCGCATGCATCAAAAATATAATCGGCTGATCGTATCGACGACGCAGGCGGGCTTGTCGCCGCCTTCGATCTCGACCGTGATGCGGATGATGACCTGCACACCATCGCCCTTGACCTTCTCGGCGGCAACCACCTCACCGCGACCGCGGATGCGCGATCCGGCCCGCACGGGGGCAGGAAACCGTACCCGCTCGCAGCCATAGTTGACGCCCATCTTCAAGCCCTCGTACGCTACCAGTTCCGGCAGGAATTTGTTGGCAAGACTCAGCGTCAGGTAGCCGTGCGCCACACAGCCGCCGAACGGACCTTCGGCCGCCCGCGCCTCGTCCACGTGAATCCATTGATGATCGTCGGTAGCATCCGCGAAACGGTTGATGCGCTCCTGAGTGAGCGTCATCCATTCGGTGACACCCAGATCACGGCCCACTGCCGCAAGTACACCCGCCACCGAATCGAACAGCTGCGTCATCGCCGCTTTACTCCTCAGGCACGCTGCGAGCTGACCGAGACCACCTCGCCAGTCATGTAAGACGAATAGTCGCTGGCCAGAAAGACCATCACGTTGGCCACTTCCCAGGGTTCGGCGCCGCGCCCGAAAGCCTCACGAGCCACTAGTTGGGAAAGCAATTCATCCGATGCGGATTTGCGCAGGAAGGCATGGATGGCGATCGACGGCGCCACGGCATTGACCCGTATCCCGAACTCTGCGGCCTCGATGGCCGCACAGCGCGTCAACGCCATCACACCCGCCTTGGCGGCCGCATAGTGAGCCTGTTCGGCCTGGGCGCGCCAGCCGAGCACCGAGGCATTGTTGACGATCACACCGCGTCCGCGCGGGCGCATGACCTTGAGCGCTGCCCGGATCATGCGGAACGTGCCGGTCAGCGTGACATCGATGACCTTGGCCCACTCCTCATCCTGCATCTCGACGATGCTTTTGCTAGTGCCCAGACCCGCGTTGTTGATCAACACATCGACTCCGCCAAGCCTGGCTGCGGCGAACTCGAACAGCCCCTGGACCTGCTCCTCCTGGGAAATATCGCAGAGCTGACCATACACGGCCTCCAGTCCTGTCTCCTTGCGAATCGCGGCCACGGCCTCGGCGAGCCGGCGTTCATGAGTGTCGCTGATGACCAAGGCCCGGCAGTTTTCTTCGGCGCATCGTTTCGCGGCCGCAAAGCCGATTCCAGCACCGGCCGCAGCGGTCACCAGCACGGTCTTGTCGCGCAGCAATGCATGCGCGGGTACATACTCAGGAGGTGGTCTCATGGGTTTTCCAAAATGATTTCGCCGTCAGCGTGGCATGCCGAGCGCGCGCTCGGCGATCAAGTTGAGCTGGATCTCGTTGGTGCCCGCGTAGATCGTATCGGAACGGCTGAACAACCAGATCCGCTGCAGTTTTTGTGTCAACGGATCCTCATCGGTGAGCAAGGCTGCTGCACCGAGCACGTCGGCTGCAAGGCGGCCGAAGTCGCGGCGCCAGTTCGACCAGGCATATTTGGCAATATAGGCTTCGCGCGACACCGGCGCGCTGCCCGCGCCAGCATCGTCCTGGGCGAGCACGCGCAATGCATTGCAGCGCAGCGCATCGAGCGTCACCGCGGCCTGTGCGATGCGCTGGCGCAGCAGCGGATCACGCGCCGCACCATTGCGCCGGGCCACCTCGATGAGACACGCCAATTCACGCTCGAACCCTGCCTGCTGGCCCAGTGTCGACACCCCGCGCTCGAAGCCGAGCAGCGCCATCGCCACTTTCCAGCCTTCGCCGGGGGTTCCCAGATGCAGTGACGCCTCCGTGCGCGCACCGTCGAAGAACACTTCGTTGAATTCCGACTCGCCGGTGATCTGCCTGATCGGCCGGATCGTGACGCCCACCTGCCGCAACGGTACCAGCAACATCACCAAGCCATGGTGGCGCCGTGAGCCGGGCTCGCAGCGTGCGACCACGAAAATCCAGTCCGATTGGTGCGCCCAGGAGGTCCAGATCTTCTGGCCGTCGATGACCCAGTGATCACCGTCGAGGCGGGCGCGAGTCTGCACATTTGCCAGATCAGAACCGGCACTCGGCTCGGAATAGCCCTGGGCCCAGTACTGCGTGCCCGAGCGAATACCGGGCAGGAAGCGCTGCTGCTGTGCCGGCGTACCGAACGCCATCAGCGTGGGCGCCAGCAAGGTCTCGCCGATATGCCCAAGGCGTCCCGGACCGCCGGCGCGCACGTATTCTTCGTGAAATGCCACCTGCTGAGATAATGGCAACTCACGCCCACCATGCTGTCTGGGCCAACCGATGCCCACCCAGCCACCCTGTGCGAGCTGCTGCTCCCAGCGCTTGGCAAGCTCGGGATCGTAACCGGCGTCGCCCAGTCCACCGCGACCGCGCAACGGTTCGAACTCGCCTTGCAGATGCGCCTGCATCCAGGCGAGCACCTCGGCGCGAAACGCCTTGTGACCGATGTCCGTCATGCGACAGCCTCGTCCAACAACGCAGCGGCCAGCCGCTCGCGCCATGCCGGTGGCGTGAGCCAGGCACGGGCTGCCTGTGCACGCTTGAAATACAGATGCGGATCGTACTCCCAGGTGAAGCCGACACCGCCATGCAGCTGGATCGCCTCCTGGGTGCAGTACTGCGCCGCATCGTCGGCCAGGCTGCAGGCCATGGTGGCAAGACGCAGCATGCGCGTCTCATCCGGCTGGCCATCCAACCCATGGGCGGCACCCTGCACCGCCGAGCGTGCCAGTTCCACCGCCACCATCATGGTCGCGCAGCGATGCTTGAGCGCCTGGAAGGTTGCCAGCGGCTTACCAAACTGCACGCGCTCTCCCAGGTAGGCGACAGTCATATCCAGACATTGTTGCGCCACACCGACTTGCTCGGCGGCCAGCACGACAGCCGCCAGCCGCCGGCCCTGTTCAAGCGCACGATCGACCGCCGCACCGCTGGCCAGGCATTCGCTGTTGCGTACCTGCACGCCCTGCAAGCGCACTTCTGCGACCGGCCGCGTGGCGTCATAATTGGCTCTCGGGCGCCGGCTCACGCCGGGCGCATCCAGATCGACGGCCAGCAGCAGCCGCTCTTGCCCGGCCTGCGCGGACAGCAGCAGCCAGTGCGCCGCCATCGCCGCCGGCACGGCCGGCAGCAGGCCATCGAGTTGCCAGCACTCACCCTCGCGTCGTACCGCCGGTGGCGCGTTCTCCAGCAGGCCGGTAGCCAGCGTCAACACCTGCTCGCCGCTGGCCAGCGACGGCAGCCAGCGTGCCGCAACGATCTCCTCGCCGACAGACATGAGGGTCGTGCCGGCCAGGACGAGACTCTCCAGCCAAGGAACGCAGGCCAGCCGACGGCCGAGCGCCTCTGCGACCAACGCCAGCTCCGTGGCGCCCAGACCCAGACCGCCATGCGCCTCGGGGATATGCAGCCCGCACGCTCCGAGTTCGCCAAGCTGCGCCCATAGTTCGGCGTCGAAACCGCCGCCATCGAAGGCCGCGTGACGCATGCGCGTCGAGTCGCTCGCCCGCGCCAACAGCTGCTCCACGGACTGCGCGATCTGACGCTGCTCTTCGGTAAGCCTCAGATCCATGCCGCGCGCCTAGCTGCCGTACACCGGTTGCGCCGGCTTGCCTTCGGCGATGAGCTTATCGATGACCGCGGTCAGCTCCGCCGGCTCCCAGCGAGCGCCCTTGTCGGTGATCTTGCCGGTGTGCCAGCCCTCGGCGATCGACAGTTCTCCACCCTTGGCCTCGAAACAATGCCCGCTGACATGCGCCGACAGCGGGCTGCCGAGCCAGACGACGATCGCGGCGACATTCATCGGATCCCAGACGTCGAAGCCGCTGGCTGGTTTTTTCACCATCTCGGGCATCGCCCCCTCGGTCATCGCCGTGCGCGCCGCCGGCGCCAGGCTGTTGACGGTGATGCCATAGCGCTTCAGTTCCACGGCCTGCACCAGTGTCAGTGCAGCGATGCCGCCCTTGGCAGCCGAATAATTGCTCTGCGCCACCGAACCCTGCAAACCCGCACCGGAGCTGGTATTGATGATGCGTGCATCGAGCGGTTTACCCGCCTTGCTCGCATCCCGCCACCGCCGGCCGAGCACACTGGCGAGGCAAAAGTGTCCCTTCAGATGCACACGCATCACGGTGTCCCAGTCATCTTCGCTGAGCGACAGGAACATGCGATCGCGCAATACACCGGCATTGTTGACCAGTACATGCACCTCGCCGAACGCCGACAGCGCGGCGTCGACGATCCCCTGCGCGCCAACGAAGGTCGTAATGTCACCGCTATCGGCCAACGCTCGACCGCCGGCGGCCACGATCTGTGCGACCACCGCTTCCGCCGCATCGCGCCGGATATCGTTGACGACGACGCTGGCGCCCTCGGCCGCGAACGCCAGCGCATAGGCACGGCCCAGGCCGCCGCCGGCGCCGGTGATGATTACGGTACGTCCGTCACAAATACCCATGATCTTTATCCCATTCGTTCAATGATCGTCACATTGGCCTGCCCACCGCCCTCGCACATGGTTTGCAGTCCATAGCGTCCGCCGGTGCGCTCGAGCTCATGCAGCAGGGTCGTCATCAGCTTGGTACCGCTCGCCCCGAGCGGATGGCCGAGCGCGATCGCGCCCCCGTTCACGTTGATCCGGGCGTGCGGATAGCCGGTTTCCTGCAGCCAGGCCATCACCACCGAGGCGAAGGCCTCGTTGATCTCCACCAGATCGATATCTTCGAGTTTCATACCGGCTTTCTTGAGCGCATTGCGAGTCGCCGGAATCGGCGCGGTGAGATGCCAGATCGGATCGTCGGCCAGCACCGAGAGGTGCACGATGCGCGCACGCGGCTTGAGGCCGTAGCGTTTCAAGGCGGCCTCCGAAACCACCAACACGGCCGAGGCCGCATCACACACCGAACTGGATACCGCCGCGGTGATCTTCGGATACGCCGGATCGACCGGTTGCAGCGTCGCCATCTTCTCCAAGGTGCTGACGCGCGCGGTCTCATCCATCAGAAACTCGCCGAACGGCACCACCTCGCGATCAAAACGCCCCTCCGCCATCGCCTTGAGCGCACGATCATGGCTCTCCTTGGCAAAGATCTCCATGGCCTCGCGACTGATATTCCAGTGATCGGCGATGCGTTGTGCGGCATAGAATTGATTCACCGGGGCATCCCCGAAGCGCGCCTGCCAGCCCTTGCTTTCCGCAAATGGCGTCGTAAACCCCAGCGGCCGCCCCGCCAGCATCGCCGAGGAAATCGGAATGCTGGACATGGTCTGTACGCCGCCGGCCAGCACCACATCCTGCGTCCCGCTCATCACCGCCTGTGCGGCGAAATGCACCGCCTGCTGTGAACTGCCGCATTGCCGATCGATCGTCGTCCCGGGAACGTTGAGCGGCATACCCGCTACAAGCCACGCGGTGCGGGCGATGTCGCCTGCCAGGGCACCGATGGTATCGACACAGCCGAAGATGACGTCATCGTACTCGGCCGCCGGCACGGCATTGCGCTCGACGAGTGCCTTGATGACATGCGCACCGAGATCGGCACCGTGCACCTGGGCAAGCGAACCGCCACGCCGGCCCGTAGGAGAGCGCAGCGCATCGACGATAAAGGCTTCTGGCATGGAATCGTCCTTCCTTTCTCAATACAACGTAGCGGCAGGTCCGAGCGGTGCATCATCGCGCAGCAGCGCCTCGCCGAGACGTGCTTTGTGAAAGCCGCGATCGCCCCAGGCGGCATCCAGCACCCAGGCACGCTTCATGAACATCTGCAGGTCGACCTCCCAGGTATAGCCGCTCGCGCCATGCACTTGGATGCCCTTGCGCGCCGCAGTCCAGGCGGCTTCGGCACAGGCGAGTTTGGCGTGTGAGACCAGCGCGGCACGATCTCGCTCGTTGCGCTGCAAGGCCAGCGCCGCGCGATAAAGCACCGGCCGGGCGAACTCTATCCGGGTGACGACATCGGCAAGATGATGCTTGACCGCCTGAAAGGAACCGATCGGCCGCCCGAACTGCTTGCGCTGTGCCGCATAGTCCACCGACAGATCGAGCATGCGCTGCGCCAAACCGACCAGCTGTCCGGCCACCGCGACCGTCGCCCGGTCTAGCGTTGCCTCCGCAATCGTCCGTGCGGCTTCGCCGCGCAACAACCGGGTCGATGCATCCAACGGCTGCTGCGCCAGCACGGAGAGGCGGCGCGATCCGTCGATGCTGCCGATCGCCGAACGAGCCAGCCCGGCACCGGCCAACGCATGCAATTCGAGGATACCGTCGGCCTCGGTGCGAAACGCCAGTACCAGGTCGGCCAGGTGTGCATCGGCTACCCATGGATTGACCGGATGCTCGATCGACACGCGCGCGGTGCCCGCGGCGATTCCCGGCAACCACTGCGCCCGCAGCGACTCGGCTTCCGGCACGGCGCACAGCAGGCCGGTGGCAACGTAAACCGTATCGGCCAGCGAATCCGGAATGGCGTAATAGCCCAGTTCCTCGGTGATCAGCGCCCAATCCACATCGGCCAGCCCAAGGCCGCCATAAGCCTCTGGAACCGACAGCGCCGTCACGCCTTGCTGGGCAAACTTGGCGCGTAATTCGGGCGCCCGTCCGCCGCCGGTCTCCCAGATCTCACGCAGCAGTTCGGGCGCCGCCTCGTTCATCAGGAAACGGCTGACCGAATCGCGCAGCGCCAGTTGCTCCTCGTTGAAGGTGAAATCCACGACTCGCCCCTTCAGGATTTCGGCAGGCCAAGCACCCGCTCGGCAATGATATTGCGCTGGATCTCATTGCTGCCCGCATAGATTGGGCCGGCTTGCGCAAACAAGAATCCTTCGAGCCAGTCCCGTACTTCGGGATCGTCGATGAGTTCGGCGCGCGGCCCAAGAATCCGTATGGCGGTTTCGTGCATCTGCAGATCGAGTTCGGACCAGAAAATCTTGTTGGTGCTGGCCTCGGCGCCGATGCGCCCGCCTTTCAGCAGCCGGCCTACCGTATAGTAGCTTGCGAGGTTGTACGCCTCGGCGTCCATCCATGCTTTCAGTACGCCTTCGCGGATCGAGGGATCACGATCGGCGCTCGCCTGATGACGTCGGTACAGTTCCACTAGACGCTGCGCCGTACGCTGAAAGCGTGCCGGCGAACGCAACAGCAGGCCGCGCTCGAAGCCGGCCGTGGCCATCGCCACATTCCAGCCCTGGCCTTCCTCGCCGATACGATTCGCAATGCTGACGCGCACGTCATCGAAAAACACCTCGGCGAAAGCCTGCTTGCCGTTCAGCGCCACGATGGGCCGGATCGTGATGCCCTTGGCATCCAGCGGCACCAGCAGATAGCTGAGCCCATGATGCCGGACACTTTGTGGATCGCTGCGGAACAAGCCGAACAGCCAGTTCGCGAATACCGCGCGCGTTGACCAGATCTTCTGGCCGTTGATGACATACTCATCGCCGTCGCGAACCGCCTTGCTAGCGATATTGGCCATGTCCGAGCCGGCGTTCGGTTCACTCCAGCCTTGCGCCCACATGTCATCGCAGCGGGCCATGCGTGGCAGGAAGCGTGCCTTCTGCTCCACCGTACCGAATTCCATCAGGGTGGGACCGAGCAATAGAATGCCGTTCTGATTCACGCGCATCGGTGCGTCGATGGCGTGGTACTCTTCCTCGAAGATCAACCAGTCGATAAGGTTGGCACCACGGCCGCCCAACTCCTTCGGCCAGGTCACGCTGCTATAGCCGCCTTCGGCGAGCTTGGCTTCCCAGGCGCGATGCTGTTCGAAGCCCTCGCGGGTATCGTAGCTCTTGAGCGGTGCCGTCGGTATGTGATCGTGCAGCCAGGCGCGCGCTTCGGCGCGAAACGCTTGTTGCTGCGGCGTGAAATCAAGGTCCATGCGCTGCCCAAACACGATCGGGTTGGATATTCATCAGGGTCGTCCCTACGCTTGAGCCCGGCCGTACTAGAACCGGGTATCGCGTTTCTCAACAAAGGCACGCCGCGTCTCCGCCGAGTCCGGGCTCATGTAAGCCTGCAAGGTAAATCCCTGCTCCCAGCGATATTTTACCTCGAGATTGCCGTCCTCGATACCGGTGAGCGCTTCCTTGGCAATACGGATCATGGCCGGACTTTTCGCGGCGATCTTGGCGGCAATGGCCATCGCCTCATCCCGCAGCCGCTCGCGCGGCACGACCCGCTCGATGGCGCCGAGCCGGAAGGCTTCCGGCGCACCGATCATTTCACCGGTGAAAAACAGGTATCGCGTCTTCTGTACGCCGAACATGCGCTGCAGGTGCGCCGCGCCGCCCATCGCGCCGCGATCCACCTCGGGCAGGCCGAAGCTCGCATCCTCGGCGGCGATGACGATATCGGCCGCGCCGCAGACGCCGATGCCGCCGCCGAGCACGAAGCCGTGTACCGCCGCAATCACCGGCACCTTGTTGAGATGCACTGCCTTGAAGGTGGCGTAGTTGCCGGCATTCACAGCCACGATCAGACTGGAGTCGGCATCGAGTTCCTTGATGTCGACACCCGCACAAAAGCCTCGACCTTGCGCGCGAATGACGATGACGCGCACGGCCGTATTTTCACCGAGTGCCGCGATGCACTCGGCGAGCGCATACCAGCCGGCGGAATTGAGTGCGTTGACCGGCGGGCGATCGAGCACCACCTCGGCCACACCATTGTCATGGATCCGGCTCGTGAACTGCTCAGACATGATTTTCCTCGGTGCCGATGGCCAACAGCGCATCACGGCGCTCACGCGCCTGCGCAATGATTCCTTCGATGACCTCCTGACAACTGTCCACACGGTTGATCAAGGCAGCCACCTGGCCGGCAGCCATCACGCCCTCGGCCGGCTTGCCCTCGATCATGGCGCGCTGCAGCAGCATGGGCGCATTGGCGGCCATGACGGTCTGTGCCACGCTGCCCGCATCGTCACGCAGGCTCTGCCAGAGCACCTTGAGGGCATGCGCGCTGGTCATGCCGGTCTGTGACTTGTATTGCAATGCGAGATTGAGCGCGATTCGCAGGCGTCGCAACGGCGAAGCCTTTTCCAGCATCGCCAGATAGGCGTTCGGAATCATGCGCTGCGGCATACCATCGACCAGATGGGAAATCTGGATCTTTTCGGCTTCGCGGGCGGCGAGATAGCATTCCAGAGTTACCGCCGGCACCTTGCTGTCGGTCGTCATCAAAAAACGCGTCCCCATCGCGATTCCCTGTGCACCGTACGCCAGCGCCGCGAGCAATCCGCGTCCATCGAAAAAGCCGCCCGCAGCGACCACCGGTACCTTTACAGCATCGACGACCTGCGGCAACAGTACCGTGGTCGGCACGCTGCCGGTATGCCCGCCCCCTTCGGAGCCCTGGATGGTGATGACATTGGCGCCCATTTCGATCGCCTTGCGCGCATGCTTGAGGGCGCCGACGGTGGGCATGCAAACGATTCCCGCATCACGCAGCCGGCCGATCACCTTCTTGTCCGGCCCGCGTCCGTAGCTCACGGCGCGGATACGGTGTTTCACAGCCAGATCCAATAGCTGCGCCGCGTTCGGCTGGAACATGTGAAAATTGAGTCCGAAGGGCTTATCGCCGGTCAGTTCGCGCACCCGGACGATCTCGGCTTCGATCCGATCCGCGGCAATCGTAGCGCCGGCCAAGAAACCGAAACCACCGGCATTCGCCGTTGCCGCCACCAGATCGGAGCCGGTCACCCAGCCCATGCCGGTTTGCACGATCGGGTAGCGGCTGCCCAGCAAATCACAAAGCGGCGTGTGAAAATCCGACATCGAGTTCCCGCCTCAGCGCTTGACGATCACCGATGAACCATGACCGAAAAGACCCTGGTTGGCAGTGATGCCGACTTTCGCATCGGCACTGACCTGGCGCGCGCCGGCCTGCCCTCGCAGCTGCCAGGTCAGTTCGCAGACCTGCGCCAGCGCCTGCGCCGGAACGGCCTCGCCGAAGCAGGCCAGTCCGCCGGAGGCATTCACGGGAATGCGTCCGCCGACCTGCGTCGCACCGCTACGCAGTAACGCGGCTGCCTCGCCACGGGCGCATAGCTGCAAATCCTCCATCCAGTCGAGTTCCAGAGCCGTGGACAGGTCATAGACCTCGGCCAGATCGATGTCCTGTGGACCGATGCCGGCTTCCTCATATGCCTTCACGGGCAGGGCAGCGCGAAAACTGTGAGCCGCGGCGCTGACGGCCGAATCCGTCGCCAGATCCGGCATCTCGATCATGCTCGAAGCAAAGGTCGGCGTGACAGTGGAGATCGCCGCCACCTTCGGTGCATCGGTACGCCCGATACGCCGCGCATAATCGACGCTCGACACGATGAGCGCAGCGGCGCCGTCCGAGGTCGCGCAAATATCCATCAGCCGCAACGGATTGGCCACCATCGGCGAGGCCGCAACCTCCGCTGCGCTAAAGCACTTGCGATAACGGGCGTTCGGGTTCTCGCAACCGTGCTTGGAGTTCTTGATCTTGACCTGCGCGAAATCATCGACCGTATCGCCATACAGCGCCATGCGACGCCGTGCATAAAGCGCAAAATAACTCGGATTGGTGATGCCAAGACGAAAACGCACCCAGTCCGGATCGTCGGGCCGCTCCCCCTTCGCCGGCGCCAGAAAACCCTTGGGTGTGGTGTCCGAACCGATCACCAGCGCAAGCTCGCATTCACCCGACAGGATCTTCGAACGCGCGGCGGCCAGCGCCTGGGAACCGGAGGCACAGGCGGCATAGGAGGTATTGACCTGTGCACCCTGCCAACCCAGAGCCTGCGCGAAAGTCGCGCCGCTCACCTGTCCCGGATAGCCGTTGCGGATGGTTGCAGCGCCGCTGACAAATTGCACATCGCACCAGTCGACACCGGCATCCTTGAGTGCAGCGCGGGCCGCCACGACACCATAGTCGATGAAGCTGCGCCCCCACTTGCCCCATGGATGCATGCCGACGCCGAGAATGACGATATCCTTGCTCATACGACAGGTTTCCACTTCCAGGAAAGAAGCCGCTCGCTCGGCGTGTCGCACAGCCTCTCGATCACCAGTTCCATCGGCATCCCGACCTGCAGAGCATCGACGTCGACACCCTGCACGACCGGCCCGAGCACGATCATGCGTTCAGCCTCGAGTTCCACCGCGGCGATCGCGAAGGGTTCAAATGGTTCGGCGGCGATGAACGGTTCGGGTGGCTGATAGCAGGCGTTGGTATAGGACCACAGCCGGCCATGCCGGGACAGCGCCAATTCCTCGAACTGCTCGCCCTCGCAGACCGGATTGCGACAGAAACGTGTCTGACGTGGAAAATAATACGTCCCGCAGCTCGTGCACCGTGTACCGATGAGAGCCGCCCCAGCCTCATCCCGCGTGAACCAGCCCTCGAGAAACGGCCGCTCCGTCTTGTCGCTCATGCTCGTTTCATGCTCCGATCAGGCTCCGAATACGCCGGCGCGCAATCCATGCGGATCGAGCCGCGCCAGCAACGCCAGTTGCTCGGCCGTCGGCGCCGGTGTACTCGGCACCGACGCCGGAACGTGCAGCGGGAAACCCGTCGCCTGCTGCACCTGCTCCAGCGTCACACCCGCATGCAGACTGCGCAACTGCAGCTGGTGATCCGGGCCGCCGAAGTCCATCACGCATAGATTGGTAAGCACCAGGCGGATATCGATATCATCGAGCCGCCAGCCGCGTGCAAGACGAGCCGGGTTGTAGCCCACCGAGGCGACCATGTCGACTTCACCGGCGACGAATACCTTGGTGCCGTGATTCGGGATAAAGAATGAATTGGCGTGATTGAACGAATTACCGGGGAAGCCACGCACGCCCAGCATCTGCACCTTAGGCTTGCGATAGTCCGTGCCGATCATGGAGATGTTTGCCTGGCCGTAGCGATCCATCTGGGTCGGGCCGACCATGGCGTGACGCTTGCCGCCCCACACGTTGTCGAAGATACGCGCGAATCCCATATGCGATTCGCGACGCATGACATAGTCGCCCCGCGGTCCGAGCGGCACGGGTTCGGCGACCATCCACGCCTCGCTGTCGGTCATCATGAGGTCCGGGTTGCAGGTCAGTTTGGCAAGTGAGGCCGCCAGCCGCGGCACGATGCCGATACCGGTCGCCAGCACCTCCCCGTCGTTGCGCCAGGCCTCCGAGGCGGCGCAGATGATGGCATCTACCAATGCAGTGTCGGTCATCGCGTTCTCCGTCAGAACACCGGCAACGGCAGCTTTTTCACTGCCGCTTCGCCGCCGACGCGCTGCAGGTATTCCACCTCGCTGCAGGCGATATAGCGCTCATAATATTTCGCCCAGCCGTCAGCCTCCTTGGCACTGGCGGTGTATTCTCTGAAATGCTTCACATCGAATCCATACAGCGGCGCACATGAACTCGGATGTGCGCCACAAGGCAGGTGTACCACGCCGGTGGTTTCCGCCCGCTCCCAGAATACATAACGCGCCTCCTCATCCTGCTCGAAGAACTGCGGTTCCACCAATTCATCACAACTGACATAGGTACGCGACGCGGCGCGCGCAAACACATCGTCCATGTACAGATCCGGACCCTTGACCTGGCACACGCCGCGCGCATCGGCGCGATCCACGTGCAGCAAGGCGGCATCCAGCGGCAGCGCCGGCATCGCCAGCCACTGGCGCTCGTCATACGGGGAATCGACCAACCGGATGTCCGGATTGTGCTTGATCACGTCCGTGCCCAGACCGGTCCGAGTCGGGATGAACGGGATGCGCATCGCGGCTGCTTTCAGCCCGAGCAGCAGCAGGCCCTCATCGATTTCCATCACCTCCAGCGCCCCTGACTGCCGTGCCGCACGAAAATATGGCTCCAGCGGGATGAAATCGAGTGAAACGAACGCAAAAATCAGCTTCCTGACTTTTCCTGCCGCGCACAGCATACCGACATCCGCACCGCCGTAGGCGACCACGGTCAGATCGCGCAACGGACTGCGCAGCAACTCGCGCACCAGCGCCATGGGCTTGCGGCGTGGACCCCAGCCGCCGATACCGATGGTCATGCCATCGCGCAACTGCGCAATGACATCGCCGGCGCCGACCAACTTGTTCATGCCGCGGTTCATGCCGGGACCGTTCCACTGCCGGCCTGCATGACTGCTGCAGTGGCTATAGTCGGAAGAAATCCGTCATGGATGGATCGCCGGGCCATAGTCGTTCTCAAAAAATGCCACCTGGAGTTTTAGTTTTGTACTTTTACGCGAATAGAAGCTCAAAGCCTACGTCCTAAAGGACTAGGAGGCGAATGCCGCTTCGTAAAAGTGGTTTGCCGCCGACCATGGCCGCTTCATCCGCGAGCGCAGAGACGCTCTCCCGGTTCAGTACGTCTCGGCCTTGACGGGGAAGCGATCGAAGTAGAAACGGAAGCGCTCGCGCAGCGCCGCCGGATCGACGCCGAAGTCCCGCTGCAAGTTATAGACGACCTGTCCTTCCTTACCGCGCGGATGATCAGTGATGTAGCCCTCGAGCGCCGCGCGCGGCGCGATACCGAGTTCGAGTTCCGCGATCGCGTACACCTGCTCCATCGTCCCCATCTGATCGGCCATGAACATGTGGAACATCGAATCGACGCAGCGCTCCGCCGGTACCGATTCACGATCCCGCACACAGGCGCGCAAGAGATGCTCGATGCGATCGCTCCAGTACTCGATCAGCGATTGCAGCGCGACATGACGGCGATTCATGCGCTGACCGTAAGCCAACATGGTGACCGTGGACTGGATCACCGCCACCGGATCGCGATGCGTGATCACGACTGTCGCATCGGGAAAAGTCTTCATGAGCACCGGCAACTGCTCGAGATGTTGCGGACACTTGAGCACCCAACGCTTACACTCGCCGCGGCGCCATTGCAGCAGCCGCAATACGTTCTTCATGTACTCGTAGTGCGGCGTCTGGTCGTGTGCGTAATAGTGATCGCGCCATTGGGGCGTAAGACTCAGCCATTCGAAGTTATAGGAGGCGAAGTCCGGTCCCATGAGTTCGATCTCTTCATGGACGTGATCCGGATTCATCGGATGCATGGCGGCCAGGAGCGGCGTGACCTGCTGCATGCCCGCCCACGCTTCGGCACAGCGCCGATAGCGCGGATCGGTGGCATCGCCCGACGCCGGCTCACCCGGCAGCGGTACCGGCTCGTAGGACTCCCACAGCGGCAACGAGTGCAGCCGACGATCGGCAGCCAGCAGATTCACCATATGCGTGGTGCCCGAGCGCGGCAATCCGACCACGATCACGGGCCGCTCGATGGGCTCCTGCAGAATCTCGGGATGACGCTGCAGCGTGTCCTGGATCAGCAGACGATTGCTCGCGTAGCGCACCAGATAGCCGTGCAGCACCGAACGATGGAAGCCGGTGATCTCGGTATCTGTATCCCAGGCCTTGCGCAGCACGCCGAGCCGCTCGCGAAAATCATCTGGGCCGAAATCCATCAGGCCGGTGTGCCGACGTGCAGCCTCGAGGATGGCCTGTTCGCTGAAATCGACGCTGACCGTCTCGCCCCAGGCCAGAGCGCCGGCTTGCACCTCACCCAGACGCGGCGCAGCCAGATCATCGATATGAATGGCGTTGGCCATGCGAGATGTTCCAGGATGGCTCAGTCTTGTTGATCGCTGGCTTGTCTAGCATCGGCTGGTGCGGCGCCGGCATCCAGCGCCGCCAACACGGCCTGGGCATTGAAGGCGATGAGTTTGTCGCGCGGCATGCGTCGCATCATATTCACGTACTTGCGATTCTCGACCCCCGGCACATGCAACGGCGTCTTGCCAAGTTGATGCAGCGCCTGCTTCACGACGTCAACCGGGGACATGAGATTGGGCATGAGCTCGGGCTTGAAACCCTGCAGCGTGATCGCCTCGGTGTCGGTGGCGCCCGGGGCGAGCACGAGCATATCCACGCCGCTACCGGCCAGTTCGCCGTGAAGACCCATGCCCAGGCTATGAACAAAAGCCTTGGTCGCCGCATAAGCCGTCGAGAAGGGATAAGGCGCCTCGCCTTCGACCGATCCTGTCAAGATGATGCCGCCGCGCCCACGTGCGCGTAACCGCGGCAGCAGTGCGTGAGCAAGCAACAGCGGGGTTCGTGCATTGACATTTAACATGGCCTCGATGCGCCCGCGCGCCGCCGCGGCGAAATCACCCTTGAGGCCGAAGCCGGCATTACTCACCAGCAATCCCAGATCCCGATCACCGATCGCCGCCACAATACGATCGACCGCCTCAGACTCGGCCAGATCCACAATGATCGGTTCGATCTGCAGTCCGCGGCGACGGCCTAGCTCCTGGGCGAGACGCGCCAGGCGATCTGCGCGACGCGCGACCAGCAGCAGATTGATGCCGTTGCGGGCCAGTTGGCGCGCGAACTGTTCACCGATCCCGGAGGAGGCGCCGGTCACCAGCGCCCAGGGTCCGTATTTTTCCTTGAATTTTTCTTTGAGATCCCGTGGGGTTGTCATCGCTGTGCTCCTGTCGTTACGAACGACGCCGCCGGCAGGATCTCCTGCCCGTCGAGCGCGGGTATTTCAGCCCATCACGCTGAAGCCGCCATCCACCGGCAGCGTCTGTCCCGTAACGAAGCTCGCTGCGGCGCTCGTCAGGAAAAGCACCGCGCCGGCGATCTCCTCGGGCGCGCCAAAGCGCTGCATGGGGGTGCGCAGACGCGAGGATTCGCTGTCGGGTGTTGCCAGGAAATGCTCGGTCATGCGACTTTGGATAAGGCCCGCCGCTACGGCGTTGACACGGATACGATCCTTCGCCCAGGCGATCGACAGCGTCTTGGTCAGCTGCACCAGCCCGGCTTTCGCCGCGCCGTATCCGGGTACGATCTCCACACCGAAGTAGGAGGTCATCGAGGCGATACCGATGACGCTGGCACCGCCGGCGAGCGCGCTCGCCGCAAGCTTGGGGCGGCAGGCATGCGCCATGCGATAGGTGCTGAGCAGATTGACGCGTACGGCACGCTCGAAGAATTCCGGTTCATATTCATTCTGCGCCGCAAAATTACCACCGGCGTTGTTAACCAAGATGTCCAGCTGCGGCAACGCAGCGGCCACCTGCTCGATCTCGGCATCGTCCTCCAGCCGCAAGCGAAGATACCGGTAACCGGCCAGATCGCCGCCATATTCAGCCGCGCTCGAGCGCGTGCCCGTGATCGTCACGGCCGCACCCGCTTCCCGATAGGCGGCCGCGATCCCGGCGCCGATGCCCGAGGTGGCCCCGGTGACCAGTACCTGCGCGCCATCATAGTCGTAGCGTACGGTCGACCACCGAGTCATGCCTCGATCTCCTGTTCAAGCCGGCGAATCTGGGTACGCAGCCAGCCCGCCTCCCAGAAATTACTGGCGCCCGAGCGCTCCAGCAGGGCGCGATTGGCATCGCGGGCCAGGATGAGTGCACTGCGATCGCGCGGCGCATGCGCAAGCGCCGCCTCGGCGAGCAGCATCGCAGCCTCCGGATCTCCGCTCACGAGCTGACTGCGCCCTCGCGCCACGACCGCCTCCAGACCGGCCAGCGCAACCAGGTCATCATAGATATCGCGTGGCTGCGTCGGATAGAGTTCACTCGTCGCCTGCGCCTTGAACCAACCCATGTACTGTTCCCAGATCGTGCGCACCGCCCAGCTCACCCTGCCATAACCCTGACCGACATAGAGTTCCGGCGGCAGTCGTACCTCGCGCATGAGCGTCCAGATGTCTTTGCCTGCGTTCATACCCTCGAGCGTACGGCGATGCACGTAGTCCACCGCCGCATCCAGTCGCTCGAAGCAGGCGCCGATGAGTTCGCGACCCTCGATCGGTGCGAAACGCCCTGTGATCAACAGCTCGGGCTCCAGTGCTCGCACGCGCCGCAGCGAGTCGAGATAGGGCTCGACGAAACGATAACGATCACCGCGGATAGTATTGAAGTTTGGAAAGTGAGGAAAGAGCGGCCCCAGCATGTTGCCGGTGAATAAAATGCGATGCTGCGGCAACCAGACCACGCAACTATCGATGGTTTCACCGCCCGGCACCGCATAAAGCTCGAAACGCAATCCTCCGAGTTCGAAGGTGTAGCTGTCCTCGAAACTCACCTCGGCCACCGGCACATCCTGGGGAGGCGGCGTGGCCGCGGAGGCATCTGATGAACCTTGCGGCCGACGCGCAGCTTCGAGGGCATCACTGAACCAGATGTAAGCCTGGGCCTCGCGTACCTGCTTGATACGCTGATCGTCGCGCTGGCAAAGCGGCAGATCACGCTGCGCGACGAGCAGTGTGCCGCGCTCACGAAACAGCGCCACGCCGCCGACATGATCGACATGACCCTGGGTGAGCAGAATGTAGGGAGTAGGTCCCGCACATACGGCATCGAACAGCCGCTTGTGCGTCGGCGCCTCGAAGCCCATGCCGGTATTGATGATCACCCGGCCGGCCGGCGTCACCACCATATAGGCGCTGGAAAGTCCGGAGGATTGCCAGATGAAGTCGCGGATCCCGATCGCCTGCTCGAGGTACGCAGGCCGGTTGACGAAGAAATCGGGACGGCTTTCGACCAATTGCCTGACCGGATCCATCCACAGCTCCTTGCAGCCAGCCCAACAGCCGGCTAAATCAATTGATTAATAAATGTGGATTATTTTTTTCAAGGGTGGGGTATTTTTCTCGAGGGGTCAAGTTTCCCGCACACCGCCGACGCGCCGAAGCATGGCTCGCCACGTATATACCGGGCGCGATCGAGGCTGCCAGCAGGTCGGCGGCAGCAGTGTTGGCTATCTCGCTCATGGAGGCGGCATCAAGAGATAGCATCATATTGCCGCGCAGCTTGAAACGGCCGCTCCCTGGGCAGATCGCCGCCCGCCGGACGCGTGATGCTCGTCATGCCTGTCACATCTTGATCGAGGATCACCTGCCACTGCTTGCGGTGCATCAGCGAAGGCAGCCCCTGCTTCGGGAGCGAACCGGCACCGACCACGATGGTACGCAGCATGATCCTGAGCGGGACAGCTCTCCATGGAGCTGAAAAAGGCCGCTGATGCCGCTCATTCCATATCGTCCGCGCACTATACATGTGCGCCGGACGCACCATGCAAGTGCATGAATATGCACTGAAATGAGGCGTTTTTTTGGTGCATTGACGCAGCAAGTCACCGTTGTAATATGAATGCCATCTCATCGGGTTGAGCTTGGAAAGTTCGTCGCGCCGCGGTGCCGGGCGCAGCACCTGCCCGCATAAAGCAACCCCATTTGATTCAGTAATTTAGGACTGTCAGGCAAAAGCATGGCGGTCCTTTCCGGGTGCCGGCGGACGCTCAAGGATTCAACGATCCCTGGGTGTATGCGCCGCCGCGCTGGATGTGGAGGACAGGCGCCCGACGGTTTCTTATCGACACGGTAACCAGCATGAACACCTGCCAGAACGAAGGGAGCTCCGAACCGCGCCGTCCATCACGGTCTCGTCCCGCAGGCTATCCTCCCAGGCAAGGCCTGTACGACCCGGCTTTCGAGCACGACGCCTGCGGCGTCGGCTTCGTGGCGGACATCAGGGGGCGCAAGTCGCACAAGATATTGCAGCAGGGCCTGCAGATTCTGACGAACCTGGATCATCGCGGCGCCTGCGGCGCCGAAGTCGATACCGGCGACGGCGCCGGCATCCTGTTGCAGATGCCGCACCGCTTCCTGGTAGAAGCTGCCAGGAAAGCCCGCATCGATCTGCCCACCGCCGGTCACTATGGCTGCGGCATCGTGTTCCTGCCGCGCAATCCCACGCTACGCCGGCACATCGAGGAGCGTTTCGAACAGATCGTGCAATCCGAAGGACAGAACATCCTGGGCTGGCGTACCGTTCCCTGCAACAACTCCATGTTAGGCGACACGGCGAAATCCTGCGAGCCCTACATGCGCATGGTCTTCATCGCTCGCAACGCCGATGCGGATATGGACACCATGGCGTTCGAACGCAAGCTGTTCGTGATCCGCAAGCGCGCCTACAGTGAAATTCGCACCTCGACAATCGAAGGTGCTTCCAACTGGTATGTCGCCAGCCTGTCGCACAAGACGCTGGTCTACAAAGGCATGCTGCTGACCCAGCAGCTTGGACCTTATTTTCCCGACCTAAACGATCCCCTGATGGAGACGGCGATCGCACTGGTGCATTCGCGCTTCAGCACCAATACCTTCCCCAGCTGGGATCGTGCTCATCCGTATCGCTACATCGCGCACAACGGCGAAATCAATACCGTACGCGGCAATGCCAATTGGATGCATGCGCGTGAAGCCTTGTTTCAAGCCGAACTGTTCGGCGACGACATGGAATCGATCCTGCCGATCATCAATCCCAACGGCTCTGATTCGGCGATGTTCGACAATACGCTGGAACTGCTGGTGCTGGCGGGACGGCCGCTGGCCCACGCCATGATGATGATGATCCCGGAACCCTGGTCGAACCACCAGACCATGGACGACGACAAGCGCGCCTTCTATCAGTATCACTCCTCGCTGATGGAACCCTGGGATGGTCCGGCCTCGATCGCCTTCACCGACGGGCGCCAGATCGGCGCGCTGCTGGACCGTAACGGACTACGACCCACCCGCTACTACGTGACCCGCGATGACCTGGTGGTAATGGCATCGGAAGCCGGCGTGTTGGATATTCCGCCGGAGGACATCGTCATCAAAGGCCGCCTGCAGCCGGGACGCATGTTCCTGGTAGATACCGAACAAGGCCGCATCATCGAAGATGGGGAGATCAAGCGGGAGATCGCCACCCGGCATCCCTATCGCCGCTGGCTGAACGAGCATTTGTTGCATATCGACGATCTGCCACCGGCACCGGAGGTGCCCGCCCCCGATCACGACACGCTGCTGCAGCGCCAGATCGCCTTCGGCTATACCTTCGAGGATGAGCGCCTGCTGCTGACGCCCATGGCCCGTAACGGTGTGGAAGCGATCGGCTCCATGGGCAACGATACGCCGCTGGCCGTGCTGTCGAACAAGCCGCGCCTGCTCTATGACTATTTCAAGCAATTGTTCGCGCAGGTCACGAACCCGCCGATCGACTGTATCCGCGAGGAAATCATTACATCCGCGGAAACCCGCCTGGGCTCGGAAGGCAACCTGCTCAATCCCCAACCGGCGGATTGCCGACGCCTGGAACTGAAGTGGCCGATCCTCACGAATGAGGAATTCGCGAAACTCCGGCGCATGGACTTGCCCGGTCTGCGGGTCGGCACTCTGCCGAGTCTATTTCGCGTCACGCGCGGCGAAAAGGGCCTGGTCAAGTCGATGGAGGAAATCCGCCTCATGGCGCGGCGCCTGATCGAGGAGGAGGAAGTGAACATCCTCATCCTGAGCGATCGCGGCGTCAACCGGGAGTTCGCGCCTATCCCGGCGTTGCTCGCCGTCGCCGGGCTGCATCACTATCTGATTCGCGAAGGTCTGCGCACTCGGGTGAGCCTGGTGCTGGAAACGGGCGAGGCGCGTGAGGTCCATCATTTCGCACTGCTGATCGGCTATGGGGTCAGCGCGATCAACCCCTACGTCGCTTTCGAGACGATCGACTCCATGATCCAGGATGGACGTCTCATCAACATCGATCACGCTACTGCTTGCAAGAACCTGGTAAAGGCCGTCACCAAGGGCGTCATCAAGGTGATGGCCAAAATGGGGATCTCCGCCATCCAGAGCTATCGCGGTGCACAAGTGTTCGAAGCGGTGGGTCTGAGACAGGACGTGATCGACGAATATTTCACCTGGACACCATCGCGCATCGGCGGCATCGGCATGAACGTGATCGCGCAGGAAGTCCTGGTGCGCCATGACGCCGCGTTCTCGGAACGCCGCGAGGGCAACGTTCTGTCCACGGGCGGCCAGTACCAGTGGCGCGCTGACGGCGAGTATCACCTTTTCAACCCCGAAACGATCCATCGGCTGCAGAAATCAGTACGTAACGGCAGCTACGAACAATTCGGAGACTACTCGCGCCTCGTCAACGAACAAGCCAGAAACTTATGTACCTTGCGCGGACTACTACAGCTCAAGACGGACGAGTCGATCGCACTGGAGGAGGTCGAATCCGTCGAAAGCATCATGAAGCGCTTCAAGACCGGTGCGATGTCCTATGGCTCGATCAGCCAGGAGGCTCACCAGACGCTGGCAATCGCCATGAATCGTATCGGCGGCAAAAGCAATACCGGCGAGGGCGGTGAAGACCCGCAACGTTTTCAACCCCTGGCGAACGGCGACTCCAGGAACTCCGCGATCAAACAAGTCGCCTCGGGCCGCTTCGGTGTCACCAGTGAATACCTGGTCAATGCAAACGAAATCCAGATCAAGATGGCGCAGGGCGCAAAGCCCGGCGAAGGCGGCCAATTGCCGGGCACCAAGGTATATCCCTGGATCGCGAAAACCCGGCATACGACCGCCGGCGTCGGACTGATCTCCCCTCCGCCGCATCACGACATTTATTCCATCGAGGATCTGGCGGAGCTGATCCATGACCTGAAGAATGCCAACCGCCATGCGCGCATCAGCGTCAAACTGGTCTCCGAGGTAGGTGTCGGCACCATTGCCGCAGGCGTGGCCAAGGCGCATGCCGATGTGGTGCTGGTCAGCGGCCACGACGGCGGCACGGGCGCATCACCGCAGACTTCCATCGCACACGCGGGCCTGCCTTGGGAACTCGGCCTTGCCGAGACCCACCAGACCTTGGTGATGAACAATCTACGCAGCCGCATCGCGGTGGAAACCGACGGTCAGCTCAAGACCGGCCGCGACGTCGTCGTGGCGGCGCTGCTGGGGGCCGAGGAATTCGGTTTCGCCACCGCGCCGCTGGTCGCCATCGGCTGCGTCATGATGCGTGTGTGTCATCTCAACACCTGTCCGGTGGGCATTGCCACACAGGATCCGCGTCTGCGCGAAAGATTCACAGGCAAACCCGAGCATGTCGTGAACTTCATGCGCTTCATCGCGATGGAAACCCGCGAGCTGATGGCGCAACTCGGCTTTCGCACCATCGAGGAAATGGTCGGCCGGGTCGATAAACTCGAGGCACGCAAGGCGCTCGATCACTGGAAGGCGAAGGGCCTGGATTTCAGCAATCTGCTGTATCAACCGGACGCCGGCATGGACAACGAGTGCTGCTGCCGGATAGCGCAGGATCATGGACTGGAAAAGTCGCTCGATATGACCCGGCTGCTCGATATTTGCGCACCGGCGATCGAGCGCGGCGAGCCGGTCAGTGCCCAGCTGCCGATCCGCAATGTCAATCGGGTGGTCGGCACGATCACCGGCAGTGAAATCACGCGCCGATACGGCGCCGCAGGACTGCCGGACGACACGATCCGGATCCATTTCAAGGGATCCGCCGGCCAGAGCCTGGGAGCCTTCCTGCCGCGCGGCATGACCTTCACGCTGGAAGGCGATGCCAACGATTACCTCGGCAAGGGCCTCTCCGGCGGCAAGCTCATTCTGCATCCGCCCGTCAACGCGAAATTCAAGTCGCATGAGAACATCATCATCGGCAACGTCGCTCTCTACGGCGCAACCAGTGGTGAAGCCTATATCAGCGGCATGGCCGGCGAGCGTTTTTGTGTGCGCAACAGCGGAGTGGATGCGGTGGTGGAGGCGGTCGGAGATCACGGCTGCGAATATATGACCGGCGGGCGCGTGGTTGTACTGGGTGCTACCGGACGCAATTTCGCCGCAGGCATGTCGGGCGGCATCGCCTATGTATTCGACGAGCATGGCGACTTTCATGACAACATCAACACGGAGATGGTGGCGGTCTCTCCACTGGAGGAGCCGGCGGAAATCACGGCTGTCGTCGCGATGATCGAACGTCACTACTCTTATACAAAGAGCTTGCGAGCAAAACAGGTGCTCGACGATTGGAACATCGTGGTGAAACGTTTCGTCAAAGTCCTGCCACGCGACTACCAGCGCATGCTCGAAAACATTGCCCGCGCACAGGAACAAGGACTGGCAGGGGAGGACGCCGTCATGGCGGCGTTCGAGGAGAACGCGCGCGATCTGGCCAGAGCGAGTGGAAACTGATGGGCAAGCCAACTGGATTCATCGAGTATGTGCGCGAACTGCCGGTCGACCGTGCGCCCCAGGAGCGGGTGAACGACTGGAAGGAAATGCATCATCACATGCCGGAGAAACGTCTGCGCAACCAGGCGGCCCGCTGCATGGACTGCGGTGTACCCTTCTGCCACACCGGCAAGATGATCAACGGTATGGCCTCGGGGTGTCCCGTCAACAACCTGATCCCCGAATGGAACGATCTCGTGTATCGCGGCTTGTGGCGCGAAGCGCTCGACCGGCTGCATATGACCAATAACTTCCCGGATTTCACCGGTCGGGTCTGTCCGGCGCCCTGTGAAGGTGCCTGCGTGCTTGGCATCTCCAGCCCGCCCGTCACGATCAAGACGCTCGAAGCCGCGATCGCCGAGCGCGGCTGGGAAGAAGGCTGGATCGTCCCGGAGCAGCCGCGCCGGCGTAGCGGCAAGAAAGTCGCCGTCATCGGCTCGGGGCCGGCCGGGCTGGCCGCCGCCGCCCAGCTCAATCGCGCCGGCCACCAGGTCACGGTGCTGGAGCGCGACGATCGTCCCGGTGGCCTGCTCATGTACGGCATCCCGAACATGAAGCTCGACAAGCGCGGGGTTGTGGAGCGGCGCCTGCAGGTGATGGAGAAGGAGGGCATCAAGTTCATCTGCAACGCGAACGTCGGCGAGAACGTCGAAGCGCAGTTGTTGCGCAAGGATTTCGACGCCATCGTGATCTGCACCGGCGCCACGCAGCCGCGCGACCTACCCGTGGAGGGCCGCGAGCTGCAGGGTGTGCATTTCGCGATGGACTACCTGACCGCCAGCACGAAAGCGCTGCTCGATATATCCAATGACATCGGGAAGGATGCTGGAAGCGACGTTGGGAACGATGCTTCGGACAGCCCGATCCATGCATTCGACAAGGACGTGATCGTCATCGGCGGCGGCGATACCGGCACGGATTGTGTGGCGACGGCAATGCGCCAGGGATGCAAAAGCCTGACGCAAATAGAGATCATGCAGCGCCCGCCGCTGGAGCGCGCCGCAGACAATCCCTGGCCTGAATGGCCCAAGGTCTACAAGATGGACTATGGGCAGGAAGAGGCGGCGGCGAGGTTCGGGGCCGATCCACGCAGCTATCTCACCACTGTCAAGCATTTCGGCGCCGATACCCGAGGTGCGGTCAAGGAAGTAGTGACGATCCAGATCGACTGGCGCCGCAACGACCAGGGCCACCTTGTCCCCATAGAGGTCGCTGGTACCGAGAAGATCTATCCGGCGCAGCTGGTGCTGCTGGCTATGGGCTTCCTCGGACCCGAACGCATGCTGCTGAAGGATCTGGACGTGGAACTCGACGCGCGAGGCAACGTCCAGGCCGCGCATGGCCGGTTCGCCACCAGTATCGGCGGCATATTCGCCGCCGGCGACTGTCGCCGCGGCCAGAGCCTGGTCGTCTGGGCCATCAACGAGGGCCGCGGCGCCGCCCGCGAATGCGACCGCTACCTGATGGGTACAACGCAGCTGCCGTGAGGCAGCTGGCCCGTGAACGTAGCTACTCCCGCATCCCCACACCCCGGTGCAGCATCCAGACGCAGGCGATGTACAGCATCAGCACGGCGATGATCATGATGGCGTAAGCGGCCCGCAACTCGACGTCCGATACACCCAGGAAACCGTAGCGGAAGGCGTTGACCATATACAGAATCGGATTGGCATACGAAACCTGCTGTGCCCACTGCGGTAGCAGCGTGATCGTGTAGAACACGCCTCCCAGATACGTCAGCGGCGTGAGAACGAATGTCGGGATGAAAGTGATCTGATCGAAGTTCGTGGCCAGGATCGCATTGATCATGCCGGCCAGCGAGAACACGATCGAACTCAGAACGACCGCCGAGATCAATGCGGCTGCATCGTGAACCTGCATGCGCGTGAACAGCAGCGTGACTGCCGTGACGATCGCTCCCACCAGCAACCCACGCGCCAGACCGCCGGCGACATAACCCGTCACGATGAGCCAGTTCGGCAATGGCGAGACCAGCAGTTCCTCGATGTGTTTGCCGAACTTCGCGCCAAAGAACGAAGACACGACATTGCCGTAGGAATTGGTGATTACCGACATCATGATCAGACCGGGCGCGATGTACTGGATATAGTTGTAGCCGCCCATCTCGCCGATACGCCTGCCGACCAGGCTGCCGAAGATCAGGAAATACAGGCTCGCGGTGATCGCCGGGGGAATGACCGTTTGCAACCAGATGCGAATGATACGATTGAACTCGCGCAGAACGATCGTATTGAAACCGATGATGTTGGTTTTGACACTCATGGGATCGGCGGCGGACTAAAGATTACAGACGGAACTCGGTGCGATATCGGACGATCCGATTATGTCACCGTCTGCTTCACCATCCGCATGAACAGCTCCTCGAGCCTGTTGGACTTGTTGCGCATCGACAGGACTTCCAGGCCGGAGGCGCTCAGGATCGAGAAGATATCGTTGAGATTCTGCTCCTTGGTGACCTCGACCTCCAGCGTATGATCGTCCGGCATCGTCGTCGCATATCCCGGCAAGGCAGGCGGCGCCGGCGCGGGATGGCGCAGATTGAATACGAAAACCTCACTCTGCAGCTTGCGCAACACGACGCTCATGCGATCGTTCTCGATGATACGGCCCTGGTCGATGATCGCCACGTGACGGCACAGGTTTTCGGCCTCCTCCAGGTAATGGGTAGTCAGAATGATGGTGGTACCCGCGGTATTGATTCCGCGCAGGAAGGTCCACATCGTGCGGCGCACCTCGATGTCCACGCCGGCAGTCGGCTCATCCAGGATCAGCAGCTTCGGCTCGTGCATCAACGCCCGGGCGATCATCAGGCGGCGCTTCATGCCTCCCGACAAGCTGCGCGCCACGGCATCACGCTTGTCCCACAACTGCAGCGCATCGAGATTCTTTTTCAGCCGCTGTTTGGCGAGACGGCGCGGAATCCCATAGAAACCGGCCTGGTTCAGCAGGATCGTGGACACATCCTCGAACTGGTTGAAATTCACTTCCTGAGGCACCAGTCCGATGCAGGATTTCGCCCCGGCCAGGTCGTTGTCGATATCGTGGCCGAATACGATGACCTTGCCGCTGGTCTTGTTGATCAGCGACGTCACGATGCCGATGGCCGTGGTCTTGCCGGCGCCGTTCGGCCCCAGCAGGGCAAAGAAGTCGCCTTCGTCGACCGTCAGATCGATACCCTTGAGCGCCTGTACGCCGTTCTTGTAGGTTTTGGTCAGTTTCTGAAAAGAAAGCGCCTTCACGCCGCCGCTCCATTGTCGGGTACGCCCTGATACGCAAACGAGAGCTGATCCTGAGGCTAGGCCTTTGGACGTCCGCTTCCAGGGTGAAACGGGAGATGCCCCGGTGGTCCGGATATCGGACGCCGTCCCGATGGCCGGACTTTCGGGAAAGTGCAGTAAAGCGTAACGGTACCACGCGGCAGCGGCAAGGCGGCGCGGGCCTGTGTCAGCGCCGGATCCTGTGTTAGCGTCAGATCGTAATGTCTCCTTTTAACCAGATACCATCCGATTAACCGGATACGAATGTCCCCTTGTCGGTTACTTGGGACCGGGGCCGATTCCACCGCGCCGTAATGACCGACCTGCCCCTCGCGCGGCCACCTTTGCCAGCTGCAGCGCCAGGGCGCATCATGACGCATTCGTACCTCCACCCTGGGCCCGTATCCGGCATGTATACGAGCTTTTTCGGCCTCGACGAAAAGCCTTTCGCAATCACCCCCGACCCGCGCTACCTCTTCATGAGCGAGCGTCACGCGGAAGCGCTCGCTCATCTTTTATACGGCATCACCGAAGCCGGCGGCTTCATCCAGCTCACCGGCGAGGTCGGCACCGGCAAGACGACGGTGGTGCGCTCGCTCCTGGAACGCATGCCGGGTCATGCCGATGTCGCGGTCATCCTGAATCCGCAGTTGACGCCCCTGCAATTCGTGCTGACCATCTGTGAAGAACTGGGCATTTTCATGCGTGACGAGGATGTTGCCAGCATCAAGGATCTGGTCGATGTGCTGAACAAGCGTCTGCTCGACGCACATGCGAAAGGCAGGCGAATCGTCGTGATCGTCGATGAGGCCCAGAATCTGACACCGCAGACCTTGGAACAGGTACGGTTGCTGACAAATCTAGAAACGGCTTCGCAGAAACTACTGCAAATCATCCTGATCGGCCAACCCGAACTGCGTGAACTGTTGGGCCGCAACGAGCTGCGGCAGCTCGCCCAGCGCATCACCGGCCGTTACCACCTGGATCCCCTGTCCAAGACCGAGACCGCCGCCTATGTCACCCATCGACTGAAAATCGCCGGCGCAAACGGTGAGATCTTCACGCCGGCGGCGCTGCGGACAGTTCACACCTTGAGCCAGGGCGTTCCCCGCATCATCAACGTGATCTGCGATCGTGCGCTGCTGGGCGCGTTCACCCGGGACACGCACTGCATCGGCCCGGCGCTGGTGCGTCATGCCGCCGGCGAAGTCTATGGTCGCCGCTTCGGCTCTCCCTGGATGAAGGCGCTGGCGCTTGCCTCCATCGCCGTCGCCGCGGCCGGCGTGACATTCGGCCTGTGGCAGTTGCATTCGGCGCCCCAGGACGATCGCGCCGACAGAACCCAGGCCGCCCTCCACGACCCGGTCGCGGCGGCCGAATCGATCACGACTGCGGCCATGTCATCCACCGGGACGGCTCCGCAGGCCGAAGAGCCCGGCCCGATCGGGCCGGCAACCGCCGCCGCGGAGATGGACATCGCCATGCTGCTGGAGGATCAGCCGCACGGCACGAGCACAGAAAATGCCTTTGCACAGCTGTTTTCCCTATGGGGCGGCCATTTCGACCCGGCCCGGGGTCGCCCCTGTGATCAGGCGCTGCAGCAGGGTTTGCAATGCGTCTATCAGCAGGGTTCCTGGGGTCAGTTGCGGACCCTGAACCGGCCTGCGATCCTGACCTTGATCGACGATCATGGGAACGCACACCAGGTGGTGGTCGCGGAACTGCGAGACGGCGCAGCGACGATCAAGCTGCCCGAGGCACAACAGACGGTCTCGGTGGCCTCGATTTCCCGGCTGTGGTATGGCGATTACCTGGTGCTGTGGCGGCCCCAGGTCACGGGCGCGCACTCCTTGTCGGCCGGGATGCAGGGCGAAAACGTGCGCTGGCTGCGCGCTGCGTTGAATACCGTGCGCGGCCAACCCGCCGCTGCGAACACGAGCGATTACTACGACGAGGAATTGGTCCGCATGGTGGAAGACTTCCAGCGCCGCTATCGGCTGACGGTCGACGGTGTTGCCGGCGTACAGACTCAGCTCGTGCTGGACACCTTGAGCAATACCGGCGACGCCCCGCTACTGCTGACACGCACCGACTCCGTCCAGGGGAGTTCCTGATGAGCTTCATCCTGGAGGCGCTGAAAAAATCCGAGAACGAGCGGCAGCGCCACAGCGGTCCCTCGCTGACGGATATACGCATCCGGCGCCGCGATGAGGAACGTCCCTGGTGGGTGATCGGCGTCGCCGCGCTGCTGGTGGTCAACTTAGGCGTACTGGCGATCGTGCTGATCCGCAACAGTGAAACGCAGCTGCCGCCGGCAGCTGCAGCCTTGCAACCGGAAATTCAGGCCGCCGCCGGCAGCCGGTCTCGGCACCCGGCACCTTCACCGGCACTTCCCAGGCCGCAAGAGAGCAGGCCGGATAGGAATCTCGCTGCGGCGGACGGCACCCACTCGCCTGCTTCACCGTCCACCCTAAACTCGGCATCGCGCAGTCCGGCCGTACGCTCGCTGGCCGATGAAGCCGATCCCTACGGGAGCGGTGGCGATGTCCTCGCCCCTTACACGCATCTCGCAGCGGCGGCCGGTGTCCCCGACGGCCCGCCCATGGTCCGGCGCATCGAAGCGCCGGCTGTCACGCTCGTCCCGCGGGAATCCCTCCCGGAGGCCGCGCGCACCGGAACCGATCCCGGCAACGAGGTCCTGCCGACCGTGAGCGACATGCTTGCCGGCGGCACGTCGCTGCCCGATATGCATCTGGATATCCACGTGTATTCCGGCATACCCGCCGAGCGTTTCATATTCGTGAACATGCGCAAATACATTGAAGGACAGTCCTTGAGTGAAGGCCCCCAGGTCGAACGCATCACACCCGACGGCGTCGTCCTGAATCACCGGGGCCTGCGCTTCCTGCTGACGCGGCAATAAGACGGCTTATGCCGCCTGCCGGCCCGCTGCCACAAGTTGCTTACAGAAAGCCTCCAGATCCTGCGGGCCACGACAAAAAATCAGCGGCAGCGCTTCCACCATTGTCACCCCGGCACGAGCCAGTGCCGGAATGGTGGCCAGCGTCGCCTCCAGATCCGGCGTGCCGTCATCCCGAAACACCGGGCGCAATGCCACCCGCACCGCCAAATGCTGCGGATCGCGGCCGCGCGCGACGAACGCCTTGCGCAGCTTGTCGATGTGCCCGGCCAGCAGTTCCGGCCGTTGTTCCATCGGAATCCAGCCATCGCCGAGCTCGGCGATCCGCTCGACATTGCGCTCGCTCGGTGCCAGCCCGAACCAGATCGGAATGCCGCCAGCCTGCACCGGACGCGGCCAGGCATGGATGCGCTCGAATTGCACCGTGCTGCCCCGGAAGCTGGCCGGCGCCTGGCTCCACAGCAGCTTGCACACGCGCACCTGCTCCTCGAGACGCGTGTAGCGCCCTTCCCAGGGCACGCCCGAGGCCTCATATTCCTCCCTCTGCCAGCCCAGGCCCAAGCCAATGCTCACCCGGCCGCGCGACATGACATCCAGCGTCGCAAGCTGCTTGGCAAGCAGCACCGCCGGGCGCAGCGGTGCGATCAGCACGCCTGCCGATAGCCGGATACGGCGCGTCCCCCCGGCGATGGCCGCCAGCACCGTGAGCGGCTCGAACCAGGGGTAATCCAATGGCGCGGGAAACGGCCCATAGGGGTACTTGTCGGTGTTTTCCCCCATCACCACATGATCGGTGATGCTCACCTGATCGACGCCTGCTTCCTCAGCCGTGCGGGCCACTTCCACCACCGGCGCAAAATCGCCGTCAAACCATTGCTGCAGACCGTACAGCCCGATCGCTACTTGCGCTACTTGAACCATTCTTGAATCACTCCCAAAGCTCTACTCAAGGTCCCAGGCCCAAGTCCTATGCCGAGATCCTATGTCTCGGATCGTTCAAGGCTCAGTGAATCCCGCGAATCGTTCGAAGCAAAACCATACCTCATCCTGAACCCGGCGCGCGTAGTCTCCTTGGAGGTCCCGCCTGGGCTAAACCTTGCCTGGGGAGGGCCCGTTGAGGGTCATGAAGCCCGCCTGGCGACTTCGCTGTCGCACCTGATCAGCGTGCTTCGGCATCCCATCTGCGCACCGCGTCCGAGCCCCGCGAATCCAGATTGGATGCGTTATACTCGGACCATCGGCGAATTCTAGTTCCCATTCACACAGCGCTGGCGGACCGCTGAGGAGCCGGCAACGCCGAGGTCCATCGGCAAGGCTGCCAGAACCCGCTATCGGCGTGGATACGCCTGGGGATGTTGCTCACCTGCGAGCAGGCCGGTGATCGATTCGGTTTCGAGTCCGCGACGGAGACTTGCAAGAATGTCGACTGCGCAAAAAGCGATTGCCACAGCACGCGAGGGTACTCGACTCGATGATGCCCAGGTGCTCGCGCTTGCCGACCTCACGGATCTGCGTCCACTGCTGGCGGCCGCGGAGGAGCTCACGCTGGAGGGTCACGGACGGGCGGTGACCTACTCGCGCAAGGTCTTCATCCCGCTGACCCAGCTTTGTCGCGACGTCTGTCACTACTGTACCTTCGCCAAGGCGCCGCGCTCGCTCAAGCAGGCCTATCTCAGTCCCGATGAGGTTGTGGAGATCGCCCGTACCGGCGCCGCCGCCGGCTGCAAGGAAGCGCTTTTCACGCTTGGCGACAAGCCCGAACTGCGCTACTCGGCTGCCCGGCGCGCGCTCGCCGAACTCGGACATTCGAGCACCCTCGAATACCTGGAGGCGGCCGCGCGCTCGGTGTTCACCCAGGTCGGACTGTTGCCGCATCTCAATCCAGGCGTCATGAATCGCGAGGATCTGCAGCGGCTGCGACCTGTCTCGGTCTCCATGGGCCTGATGCTCGAGACGGCCTCGGAACGCCTGAGCGCACGCGGCGGTCCACACTTCGGCTCGCCGGACAAGTGGCCGGCACGGCGGCTGGAAACGATCGAATGGGCAGGCGAACTGGCCATCCCCTTCACCACCGGGCTGCTGATCGGGATCGGCGAGACGCGGCTCGAGCGGCTCGAAGCATTGCTGGCACTGCGCGCATTGCATGAGCGTTATGGACATCTGCAGGAAGTCATCATACAGAACTTCCGCGCCAAGCCAGGTACGCGCATGAGCCAGGCGCCCGAGCCTTCGCTGCAGGAGCATCTCTGGACGATTGCCGTGGCACGCCTGGTGCTGGGCCCACGTTTTTCGCTGCAGGCGCCGCCCAACCTGCAGCCCGGAGCGCTCGCCGCTCTGGTGCGGGCCGGCGTGAACGATTGGGGTGGCGTATCGCCCGTGACCCCCGACCACGTGAATCCGGAAGCGCCCTGGCCGCATTTGGAAACGCTCGCAACCGAAACAGCCGCCGCAGACCGCGAACTCACCGAGCGGTTGGGAATCGCTCCGCCTTTCGTGCGCACGCCGGAGCACTGGGTCGATCCTGCACTGCTCAGCGCGGTGCGCCGCGCTGCCGACACTCGCGGCCTGGCCCGCACCGATCTCTGGCACGCGGGTGCTGCGACCCCGGTACCGGCGGCCGCCTACACCTGGATTCGCGAGGCGGTGCGCGACACGGGTACCGGTATCTCGCACCGCTCCGGCCTGTCGCGTCCCATTGCTCGCGCACTGGCCCGTGCCGGCCGCGGCGCGTCGCTCGAAGAAAGTGACATCGAACAGCTGTTCTACGCCGCCGGCCGTGATTTGCACGAAGTGCTCCGGGCTGCGGATCTGGTGCGTGAGGATGCGGTGGGTGACGAGGTCTCTTATATCGTCAACCGCAACATCAACTACACCAATATCTGTACTTATCGCTGTGGGTTCTGCGCCTTTTCCAAAGGCCGCAGCGCTCGCGATCTACGTGGACCCGCCTATCGCATCGATACCGATGAGATTGCGCAGCGGGCCGTCGAGGCGCACGCCGCCGGCGCCACAGAAGTGTGTCTGCAAGGTGGGATTCATCCAAGCTACACGGGCGAGACCTATCTATCGATCGTCGCCGCGGTGAAAGCGGCCGTACCCGACATGCATGTACATGCCTTCTCGCCGCTGGAAATCATGCATGGCGCGCGCACGCTGCAGCTCTCGCTGGTGGATTATTTGCGCCGGCTCAAGGCGGCCGGGCTCTCGACACTACCGGGTACCGCGGCTGAAATACTGGACGATGAAGTCCGGGCGATCATCTGTCCGGACAAGCTCTCGACCAATGAATGGCTGCAGGTCATGCGCACGGCCCATGGCATCGGCCTGAAGAGCACCTCGACTATGATGTTCGGACACGTGGAGCAGCCGCGACACTGGGCACGTCACCTGTTGCATATTCGCACGCTGCAAAAACGCACCGGCGGCTTTACCGAGTTCGTACCCCTGCCCTTCGTGCACATGGAAGCGCCGATGTGGCGCAAGGGGCTGGCACGCTCCGGCGTGAGCTTCCGTGAAGCGCTGCTGGTGCATGCGATCGCCCGCCTGGCGTTGCATCCGTTGATCCCCAATATCCAGACCTCGTGGGTGAAGATGGGCCCTGAAGGAGCGGCGCTTACGTTACAAGCCGGTGCGAACGATCTTGGCGGCACGCTCATGAACGAATCCATCACGCGTGCCGCTGGCGGAGTCAACGGTCAGGAACTCGATGCGGCAGGTATCGAGCGTCTGGCCCAAACCCTCGGACGCCCCACCTTCCAACGCACCACGCTTTATCAGCGCGCGCATACCAATATCGCGACGCCGTTCATCGCTATCGCTCAATAGCCGTTCTGGGAAAGACCTTGCCGAAAGCGCATCACGCGGACGTCGAACACGACGTCATATTCGATGTCATCGTCGTGGGCTCGGGGGGCGGGGCGCAACTCTCTGCCGTTCGTGCCCATGATTTGGGATTGAACGTCCTGGTCATCGAAAAGAGCGAGTTATACGGCGGCACGTCGGCCACCTCGGGCGGCGCACTCTGGATTCCGCTGAACGGCCAGGCCAAGGACGACTACGCATCGGCCTACACCTATCTGAAGGCTGCCGCCGGCGACACCGCAACGGATAGCAAGCTTCGTGCCTATCTTGAAAGCGGCGCCGAGTTGATCCGCTTCATCAACGAAAAGACCGCGCTGCGCTACAAGGTCAGCGAGGGTTACGCCGACTATTATCCTGAGATGCCTGGTGCAGTGGAGAGCGGCCGCGCCATGGAGCCGTTGCCCTTTGACGGCAGCTTGCTGGGCGAGGAATTCTTCCGGTTACGGCCCAGTCATCCGGGCTCCCTGCTGATGGGGATGTCGATGACGATCCCCGAATCCAATGCCATGGCCACCAAGGCGCCTGGCTGGATCGGGGTCGCGTTGAAAATCCTGGCGCGCTATTGGCTGGATCTGCCCTGGCGTTTCAAGACCAGGCGCGATCGGCGCCTATGTCTGGGCAACGCGCTGATCGGCGGCTTGCGCCAGGCGATGCTCGCGCGCGACATACCGCTGTGGCTCGAGTGCCCGATGCAATCGCTGATCGTCGAGAATGGCAGAGTGCAAGGCGTGATGGCGCACCGCGGCGGACACACGGTGATGCTGCGTGCCAGACGCGGGGTGATCCTCGCTGCCGGCGGCTTTGAACGCAACCAACAGATGCGCGAGCAATATCTGCCGCAGCCCACTCGCCAGGAATGGTCGGTGACCCCGGCCAACATCAACACGGGTGATGCCATCCGGGCCGCACAGGCCATCGGCGCCAAGCTCGAGAATATGACCCTGGCATGGGGCGTGCCGTCCGTGCGTCATCCCGATATATCCCAGGGCACGCAGGCGATATTCGCCGAACGAGGTTTTGGTGGCCTGATCGCCGTAAACCAGCAGGGTCGACGTTTTGTGAACGAGTCGATCTCCTATGATCGCTTTTACGAGGCGCTTTATCGCGATCACGCCAAGACCGGCGGCAGCATTCCGGCATGGCTGATCTTTGATGCGCAGCATCGCAAGGATTGTCCGCTCGGACCTTTGCTGCCTGCAGCGGTGATGCCGGACTCCAAGGTACCCAAGGCATGGTGGGGCGATTTCGTATTCAAGGACGCCAGCCTCGAGGGTCTGGCGCGTCGGATCGGCGTGGATCCGACGGGCCTTGCAGATTCAGTGCGCCGGAACAACGAGTACGCCCGTACCGGAGTGGATCAGGACTTCCATCGAGGCGAAAGCGCCTTCGATCGTTACTGGGCGCTGCGAAATGCCAAACCCAATCCCTGCCTGGTCAAGATCGAGAAGCCGCCATTTTATGCCGTCAAGATCCAGCCCGGCGATACCGGCACCAAAGGCGGACCGGCCATCACCGATGACGGACAGGTCATTGCCGAAACAGGCGAGCCGATTCCTGGTCTTTATTGTATCGGCAACAATGCTGCTGCGCCGCTCGGTAGAGCCTATGGCGGCGCCGGCGGCACGCTTGGGCCCAGTCTGGTTTTCGGCTTTCGCGCCGTGAATCACCTGGCGCGCACGACGACACCCTAAGCTGATCTGTCGCAGCGGCTAGTCAGGCCGCCGCGAGTATCAACCCGCTGGTCGGCACGCCCGTGCCGGCGGTGACCAGCACATGCTGAACATCCCTGACCTGATTCACTGAGGTTCCGCGCACCTGGCGCACACCTTCGGCGATGCCGTTGACGCCATGGATATAGGCTTCGCCGAGCTGGCCGCCATGGGTATTCACCGGCAAACGCCCACTCATGGCGATATGGCCGTCCTGGATGAAGTCCTTCGCTTCGCCGCGCTTGCAGAAGTCGAAGGCTTCGAGCTGTGGCAGCACGAAGGGTGAGAAGTGGTCATAGAGTATCGCCGTCTGGATGTCGTCCGGTCCGATACCCGACATGGCATAGAGCTGCTTCGCCACCAGACGCATCTCGGAGAGCGCAGAAATATCCTGGCGATAGAAGCTCGTCATGTTCATCTGATCATCGCAGGCGCCCTGCGCCGCACCGCGGATCAGTACCGGCTTTTGTTTCAGGTGGCGGGCGCGATCAGCGCTCGTCACGACGATCGCCACGGCGCCATCGGACTCCTGGCAGCAGTCGAGAAGCCGCAGCGGCTCGACGATCCAGCGGCTTTGCTGATGATCCTCGAGCGTGATCGGTTTCTGGTAGAACCAAGCCTGTGGATTGTTCGCCGCCATGCGACGCATGGCCACGGTCACCCGGCCGAAATCCTCGCTGGTCGCACCGAAGTCATGCATATAGCGCTGCGCGGCCATCGCCACCCAGGACGCCGGTGTCGCGAGCCCGAAGGGCACGGTCCAGCCGAAGGTCGCCACCGCCGCCGAGGGCATGGGCGGAGGCACGTAGGCCGCACCGAAGCGATACTGGGAACGCTCGTTCATGGCGCGATAACAGACCACCACGTCCGCCACGCCGCTGTGCACGGCCATCGCGGCCTGATGCACGGGCGCGCAGGCACCGCCACCGCCATAGTCGACACGGCTGAAAAATTTCAGCTCCTTGCCACCGATACTGCGGAAAATCTCGATCTCCGGATTGTTGTCCATGGTGAACGTGGACAGGCCGTCAACGTCGCTGGTCTTCAGTCCGGCCTCATCGAGGGCCGCCTTGATCGCCTCCACGGCGAGCTGTAACTCGCTGCGGCCGGAGTCCTTGGAAAATTCCGTGGCGCCGATGCCGACGATGGCCGCCTGATCTTTCAATGGATGAGTCATCTGTATCCGTTCCCCCGTTCTTCAGGGCAGTGCCAGTCGCACGCTCGCGGCGACATGCTCGCCGAGGCTGTTCTTGCCGCTCACCGCAATTTCCACGATCCTGTCCTTGCCGATCACCTCCTTGCTGGCGACCGTTCCGGACATCTGCATCACATCACCGGGAAAATTCGGTGCACCAAGGCGGATCTTCACGCCCTTGATACGTGCCCCGGGACCTGCCCAGTCGTTCACGAAGCGCTGCACGAGACCGTTGCTGGTCAGGATGTTCATGAAGACATCGGGTGTTCCCGCGGTCTGTGCATACGCCTTGTCGTGATGCACGAGCGAGAAATCGTTCGTGGCCATGGCACCCGCAACGATGAGCGAGACGGTGATGGGAACACTCAGACCAGGCAGTTGCTGGCCGGTCTGCACGCTGTCGAAGGTGATCTGGGCAGCCATAGGTCCTCTCAACTCGGGTCAGGTCAGGGGTCGCACGGCACCGCTGGCCAGTTGCGTGCCGATTTTTGCAAGCATCGGTGCAGCCGCACCGAGCGCCAGTTCGATCTGCTTGGCGTGCAGAAAAAATGCATGGATCGGGTAGTCGACGTCGGCCCCCAGGCCGCCATGCAGATGCTGCGCGGTATGGGTGACACGATGGCCCCCACGTGCCGCCCACCATTTGACGACCGCGACTTCGGCGCTGGCCGGAAGGTCGTTCTCCAGTGCCCATACGGCCCGCAGATAGACCGAGCGCAGCGCCTCGACATCGATGTAGGCATCGGCGAGCCGGTGCTGCACGCCCTGAAAGCTGCCGATGGGACGGCCGAACTGGACACGCTCGCCGGTATAGGTAGCCGTGCGTCGCAGTGCTTCCGCCATCAGTCCAAGCTGCTGGGCTGCCAGCGCAGTCTGACCACGCTCGACGATCCAGTCCACGATGGATTCCCCCGCCTGGATGTCGCCCAGCACGTCGGCGGCCGGCACCCGCACATTGCTCAGGGTCACCAGCGCCTGCGGTTCGCCGCTGGTCGTGGCTTGTGGCTGGATGCGCACCCCCTTGGCCTGCGGATCGATCAGGAACACCCCGGTGCTTTTGCGGCCGATGCGTGCCGTGACCAGGATGGCCTGCGCCTGGGCGCCGTAGGGTACGCAGGACTTCACGCCCCGCAGGCGCCAGCCCTCGGCGCTGGCGGTGGCCTTGACGGCCGGCCGCGATGGATCGCCGCCGCCGATTTCTTCCAACGCCGCGGTCAATAGAAGGTCGCCCGAGGCCACCCCTGGCAGAAGGGCCGTTTGTTGCGCAGCACTGCCAAATTTCTGAATGGGCAGCGCACCCAGTACCAGCGTAGCCAGCAATGGCACAGGCGCCAGCGTACGGCCCTGCTCCTCGAGCAATAGACACAGTTCTGTCAGACCGAGTCCGCTGCCCCCCTGCGCCTCGGCGATCGCCGTGCCGAGAAGTCCTGCTTGCGCCAGCGTCCTCCATAGCGAGCGGTCATAAGGCTCGCCGGAGCGGGAGAAATCCCGGCGAAAGTCATCCGTCAGTCGATCATCGAATATCTGCGCTGTCAGTCGGCGCAGATCCTGCTGGTCCTCACGATAACTGAAATTCATGGCGGCCCGCCTCAGCCCGTGCGCCGCTCGCGAAAGGCCGGAATCACGAAGTCCTTCTCGACCTCGACGAACTCGACCTCGACCGGCATGCCGATGCGCACCTTCTCGGGGGGAATATCGCGCAGATTGGCCACCACCCGCACGCCCTCCTCCAGATCGACCAGCGCCACGGGCAGGGGATACTGGAAGCCTGGGATCTGCGGCTGGTGCACCACGACAAAGCTGTGAATCGTGCCGCGTCCCGAGCATGGCAGCGTCGTCCACTCCAGCGACTGACACGCCGGGCACATCGGACCGGGTGGATGATGCAACCGTCCACAGCTGGCGCACTTGCGCACCAGGAGCTGGCGCTGGTTCAAGCCCTCCCAGAAGAAGGCACCGTCCTTGGTGACCGCCGGTCGCGGATGCGGCATCTTGCTGGTCTCGGGCGCCCCCGCCGCCGGGGCTGCCGTATCCTTGGACTGAGCTACCGGACGGAATTTGAGCACCCGGAAAAACATGCGCCCGACGAGTTCACCCTGCTGATCGGTGAACTCATAGCGATAGGTCAGGAAATGTCCTACGCCAAGACCGGTCTTTTTCTGCTCCGAAATGCCATCCAGCTTGACGTGTTGAGTGATGATATCTCCGGGGCGCAGATAGCGGATGTATTCCTGCTCAAGATTGGTGGCAACGGCCGAGGTGAACCCCGCGGCATCCACGAGGTCGAAGCCGAGCAACAGGCCGCCGTCACGGCTGAAATCGGGCCGAAAGTGGCTCATGGTCCACACGTCCATCATGGCCGGCGGCGCAACCAGTCCTTGCAGCTCCGTATTGGTTGCCAGCGTCTCGTCAAGATACAGTGGATTGCTCTCGCCCATCGCCTCGCACCAGCGGCGGACCATGGGCAGATTGACGGGATCCTCGGCGGTCTGCGGCGGCGCCGCCTCCCGGCCCACCAATGCCCGCACTTTCTCCAGCCAGTCCTGCGTTTCGGCATCGGACATGTCATTCACCTCTTCAGCGTCCCCGCGGCAAGCCAAGACCCATCTGCGCCACCATATCACGCAGCACTTCGGTCGCACCGCCACCAAATGTATTGATCTGACAACTGCGCCATTCTCTCTCTAGTCGTGCCTGCAGCGCTGCGCCGGGTGAACCGTCCTTCACCACTCCTGCAGATCCTACGACGTCGAGCAATAGCTGCAGTACCTTGATATAACTTTCGGTACTGAAAACCTTGCAGGCGCCGGCCAGCTCGGCACGTACGCTGCCCTGGGAAATCTCCCAGGCCACGCGGTTACCCAACATGGCGTTGGCCTGCAGCACCGCATAGGCCTCGGCGAGCACGAGCTGCACCCAAGGTCGATCGATCACACGAGCGCCCTCGGGTGCTGCCGTGGAACGCGCCCATTCCAGGGTCATATCGAAGCAGCCCATGGCACCGTAGGCCAGCGCCGCCAGCCCGACCCGTTCGTGATTGAGCTGCTCGGTGATCAGCTGCCAGCCGCCATGCAGCTCGCCTATCATCATATCTGCCGGCACGCGCACCTTCTCATAGAAGGTGATGTTGGTGCGTATATCACCCACAGTGTAGATCGGTGTCACCGAGAAACCCGGCAGGCGGGTATCCATGACGAAAATAGTGATGCCCTTGTGCGCGGGTGCCTGCGGATCGGTACGCACGGCGAGCCAGACATAGTCGGCACCCTCTGCGCCGCTGGTGAAGATCTTCTGGCCGCTGATGACATAGTGCTCACCGTCGCGTTCAGCACGGGTCTTGAGCGAGGCTAGATCGGAACCGGCCCCAGGCTCGGTGTAGCCGATGGCGAAAATGATTTCACCGCGTGCGATGCGCGGCAGGAAGTTGCGCTTCTGCTGTTCCGTACCCCGGCGGATGAGCGCCGGTCCGATGGTATTCACGGTGACGAAGGGAAACGGCGCCTCGGCCAGCCACAATTCCTCGAGCAGAATCTTTTGCGCCAGCGGATCGAGGGCGCGGCCGCCATAGTCCACCGGCCAACCCGGCGTCAGCCAACCGGCCTGGCCCATGCGACGAATCACGGCGCGATAGGTCTCGCCGCTTTCGCGACTGCGGCGCATCTGCGCCCGCTCTTCCAGAGTCATAAGGCCGGCGAGATAGGCACGAAACTCGCGCCGCAAGTCCAGCTGCTCGGGCGTGTATTCAACGTACATGAACGGTTCAATCGCCGGCGAAGGGAAGTATGCCGAGCGCGTCCAGATTCTGGTCGGTGAGCGGAACGTAGGTGCCCGCGCTGGCGTCGCGAACATATAGCGCATCGACGGTGCGCTGCGGATCGTAACCTTCCCGCTGCAGATCCACCTTGCGTAGCTTGAAGGTCGAGGTGAGATCAGCTTCGCGGGAAATTCTCACGAACAGCGGTACGGCGTAAGTCGCCAGCCGCTCCGCAGCGAATTCGTGGAAAGCCGCGGGATCGAAGTGCGATGGGTCGAGATAGGTGAGCGAGGCCATACCGGCTCGGCCCTCCTCCCCGGTAACGCGCACCCCGTAGACATTGACGCTCGCCGGTCCCGGGAACTGCGCCAGCACTTCGGCGACTTCCTCGGTGGAAACATTGTGGCCGCGCCAGCGGAAGGTATCACCCATACGATCGACGAAGTAAAAATAGTCGTCCTCATCAAAGCGCACCAGGTCACCGGAGCGCACCCAGCGATCCCCGGGCTTGAAAACATCGCGCAGCAGCTTGGCCTCCGTGGCTTCGGCCGAGGTGTAGCCCTCGAACATACCGGCCGCGCCGGGTCCATCGAGAACTTCGCCGATCAATTCGCCGATTTCACCCGCCTTGCAGCGCACCAGCGTACCGTCCGGATGACGTACATAATCTCCCGTCTCGACATCGTAACGAATCACCCGCATGTTGGTCATATCCGGATACGGTAGACGTCCGATAGAGCCGATCTTGTTGTCGACATTGGAAATACCGTAGTTGGCTTCGGTGGCGCCGAGGCCTTCGATGATCATTTCGACGCCGAAGCGATCGAGAAACTGCCGCCATACGTCAGGTCTGAGACCGGCACCGGCCAGTTTGCGCAGCGTGTGATCACGATCGTCCGGGCGCGGCGGTTGATTGGCGACATAACGACAGATCTCGCCGATGTAGTACATGGCTGTCACCTTGTGACGCCGGATATCGTTCCAGAACTCGCTGACGCTCAGCTTGCGCCGCAACACGATCGGCACGCCAAAGCGCAGCGCCGCCGACACCACCACCATGCCACCGGCGCCGTGAAAGAGCGGCAGCACGTTGTAGAGCACATCGTCCGGGCCCAATTGCCAGATGCCGCCGATCACTTCGCCGGCGTTCACGAAGCGCAGGTGGCTCATGATTGCGGCTTTGGGCAGCCCCGTGGTACCCGAGGTGAAGATGTAATAAAGCGTGTCGCCAAAGGTGAGACCGGCACGTGCGCGGTGCGGCGGATTTTCGGGACTTGCCGCGTTCATGGCCGCTTCGAGGCTCGGCGCCGGCACCAGCCTGCTCGGACCCGCGCTGTTTACCTCGGGATGGGAGGACTCGAAGAGCATTTCCGGCCGCTCAGCCTGTGCCAGCGTCGCGATATGTCCGGCGCATTCGGCGCCGAAAATAAGCGCCCTTGCCCGGGTCTGTCCGAGCGCATGCTTCAGCACCTGATCACGGGCCGAGGTATTGAGCAGCGCCGTGATGATGCCGACCTTGGCGAGACCCAGCCACACCATGAGAAATTCCGGTCGGTTATCCATCATCAGAGCGACCACGTCGCCGCGCTTCAAGCCTGCGGCGAGTGCCGCATGCGCTACGCGATTGGCCAGCGCATTCATCTCGCCGAAGGTAACCGTGCGGCCCTCAAAAATGATGAAAGGCCTCTCGCCCGCGTCGTTGGCACGCTCTTCCAATCGGTCGGCAACCGTGTAATCCTGATCCCGTCGATAGTCCGCAACCAGAGAAAAGCCGCGCATCATGCGTTGCAGGGTCACTTCTCGGGGAACGGCGGTATTTTTCTGCATACTGACAATCTTTACTGCTTGCCGGCACTCTAATGGCTGGCAGGTATCGCTTACAACTCGCGGTCGAAACCTAGCCTTCAGAACTCCATGGACTCCGGCCGACCCTATAAAGAATCACTATCATTTTCTATTCAGTTGACGCAACGGCCGTCTGGTCGAATTCCAGGAGCACATGGATACGAAACACGCCAATGCCGCACCCGCCTGATGCGGCCGGTATGCGTCGAGGCTCCATCCTGACGAGCCGCCTTAATGAGGCGCACGCAATCCGCCGGTAATGAAGCTCACCAGTTCGCGCAGGAAATGTTCCAACTCGGAAGGCCTGAGCTGTGCGCTCGCGCCGATACCCATATGCTCCCTGACATTGGTGAGCGCATGTCCGGCGAGTTCGCCGGCAAGCACCCAACGACGCCTGAGGATACGTTCATCGAGCTGCGGCAGCGCGCGGTGCAGCAGCGGCTGAAACACTTTCAGGCTTTGTTCGCGTATATCCGCCATGTAGGGCGAACGGTCGAAATACAACCGCATAAGAAAGCGCAGCCTGTTGGCGCCGGCAGCGCCTTTCTCGATCAGCTCCATGCTCAACGGCCGCACCAGGGCTGCAACGACACGCTCGAGCGCCGGTTCGGCATGCGCGCGCAGTTCGATCAGCATCTGCTCCCGACACGCAAATATCGGCGGTTGGGCGCGTTCGAGCAAGGCGCGAATCAGACCGTCACGCGTCCCGAAATGATAATGCAACGCCGCTACACTGTAGCCTGCCTCGGCATTGATGGTACGCAACGATACCGCCTCGATGCCGCGCTCGGCGAACAACCGCTCGGCGGTGTCCATGATTGCTTCCCGCCCGACATCACCTTTACGGCGCACCGCCGTCGCTTGACTTTTGCACACCATAAGGTCAAATTATAGCTTATCGTATGATAAGTCAATTGTGAAGATTAGAGAACCCTTGCCCATGAGCCGAGCCGCATCCGTCACAGCTTCGAACGTTACCGTTTCGAGTTCGAACAGACTCACGCATCTGCAGCGCCTCGAGGCCGAAAGCATTCAGATCTTTCGCGAGGTGGTCGCCGAATGCGACAAGCCGGTGATGCTCTACTCCATCGGCAAGGATTCCTCGGTCATGCTGCATCTGGCGATGAAGGCGTTCTATCCCGCGCCGCCGCCGTTCCCGCTGATGCATGTGGACACGACCTGGAAATTTCGCGCCATGTACGAGTTTCGCGACCGCATGGCGCGCGAGGTCGGCATGGAGCTCATCGTGCACGTGAACCCGGACGGCATCGCGCAGCGTATCAATCCCTTCACGCACGGCTCGCAGGTGCACACCGACGTAATGAAGACTCAGGGGCTCAAGCAGGCGCTGGACAAGTATGGTTTCGATGCCGCCTTCGGCGGCGCACGGCGCGACGAGGAAAAATCCCGCGCCAAGGAGCGGATATTCTCGTTTCGCTCCGCGCAGCATCGCTGGGATCCGAAGAATCAGCGCCCGGAGCTCTGGAACCTCTACAACGCACGCAAGAGAAAAGGCGAGAGCATCCGCGTGTTCCCGATCTCGAATTGGACCGAGCTGGATGTCTGGCAATATATTCACCTGGAGAACATCCCGATCGTGCCGCTGTACTTCGCGGCGCCGCATCCGGTAGTCGATCGCGACGGGACGCTCATCATGGTGGACGATGAACGCATGCCTTTGAATCCGGGCGAGCAGCCGCAGATGAAGACCGTGCGCTTTCGCACGCTGGGCTGCTATCCGCTCACCGGCGCCATCGAGAGCCACGCCGACACACTACCGGCGATCATCCAGGAGATGCTGCTCACCACCTCATCCGAGCGCCAGGGCCGCATGATCGATCACGATGCAGCTGCCTCTATGGAAAAAAAGAAGCAGGAAGGGTACTTCTGATGGCTCACCAGTCCGAACTCATCGCCACCGATATCGAGGCCTATCTACAGGCCCACCAGCATAAAAGCCTGCTGCGTTTCATTACCTGCGGCTCGGTCGATGACGGCAAGTCCTCACTCATCGGCCGGCTGCTGTATGAATCGAAAATGATCTTCGAGGATCAGCTTGCGGCCCTGGAGGCCGATTCCAGGAAAGTCGGCACTCGCGGCGGTGAACTCGACTTTGCGCTGCTGGTCGACGGACTGGCTGCCGAGCGCGAACAAGGCATCACCATCGATGTCGCCTACCGCTTTTTTTCCACGGACAAGCGCAAATTCATCGTGGCCGATACTCCGGGACATGAGCAATATACGCGCAACATGGTCACCGGCGCCTCCACGGCCGATCTGGCCGTGATCCTTATCGATGCGCGCAAAGGCGTGCTCACCCAGACGCGCCGCCACAGCTTCCTCGTCTCGCTGCTGGGTATCCGTCGCGTCGTATTGGCGGTGAACAAGATGGATCTGGTCGGCTACTCACATGAAATCTTCACGACGATCCTGCAGGAGTATCGGGATTTCGCCGGCCAGATCGGGCTCGAGGACATCACGGCGATCCCGATGTCGGCGGTTTATGGCGACAACATCGTCGATCCAGGTACGAACATGTCCTGGTACCGAGGCCCGACGCTCATGCACCACCTCGAAACCGTGGAGGTCGACGAGGAACTTTCCACCAAGCCCTTTCGCCTGCCGGTACAATGGGTAAACCGCCCGAACCATGAATTTCGCGGCTTTGCCGGACGCATCGCCAGCGGCACGGTGCACCGTGGCGATCGAATTCGTGTGCTGCCTTCGGGACGCGAAAGCCGCATCGCCGGCATTGTCACCGCGAACGGGAATCTCGATTCCGCGATGGCCGGACAATCCGTAACTCTCACGCTCGACACCGAGATCGACATCAGCCGTGGCGACGTGATCGCCGCGGCTGATGTCCCACCGCAAGTCGCCGATCAGTTCGAGGCGACGATCGTGTGGATGCACGATGAGCCGATGCTCCAGGGCCGTTCGTATCTCATGAAGATCGGTACGCGCATGGTGTCGGCCACCGTGGCGCCGGTCAAGCACAAGATCAATGTCAACACGCTGGAGCAGACCGCTGCCGAGCGCCTCGAGCTCAACGACATCGGCGTGTGCGAACTGGAGCTGGATCGCCCCATCCCTTTCGAGCCGTATGCCACGGATCACACGCTCGGCGGCTTCATTCTTATCGACCGTCTCAGCAACAACACCATGGGTGCGGGGTTGCTGCATTTTGCACTGCGGCGTTCACACAACGTGCACTGGCAGGCACTCGATGTGAACAAGCAGGTGCGCTCACAGCTCAAGGCTCAGAAGGCGTGCGTGCTATGGCTCACCGGACTTTCGGGCGCCGGCAAATCCACGATCGCCAATTTGATCGAGAAACGTCTGCTCTCCAGGGGACGGCATACCTATCTGCTGGACGGCGACAACGTGCGTCACGGCTTGAACAAGGACCTGGGATTCACCGCCCAGGATCGTGTCGAGAACATTCGCCGCGTGGCCGAGGTGGCCAAACTCATGGTCGACGCCGGACTGATCGTGCTGGTCTCCTTCATCTCGCCTTTCCGCGCCGAACGGCGCATGGCACGCGAACTTCTCGAGCCAGGCGAATTTTTCGAAGTATTCGTCGATACGCCGCTGGCGGTGGCGGAAGAGCGCGATGTGAAAGGCCTTTACAAGAAGGCACGCAGCGGCGAGTTGAAAAACTTTACCGGTATCGACTCCCCGTATGAACCACCGGAGAACTGCGAAATCCATATCGATACGCTCAAGCTTTCCTCCGAACAGGCCGCCGACCGGATCGTCGAACAGCTGGCGGCCGCCGGCCTGCTGAGCAGCAAGATATGAGTACACTCGAGCCGGCAGCGCTGCTGGAGCGCATCGTTGACATCGCCCGGCGGGCGGGCGAGGAGATTCTCGAGGTCTACGCCTCCCAGGATGCAGGTGCACGCACCAAGGCGGACGACTCGCCGGTGACACTTGCGGACCTGCGCGCGCACAGCGTGATCGAAGGGGCGCTACAGGCGCTGACACCTGAGATTCCGCTGCTCTCGGAAGAGTCGGCGCAGCTGCTGCCTTACGAGCAGCGCGCCCGCTGGAGCCGTTACTGGCTGGTCGATCCGCTCGACGGCACCAGGGAGTTTCTGGCGCGCAACGGCGAATTCACGGTCAATATCGCGCTCATCGAGGCTCACGCGCCGACGCTCGGCGTGGTGCATGTACCGGTGCGCAAGACGACCTATGCCGGGCTACCCGGCGTAGGTGCCTGGCGCCGCCACGGTACGGCGGCTGCCGAGCCCATCCATGTCCAGGCCCGCGCGGCTTCGCCCGTGCGGGTGGTGGGCAGCAAATCGCATCGGGGCACCTCCCTGGATGGCCTACTGGCCCAGCTGGGGCCTCACGAATTGTTATCCGTGGGCAGTTCGCTGAAATTTTGCCTGATCGCCGAGGGGACGGCCGACCTCTATCCGCGCCTCGGCCCCACCAGCGAGTGGGACACCGCCGCGGCCCAGGCGGTGGTGTGCGCTGCGGGCGGTGCGGTAGTGAAGCTGGACGGGACACCGCTCACCTACAATGCCAAGGCCGAGATCCTCAATCCCCACTTCCTGGTCTATGCAGACCGGCAACGCGACTGGCTGGCGCTGCTGAAGGTCTGACCAAAGCCGAAAATCCGTTGCCGTCCTCTCGGTAGAATCCTGCGGGGTGGATGAGCGAGCGCGACGCTTCAGCGCTTCAGGAAAGCCCTGCCGGCAACCTCGGCACCTGTCATGCGCTGCGCTAGCGCCTGAGCTCCCGCACGACGCTCGCCCAGTGTCCAGGATCCGGACAGCGGTTATGTGTCAGGCTCACGCCATCGGCAATGCCCTCGAGGCGAGCCTGCAGTTTGGTCGCGATGGTGTGCGGCTCGCCGACCACCGCGATCTCGTGCAACACTTCATCGTCGATGAGATGGGTCATCTCCTCCCAGCGTCCGGCCTTGGAGAGACGATTGAGCTCCATATGAATGTCGTCCCAGCCATGCGCCGCCAGTGTCGGGCGATAGGCAGGTGTGGATCCGTAAAACGCCAACTGCTTGCGTGCGGCCAGCTTGGCGGCCGCGAATGCCTCTGCCGTGTCCGCGGTCACCACCAGCGTCGCGGCGATGACTTCGATATCGGCGCGTTGACGTCCTGATTTCGCCAGCCCGCGCTCGAGTGCCGGCAAGGTGTTCTCCAGCAACGAGCGGCGGGTGTTGAAAGGATGCGCGATAAAGCCATCAGCCACTTCACCTGCCACCGCGGTCATCAGCGGTCCGAAGCCGCCGGTGAGGATGGGCGGAGGACCGAAAGGATTCGGTCCGGGATTGAAGGCCGGGATCATGAGGGTGTGGGTGTAGAACCTGCCGCGAAAATCGAGTTCTGCCCGTCCCTCCCAGCAATTCCAGATCGCCTTGATGGCCAGTACGATTTCGCGCATACGCTCGGCGGGATGTGTCCACACGGAACTGAAGCGCTTCTCGATGTGCGGCTTGACCTGCGAGCCCAGACCCAACACGAAACGCCCGCCGCTGATCGACTGTAAATCGTAGCCGAGATTGGCCAGATTCATGGGGTTGCGCGCAAAGGCGATCGCGATGCCCGTGCCCAGCCGCAGCGTACGCGTGTGCTCCGCCGCCACGGCCAGCGGCAGGAAGGGATCGTGCTTGGCCTCGAAAGAGAACACGCCGTCATAGCCGATCTGCTCGAGATCGGGATAGAGGGTGCGCGCCTGGCGCGGATCCTCGAACGGGGCTGTGGTGTAGATCTTCATGGCTGGATCCTATGGTTCCGAAAGCTGAAAAATTTTCGGCAGGTCGAGCGAAACGGCCGCGACAAAGCTCGATGAAGTACCGCCCCGCATCGCCGCCGAGCAGGCGGGAGGAGCTTCCCGATTGCAGACAGCTCGGCTACGATAAGGTGATCGATCCTCGTAAGCGGCGCAAGGCGCTGCTGCGGGGATCGTGTTCGCAGGAAGCCGCGGCACCGGAGCGTACACCCTGGCGCAGTGGTCCGGCATTACTCCTTGGAGACTCCAACGACATGACGCTCACAGGGATTTTTCGGCTGCGGCAACGTCGTGAAGATTTATTTTATTAGAAGTTCTTAGGAAATTTCGATAAGGAAACTTCGATGACTGGCGATACCCTCAAGCAACTCGGCCTGCCGCCGATCACGCAACTCGGCCACGTAGTGCGCAATCTGCAAGCCGCCATGGAGCTCTACGAGCCGCTGTATGGTCCCTTCACTCCTGTGGACGGATCGGTCAAAGCGGTCACATATCGCGGACATCTTGCAGATGTGAAACTCGCCATCGCTTTCGGTCGCAGCGGCGATCTCGAGATCGAACTCATCGAATGGCAGGGCGGCGAGAGTCCACACCGCGAATTTATCGAACGCGGCCGCGAAGGCATCCATCATGTACAGTTCCGCGTGGACGACTGCGACAGCTGGATAAAGAAAGTGAACCCGCTCGGCTACCAAGTGATCTGGTACAAGCGCTACAACGCAAATACGACCTTCACCTATCTCGAGCGCCCGAACGATCCGATACTGATAGAATTCCTGCAGATGCCACCGGACGGTCCGAGCCCAGCCGCGGCAGCCTAAGCTCGGTCTTGCTCCAGAAAAGGAAAATGCACGAGGTTCATGGGCAGTGTGCGTGCCTGCCGCAACAACAATGCTCGCGGCTTCCTGTATAACCTGCCGGAGTGCCTGAGACTCCGGACACGTGCGCCACTGGACGGCGTATCGCCGTCCTTCCCGGTCGTTACTGCGGACGACGCGGCGTGAAGTTATGTCCGCCGTCGATGTAGATACTCTGGCCGCTGATCCAGGCACCCTGATCACTACAAAGAAAAGTGACTGCATTGGCGATATCTTCGCCCGTACCGGCACGTCCGAGCGGTACAAAGGCCTTCAGCATGCCGGCCCACATCTCCCCCCGACCGACATCGTCGAGGCGGCTGGTATCGATGATGCCTGGACAGATGGCATTCACACGAATGCCATGCGGCCCGAGTTCCGCCGCCATCACCGTCGAGAGCGCATTCACGGCAACCTTGGAAGCCGCATAGGCGCCGGTCTCTGCAGCGAGCAGCCGCGTCGCCAGACTGGAAATATTTATGATGCTGCCGCCGCGGCCCTGCGCCACCATACGCTGCGCGCAGGTCTTGGACATATAGAAAACACCGTGCAAATTCGTACCCAGGACCCGATGCCATTCTTCGTTTGACAAATCAACTACAGGTACACGATCCGTTCCACGAGTGGCGCCGGCGTTGTTCACCAGCACATCCACACCGCCAAGCTCGCGGGTCACGCGATCAAGCAGCGCTTCGACCGCTTCGGGCTTGGATACATCGGAAACCACCGCGAGAGCCCGACGCCCAAGCCCGCGAATCTCCTCGGCCACGGACTCGATATCCTGCCAGCCGGCCGCCCGCTCGTCCTCGGGGTAACGCTCGGGTGCTCGTCCTGTGCCGGTCAGCACTACATCACAGCCTGCGCGAGCGAGGGTCACGGCAATCGGCCGGCCGATGCTCCTCATGCGTCCGGCACCCGTGACGATGGCGATCTTGTTTTCGAGACCCGTCAATCCGATGGACATGAATTTTCCTCTGCTTCGTCCGGATGCCATGCCCCAGTATACATTACAACCTTGGTCGCCCTATGAAGCAGACCGACGGATGGTATCCTCCCCCGCAGCCCTGTATGGAGTGCATCGATGACCACGAAATTCCTGCTGGAGGAATCCAGCCTGCCCACCCATTGGTACAACGTGGTGGCCGATCTTCCCAATCCTCCACCACCGCCGCTGGGGCCGGACGGCAAGCCCGTGACGCTGGATGCGTTGGCCGCAATCTTTCCGCCCACGCTGATCGAGCAGGAAGTCAGTGTCGAACGTTGGATCGAGATACCCGAAGAAGTGCGTGAAATTTTGCGCCTCTGGCGTCCCGCGCCGCTGCACCGTGCCCACCGCCTCGAACAGGCTCTGAAGACTCCGGCGAAGATCTATTACAAGAATGAATCGGTCAGTCCCGCGGGCTCGCATAAGCCGAACACCTCCATTCCGCAGGCCTATTACAATCGAGTTGCGGGTATCCGCCGCCTGACCACGGAAACGGGTGCCGGACAATGGGGCTGTTCGCTAGCGCTCGCCGGCCAGCTGTTGGGCCTCGAGGTGCGCGTCTACATGGTCAAGGTCAGTTATCAGCAAAAGCCCTATCGGCGCTCCATGATGCAGACCTGGGGTGCGGAGGTCTTTGCAAGTCCGACCGACATGACGAATGCCGGACGGCAGATCCTCAAGACACAGCCCGATACACCGGGATCACTCGGCATCGCCATTTCGGAAGCCGTGGAGGAGGCCGCCGGACGCGCCGACACCAATTATGCGCTTGGCTCAGTGTTGAATCATGTGATGCTGCATCAGACCGTCATCGGCCTGGAAGCTCGCAAACAAATGGAAATGGCCGGCGACTACCCCGACATCGTCATCGCCTCCTGCGGTGGCGGCTCGAATTTCGCCGGCCTTGCATTTCCCTTCTTTGCCGACAAGGCAGCAGGCCGCCAGGTCCGGCTGCTGGCGGTGGAACCGGCCTCCTGTCCGACTCTCACAAAGGGCGTGTATGCCTATGACTACGGCGATGCGACGGGCCTGACGCCGCTACTGAAGATGCATACGCTCGGCCATGACTTCGTGCCGCCGGGCATCCATGCCGGCGGCCTGCGTTATCACGGTGCCGCACCGCTCGTCAGCCAACTCGTCCAGGAAGGCCTGGTCGAGGCAGTCGCCATCCCGCAACTCGAGACCTTCGAAGCCGGCGTGCTGTTCGCGCGCACCGAAGGCATCGTCCCGGCACCCGAGTCGAATCACGCCATCGCCGCGACCATCCGGGCGGCCAGGGATTGTGCGCACAGCGGTGAACCCAAAACGCTGTTGTTCAACCTGTCGGGTCACGGGCATTTCGACATGGCCGCCTACGACCGCTATTTCGCCGGCGACCTGCGGGACTATGAACACCCGGCCGAGGCGATCCAGACCGCCTTGAGCCACCTGCCCAAGATCACCTGACCTTGAGTGCCATGCCGGCAGGCGCTGCGCCTGGCGGCGATCGGCCGGACTGATGATTTCGGCCCAGGGAGTAAGGCGATGGCGGATCTATAGATGTAATGACAACGATCACCGCTACTTCGACCGACCTGTTTCGCCATGTCACCGCCGACAAAGCGGCGCTGTACCGCGCCATTATGGACGTCTTCGCCGCTGCGAAACGCCAGTACCGCCTGCAGCTGCGGCCCGATGAGGTATTGGCCGGTGCGACCTGGAGCGGCACTCCACCCGCACAGGAAGAAGTCGCCCTGGCATTGGAGCAGCTCGCTGCATGGGGCAACCTGGAGTCGCAGCCGGACATGGCGCGCGTCGCCACGCTCAGCGACTACTACCGCGCGCGCTTCCTGTACCGGCTGTCGCGTGGAGGTGAAGCCGTAGAGATCGGCCTCGCAGCATTCGAGCAGACGCTGCGCCACCGCGCCGAACTGCAGACCGTGGCGCTGGAAGACATAGACAGCCGCTTGCGGGCGCTACACCGATTGCTTGGCGAGGACATCGTAGACGTAGCCAAGGCACACGAAGTCCTGCGTGATCTGGTGCGCGTGCTCGAGGACCTGGCCGCCAATGCACAGACGTTCATGGCGGGTGTCGCACGCAGCCTGGAACTACAGCAGGCCGATGCCACTACCGTTGCGGCCTATAAACGACGTCTGATTGAATACCTGGAGCGATTCATGGGTGATCTGATCCGACGCTCCGATACCATTGCTCGTACGCTCCACGAGCTATCTACCTCCATAGACACTGTGTTGCAGCTGGTCGCCGAGCGTGAGGCGCGCGATGCCGCCCCTGGCGACGCGGATGAACGCGTCAATGAAGCGCGGCGGCGCCACGACGCCTGGCGCGAGCGATGGCGGGGACTGCGTGGCTGGTTTCTGACCAATGGCGGCGAGCCGCCTCAAGCAGAACTGTTGCGCGCCCGTGCGCGCGCGGCGATCCCGCAACTGCTGGGTGCGATCTCTGCAGTCAATGAGCGTCGCAGCGGACGCAGCGACCGTTCGGCAGATTTTCGTATGCTGGCGCAATGGTTTGCCGGCTGTGACAGCGACGATGATGCCCATCGGCTGGCACGGGCCGCCTTCGCGCTGAATCCCGCACGACATTTTTCGCTCGATATACAAACGGATGAAGATGTACCGGCCAACGTTTCATGGCTGGATGCGCCGCCGCTGGCGATCAACCCGCGCCTGCGCGAGTATGGTGAGGCGGCACCACGGGGACCTCTACCTCGTGTACGCGAACGCAACCGCGAACGTGAACTGATGGCGCAACAATTAGCCGAAGAATCATCCCAGGTCGAAGCCGCGCGACGGCGTCTGGCCACCGGGCATCCCCTCCGGCTTTCCGAAATTGGCGAGCTGAATGCGCGCGAGTTCGCCCTGTTCCTGGGGCTGCTGGGTGAAGCGCTGGCCGAACAGCAGAATCCGGACCAGACCGTGGAGCGTTACACCGGTGATGGTCTTCTCCACATCCGCCTGGAGCCGATGAGTTGGGATAGCCGGGCACAATTGCACACGCCAGCCGGCGTTTTCTCGGGCCGTGACCATGTATTGACTATCTGCACCACGCAGGAAGGCGCATGAACGCGCGGGCATCGCGTTCAACTGCCCGGCATGTCGGCGAGCTGCAGCGCCTGCAGCAACAGGACGAGTTCCGACGGGCACTGCGCGCCTTGCTGCTGCATCCGCTGATGTCTTCACAACATACAGAATTCTTCGCCGTCCGGCGTCAGGCCGAACGTCTGCGTGAGTGGTTCGCACGCGAAGCCGGCTGGCCGTTGCATGTCGATCGCGAGGGTGCGCGGCTGTTCAAACGACCGACCGATCTGCTCGATGCCACGCGCGGCCTGCCAGACTATGACCGACGACGCTATGTGCTGCTGTGCCTGGCCTGTGCGGTGCTCGAAAGGGCCGACCCGCAGATTACCCTGCAGCTGCTTGGCGAACGGATCATGGCGGAAGTCGCCGATCCCGCACTTGCGGCACTGGGATACACGTTCACGCTGCGCAGCGCATCCGAGCGGCGCGAACTGGTCACGGTGTGCCGCACACTACTGGACCATGGTGTACTGGAACGCGTGGCCGGCGATGAGCAAAGCTTCGTGCACGACAGCGGCTGGCAGCAGTCCGATGCCCTGTACGATGTGCAGCGGCGCCTGCTAGCCGGATTACTGGCCGCCGTACGCGGCCCCTCGACCTGGCCGACTGGAGAAGCACCGGGGAATACAGAGGCGCGGCTGCATGCTCTGGTCACGGCACATACTGCCGATAGCGAGCAAGGCCGGCGCGACGCGCTGCGCCATGCACTGGCACGGCGCCTGCTCGATGACCCGGTGCTCTATACCGATACGCTGACGCCGGACGCCCAGGCCTATTTTTTCAATCAGCGCGGCACGATGGCCGCCCGCCTATGCGAGGCCACCGGCCTCGTTGCCGAGCAGCGTGCCGAAGGGCTGGCGCTGGCCGACGCCAGCGGCCAACTGACCGACGTGGCAATGCCGGCCGAAGGCACCGATGCGCATGCCACCTTGCTGGTGGCCGAATACCTGGCACAGGCGCTGCGTCAGACGCGCGCGCCGCTGCACGTCGCCGAAGAGGAAATTGCTGCATTCCTGCGCAAAGCCGTCGACCGCTATGGCCGCTACTGGCGCAAATCAGCCCGCGTGCCAGGCGCGGAACGAGAGTTGGCGCAGATCGTACTGGAGCGTCTGCAACGCCTGGCGCTGATTGCGCGCGAGATCGACGGCGTGCGGCCGTTGCCAGCCATCGCGCGTTTCTCTCTTGGGGAAGCTGAAATGCGCACCACCGGTATCTCATCGCAAGCGGCGCTCCTGTGACCACAGACCTGCCGCAAACCGACAATCTTAGCGTTGCCGACATCCGCCCACCGCTGCCCGAACCGCAGCGCGAACGCTGGCAACCGCTGCGCATCGGATTGATCGAACTGTTCCACTACGACAGCGAGGAGTTCTGGTTTCACGATGGTCACCTGCTGCTGCGCGGGAACAACGGTACCGGCAAATCCAAGGTGTTGTCACTGACCCTGCCGCTGCTGTTCGATGCGCAGTTGCGTCCGGCGCGTGTGGAGCCGGATGGCGACAGCGGCAAGAAGATGGCCTGGAACCTGCTGATGGGCAGCTATCCGCGCCGTATCGGTTACAGCTGGATCGAGTTCGGCCGGCGCGATGCTGAGGGCGTTGCTCACTACCTGACGCTGGGCGCGGGCCTATCGGCGGTGGCCGGCCGCGCGCATGTAGACAGCTGGTTCTTCCTGCTGGAAGGCAGCCCCGATGCGTCCGGTCCACGCCTGGGCCGGGATTTGTGGCTGACTACGGCCCAGCGCCAGATATTCACCCGTGAACGCCTGCGTGAGGCGATCACCGGCCGAGGCCAACTATTCGAAAGCGGCCAGGCCTATCGGCGCGCAGTGGATGAACGTCTATTCCATCTCGGCCAGCGCCGTTACGACGCACTGATGGACACACTGGTACAACTGCGCCAGCCACAGCTATCGAAAAAGCCTGACGAAGCCGGCCTTTCCAGCGCCTTGAGCGAATCGCTGCCGCCGCTGCCGAATGAACTGTTGGGCGATGTCGCCGAGGCGCTCAACCAGCTTGAAGAGGATCGCAACCGGCTGGAGGAAACCCGCCAGCTGCAACAGGCGGTGGCACAGTTCGAGCAACGCTACTGCATCTACACCGGCATGCTGGCGCGCCGCCAGGCACGCGAGCTGCGCCAGGCGCAAACCGGTTTCGATAATGCCAGCGCGGCACGCAACCAAGCACAGGCTGCGTTAGAGCAGGCGCAGGAGGTGGAAGCCGCGGCCATCACGGCGCGCGACAACACCCGGCGAGCAAGCCTTGCGGCACGCGAACGCGTTGATACCCTGCAGGCCGATCCGGCCAACCGCGACGCCACGCAACTGGCGCTGGCAGAAGGCGATATGCAACGGCGGCGTAACGCTGCCGGACGTGCAGCAGAACAGTTCGCCGAAGCGCTGGAGCGGCTGCACGGCGAGGCGGAACGCAGCGAACAACGCGTCCGGCAGGCACAGGATGCATGCGGCGCGGTAGAAGCGGCGCGCGCGGAGTTGCGCCACGCCGCCACCGCCCTCGGTATCGACGCATCGGTGGACGCCAACCCGCTGCTGGCCCTGGATGCCGATGCACTGGCCGACTCGCCCTCGGAGCTGCAGGCGGGCACACAAGCCCTGCAGACTGCGGTATCGCGGCGGCGTCAGGATCTTGTGCTGCTGCGCCAGCGTCATGCCGAAGTCGATCAGCGGCTGGCACTGCGGGCACAGGCCGCGACGCACAGGAGCGATGCCGACACTGAACACGACGAGGCCCTGGAGCAGCGCCGGCAGGCCGATCTGGAAGCCGAGCGTGAAGGTAGTGCGTTGACCGAGAGCTGGTCGCGCTACGGCGCGGATCTGGTGCAACTGAAGTTCGATGCCAACGGACCCTTGCAGCAACTTGCGGCATGGGCGGCACATCCCGAGGGTAACAACCCCGCGCTGATGGCGTTGACTGGCGCGTGGCAAGCGACGCTGGCCCGCCACGCTGCACGACAGGCCGAGCTGAATGGGTTACGCACCGCACAACAACAGCAGCGCGCAGCACTGACACTGGAGCAGGCACAGCTGCTCGGCGGCGAGGATACCGTTCCCCTCGAACCGTTCACCCGTACTCCCGGCATCCGCGGTGCGCGCCCAGGAGCACCATTGTGGCGACTGCTGGATTTTCATCCGAGACTGACCGCAGCCGAGCGGGCCGGACTGGAGGCTGCACTGGAAGCCAGCGGACTGCTCGATGCCTGGCTATCGCCCGACGGCAACCTGGCCGACGCCACCGGCCAGCCGCTGCTGGATACCCACTGGGCCCACCGTTTACCGGTTGCCGGTCCATGCCTGAACGATGCATTGGTTCCATCGCTGCCCGAGGATTCACCCGTTCCGGCCAGTCTGCTCATCACGTTGCTGGCCGGCGTGGCATGGGGCATGGAAGACCGGCAGGATGCCGAGAGCTGGATCTCGGCCGATGGCCGCTTTCGTCTCGGAGCCCTGTCCGGCGCATGGCGCAAGTCCGAAGCGCGCTACATCGGCCACACTGCCCGCGAACGCGCGCGGCAGCAACGCCTGCAGGAAATCGATACAGCCATCGCCGCGCTGGATGTGGCCGATGCCGATCTGGCGCAGCAGTTCGACACGCTGCAGACCGCTCGCAACCTGGCTGCGCAGGAGTATCGCTGCGCGCCCTCCGATCAGGCTCTGCAAACTGCCATTGTGGCGGCGATCAATGCCGGGCAGCAGGCCACTCGTGCGCGCCTGCGGCTGGAACAGGCCAATGCCCGCCTCCGCGAAGCCGAACAAGCGCTGCAGGATGTACAGCAAACACTGCAGCACGACGCCGCCGATCTGAGGCTGCCTGCCGAAGCCGATCAACTCCCGGCGATCGAGCAGATGTTGGAGCAATTCGACCATACCCGCTTCGGCCTGTCGCAGGCAGCCCAGGCCTGGCAGCGCGATCGTGCCGCCCTCCTCGAGCAGCAACAGCGCGAGCAAGACGCACGCACACTGCATGATCAGGTCGAAGCGACGCTGCGCCATGCTCGTGAAGACGCCGACCAGGCTACGGTGCGTTTTACTACCTTGCAGCGTTCCGTCGGCGCCAAGGTCGATGCGCTGCTGCAGGCACTGCGCGCCGCACGCGAAGCGAGCCAGCGCATCGAAACGGCTTTACAGAAAGCCGAAGACGACTTGCGTGCGGCCAGCGAACGACGTGCCGTCGCGCAGACCGAATCCACCCAGAAGGAGCAGACATTATCCACGCGCAGCGCCGAACGCATGCATGCAGCCGAACGCGTGCAGCGCTTCGCGGCCAGCGGCCTGCTGGCCGCCGCGCTACCGGAACTGGCAATGCCTGAAATCTGGAGTATCGATCCGGCGCTGAACCTGGCACGGCGCATCGAACAAGATCTGCGCCACCTCGCCGATGGAGAGCAGGCATGGAGCCGTGTGACCAAGCAGGTCGCCGAAGATCTGAACGAACTGCAACGCGCGCTGACTGCTCTTGGCCACCAGGCTGTCTCCGAACCCAACGACTGGGGCTTCACCGTCCACATCCAGTACCAAAACCGGGCCGAACGTCCCGACACATTGACCGCGCTGCTGGCCGAGGACATCGCGCAACGCAGCGAGCTGTTGTCGGCCAGAGAGCGCGAAGTGCTGGAAAATCATCTGCAGGCCGAGATCGCCGCCGAGATCCAGCGCCTGATGCGTGCCGCGGACGAGCGGGTCAGCGCCATCAACGAGGAGCTGCGCAAACGGCCGACCAGCACGGGCGTGCGCTATCGCTTGAAGTGGGAGCCGCTGTCGGCCGAGGAAGGCGCCCCCGCCGGCTTGGACGTTGCCCGCGAGCGCCTGCTGAATACCAGCGCCGATCTATGGTCGGCCGAGGACCGACGTGCCATCGGCAGCCTGCTGCAGCAGCGCATTGCCGCGGAGCGCGCCCGTGCCGACGCCGAGGTTTCCGGCGGCAGTCTCGCCGAACAGCTCGCCCGCGCACTGGATTATCGCTATTGGCATCGGTTCGCCGTACAGCGCCTGCAGGATGGCCAGTGGCGCAAGCTGTCCGGTCCGGCTTCCAGCGGCGAGCGTGCATTGGGCTTGACCGTGCCGCTGTTCGCCGCCATCGCCAGCTTCTACGGCCACGGCGCGAGCCGGCTCGCGCCACGACTGATGCTGCTGGACGAAGCTTTCGCCGGCATCGACGATGCCGCCCGCGCTCATTGCATGGGGTTGATCCGCGAATTCGACCTGGACTTCGTCATCACCAGTGAACGCGAATGGGCTTGCTACGCCGAGCTGCCCGGCGTAGCAATCTGCCAACTGCAGCGGCGCGAAGGCGTCGATGCGGTGTTCGTTTCGCGCTGGATCTGGGATGGTCGCGCTCGGCGCGTAAAGAACGATCCGGACCGGCGCTTTCCGCCGGTAAACGGAATTTGCTGCGATGACTGACGCCTCCGACCACCGTCTGCGGCGACTGCTGGGTAGCACTGCGCTGGCCAGCGTACGTCAACGGTTGCGTCGTCATTATGAACGTACCGAACCGGGTTCGCGCACAACTCGCCTGCGGCTGGCCGGCCTTGACCCGGCCGCATACGCCGCGCTATGCCAGCTCATCGGCAGTCCCTCACGCAATGCACGCTCGATGACACTGGACATCAGCGAGTTGGATGCACGGCTGCGCGCCGGTGGTCTTGCCGATTCGTTGCGCGACGCATTGGAGCAACTGGAAGGTCCTATCGCGCCAAGGAGCCACCTGCGACGCGCCTTACAAGCACGCTGGTCGGCACTCGCCGCAACGCGGATCGGCGACGTGCGCCGACTAGCCTGGCTACGCACGCCGGCTGCATTGACGCTGCTCAAACGTCTGGGCCGCGATCCGGATCGCGCTGCATGCCTGCTCGCCGATGCCGACAGGGTGTTGCGCCACCTGCCGGCCGGCGGGCTGACTCGTTCACAACTGGCCGCTGAAACACTGGGCGATGCGCATGCCCTGGATGCTGGCCGGCCGGTGGCCACACTGGTGCTGAAAGTATTGGGACATCGCCAGCATGCGCACGCGGATCGATCGGCAGCCGGAGAGTCCAGCGACAGAAGCGGCAAGGAACGCGCACGCGACATCTGGGCGCAGGCCGGCGTGCTGGTCAACGAATTGGCGCGGCCCGCTCTGGTCCTGAACCTGCCACCTGCGGCCGACGTTACAGGTATCGGGATACCCGGTGAACCCACATGGCTGTCGCTGCGGCAGCTGCTGCGTAGCCCGCCAATCTGGCGTCTCACCGGATGCCGCATCTTTGTTTGCGAGAATCCGAATATCGTCGCCATCGCCGCCGATACCCTCGGCGCCGGCTGCGCTCCGCTGGTCTGCACCGATGGTATGCCCGCCGCGGCCCAGCAGACCCTGCTCGACCAGCTTGTCGCTGCCGGCGCGCAATTGCACTACCACGGCGACTTCGACTGGCCGGGCATCGGTATCGGCAATCTGGTCATACGGCGATGGAATGCCGTACCGTGGCGCTTCGGCGCGACAGACTATCTGCTGGCTATCGAACGCTGCTCTGCGGTGCAACAGCCCAACCTGGATACCGTCACGCTCGAAGCGAGCTGGGATCCGCAACTCGTCCGGGTGATGTGCGAACATGGCTTGGCCATTGCCGAGGAGGCCGTGGCGCAGGAATTGCTCGAGGATCTGCGTTGATTTTCTCGACGTGTCCGATTCCACATGGACCTATTCTTGGACCCAAGAGCCTGACCCATCCCTCTATGTGGCGCGCTGCGCTGCCATGGCTATCGCAACGTCCGTGAACGAACGTAAATGGACAGCGTAATGGCTGGATCCGTGAACGGATGGATCGCCTCGAACGGGTAGTGCGTATCGAAGCTGGTGGCATTCCCGATCGTCATCACGTTGCCGACAAGAACAAGGCCAAGAAACTCGACAACAAATCAGACTGCATCCATGCGCCTTCCCGCTGCTGAGCTATGGACCGCTCGGTCTGCGTTCTTCGTAAGTCAACCCGAACACGGTATCGGTCGGCCAGCGCTTGAACGACTCGTTGTCCATGAACTGCTTGAACAATTCCGTGTCGTCCTTCAGCACTGCAGTCATCACGCGCGCCAAGGCCTTGTCGTGTTCGATACGGGCATTCTGCCGATCCGAATTGCGCTTTGCGTTCTGATAGGCCGTGTCCGCCGCGACGCGGCTCGGAATATCCTCGGTGATCAGCTTGTGCACGCGATCGGCATCAGTCCACGGGATATTGCCAAACTGGTCGTTGAACGTCTTCAGGATATTCGATAATCGGTCCAGCTCCAGCTCCAGCTCCAGCTCCAGCTCCAGCTCCAGCTCCAGCTCCGGCTCCGGCTCTGGCTCTGGCTCTGGCTTACGACCTCTACCCGTGGCAGGTACGGGGTCGATTTGTGCATCTTCGTCGGGAAGCTGGATTTTCATCGCCGCCTGCTTCTCGACCCGGTAGCTGTCCATGTCGATGGATTCCAGGATGCCCTTGGACAGATCCTCCTCCACTGGCGCCGGCAGCTTGGGAACGAGGAAAGTGAAGAAAATCGACAACTTCTCCCACTCTGCGTCGGTGTAGGGCAGAGTCGAGGATAGAAAGCCATAGGTACGCAGGAAAGCTTTAGCTTTGCCCTTGAAATCGACCTGGCCGTCCTCGTCGAGTTGTTCACGTGCCACGCAGGCATCGAGAATCGGGTCGAGGCGATCGCGGTCCGCACCACCGAGATACAGCGCCACCAGCTCTTGAGTCTGCACTGTATCGTAGACCTGATAGCCGTCCAGTGCCGACTTCAGGTCGTGCAGATTGTTGGGGTCCGTTTCTTCGGAGAGGATCTCCAGCGCCTTGTTCTTAGGCGTGGCCGTGAAGGCGAAGTAACTGGCATCCGGCAGCAGCTTCTTTGCTTCCATCAGCCGGTTGATCGCGTCCTCGACAGTTTCTTCGTCGTCCCCCACACCAACCGACGATAGCACCATCGACAGCGCCGCTGATGGCCTATCAGGTTTTAATCCACGCGCCCGTGAGGGCGCGACCTTTGGATGGATCGACCTCCATGTCCATCAGGATGCTGTTTCAATCCACGCGCCCGTGAGGGCGCGACTCGCGGTCTCTTGCTTCGCCGCGTAAACATCGACCTGTTTCAATCCACGCGCCCGTGAGGGCGCGACACCGATGGTCTGTTTGAGGCGCGCGACATAGCTCAGTTTCAATCCACGCGCCCGTGAGGGCGCGACGCCGCCACGCAGCCCACGCCTCGTCGATAGACGAGTTTCAATCCACGCGCCCGTGAGGGCGCGACTGGCACCGATCGCGATATGTATGACGAGGAAGTATGGTTTCAATCCACGCGCCCGTGAGGGCGCGACGACAACCCTCTCAGCGCGCTTGAGGCCGGCACTGTTTCAATCCACGCGCCCGTGAGGGCGCGACAAGGCGCACTGGTCTGCATGGCGTTTCAACTCGGTTTCAATCCACGCGCCCGTGAGGGCGCGACTCTCGGTATTTTCCAGACAAAGCCCGGATCTCTCGTTTCAATCCACGCGCCCGTGAGGGCGCGACAGGCGTATCTATGCGCACCGTGCATTTGTTGTAAGTTTCAATCCACGCGCCCGTGAGGGCGCGACCATGTCTTTTTGGAGCATGCCGTGCGATTGCACTGTTTCAATCCACGCGCCCGTGAGGGCGCGACTTCACTCACCATCGGCGTGACGCGGCAAGGATCAAGTTTCAATCCACGCGCCCGTGAGGGCGCGACCGGCGATCAATCCCGCCGTTGACGTGGATAAAATGGTTTCAATCCACGCGCCCGTGAGGGCGCGACCAGAGCGATTGATCCCGCTCCACCGGCTGCGCCAGTTTCAATCCACGCGCCCGTGAGGGCGCGACGGTCGCCCACAACCTGCGCGCTCCTGGCGAGCCTCAGTTTCAATCCACGCGCCCGTGAGGGCGCGACGTTCTATATCGGGCCGACTCAGGACATGGCGCTTGTTTCAATCCACGCGCCCGTGAGGGCGCGACCTGCGAAAGCACCGTGCCGCGTCTGCGTCAATCAGTTTCAATCCACGCGCCCGTGAGGGCGCGACTCACCCATGTACCACCTCCTGTGTCTCGTGCTCGTGTTTCAATCCACGCGCCCGTGAGGGCGCGACGGCGGCGCGAAGGGCCTCGCGATCTACGACGATCTGGTTTCAATCCACGCGCCCGTGAGGGCGCGACCACGCGCACGTGCACGATCATCCTGCGTGATCGCGAGTTTCAATCCACGCGCCCGTGAGGGCGCGACTTGGCGAGGGGCGCGGCCACCGACCAGGTGGCGGTTGTTTCAATCCACGCGCCCGTGAGGGCGCGACGAGGCGAATGAGTTGTTCGCGCCAAGATCGTGCATGTTTCAATCCACGCGCCCGTGAGGGCGCGACGAGGCGAATGAGTTGTTCGCGCCAAGATCGTGCATGTTTCAATCCACGCGCCCGTGAGGGCGCGACCGGCAATGCGCGCCGCCTTTGATTGGAGTGATTCTGGTTTCAATCCACGCGCCCGTGAGGGCGCGACAAGAGGAGCTGACGCACCCCGAGCAGCTTTTCGAGTTTCAATCCACGCGCCCGTGAGGGCGCGACACGACCCAGAGCCTGTTAGCATCCAGGTAGACCAGTTTCAATCCACGCGCCCGTGAGGGCGCGACGCGTCCAGATAAGCTTTATCTAGCGTCCCGGCTTGTTTCAATCCACGCGCCCGTGAGGGCGCGACAGCAGCCTTGGAGGCGTCCTCAGCATTAAACATGGTTTCAATCCACGCGCCCGTGAGGGCGCGACGCGCAGGTCTATGCGCTGCATGTGATCGACACATCGTTTCAATCCACGCGCCCGTGAGGGCGCGACGTGGCGAAACGAAATCCTCATCACAACGGTGGCGGTATGTTTCAATCCACGCGCCCGTGAGGGCGCGACGCATTCACGGCGGGCAGACGCTCGAAGAATTCCTGGTTTCAATCCACGCGCCCGTGAGGGCGCGACTGTCGTGCGGCCACGAGAAGCAGACACAAGTGCTGGTTTCAATCCACGCGCCCGTGAGGGCGCGACGCCGACCTGCAAGCCAAGATCGATGAGGTCGGTGCGTTTCAATCCACGCGCCCGTGAGGGCGCGACCCCCCGAGATTAAGTGTTTGTAGAAAAAGAGAACAGACCACCGAACGCGCGAACCTTGGTCTCCACAGCGCCACATAGACACCCTCTCGGCCAGCCGTGGTCTACTCCTCTTAAATATCAGCGGGTTACGCTCGCGCGGAAGTACGGGGATTTCACCGGACGCTTACGGTTCGCGTCAGAAGATCAAGGGGGCCTTCAGATCCAGTGTCGGTTTGGCGCCAACATGTTCGACGCGCCTCGCCCAATTCGCACCCAGATGATAGAAGCGAAGACTGTCCAACTCCGGATCGATTAGATCGCACAACCGTTGCCGCAGTTGGACCCACTGGGCGGGTTCGACTTCTATCTCGAATACCGAGTATTGCACCCGCTGTCCCAAGTCACGGCAGGCCTTGGCCACGCGACGTAGGCGCTTCTCTCCGTCGACAGACGTCGTGCTAACATCATAACTGACCAGGACCATCATCGATTCAAACTCAGCCTCATTTCCACAGAAACGGTGGGTAGCCGTCCAGATCGCCTCTGAGGTGACGTGCAAGCAGCTGCGCCTGCACAAATGGCAGCAAGCCGATATCCACTTTTTCACCGAGAAAGGCATGGTGGAGTTGCTCCCGTTTGCGCTCTTGATAGGCCACCAGTACAGTCTTGCGTGCATCGTCCTTCAATTGCACCGCACCGTTATCGAAGAACTGGAAGTCACGTTCGTTCAACTGCCGGCGGTTGATCAAGGACAACGCCAGACGCTCACCCAGCAATGGTCGAAATTCCTCGGCCAGGTCCAGCGCCAGACTGGGACGGCCAGGGCGGTCACGGTGCAGAAAGCCCACCGCCGGATCGAGTCCTATGGTTTCCAGCGCCGAACGGCAGTCATGAGTCAGCAGTGTGTAGAGAAAGGAAAGTAAGGCATTGAAGGCATCACGTGGCGGCCGGCGGTTGCGCCCACCAAAGTGCAGGAGCGGCGATTCAGCCCGGATCAATTGATCGAACACGCCGAAGTAGGCCTGCGCCGCCTCACCCTCCAGGCCGCGTAGCAGATCGACATCCTGTTCTTGCATCAGCCGCTGCGGAATACGCTTCAACCGCTTGAGTGCATGCTGGAACACCGCGCTATCGGACAGTCGCTCACCGTGATCGCGCCAACCACGGGCAAGCACCGCGCGCTGGTTATGGATCTTCCCGACGAGAAGATTGCGCACGATCGCGCCGCACCGCGCCGGATCGTCGCTGCGCCGATACTGCTCCCGGCGAAGCAGCACGTTTCCAGAAACCGGACCTTCGACCCGCGCAAGAAAGCGGCCGTGCGGCGTCAGATAACAGATACTAATACCCTGCGCTGAACAGTGGCCCAGAAGTTGCGGTGACACCGCCACTCGGCCAATGCAGACTAGGCTTTCCAGCATATGTACCGGCAGGCGTACGCGCTCCTCGCGCTCCACCTCCATCACGATGTTGGCACCGTCCTTGCGCAGCCAGGCCCCCTCGGTGGTCACATATAAGGTGTTGAGCTGGCGTCGCACCTGTCACATCTCCTCATCCTCGAGCTGTCGTTGCAGCCACACGCCTACGCTTCTATGACCAAGCAGACGGGGCTGGCACAGATCAAGCAACGAGCAGGCGTCGCACCGCCGCGCGTCGTAGCATGCGGACGGCGTCTGGCCCGAAGCGAACACAGCGCGCGTATCTGCAATCGTTCGCATGGTGAGTTCACGCAGTTCCCGATCGAAGGGCACCTCCTTCCGCCGGCGGGTCTGTCCGTAGAATAGGGTGCCGACCTCAACTGGCCTGCCGAGCATCGCTTCCAGGCACAGCGCCTGCGCACATAGCTGTACTTCATCGGCACGATGCGCCTTCGGGCGACCGCGCTTATATTCCACTGGAAGTGGACTCTCACCGGTATCGGTGTTATGAAATTCGACCACGTCAGCCTTGCCGGTGATACCCAGATCCAGGGAGAGCAACGGCATTGCACTTACGGTGCGCACACCCCGGCGGTGTTCGGCCCGCGGGGTGTCGACACGCTCGTGCAGCAAACGGCCCTCGGCAGTCTGCCGATTCTCGGCCCACTGCTGCTCCAAGTGAATCAGTGCGCACTGGCGCGGGCAGTACAGGAAGTGCTGGAGAGCGGAGAGAGGAAGCAGATCTTCATCGTCCATGATTTCCGCGCGCTCGGTATATCAGAACAGTTTGCTGACGGTGACACCAGTCGGCATTGCAGTGTCGTCCATCTTCACAGCGTAGTCTGCAAAACTGCGGGGAATTTCGGTATTCTTCTGCACGCGGATGCGTTCGAATAGTACATGGGCGGGCGCGTTGCCAAGTTCTGAATCGTGCTTGAATACATATAATCCTCGCGTAGCCATTTCGCCTCGTGCTGCCGAGCGGTCATGTTCGAACATCTGGCCGAGCGCCTGCCACAGTAGTTCCAGGTCGTCTTGCGAGAAGCCGGTCTGCTTGGCGAGGAAGCTCGACACGAAACCGTGTGCGACGTAGAGGCCATAAGGCACGGTGTGCTTGCGACCCATCGTGCGCTCTTTTTCAAGATCCTTTTCATTCGTCACCGCCATCCGAGTGATCGAATGTTCTTGAGAGACGATCGGGTCAACGGAGCGCGCGAAGGTCAACTGAATCGGACCTCTAACCTGACCGGCGGTTTTCTTCAGCTTGCTTTCTGCATCCTCATCTCCAGTACTCATTACGGCACCAAAAGCCCTAACATCGAAAAAGTTGTCGCACATCCAGTCGCGGGCAATATCTTCGTAGTGACGATCCGGCTTCGGATTATTCCTTTTATCCTTTTGCCAGTTTTTCCATGCCTCCATTGCGGCCTGTACTTTCCCGCTTTTCTCATATGCCCGCTCGATCTGCCGATTCAGAACGGACTTTTCCCTAACGAAGATGTCGAAACGAGGAGCATCGCCCTTCACCAGTCCGACGAAATTACGCACCTTGCGCTTGAGCGACACATCGGTTACGAGGCCGTGTCCGGTCTCCGCATCCAGTCGCGGCAAGTTGCCGGCGTCCGGATCGCCATTCGGGTTACCGTCCTTCACCTCGAAAAGCAGGACGAAGTCGTAGCGGTTGCTGAGGCTCATTGGCATTCCTCCTGATTCTTGGATTCAGACTTGGTGAAGAAGGCTTGGCGCTGGTGATAGTAACCGAGGGCGAAGCGTGCCTGATCAGCCAGCGGCAGGACACGCGGCGGAAAACTGTCGGCGCTGAAGCCGCCCATGATTTCTCCGATCAGTCGCTCGCGGACAACCTCCAGACCGCCGGGGAGCTTGCCCAGATGATGCTTGGACAGGCGCAACAAGGTCGAGAACACGGCAGATGGGGTGCTTGATGCCGCGCCGTAGTAACGGTCTCGGATGGTCGCGTTCAAGCCAGGATTCGCGTCTTCCTGGATTTTTTCCAGTGTGGCAAACAGACGCCCCAACCGGTAGCCGGGGTTGGTATTACCGAGGTCAAGCATGGGCAAGAACTCCTTCTCGGGACTTTGACGAAAACGAATCTGGCGGTTGAGGCTGGCCTTGATGGCCGCAGCACGTGCGTAGGTAACGCTCTGCTCTGCTCGGCAACGCATGACGGCTTGGTTGAGCAAGGTGGCTGGATAGGGCAACCCTTCAAGGATGGCACGCATGACCTCGCCGCCAATATTGGGCGGAATGTTTTCGGCCTTGTTGAGCAGCGCCACGCCCCTCAGCAGACGGGACAGCGACAGGTAGCGCGGCTCGTAGTCTGCGTGTACGATTTCGAGATCGTCGAAGTGCTGCTTGATTCGCTCACCGAGTTCGAGTGCGGTTGCCGTTTCCCAGAAGCGGATGCTGATCCGCGCGGCATTGGGTGCCAGCCCCAGTACGTGGAAGCGCGTACTGAGCCCGCCTTCGGCGAATTTACCGGTGTGGACGGCGGAATATAAGGACTCCACCGCCCGGACATTCCGGTCCGGATCGTCCTTGGGTGGATCACCGAACAGGTCGGACATCGCGCTTTCGAGATCGTGTGGCTCCTCCGCCCAGAACACGGTGGAGGCATCGCCGACCTGGATGCGTTGCGAAGACGACAGCAGATGATTCAGCGCAGTGGTATAGGCGAAGGAAGCTTGCGTACTGACCGGCGCATTTTCACCATTGCGCTCCCGCTTACCATAGGACTCGAACGCTCGGGCGTTGAACGACACAATGTTGCAGCCGGCGGGCTGACCGCCCCATACACCTTTGATAACAGATTCATTCAGAGCCAACGGCACATCGATCTGCCCTGTAACCAGACAGTTGCCGCGCACGGGACTCCCGAATTGGGTGGCGATGAGTGCAGCTTCATATGCTGCGCGTACACGCGGACGAAGGTGCACACTCTCAACGTCCTCCACCAGTCGGAAGGTCAGCACCGGATCACGTTTATCGAAATCTTTCTTGAGCTGAAAGCGTTCAATCAGGACGCCCGCTGCTTCCGGTCGCTTCTTCAAATTTAAACAAAATAGCTTTACCGCTTCCACGCCAGGATCATTTATCCCGCCAAGCCAACCTTGCAGCGTGTCGATGAAGCTTGTTAGTTTGGTTGCCCCCTTGTTTCCTGTCCCGAATACAAAGCTGGCATTATCCCACAGCAGATTGGCATCCTTGCCGCTGTTGGTGTGTTTCATCGCCTGCTTGCCAATCGCAGTAACCAGCCTCTCGGAAGGTACGGTCTTTCCCTTCTTGAGTTCACCAATAGACTCCAGGTTGATGCATTCGCCTTGGGCGTTGAGCACGACCACATAATCCACTCCACGGCGTACCCAGCCTTCTCGTGGCAGGCTTTCGGAACGTTCGTAATAGCGGTTCAACGCTTTCAGAATCATCCATGTACCTCCCCACTGTTCCAATCCGGTACAGCAACGACACCGTCCTCGAGCCTCGCGCGGAAGAATCGCGGCTGTGGATCGGAAGGGTTGGAGAAATCCAGATCATGCAACATGAAGCCCAGATCGCGCGTTTCGGAAATGGCAACTGGTTCGGATTCCAAAGCGTCAACCGGTCGGAATGCAGCAGCAAACTCCCGGCAACCCAAGTAGGGCTGATTGACACACTGGCCCTTGCCCACGCGGCGCTCGAACATTTCCTGATATTTCACCGCATTGGCCGACGGATCGCGTTCGCGCAGGAACTCCAGGTCAGCGTGGACGCGGTAGGTCACATCGCGCAGGAACAGCCCAGCCCGTTGCTGGCGGTCATCCTCGATGTAAATACGCAAATCACCCTTGCCTGCCTTCATCGCTGTCTCGACGTTGTGGGTAGAAACAACGCTAGCGACTTCGTTGCGCCGCAGGTTGATCCAGCGAATGGGCTTGAGTACTTCAATCTTGCGTACATGCCAACGGATCGCGGGCTTCCATAGAATTGCCTCGAAGCAGGCACGCGCAGCGGATGGGGTTATTACGTCATAACTGACACGCTCTACCTTCATTTCCGGGCGAGTAAAGCAGGCATAAGGGCCGGAAAGCTCCAGGCAGTAGGTTTTCGTCATGCGTCCCCCAAGAATCAGGCTGCAAGCACGTTCACGTACCCCGCCTTCCCATAATCGAGAATCTTGCGGTCACGTGTGACCAGGGTATAACCACCGATGCGCGCAGTGGCGACCAATAGGCGGTCGGCCGGATCAGCGTGAAAATGACCAGGCAACTCGTTGCTTTCAACGACGACAGCAGAGTCATTGAGTGCAAGGAGCTGCAGTGCCGGGTGTGCTAGAGACTGTTCGACCCAGGTCTGCGTCGGCCTGGCGAGATTTAGCCGCCCCTTGGCAGCGAGCTGCGCTACTTCCCATACTGAAATGATCGATACATGTAGCGGGTGAGTGCGATCGGCCGTCTCCAGGCGCTTTCGCAAGTCTGGCTGGAACGCGCCGGGCGTGCCGAACGACAGCCAGATCCAGACATGCGTGTCCAATAGGAGCGGCATGTCCGAAACGATCATGGTGCGCTGTCTTTCGGCACGACAGGCACATACAGGTCGCTCTCATCGCCGGTTTCCGCCGACCACGGCTCGGATGGAACATTGATGATATCGCCGACGATTTCCCCAGTACCCTTCATGTAGCCGAACAGGCTCGGGGGCGAAGGCTCATCTTCGACGGGAACGATGCGCGCTACGGGCTTGCCACGTTTGGTAATCACCAGCGGCTGATGTGTGGCGGCGACCTCGTCGATGAGCTTCAAGCATTTGGCTTTGAATTCAGCAGCATTGACGTTCATGATGCATCCTAGTGACCATCTAAAATGGTCATATTAATAATGAATCAGACATCTGACTAATGAAGCACATCGAGCGCCAGCCCACTGCTGAACACAATACTACAATTCTAGGAGTATGTAGGTAATATTTTTGGTAAAATTTTTTCACTCTCCTGCGGAGGCGGATTGAAACTAGGACTATGTCGGGGCCGTTCGGCGCCATCACGATGCGAGGGGCAATGCCCTTCGCATCGTGCGCTCACCACACGAAATCTCCTGCTTTCCAGACCTTTCCCTCCGGCAGCAGCCCGAGGTTCTCGTCGTACAGTCCATCACCCGTTTGTGCATACAGGCCTGGCAGGATTTCCTCGATATCGCCCCGATTCAGCAAGGGCAGGACTTGCCTGCGACGCAGGCTGACGGTGTATCGCTGCAACTTGCGCATCAGCCAGCGCTGCGGGCCATCGCGACGCAGCATGGCGAGCCATTGATCGATGCGTTCGTCCCGCCCGTCCTTGCCGCTATAGCGCACGACTATGGGCAGGCTGTCTTCGTCGTCGATCAGCCGAAATTTCTCGGCGGCGGTGCGAAAATCAACAGCCAGTTCGTGGCTGTCCTTCACCGACAGCAGCTCACGGATACCCGCCTTGTCGAGCTGGCAACCGTAGTACAGGCGCTCAAAGTAGGCCGCAAAGCGGGTGCGAGCGAGGGGCGAATCCGCAGCATCACGCAGCACCTCGCGGCACGCATTCTCCCCCTGGCGCAGCAATCCCTGCGGTGCGGGTTCGGGCGGGACGAAGACGACGACCTCACCCTTGCCCTTCAGTCGACCTTCGCGATTGCAACGTCCCGCCGCCTGGGCGATGGAATCCAGTCCAGCAAGCGCACGGTAAACCACCGGAAAATCCACATCCACACCAGCTTCTACCAGTTGCGTGCTGACGACGCTGGTGGAGGCGCCGGCTTTGAGACGTGCCTTGATGTCGGCGATGACCTGCGAGCGATGTGCGCCACACATCAGCGCGGACAGATGCAGCGTACCTTGTGGCATGGCCTCCCACAGTGCACGGGCGTCTTTGCGGGTGTTGACGATGGCAAGCACGGACTCATGTGCGCAGAGGGCTTCAGTCAGTTGCGGCCAGTCGGTCGGTTGATGCCAGTCGCTGGGCAGGCGAACCTCGACACGCTCCAATGCGACATACAGCGCGTCAGGGTCGGAGATGATCTCGCGCACGTTATCGAGGCCGCGCCGGTTCTGCCGAGTATCGAAGTATTCTCGGCTGGCGAGCGCCGGCTGTGTCGCGGTCGAAAGCACGACTGTAACACCGTAATGCCGCGTCAGCAGATTGAGCACATCCAGGATGGGCTGCAGGAACTCTGGCGGCAGCAATTGCGCTTCATCGAGGATGACAACCGAATCGACGATGTTGTGCAGCTTGCGGCAGCGTGAGGTTCGCGAGGCGAACAGCGATTCGAAGAACTGTACATTGGTGGTGACGACGATGGGTGCGTCCCAGTTTTCGCAAGCCAGACGCGAGGCCGAGGTTTCCTTGTCGGGTTCGGATTCGGCGTTGCTATGGTGCTCGACCACCGCGTCGCCGAAGATGTCGCGGAACACGTCGGCGGTCTGCTCGATGATGCTCGTGTAGGGAATGACATGGATGATGCGGCGCTTGCTGTGGCCGCGCGCATGCTCCAGCGCGAAGGCCATGCCGGAAAGCGTCTTGCCGCCACCGGTCGGAACGGTCAGCGAAAACAGACCGGCATCGAGCGCAGCGGCGTCGTGGCACTGGCGCAGAATGTCGGCGCGCAACGCGTTGACCGGCGTCGGGTCGGCCCCGGCGACGAGCTTTGTCATATGGGCATCGAACAACGGTGCCAACTCTTCGAGCGTCGGCCAGGTGTTGCGACTAGCGAACCTGTCCGGGTCCATGTAGCGCTCGGTGTCCAGAAAATCCGCATCGACGAGTGCTGAGAACAGCATGCGTATCCATAGCGCAAAGCCGTCCCTACCGCCGGGGACGGCGCGCAGATCGGGTTTGAAATCGCCGCTATCCAGCAACTCAGTGGGCGGCTGTTCGACAAGCGACTCATCCAGTTCGGCCCGGCTTTTGGGGTCTTCCAGACGCTCGCGAAGGCCGCCGAACCAGTCGGCCAGCCCGGCGTGGTGCCCCGCAATCAGGTAGGCAAGCACACGACCAGCAGGGCCGAATCCAGCTTTTTCGAAATGTTCGCATGCAAGCAACGCCCCTGCCGTCGAGTGCGGTGCCTTGCCCGCTTCGCCCTTGATATGCGCATCCGCCTCAAATCCGCTGACGAAGCGGATGTATTTCTGGAAGCGTGGGCGGAACTTGCCCAAGTCATGCCAGCGCCCGGCAAGGCGTGCCCAGTCCGCGCCGTAGCGGCGAGCGAAGTCGGCGGCAAGCTCGCCGACTTCGTGCAGGTGTTCGAGCAGGTCGTGCGGTGGTCGCCAGTTGCCATCCGCGTCACGGGTGGCATGAGCGATAGGGAGAGGCTTAATCATGAAAGAACCCGATCCCTGCCCGAGCCCTATCGTGCGAAGACGGGTTGATGACAAGAGAACCCCCACATCCCTTCTGGTCGCGCCGCGTTTGCCAATCGGATTTGGCCATGGGATGCGTAAAGGATTCCATACCCTCTCCTACGCGAGATGACGACGGACGCCCCACAGATCCCTGCATAATCTTTACATTACTTCCCGATACAGAAGGCAGAGTTGTCGCCCAAGGTGCTGATCTGTATTGATTTTCTCGAGACGCCCGATTCCGCATGGACCCATTCTTGGACCTGAAAGTGCTTTCCATCCCGGAGTGGCACTTCGTGGATCGTGATGGCCTTTGTCTTCACCGCCAGTGCCCGACCATTCGCTCGTAACCATCGAAGCAATCCACGCTTGCTTTTGTCACTGACATCTATTGACGTCGCACTCGATCTGCTCGAAGTAGATCTTCCCGATTTCGCCGTGTAACGCAAGGACGTTCCGACCTATCGCAGGCGAGCAAATTGGGTGAAGTGCAGTTCGGATTGTTGGCTGTCGCAGTGACAATGCTCGGGTGACATGACGTCTCCCTCGGCCACCGCGCCGATCCCGATTGGAGATCCGTCATGTCGCAGTCCGTCCCTGTATCCCCTGGTTTCTTTGTGCCGCAAGCGTTGCTCCTCGATGAGCGCTTGACTCCCCTGGAACGAAACGCCTGGCTGGCCTTCCGGTCCCTAGCCGGCGGTGATGGCACCGTCGTCATCAGCTACGAGTCGCTGCGTGGTTTCCTGCCGAGCGCACCGGGCAGTCAGAAGGCCGCCCTCGAGACCGTGGCACGGGCCGTCCTGTGCCTGCGCCTTTCCACCTGGATCGCGCTCGTCGAGTATCGCCGCAATCCGTTGACCGGATTCTCCATGGCCAGCCGCTATGTCGCGCGCGACAAACCGCTCGCATTCGACGAGGCATGCCGAGCGGACGACAACTACCTGCCTTTGCTCGAACGTGCCTTGGGTCATGCCAGCGCAACGGTACGTCAGTTGGCGCGTAGCATCCTCGATGTGGCTCTTCTTGATTCTGATGCGCTGGCTCGTTTGCCGCTGGCCACGCAGGAGCAGATCAGGCTCCTTCAGCAAAAGCATTGCGACGATGGTCCGGACGATTCCGACGGTCCTCCGACACGCAGCAACGCGCACCCATTTCCGTCTCCGCGCTCAACCGACACCGACATTCCGAAGCACGCTCCGGCGATGGCTGCAACAGTACGTACTGTAGAAAATCTTGTATCAAGAAAAGTACATACGTACAGTACTGACGCGCAGCCGCAATCCGAAGTGCCGGCACTCGCGCTGGATGCACCAGCGCGTTTCCATCAGCTTCCACCAGATCAGCAGCGCTACCTCACGGCTCGGCTCGGGGCATTGCCCCCGCAACAGCGGCAAGCTGTCCTGGACGAATGGAACGTACGCTGCGGCGCTGGTTACGTGCGCAATACCATCGCCTACCTCTATGGCTTGATCAAGAAGGCGCTGGAAGGCACGTTCCGCCTGTGGGCAGCACGTAAGCTCGTGCCTAATTCAGCCTCCGTCAAGGCACCGGTCGAAACCCCGCGTTTGCGCCAGCATCCGCCCCACTCGCGGCCTGCGTTCTTGACCGATCGGCCAGTGTCCCGCGAAGTGGCACAGAAGCACATCGAGCAGATCAGGAACGTCCTGAAGGCGCCCATGCATATCTCCCAGGTGATCGGCGAACTGACACGCAACGGTGTGTTGTCCAAGTCGCCTGCGGTGCTCACCGGCTCGCGGCATGGCTCAGTTAGCCCTGCACTGCGCCAGCCGGCTCCGCTTACTGCCTACCACAATGGGGTTTTTTGAGGGGACCGGACCGTCACTGCCCGCCGCAGTGACGGTCCGGCGAACTGCTACAACAATGCGGACTGGCGCAGCATCCGATTACGTACTGCGTGCGTGACGATGCCTCGCCACGCTGTCCCGGCAATGACCTGCCGGCGGATTGCCACCGGCACCCTGGCGCAGGGCTGAAAGCGCCCGTGGAGTGCTGTCGTCAAGTCTCCATGCCGCGTCCCGCGGTGTCCGAATGGCGCAGGCTCCTGTAAGCGCCAGCCCGATCAATCGGGAGGAGCCGAGCCAGGCACGCTCCGGCTCATCGATGCGTACCGCCTTCACCGAAGGCCGAGCCTGTTTTGTCTGACGCTAATCATCCGCCTCACTGCATCGGATCGCCGACATGCAGCCGGTGCAGCTTTTCTTTTATCCACTCATCAGTCATAGGAGGTATTCATCCCAGCACACCGCATCGTCGTCCCTTTCAACTCTCCCGTCCGGCCTTCCTACAGGAAGCAAGGCTGGTGCCTCATGCGAGGCAACAGGTGAACTGAGCACTTGGCCCTTGCCCTTCGGGGATCTCGCTTCGGCGAGTTGGCAATAACACTGACCGATGCACTCTCAGGACCACGACCCGCTGGAGATGACGATGGATGACCTGACCTACACATTGCGCCAGCTTTGCCAGCGCAACCGCGACGGCAGCCACACCACCCAGGCGGACCGACAACGTTCGCTGACACTGGCAGCGCGCCAACTGCGCGAAGCCGGGTTCCGCCAGATACGCGCCAGCTCGCTCAAAGGCAAGCACGTCGAAGTCCTGCTGCAACGCTGGCAAGCCGAGGGCCTGTCCGCCGGTACGCTGAAGAATCGCCTCTCTCACCTGCGCTGGTGGGCCGAGAAAGTCGGCAAGGCAGGCGTCCTGCCGGCGGACAACACCAAGCTGGGTATTCCCGAGCGTCATCATATTGCCGGCAAGAACAAAGCCAAGGAACTCGACGACAAGCTGGGCCGCATCACCGACGCTCACGTGCGCATGAGTCTGCGCTTGCAGGCAGCCTTCGGCCTGCGCCGAGAGGAATCCATCAAGTTCCAGCCCGGCTACGCGGACCGCGACGACCACATCGCCCTCAAAGGTTCATGGACCAAAGGAGGCCGCGAACGTACCGTGCCGATCACCTCACCAAAGCAGCGTGCCGCCCTCGACGACGCCCGCCGGCTGGCCGGCGCCGGTTCGTTGATCCCGGCCCACAAGACCTACATTCAGCAGCGGCATATCTACGACGGACAGTGCAAGGCCGCTGGTTTGAGCAACATGCACGGCCTGCGACATCGCTATGCACAGGCCCGATATGAGGCACTTACGGGATGGAAAGCACCTGCCGCTGGCGGACCATCCAGACAGCAGCTATCGCCCGGTCAACGTGTCCTGGACGCCCAGGCCCGCACGCTCATCAGTCAGGAACTCGGGCACAACCGCATGCAGATCACGTCCGTCTACTGCGGACGGTGACTCGAAGAGCGCCAACCTTGGCCGACCTACTCTTGGGGGAATAGGATTGATTGTGTTCGCATGATAATATCTCGCAATCACAAGAAGGAGCACCGATGCGAACGGTCGTCGGCATCCGGTCGAACACCTCGACTCCGCTGCGCGATTCCGCGGAGTTCTCTCCGACCATCTGGTTCGCCTCGTGGCGGCGGTTGGCAGGAGTGTTGTCCGATGAGAACCGGGCGCTGCTTCGTCTGATGCGCGACAGGCAGCCACGAACGCTCCAGGAACTGGCCGAACTCTCCGGCCGCGCGGCCAGCAACCTCTCCCGCACCCTACGGAATCTGGAGCAGCACGGACTGGTCAGGCTGCATCGCAGCCCGGATACACGGGCGGTGCGGCCGGAGGCGCTGGCCACAGAGTTCCTGGTAGTGCTGGACTGACTGTCGCCATCGGAATGGAAAACAACAGAATGGCCAAACGCGTTAAAAGCAAAAAGAAGAACAACGGCGCCACCCTCGGCTTCGAGGCCGAGCTGTTCAAGGCGGCCGACAAGTTGCGCGGCAACATGGAGCCGTCCGACTACAAGCACGTGGCGCTGGGACTCATCTTTCTCAAGTACATTTCCGACATCTTCGAAGCTCGCCATGCCGAGCTGCTGGCGGAAGACCCGGTAGCAACCGAAGACCGGGACGAATACCTCGCCGACCATATTTTCTGGGTGCCGAAGGAAGCGCGCTGGTCCCATCTCAAGGCCCATGCCAAGCGCCCCGAGATCGGCACGTTCATCGACGACGCTATGCGCGCCATCGAGAAGGACAACGAATCCCTCAAAGGCGTACTGCCCAAGGACTATGCCCGCCCGGCGCTCAACAAGGTGATGCTGGGCGAGCTGATCGACCTGATTTCCGGCATCACCATGGGCGAGCGCGGCGACAGATCGAAGGACGTGCTGGGCCGCGTCTACGAGTATTTCCTGAGCCAGTTCGCTGGCGCGGAAGGCAAGCGCGGCGGCGAGTTCTACACGCCCCGCTCGGTGGTACGCACGCTGGTGGAGATGCTGGAGCCCTTCAAGGGTCGGGTATACGACCCCTGCTGCGGCTCCGGCGGCATGTTCGTGCAGAGCGAACAGTTTGTGTTGAAACACGGCGGCCGGCTCGGCGACATCGCCATCTACGGCCAGGAAAGCAACTACACCACCTGGCGACTGGCCAAGATGAACCTCGCCGTGCGCGGCATCGACTCCGACATCCGCTGGAACAACGAAGGCAGCTTCCACAAGGACGAACTACGCGACCTCAAGTTCGACTACACCCTCGCCAATCCCCCATTCAACGTCTCGGACTGGGGCGGCGACCGGCTGCGCGAAGACCCGCGCTGGCAATTCGGCGTCCCGCCGGTCGGCAACGCCAACTACGCCTGGCTGCAACACATCTTCTGGCACTTAGGCACGCACGGCGTGGCCGGGGTTGTGCTGGCCAATGGCTCGATGAGTTCCAATCAGTCCGGCGAAGGCGACATCCGCCGCGCGATGATCGAGGCGGAAGCCGTGGACTGTATGGTCGCCCTGCCGGGCCAGCTCTTCTACTCCACCCAGATCCCGGCCTGCCTGTGGATTCTGGCCAAGGACCGCAACAACGGGCTGGTGAAGAAAACCCGCTTGCGCGACCGGCGCGGCGAAGTGCTGTTTATTGACGCGCGCCATCTGGGCGTGATGGTCGAACGTACCCGGCGCGAGCTGGCCGATGAGGACATCCGCAAGATCGCCGGCGCCTACCACGCCTGGCGCGGCGAGAAAGACGCTGGCGAGTACCAGGACGTTCCGGGCTTCTGCCGGAGCGCCACGCTCGACGAGATCCGCAAGCACGGTCACGTACTGACGCCGGGGCGCTACGTCGGCGCCAAGGCCCAGGAAGACGACGGCGAACCGTTCGAGGAGAAGATGCGGCGGCTCGTCGCGACCTTGCGCGAGCAGCAGGCCGAGGCAGCAAAGCTGGACGCCGCGATCGCTGCCAACCTGAAACGCCTGGGTTATGGAGGTTGAGGCTATGGCCGCCAGGAAAACCGGCAAACGGCAGCAACTCCCGATCCTCCGCTCCTCGGCGGCGGAATACCTGACCTTTGTGGCGGCCAGCGGCGGTGGCGAGCGAAGTATCGAAATGCGTTACGAGAATGAAAACATCTGGCTGACGCAGAAGATGATGGCGGCGCTCTACGACGTGACGGTTCCGGCCATCAATCAGCACCTCAAGCGCATCTTCGCCGACCAGGAACTGACGGAACAGGCAGTTATTAAGAAATACTTAACAACTGCCACCGACGGCAAAAACTACACCGTCATCCACTACAACCTGCAAGCCATCATTGCCGTCGGCTTCAAGGTGAACAACGAATGCGCCGTGCAGTTCCGCAAGTGGGCGGGACAGATCGTCAAGGACTACACCATCCAGGGCTGGACGATGGACGTGGAGCGCCTAAAAAAAGGCCACCTGTTCACCGACGAGTATTTCGACCGTCAGTTGGAATACATTCGTGAGATTCGCCTGTCCGAGCGCAAGTTCTACCAAAAGGTGACGGATCTGTACGCCACCGCGTTCGACTACGACGCCAACGCCGCCATCACTCGCGATTTTTTTGCCCTGGTTCAAAACAAACTTCACTGGGCAGTACACCGCCATACCGCCGCCGAAATCATCGTGGCCCGCGCCGATGCCAACAAAGAACACATGGGCTTGACGCACTGGGAGGCTGCCTCGCAGGGCAAGATCGTCAAGTCCGACGTGGCCGTGGCGAAAAACTACCTGAACGCACAGGAACTGGATTATCTGGAGCGCATCGTCTCCCTCTACCTGGACTTTGCCGAACTGCAGGCCATGCGCAAGATCCCCATGTCCATGCAGGACTGGGCCAGGCGTCTGGACGGCTTTCTGGAATTCAACGGCAACGAGATTCTCACCGGCTCCGGCAAGATTTCGCACGAGCAAGCCAAGCTGCACGCCGAAACCGAGTTCGAGAAATACCGCGTCACTCAGGACAGGCTGTTTCAGAGCGACTTCGATCGCTTTCTGGCGCTGGAAGAGAAGATGAAGGTGGCCAAGCCGGAGAAAGAGAAATGAGGGAGCTTGGTTATGGTGAGTGAGCTGCACGCACCGGCACTTGGCGAGGTTGTCGACTTAGTGCGCGGAACAACATATAGGAGCGCACTGCTCGGACAACCCGGCCCAGTGCTGCTCGGTCTTGCCAGCATCCAGCGCAACGGCGGCTTTCGTGACGGCTCACTGAAGACCTACGGCGGTGATTCAGCCGCAAAATTATTGCTTGCGCCCGGTGATTTGTATGTCTCGCTGAAAGATGTAACGCAATCTGCGGACTTGCTCGGTGCTATCGCACGAGTGCCGAGTTCCGTTGCTTCCGGTCGCTTGACTCAAGACACCGTGAAGCTGCAATTCAAGGACGGTAATTATCCGCACATCCTACTTTACTGGACGTTGCGCACACCGCAGTACCGCGCGTACTGCCGGAGCCACGCAACGGGTACGACGAATCTCGGCCTGCCGCGCGAAGACTTCCTTGCGTATCGGCTGCCTGCACCAACAAGCGACACACTCTCGCTCGCCACAATACTCGAAGCCCTCGACAACAGGATCGAACTCAACCGGCGGATGAGTGAGACGCTGGAGGCCATGGCCAGAGCGCTGTTCAAGTCCTGGTTCGTGGATTTCGATCCCGTCCGCGCCAAGGCCACAGGTCACGACCCCGACCTCCCTAATGAGATCGCCGACCTATTCCCCTCCCACCTCGTCGATTCCGAACTTGGTGAGATTCCGGAAGGGTGGGAAGTTGCGACACTTGCCGACTTCGCCGACCTGAATCCAGAGACATGGACAAAGCAAACCCGACCGACGGAAATCAGGTACGTCGACCTGTCCAGCACCAAATGGGGCCGGATCGAAACCGTCACCGTGTACACGGAGGCCGATGCGCCGAGCCGTGCTCAACGGGTTTTACGGCCTGGAGACACGATTGTCGGCATCGTCCGCCCCGGCAACGGCTCGTATGCACTCATTTCTGAAGGCGGTTTAACTGGCAGTACAGGCTTTGCCGTGTTAAGGCCACGCACTATTGAGTGCACCGAAATAGTTTATCTGGCGGCTACGTCGGCTGACAACATCGAAGCGCTGGCGCATTTGGCAGATGGTGGCGCGTATCCCGCGATTCGCCCGGAAGCTGTTGCAGGAACACGGACAGTCCGGCCAACCGACGACGTGTTGGCCCGATTCTCCTCGATCACAAGACCAATCATCGGCGAAATTGCCAGAAGTGAGCGCGAATCCCGCACCCTCAGTGCGCTACGTGACGCACTGCTGCCCAAGCTCATCTCCGGCGAACTGCAGGTAGCAGGTGCTAAGACTTATGCAGAGGGTGGTCAGCGATGAAGAGCATTCGCAGGAAAATAGACTTATACATCCTTTCCCTGGGATTACTGTTCGTATTTTTTCTCATCATTACCGCGGAACTCCCTACCAGCTCTTTTCGCCTCAACGATTTCGCAAGCTGGAAAGAATTTGCAGCAAGCAATCCACTTCCAATTGCCTCGATGTTCGCGTTGCTTTATTGCCTGTTCGCATACTTTCGGTTCGACTTCGATCTAAAAGGTGCCACAGAAATACCCTTTGAGATACGCAAGATTGAAGACATCAACTATGAGCATCTGACTTTTCTCGCAACCTATGTCGTTCCCTTGATCAGCTTTGATTTTGGAAGCAGACGGCAGTTGATCGTGTTGGGCCTGCTTTTGATTGTCATGGGCATCATTTACATCAAGACAGACCTGTTCTACGCCAATCCATCTCTCGCCCTTCTGGGTTTTCACATCTACCGAGCCGACGGCAGTTTCAAGAATGGCGAAAGAGAGGGAATCATCCTCGTGTGTCGCGGGCGACTGACTGAAAAGCAAAAAGTCTCCTACATCAAACTGGATGACAGGATCTACTACGTCAGGGGGAATACGTGAACGCGGCCGAACTGAAAGAGACCTTGCAGACGTATTACGACGACTACGAGAACATTGGCGTATCCGTTTATGCGGTATTGAAGAATCCTGAGAACCCAGGGCCACTCAAGCTCGATATTGAAGCAGAGGCTTCCGTTGGTCTGAAGGAGCTTTTCATTCAAAGCCTGCGGGACAGGTTTTCCAACAAAGATGAGTTGACCGTTATAGATCTTTCGAGCGCGGATGAGCGTGTTGATGCGGTCTATGTCTACGACCTGGAGATTCCCGACGAACTGACGTCGTTGGAAACCGTGATTTCCCAGGACGATCTGCCGCTGTTGAATCTGAGCGATGAGAGCCTGTCGTCAATCAAAGCGCTACTGATCGAGATTGGAAATAATGTTGGTCAGTTGGTTTTTTATAAAACCATGGCACCAGTCAATATCTTCGGAAGAGCCAGCTTCTTCCTCAGGAAAACCCAAAGCCGCCTTGAAAGGTTGGAAGATGAGTTTCTCCGAGTAAGCGCTGGATTTCAAATGCTGCGGATCAACGGAAGTCTGCTGGTACTTGACCTTGAATCCGTTGAAAAGAGCTTTGGATTCCATGATGTCATCAAGCGTGAGGCCGCGGCTGGGATAAGCGCCATTGAAGCTGCTCGCTTGATTGTCAACTCCGACGTATTGCGTGAGCTTCTCGACGATGTCAAGTATGCACGCCGACTTACCAAGGTTGCCAAAGCGTCTCCCGTGTTAAAAGCTGGGGTCCCAAGCCAAGACATCGTTCGCTTTTGTCAAACATTCCCTAATCTTGCAGGGCGTATCAGATTCAACGAAACCGAAGACAGGATTGTCCTGGACACAAAAGTCTCGAAGGATTTGTTCATCAAGCTTCTGATGGACGACTTCCTGACCTCTGAGTTGACGAAATTCCACTACACAAGTGTCGCCAAAGACAGCGTGGATAAGGAACCAGAAGAACCATGAGTATGATTTCTGCCCTGCCAGGACTTGAGCTGGTCAAAGACAAACTGGAGGAGTTCAGGGCCGCCAGCAGTTGCTGTCAGTGCCGGTGAGCCAATCAATGGGATGAGGTATGCACAATGATCGATCCTGCGAGCCAGATGCAGTTGAAGGAAGCCATTGCGGACTGCATAGGCGCCGATCGAGGGGTGCTGGATGCGCTGCGGGAGGAAATTCGCCCGCTGAGGAACACTACGCGCCGTATTCAGCCGCGAGCCACCACATCGATCTCGCTGGTCGGCACCGATGGCGGCAACAACCAACTCCAGTTCGATCCCTTCCTGATCCAGCTCGTCAGGGTAGTGGACAGCAGCAACAACGAGTACTGCCTGGAAGCGGTTTCCCCAACGACTCCTATTCAGAAGCTCAACGAGCGTCAGCTTGCTGCAGATGGCTCGGCACGTACGGCTTTAGGCGAGATGATGGCCTTTCTGGGTGCAGACAATCTGCCGGCGCTCTCCCACATGATTCGACCGACTGACAAGGGAAGACCTGTTTCACCCAGTTGGGTTCAGGTCTACCGGGAACTGGTCGAGTGGGCCATTCTGTTCGCTATCCTAAAAAAGGACTTCGGCACCGATACTCTGATCATTTGCGACGGTCTGTTGCGCAGCAAGGTTTTCGCCAAGGATCTGTTCCAGCGGCTGCTCCAAGGCATGAAGGACCGTATCGACGCTCAGTGGAGCAGGAGCCGTCGTCGTGTATACCTCGCTGGCGTAGCCAAGCACAGCAAAGTGCTTTCACGGTACCGCCTGGCGATGTCCCTGGAGGGCGTGCTTCAGCCGGACTACCCGGCTTATGTAGAAGTGCCGCGCGAGGTGGAGGAGAAGGCCTACGTTTGGTCGGAGTTCGCGCGAGGCGACGACCGCGCTGGCGAAGGTGGGGAGATCAACAAGTTCGTCGGCGGCAAGATGTTCTTGGTGAAGTTCGGCTCACACCGTCGCGACCCCGTGTGGCCGGTGGACATCTTTGTGCCGCAAGTCGGAGAGTCTCAGACCATCCTCGGCTCGATGCTCGCCGATGCTATCAACGGTTTCCCGGTTCCGTACTACCCGCGTTGCCTGCAAAAGGCGCACGAGAATGCGGCTCTGGTCGACTTCGACTTCGACATTTTGCAGGACTTCATTTACGAAGGTGTGCGATCGAGTCTCGGCGGTGACGCGGGAACCTTGGATGCGTTTCAGCTTCAGGATGCCGACCCGGCGCAACGCCGGTACGGATAAGGGGGGAACAACATGGCAGAAATCCAGCTCTTTCCCAGGGAACAGGTCGTCGGCATCTTCCGGGGCTTCCAGCAAGGGGGCATGGAGTTCCACGCCGACCTGGTCCTGCCATACCGGAACGAGTTCCAGAACATCCCGATGCATGGGCAGTTTCTTCTCGTCCAGTTGGAGACTCCAGATGAGGCCGTGTTAGGCCGCATCGCTTCCTTCTCCTCGGAGGGCAAACTGTCCTTCGGCTCCGGCGAGGAGTTCAATATTCGCGCAGTCCGCGAGGAACGGCCGATCCCCGAGGATCTTCGCGAGCAGTATCTGAAGTACCGGGTGAACATCCGGGTTCTTGGCGTGCTGCGGCGGAATGGCAACGGTCTGACCTTCGTTCCCTCGCACCGCCGTCTCCCCCATGTTGGCAGCAAAGTGGCTTTCCCGAGCAGTGAGGTATTGCGCGAGATCGCAGGGCACAATATCGATGGGGCTCCCATAGGCCATCTGGCCTTCGGCGAGTACATCTACGCCGCAGGCAACAAGTCATTCCAGTCGCAGGAATGGATGCAGGTTGTCGACCCGGAAGTGCTGATCCGCTTTCCGATCGAGTCGCTGGTCTCTCGCCGCAGCTTCATCTTTGCCCGAGCGGGTTTCGGCAAATCCAATCTCAATAAGCTGCTTTTCTCGAAGCTCTACGAGACGACGCCCTTCGTCATAAAGCGCGCCGGCAAGCAGGTTCCGGTGGGCACGGTGATCTTCGACCCGGATGGTGAGTATTTCTGGCCTGACGACAAAGGTCGCCCGGGTCTTTGCGACGTCCCCGCCCTGGAGGACAAGGTCGTTGTCTTCACCGACAGGAAAAACCCAAGTCCCTTCTATCAATCGTTCGTTGCAGGCGGCATCAAGCTTGATATTCGCCGTCTACGCCCAGGGGATGTGATCTCCATCGCGCTCGGAGCAGAACGTCAGGAGCAGCAGAACGTTCGGAAGCTACGCGGGCTTCCGCAAGATCGGTGGGAGTCGTTGGTCAATCTGATCGACACCAACGGCAACACCACGCCCCTTGACGACGTCTGCCAGCTGCTCGACCTCGACCCTCAACGACAGGAAGCCGAGGCGCTGGCCGCCAGAGGCAACATGACAGCGATCGTGAAGATGCTGCATGACAAGAGCAGCCAGCTTATGGACATGCTGGTTCACGCCCTCTCCGAGGGGAAGCTGTGCGTCATTGACGTTTCCCAGATGCGCGGCGGCCAGTCGCTGGTGCTTTCGGGCCTGATCCTTCGCCGCATTTTCGATCGAAACCAGCAGGAGTTCACCGCAGCCAATCCAAAGACGATCCCGACGATCGCAGTCGTCGAAGAAGCCCAGTCGGTGCTGAACGAAAACGCGCCGGCTGCCGAGCCCTACGTCGCCTGGGTGAAGGAAGGTCGTAAGTACGATCTCGGTGCGCTGCTGATCACCCAGCAGCCAGGCAGCATTCCTGTCGAGATCCTCAGCCAGGGCGACAACTGGTTCATCTTCCACCTGTTGTCGGCGGCGGACCTCACGTCCCTGAAACGAGCCAACGCCCATTTCAGCGACGACTTGTTGAGTTCGCTACTCAACGAGCCGATCCCGGGCCAGGGTGTGTTTTGGAGCTCCGTTGGAGGCAAGCCCTATCCAATCAGCCTTCGCGCCCTGTCGTTCGAGAAAATGTTCTCGATGCGGGACCATGACTACAACCAACCCGCAGGACATACCTATGCTCAACCGCTGCGCGGTACTTTCTCCGGTATGAGGCAGATCGCGGTAACGACCCCCGTCCCGGAGACCGAGGGCACAGGCACTTTGTTTCCCGAAGAGACAGATACTGAAGGGACCGAGTCAGTGGACGTAATGGCAAACATCGAGCTGCAGGCGATTGAGGCTCTAACTTCCGACTCTGAGATCAGAAAAAAAATTGAGTCCGATGAAGGGATGCCGTGGTATGGCGTTCAAAAATTCTTGATGGACTCGGTCCTTGTTCATGTCGAGGATCGCCAGCAACTCGCCTACAACATGCTTCCTAAGGTCTTAGACGCTGTTTACGGCACACAAGGTCGATCTTGGGAAACGCTCAAGAATCCCAACACGGGAAAGACTTGGATAAAGGCCAGCAGGTGACCAGTGCATTGAGTCAGGAGCGCGTGGCTCTGAACGGAATTTGTCCCTACTTCACGATGTTCCCGCTCGATTTCCCACTTAACATATTGAAGCGGCGAGCGCGGGAAGGTGACCTCGTGCTTGACCCCTTCTGTGGTCGGGGGACCACCAATTTTGCCGCACGACTTGTCGGCCTCCAATCCTTGGGTGTGGATTCCAGTCCGGTCGCCGCCGCCATTACTGCCTCGAAGCTTGTGAAGGTAAGTGTCGAGAACATCCTCGACGAAGCACGCGGGATTCTGACCGAACGTGAAGCGCTCTACATCCCGACCAGCGAGTTTTGGCAGTGGGCGTTCCACTCAACTGTGCTGGACGCACTATGTCGATTCCGGGAGGCCTTCCAGGAGGACTGTTCGACAGACGCACGCATCGCACTCCGCGGCATTGTCCTGGGTGCACTGCACGGCCCGAGGCAGAAGACCTTTCCGAGCTACTTCTCCAACCAATGCCCCCGCACCTATGCCCCTAAGCCTGCCTATGCGACACGCTTCTGGCAGGAGCGCGGGCTTGTGCCCGAACCCATCGATGTCTTGGCCGTCATCGAACGTCGTGCGAAACGTTACTATGGGATGTCATCCGACATCACGGGGGCCGTGCGGCTGGCGGACAGCCGGGAGTCCGAGGCACTCCAGCCAGAATCACCGGAAGCCCGATTCGATTGGGTGATCACCTCACCCCCGTACTATGGCATGCGGACTTACATCCCCGATCAGTGGCTCCGCAACTGGTTCGTGGGTGGCCCCGACGCTGTCGACTACACCAACCGCAACCAGGTCGTTCATTCAAGTCCCGAGGATTTTGCATCCAACCTGCGTCAGGTTTGGCGCAACGCAGAGAACGTGTGCGCGGAAGGCGCCAAGATGGTCATTCGATTCGGTGGCATCACAGACAGGCGGGCCAATCCGCTGGACCTCATCAAGGGTTCCCTCAGTGACAGTGGCTGGCGCATCACTACCATCAGGGAGGCTGGGTCTGCCACGGAAGGCAAACGCCAGGCGGATGCCTTCCTGCGCACCAAGTCCAAGCCGATGGTCGAATTTGATGTTTGGGCGAGCAGGAATTGATCCTTGTCATGCTCATCCTGTTGAGTAAAATTACTCAATATGACGAGCAAAGGGAAAATTCCGTTCCACCGTCCTCAAGCCGACACCTTGGCCAGGCGCTTGGCCGAACCGCGCCGCTTCATGCAGGTCGTGACCGGCCCGCGGCAGGTGGGCAAATCCACGCTGGTGCAGCAGGTCACGGAGGGGCTGGACGTGCCGGTGCGCTACGCCAGTGCGGACGAGCCCACGCTGCGCGCGGCGGACTGGATCAGCCAGCAATGGGAGGCGGTCCGTCTCGAAGCGACTGCGCCGGACAAGCGCGGCGCACTGCTGGTGCTCGACGAGATCCAGAAGATTCCCGCGTGGTCGGAGACGGTCAAGCGCCTCTGGGACGAGGATACGCGCGCAAAGCGTCCGCTCAAGGTTGTGCTGCTCGGGTCGGCGCCACTGCTGATTGCCTCGGGATTGACGGAAAGCCTTGCCGGGCGCTTTGAGACGCTGCACCTGCCGCATTGGCCGTTCGCCGAGATGCGCGAGGCCTTCGGCTGCTCGCTGGATCAATACCTCTTCCACGGCGGCTATCCGGGCGCGGCACCGCTCATCGGCGAGCCGGTGCGCTGGTCGCGCTACGTGGCCGACAGCCTGATCGAGACCTCCATCGCACGCGACGTGCTGCTGCTGTCGCGAGTGGATAAGCCGGCGCTGCTGCGCCGGCTGTTCGACCTGGCCTGTCACTACTCGGGACAGGTGCTTTCGTACACCAAGATGCTGGGCCAGTTGCAGGATGCCGGCAATACCACCACGTTGGCGCACTATCTGGACCTGCTCGCGGGCGCGGGGATGGTGCGCGGGCTGCCCAAGTACGCGGGCGACGTCGCGCGGCGGCGCGGTTCCAGTCCCAAGCTGCAGGTGCTCAACACGGCGCTGATGACGGCCACGTCCGGCCTGTCGCTCGCCGAGGCGCGCGCGGATCGCGAGTTCTGGGGGCGGCTGGTGGAATCGGCAGTGGGTGCGCATCTCGCCAATGCCGCGGCGGCCGGGGACTGCGAAGTCTACTACTGGCGCGAACGCAACCACGAGGTGGACTTCGTCGTGAAGGCCGGCCGGCGGCTCACCGCCATCGAGGTCAAGAGCGGCCGCGCGCCATTGGCCCATGCCGGCAGCGCCGCGTTCGCGCAGGCGTTCAAAGTGCATCGCACGCTGCTGGTGGGCGGCGATGGCGTGTCGGTCGAGGATTTCCTGTTGCGCCCGGTGCTGCATTGGGTAGGGCCGTGAGCGCCGGGACTCACAATACTGAGCAATTGATGAGCGACTGATGGCCTTTCTCTCCGAAGCCCAACTGGAACAGACCCTGCTGGAACAACTAGCCGGGTTGGGTTACGCCATCGTCTCGGACGAAGACATCGGTCCGGACGGCAAACACCCGGAGCGGCATGCCTACGATGAGGCGGTGTTGAGTACGCGGCTGCACGAAGCCGTAGCGCGCTTGAACCCGGTGTTGCCGGAAGACGCTCGTGGCGACGCCATCCGCCGCCTGACTCAATTCGAGCTGCCGAACCTGCTGGAAGAGAACCGCCGCATCCACCGGCTGCTGGTGGAAGGTGCCGACGTGGAGTACTACGGCGAGGACGGCGTACTCACCGCCGGGAAGGTGCGCCTGGTCGACTTCGACAACCCGGACCGGAACGACTGGCTGGCCGTGCAGCAGTTCACCGTGGTCGCCGGGCAGGTTCGGCGCCGCCCCGACGTCGTGGTGTTCTTGAACGGATTGCCGCTGGCGGTGATCGAGCTGAAGGCACCGGGAAGTGACGCGGCGACGGTCGCGGCAGCATTCAACCAGTTGCAGACCTACAAACAGCAGATTCCCACGCTGTTCCGCGGTAATGGCTTGCTGGTGGCGTCCGATGGACTCACCGCCCGGGTCGGGTCGCTGTCCGCCGATCTGGAGCGCTTCATGCCCTGGCGCACGCGCGATGGTGCGCGCGTCGAACCGAAAGGCATGCCGGAGTTGTCCACGCTGATCGATGGGGTCTTCGAACGAGGGCGTCTGCTGGAGCTGCTGAGGCACTTCGCCGTGTTCGGTGAGCAGGGTGATGGGCTCATCAAGATCATCGCCGGCTATCACCAGTTCCACGCCGTCAGGAAGGCCGTCGCATCAACGCTGCGCGCAAGCTTTGAAGGCACGGCCGAAGATCCTGCCGATTACGGCCTACCGAGCGTAGCCAGCCAGCCCAAGGGCGACCGCAAGGCGGGCGTCATCTGGCACACCCAGGGCTCCGGCAAGAGCCTGCTGATGGCCTTCTACGCCGGGATGCTGATCCAGCACCCGCGGATGACGAACCCCACGCTGGTGGTCATCACTGACCGCAACGATCTGGACGACCAGCTTTTCGGCACGTTCGCCATGTGCCGCGACCTGATCCGCCAGACGCCAGTGCAGGCACAGGACCGGCATCATCTGCGCCAGTTGCTCAGCCGCGACTCGGGCGGAGTGATCTTCACGACCCTGCAGAAGTTCACGCCGGCCGACGGCGAGCAGGATTTCCCTTGCCTGACGCCGCGCCGCAACGTGGTGGTAATCGCCGATGAGGCGCACCGCAGCCAGTACGGCTTCGACGCAAAGGTGAAAGCCGACAGCGGCAAGGTGTCTTACGGCTTCGCGAAGTACCTGCGCGACGCGCTGCCGAACGCGTCATTCATCGGCTTCACCGGCACGCCCATCGAGGCAGTCGACGTGAATACGCCCGCAGTGTTCGGCAACTACATCGACGTCTACGACATCAGCCGTGCGGTGGAAGACGGCGCCACGGTGCCGATCTACTACGAATCGCGGCTGGCGCGCATCGGGCTGGACGAGGATGAACGGCCGAGAATCGACGAGGAAGTCGAGGCGCTACTGGAGGACGCGGACGAGACCAGCGCCGAACGAACTAAGCAGAAATGGGCGGCCGTCGAGGCGCTGGTGGGAAGCCAGAAGCGGCTGATGCTCATCGCCGAGGATCTGGTGCAGCATTTCGAGGACCGGATAGCCGCGCTCGATGGCAAGGGCATGATTGTCTGCATGAGCCGTCGCATCTGCGTGGCGCTTTACGACGAGATCGTGACGCTTCGCCCCGAGTGGCACGGCGATGACGACAGCGTGGGCGCGGTCAAGATTGTGATGACCGGATCGGCTTCCGACCCTGCTTCGTTCCAACCTCATGTGGGCAACAAGGCCCGGCGTGACCTGTTGGCGAAGCGGGCTCGTGATCCTGGCGATTCACTCAAGCTCGTGATCGTGTGCGACATGTGGCTGACCGGCTTTGACGCACCCTGCATGCACACCATGTACATCGACAAGCTGATGCGCGGACATGGCCTGATGCAGGCGATCGCGCGGGTCAACCGCGTGTTCCGCGACAAACCCGCCGGACTGGTGGTGGACTACATCGGCATCGCGCAAAACCTCAAGGCCGCGCTCTCGCAGTATTCCAAGCCCGACCAGTCGCAAACCGGTATCGACGAGGCCGAGGCGGTTGCTGCAATGCTGGAACGCATCGATATCGTGCGCGACATGTTCCATGGTTTCGACTACCAACCGGGCTTGTCCGGTACACCGCAGCAACGTCTCGTGATGCTGTCCGGAGCCATCGAATGGATTCTCGACCGGCAACGGCAATGGGCGGCGGTGGAAGTCTCGCCGGAAGGCAAGAAGCAAGCGCTGCGTCGCTTTCCAGACGCGGTGCTGGCCTTGTCCAAGGCCTATGCGCTGGCGGCAAGCAGCGACGAGGCGTGCGAGATTCGCGAGGAAGTCGGTTTTTTCCAGGCCGTTCGCGCCGCATTGGTCAAGACGGAGAGTGGTTCGGGCGTTTCGCAGCAGGAGCGGAATCTGGCAGTGCGGCAGATCGTCAGTCGCGCCGTGGTGTCCACCGAGATCGTCGATATCCTGAAGGCAGCGGGCATCCAGTCGCCCGACATCTCCATCCTGTCGGACGAGTTCCTGCTCGAAGTGCAGCAGATGGAGAAGAAGAATCTGGCGCTGGAGGCGCTCAGGAAATTGCTGAGCGACGGCATCCGGTCACGCAGTCGGACCAACGTCGTGCAAAGCCGCGCCTTCTCCGAGCGTCTCGAAGACGCCATCGCCCGCTACCACGCCAACGCCATTACCACGGCCGAAGTATTACAAGAGCTGATCCGGCTTGCCCAGGACATCCGCGCCGCACGTACTCGCGGTGAGGAGCAGGGCTTGACGGAAGAGGAGATCGCGTTCTACGACGCGCTGGCAGAGAACGAATCTGCCGTGCAGGTGATGGGCGATGAAAGGCTGCGCGTCATCGCGCATGAGCTGCTGATGAATCTGCGCGAGAACGTCACCGTGGATTGGGCGCACCGCGAATCGGCACGCGCACGCATGCGTGTGCTGGTCAAGCGCATCCTGCGCAAGTATGGCTATCCGCCCGACTTGCAGGATGCTGCGGTACAGACCGTTCTACAGCAGGCCGAGGCCTTGTCCGCTTTATGACAGACTGATCACGTTGAGAGATGAATGGCATTGCCGCACCCCAGGAGTAGCAATGTGGCAATGCTTGACGTTCGGCGACATTAGCGCGGAGGCGTGGGCAAGTGACACAGTACGAGATTCTGACGTCGATGGTCGCCTGTATTGCCGCGCTCATTAGCCTTGTAACTTGGAGTGGTCAACGCAAGCTGCAACGGGAGGCGAATGATCTCCAGAGAGCGACCTCAAAGCTGGCCAAGAAGCAGCTCGAAATCCTATTGCGAGAGGATGCGGATAAGGATAAAGCGAGATTGACGTTGGACGTCATTAAGGGCGGGAAGTCGTATCGTTTCCGTATTACAAACATCAGTGTTGTGGATGCATATGATGTTGAGATGGAGCTGTTGCTCGACGATCCGAAGTACTCTCCGATCATCCAGTCGGAATATAAAGAGAAGTTTCCAGCCAAGAAGCTCGCACCGGGTAGTGCTGTAATCTTGACGGCGGCTCTTCACCTCGGTAGCCCTACGGCATACAACGCCAGACTGCGATGGCGTAATCCAGACGGATCGCCCGGTGAAGACCAGATTTATGCAGCGCTCTGATTCTTCCAGCTCGGCTCGCAGAACAACTGAAGGCAGTGCGCGCGAGAGTTGGAATAGGTGCGGAGGAAAGCGTTCGAACGAGATTGCCAGGTATGACTGCGTTATGTAGGTAGAGATTATGATCAGGGGCCGGAAGAGCGCCGAACAAACCATTGCCACACGCCACTGAACTCTGCGTTAGCACACCATCTTTTTGCCTCTCGGTAAACTATTGTCGAGGCAACCAAGGGGATTGATTTATGGCTTATTTTTCCAGAATCGCATTGGTCGACTGGCGACAGTTTGCTTCCATCGAGATAGATCTCTCTAAACAGGTGACCATACTTACGGGCCCGAATGGATCCGGCAAGACCACGATCCTAAATATTCTCAGCAAGCACTTTGGGTGGAATTTAAGTTTCGTATCTACCCCCTATCTGGGCTTAAAGCAGGCGCGAAAATTATGGTCCGACGTTAAGCGAGCTAGGGAGGAGGAGCTTTTGGATGCTGCGGCAGCAAGTGAGGCTCAAAGTGTGGGGTATATCACCTACGACGACGGCAGGAAATGCATTTTGGCCACAACAAAGACCACTAAACCTCAGTATCGTCTTGCCTACGCTAATGAGCAATCCGTTGTAGGTTTGCATATCCCTTCACATCGTCCTCCGGCTACCTATCAAGCGGTGGGCGAGATACCCACAAATCCCACATCTATCCAGCAACACTATCAAGATTTCCAGCAGTTGCTTTTCCAGACATATGGTGGAGCGCGTCAATCGAACAAACAGCAGAATCCTTCTTACGCTCAGAAGCGATCACTCATCGCGTTAGCCCTATTTGGTTATGGGAACAAAGCTGTAGCGTCAAATGTGGAGTACCAGCAGATTTTCGAGAGCTTTCAGGAAGTGTTACGGCTGATACTGCCAAAGGAAATTGGATTTGAGCGCTTGGAAGTTCGTATGCCAGAGGTCGTGCTTGTCACTCGGTCAGGGGAATTTGCGATTGACTCAATGTCTGGCGGCATAAACGCGATGTTCGGAATAGCTTGGCAGATACACATGTACGGTGCAGGAAAATCTGAATGTACCGTAACAATAGACGAGCCAGAGAATCACCTTCATCCGAGCATGCAGCGATCCTTTCTGCCATCACTTGCTGCAGCCTTCCCGAGGTTTAAGTTTATCGTCGCAACTCACAGTCCCTTTGTTGTCTCTTCTCATAGGTCGTCATCGGTGTATGGGCTAACGTTTAGCGAAAACCATCAAGTCATTTCCAGCCAGTTGACTGAAGACGAGTTCGCAGGAACTCCCAATCGCATCCTCAGAGAGATACTCGACGTTCCATCTAATCTCCCAATTTGGGTGGAAGATGAGATTCGTAAGATTTTTGAAAATGCGTCCGGAGATAACCCTCATGCTCTAGGAGAGCGTGTGCTTGCAGAACTACGTCGTCTCGGAGTAGTTGACGCTGCCTCGGATCTGAACCTGGAAGATGGGCAATGATCAGAGTCGTGAAAGGGCAACGCCCGGAAGTGCTTCAGCAAAATGAGGGGAGTTGGTTGGACGAGTTTTTAAGCGACCCTCAAAATGGCACGAAAAGGTATCGATACAGGACGCCGGAGATAAAGCAGGCATTAATAGCGGAGACGCACTCCAAATGCATATATTGCGAAAGTAAGATTGGCCACAATACACCCGGCGATGTAGAGCATAAAATTCCGACTTCTCTGGTACGGGAAAGACATTTCGATTGGGAGAATCTTACTATTGCATGCACAGAGTGCAATCGCAGAAAGAATGATTACTTAGACGCTGAACGCCCATTTTTAGATCCTTACGCAGATAACGTTGAGGCAAGGCTCGTTCACTATGGACCTGTCGTCGCCTGGGTTGATGGGGATGCACCAGCGGAGATTACCGTTAGAAAGCTAGCTCTGAACGAGTCAACTCGACTTCAGCTTATCCTTAGAAAGATAGAAAAGTTGGAGCAGTTGAGTATCCTTAGGGGCAGGATAGTCAACGAACTAAGTGAACCACTTCGCCTCATTTTAGAGACACGTCTTGAGGAGATGCAGAGCGATGGCGCAGAGTATGCGGGAATGATTAGATCGGCGATGCGGACACAAGGATCTGTGAGAAGCATAGAGCAGGAGCGCTAACATTCCGCAACGGACGTGCCGGAGTGGCGCGATAGATGGACGAAGCCAAAAGGACCGTTCGGCTGCATCATCCGTGTAGCAAAAATGGCAAGGGAATGGACCATAAGGGCGAACGGCCCTACCCGGAAAAGGAAAGGGCCATACTCAGACTGAAGCCGACATCACGACGAGATTGTTCGCCGGCGCCAATCGGTCGATGAAATCTGCCCAGAACTGCAACATCTCCTTGCGCTGCTCGGCATACTCCGCCCGGTTGTAGACGCCCCGCACCCCGCCAATCGTGTGGTTTAGCGCCTTTTCCACCACATCGGACGCCCAGCCTTTCTCGTGCAGCAGCGTCGAAGCCGTGCGGCGCAGATCGTGGATGGTGAACGCCGGGATTTCCTGGTCCTGTAGCGCGACCTTGAGGGCACTGTTGAGTGCGTTGTGCGCAAAGGGCTTGGTCAGCGTGCCGCGGCCGGGCAGTACCCACGCGCTGTTGCCGGCGAGAATCTTCAGCTCCCTGAACAGCAGCACGGACTGCTTCGACAGGTAGACGATGTGCGGCTTGCCGGTTTTGGAGTTCTCGACCGGGATATGCCATTCGCCTTCGTCCAAATGCACGTCTCTCCACTGCGCCAACATCAGCTCAGACTTGCGCACCAGCGTCATCAGGATCAACTGGAAGGCGATCTTGAACTGGCGCCGGATATTGGAGACCTGCATGGCGCGCAGAAACAGCCGGATTTCATCCGGCGTCAGTGCCCTATCGCGGGCGGCGGCCCTGTAAACGTGGCGCATAGGCAGCGCCGCCACGGGGTTGTGGTCGAGGAGACCACAGGTCACGGCGTAGTCGAGCATGCGCTTGAGTAGGCCGCGAATCTGACCGGCGGCGGCGTCGAAACCTTGTTGCTTCTTCCGCCAGACCACGGATCGAACGTCTTCTGCAGTGATCTCCCGGACCTGCTTGGTGCCGATGTGCGGCACGATGTCCTTGTCGAGGTAGCGGCGGGGGATCGTGCTGTCCTTCCGGTCCCGCTCCTGGATGTCCCGGAAGAACCGCTCCGCGAACTCTGCGACCGTCGTGTTCTCTGGACCAGCGACCTTGGCGAGCTGTTTCTTCTGCGCGGGAGACTGTCCCAACGCGACGGTTTGGGCAGCTTCATCGCGCTTCAGGCGCGCATTCTTGAGCGTGAGTGCCGGGTACTTCCCCAGCGTCAGCTTCTCCCGCTTGCCGCTCAGCCGGTAGCGATAGCGCCAGACGATGCTGCCGGTAGGCAGCACCTCGGCGTACAGGCCCCGATTATCGCTGACGATGTACGGGATTTCCTTGGGTTTGAGCGCCTTGAGGGCGGTGTCTGTCAGAGCCATGGACCTCTCCCTGGGTCCATAAAAGTCAAGTCGCCTCGGAATCCGGTGTACTTGGACCCATTTATGGACCCAAAAAGTTATGGCTCTAACTGTACCACCAAGATGCTTACAAGACTATAGTTCCTTTATTTTCATGGGATTAGTGGCCTTCAGAAGACTTCTCTGGACCATCATGGAACTAGCCTCACTTCCCAATACAAAACCCCGCAAAAATCCGTCCCAGCAGATCCTCCGAGGTAAACTCGCCGGTGATCTCCGCCAGGCATTGCTGTGCCTGTCTGAGTTCCTCGGCCATCAGCTCGCCGGCGCGTTGTTTCAGCAACTGACGCTGCGCTTCACGCAAATGCTGATCGGCGCGGCCCAAGGCATCCAGATGCCGGCGCCGGGCGGAAATCGTGCCCGCCTCTGCGCCCTGATAGCCCACGCATGCCTTCAGATGTTCGCGCAACAGATCGACGCCTTCCCCCGTTGCCGCCGACAAATAGATTCGCGGCGGTGATGCCCGGCGGCCGGCCGAGTGCAGGCCGGAGACATCAGCCGGATCGCAGCGGGCCGCCGTGCCGGACAGGTCGATCTTGTTCATCACCACCGACACCGGTACGTCGGGCAGCGCCTCGAGTTCCAGCGCCACCGCTGCATCATCCGGCTGCTGCGACGCATCGATCAGGTACAGAATGCGATCCGCCCGGGTCATTTCCTGGTGAGCGCGGCGGATACCCTCGGCTTCGATCCGATCGGCTTCATCGCGCAGACCCGCGGTATCGGCCACATGCAAGGGCATGCCGTCGATATGGATACGCTCGCGCAGAACATCGCGCGTGGTGCCGGGAATATCGGTCACGATCGCCGCCTCGTAACCCGCCAGGCGATTCAGCAAGCTGGACTTGCCGGCGTTCGGCCGCCCGGCGATGACCACGGTCATACCCTCGCGCAGCAAC